>CALFAY010000021.1 GCA_937944855.1 uncultured Planctomycetota bacterium
GCCGAAGAGGTTCTGGTCGATGCTGTACGGCGATTCTGCCTTCACTTCGACGGGAATGTTGTGCCGAGCGGCGTAGGCCAGGGCTTCAGGTCGGCTCATTTTCCATTCCCGCACGGGAGCGATGATCTTCAGGTCCGGGGCGAGGGTCTGGAAGGTGACGTCAAAGCGGACCTGATCGTTGCCTTTGCCGGTGCAGCCATGGGCGACCGCCCTGGCGTTTCGTTCTCGTGCCAAGTCCACCATCAACTTGGCAATCAGCGGTCGGCCAAGAGCGGTGGCCAGAGGATACTTGCCCTCATACAGCGCCCCGGCCATTAGCGCCGGCCAGACGAAGCAATCCACGAACAGTTGGCGAGCATCCACGGCCACTGCATCCACCGCGCCGGTACGCAGAGCTTTCTGGCGAATCTGTTCAATGTCTTCGCCCTGGCCAAGGTCACAGGTGAAGGTGATGACGTCCACACCGTACTTCTCCTTGATCCATGGCACCATCACCGAAGTGTCCAAGCCGCCGCTGTAAGCCAGAATCACCGAATCTGCCATGCTTGCCGATCTCGCTCCTTGTTGTCGTCGTGTCACGTTCCGCCCATCCGGCGCGCCGTAAACTCATAATGTATGCCCGATGCGAGAGAGCGTACAAGGCTTCCAATCATGCACTTTCGATTGCAGATTCCGTCCGCTATCTACGAGGCGATGATTGTTCGCGCCCAGGCGGAATTGCCCAACGAATGCGTAGGTTTTCTCGCCGGAACATCCGAGGGTGTCGTCACCGAGCATCTGCCGCTCATCAATCGCCTGGCGGATCCGAGGCGGTTCGAGTCTGAAGGAAGAAGTCAGTTGGCGGCGGAGAAAAGGTGCCGGGAGCTGGGCCTGAAAATCCTCGCGGTCTATCATTCGCATCCGACCTCCCCGCCGATCCCCAGCCGAACCGACACCGACCCGGACGAGAATCTCTGGGTAGGGCAGCCGGTCGTGAGCATTATCATCTCGCTTGCCACTCCTGAACCGGAAGTGCGGGCGTGGTGGTTGGAGCCGCATCGTTACACGCCCGCTGACTGGGTAGTGATGCCGGAGAAGGAACCGAGCGGTTAGCGGCAAATTCCGCAAGGGGACGAATCAGAAGCGGCTTGAGGAACTTGTGGGAATCTTTGGGGTTCAAACAGTTGGCCCCTCGGTTTCCTCGATCCGCCGGCGGAACGATTTTTTGAGATGGGAAGGTGGGTGCAGATATGGCGAAGTGGTCGTCGAGTACGATTCCGGCTTGGGTGGCAGTAGCAGGACTCGTGGCGATCTGCCTGCCGGCCACGCTTCAAGCCGTGGACAAGGCCGACGTACCTCGCCTCATCAAGCAGTTGGGAGATAAGGACGTCGTCTTGCGGCGTCAAGCAGCCGAGCTGCTTAGCCGATTGGGACCGGATGCCAAGCCGGCCACCGACGCCTTGATGAAGGCGCTCCGGGACAATGACGCCTTCGTGGTCCGATTCGCGGCCAAAGCGATTGGCGGCATCGGTCCGGACGCGAAGCAGGCCATTCCGACGCTGGCCACGTTGCTGCGACACGGAAGCACCGAGATCAGCGACGCCGCTGCCGAAGCGCTGGGACAAATGGGACCGGACGCTGTTGAGCCGTTGATCGCTGCGTTGAAGGAGAATGACATCTACGTCAAACAGCAGGCCGTGCGAGCGTTAAGAAAGCTCGGCCCTGACGCTGCTCCTGCCGTCCCGGAGTTGATCGAAAGCTACAAGGGCCTGCCGATGCGTCCCGGATTAGTCCGGCGGAACGTCAACGCCGCGGAACTTCGCATCGCCATCGTGCAGACGTTTGGCGAAATCGGACCGGGCGCCAAGGCTGCCGTGCTGGTCCTGCGGGAGACGCTCAACGACCAGCAGGTCCGGGACCGCGGCCTTCGCAAGGCCATCGATCAAGCGATTCGCAAGATCGAACGGCCAGCTCGAGCCAAGCCCGGGAAGGTTGCCTGAGTCATCCGATGGACAGGTTCAGGCCGGCTCCTCATCCGGGCCGACTATACTAACCAACAATTCCTTTAAGCGTTCCCGAGGAACGCTTTGTCCTGCCAACAGCTTGATCTGCATTTCCAACTGATCGAGCAGAATGTCCCGCGGATAGACAACCGGACAGCCGCGAACCTCGGCCTCTCGGACGATCTGCGATTTTAGTCCAATGGAAGTCAAGTCCATGACGGTAATGTTTGGCTTCAGATAGCCGACGTGCAATCCGCCGGAATCGGCCTGGCCTTTGCGTGCTGGCAGCTTCTCCTCGCTGCACACAATGAGCGTGTCGTGAACGGTGGCGTAGAGGGCTTCCCAGGGAATGTGGCGGCAGCCGACCGACTGAGCGATCTCCTGAGCGGCGTTGCGATCTCGTCCGGCGATGATAGGAATGCCGCCGCGCCGGTGAACCGCATGGGCCATCATACGGGCGTTGGGATTCGTCCCGGCAACCATGACCATCCGACCGCTGAGGGGTTTGTCCTCTGGCGCGCCGCGGCTGCGGAGTGTGGACTCTAAGGCGTTCAGGGCCGCTCGTCCGACCGTGTTGTACGCTTCCCATTGTTCCTGCTTGCGAACAAGCAGATCGGCCGCTTGACACTGCTCGACGATTTTTTCCTTCTCGGTGGCGATTTCCAGAATGTCGTGCCGATGTTCGGGATCGACGACGACGCCGGCTAACCGGGTCGCTTCGATGACCTTGCGGAACAGCGGAATGTTGCCGATGGCCAGTGGGAGGCAACGAGCATTAATTTGGAGATCGGCGAAGGCCCCGTTCAGGACGCCGATCGTCGCGTATTCCAACTCCGTAAATCCCGTGACGCCAATAAACCGCGTGCTCTTGTCGATGGCGGGGTAATGATAGACATGATTAAGGTCATGCACTGTCGGCTGAGCAGGGTAGGTCTCCATGCCCCGCTCCAGAGCGGCGTAGGTCCACGGTGCGCCCAGTTTCTTGCCCAGGATGGTCAGCATCACCCCCGGCTTGCCGAGACCGACGATGACCGTCGGCACCGATGCCTTGCCGAGAACCTGCACCAAAGGCCATGCTTCCTCGGGGGTCCGTGCCAGGGTCGTGAGTTTGACCACGTCGGCGTTCTTGGAGCAGCATTCCTGGTAAATTTCCGGCAGGTTTTTGGGCGTCTCCTGAAGGTTGGTGTAGGAGATGACTCGTTTGGCCGGAGGGAAAGGTCGAATCTGGCCGGCGACATCCACTTCGATTTCGACGTAATCGGCCTTCGAGACGATGCACTGTCGCAGCAGAGCAAGCCGCTCCTCTTCGCTGCCGTCCCATTCGCCGCCATCCTTGGGCCGCCGGCAGCTCATGATGACGGGCCGGGTCTTGTGCTGGAGCAGTTCGCCGATGTCGGCATTCTTCTCGAAGCGGTCTAGACGCAGTTCGATCAGGTCGCATTGCTTGGCGGCGTTGAGCATGTCCACCAAAGCGAATCGCCTCGACTCCTGTGCAATGGAAATACAGATCATGACGGATAGTCCTCGGGCAAAAACGGATGAAGCGATCATAACCTATCTCAGTCTGGCACAGCGTTGTTGCAATTGCAATCGGCGGACGATGAGGCGTGTGGGTCCGACCCAGCCCATGTCGGTACAATGCTCCGCATGACGTGGAAGACAATTCGGACATCGTCGGTTGACGGTTTTGGTCCTCTGCCCGTGGTTTGCCCTGCGGACATCGTCGAGGTGCAGGAAATCGTCCGACAGGCGGCAGCGAAGAAGGAAGCGATCTATCCCGTGGGCGGCGGCACGCAGTTGGCCCTGGGCTGGCCGCCTATCAAGCCGGGAGTCATCGTGGACCTGACGTCCCTCAATCAGATCGTGGACTACCCCGCCCGCGATATGACCATCACGGTGCAAGCCGGGATCAGTATCGAAAAACTGCAAGCGACGTTGGCAGCAGAAAGGCAACGGCTTCCAGTGGACGTCCCCTTCTCCCAGCGAAGTACGCTGGGCGGAGCGATGGCCGCCAACGTCAATGGGCCGCGTCGCTTCGGCTTCGGCACCTTCCGCGACTACGTCATCGGCATCAGCGTTGTCAACGACCGCGGCGAAGTCGTCAAGGCAGGAGGCCGCGTGGTCAAGAACGTTGCCGGATACGACCTGTGCAAGCTGTTCGTCGGCTCGCTCGGTACCCTGGGAATCATCGTCCAGGCGACGCTCAAAGTTCGTCCTGTGCCAGAAGCATCCTCGCTGATCGCGGCACCCGTTCCGGGGGCCAAGCTGGCCGCGGCCTTGGACCGGATTCACGCTTCCCGTACTCGACCCTGTGCTGTCGAAGTGCTTTCGCCAAGGTCAGCCCTGGGCTTGGGCTTCGTCGGCTCGGAATGGCTTTTGTGCGTAGGCTATGAAGACAACCGCGCTGCCGTCGCATGGCAAGAGCACCAGGTGCAGAAGGAATTGACCGAGGTTGATTTGACCACTGTTCGATGCTGGCGGAGTGGCGAAACAGACGCGGTCTGGACAGCCCTGAGCGATTGGCCGTTGCGTGGAGAAAGCCCAATTGTCTTCCAGGCGTCAGTGTTGCCGAGCCGAACCGCGGCCTATTGTCAGTTGGCCGCTGAGTTGCTGCCCGACGCCGAGATTCTGGCCCACGCTGGCAACGGAATCGTCCTGGGACGCATCCAGGATACCGAATCGGCTGCCGACGTCCTTAGTCGCCTACGAAGGGAAGCCCGACTAGTCGGTGGCAGCTTGGTCCTGATGCGCTGCCCCCCGGATCTCAAGGCCCGACTCAACGTCTGGGGAGACCCCCACGAAGCATGGATGCTGATGAGCGAGATCAAGGCGAAACTCGATCCCGCCGACCTGTTCAACCCCGGCCGATTCGTAGTCAGACCACAAAATTCATCGCCAGTGCCCAGATGAAGAAACTTGGCAGGGCGATCAACAAGGCATGAGGCCACTGGAACTGTAGAACCAGCCACAAAGTCAGAAACCACGCAGCGAACAAAACCAAATCGCCGAACAGGGTCAAGAAAAACTGCCCATACCCGCTGGTCGCTTCAATGCCCGTGAAAAACGCACTTTCAGGGATGCGCCGTCCCTCTGCATTCTGATAGAAAGCCGTTCCCTGGCTGCGGTCGATGTAGCCATCTTTGTCCCTTACCACTTCCCAACGAGTAGCTTCGCCCTCCTCGGGAACCGCGATGACGACTGGGGGTGTCTGGGGTATTGGCCGATTCTGCTCATCACGGAACTGCACGGTGCCGCCGACTACGGCCCGGCGGTAGCTGATTTCACGGCCCGTTTCCTCGTCGGGAACGCGAAGCTCGCGGAAAGTAACGGACGGCGTATCGGCAGCGCGGAGGAAGACAACGTCGTCGAAGTTGATTGGCCAGCGAGCGCCTCCAGCGAGATTGATTAGGCTAGGCCATATCAGCCCGACCAACCAAACGATGGCGGCAGCGACCAAAGCCCGCCACCATAACCCCTTGGCGACGGTTTCGTAGAACGAGGCCTGAATGAACCGGCTGATCCCGAAAAGCACAGCCGCCAAGGCCGGATAAACGAACAGGATCAAAACCAACTTTACCATGCTGCCCGTCCAAGTTCTCTTCAGGGGAGAAGCTGAGTCTCGTCGGCAGGCATGATAAGGAATCGCTGTCCGGACCGCCACTCGACAGCTTGGATAGGCCTGGCAAACTGGGGCATTGTCATTCGCAGCAGGGAGAAAGTGCGGTTGTGGAGAATAGCGCCGCTGCTATAATGCCGCCCGCTTTGGCCGCGAACACGGAGGGCGCGTGGCCGCATTAGTCCTTTTCTCGAACCGGTCCCAGGTGCCATGCTGACGACACTGATCCTGGTGGGCAGTCTGGCCGCAGCCACTCAGTCCGGCGAGCGTTCAGAATGGACTCTGACGCCGCGGCTGGTGCGTGGACAGGAACTCGTTTATCGTGGGACGGCTGCGGAGGTCAACCTTGGCCGCGGGGTCCACTTCAGCAAAAGCTATCGGGTAGATGTCCGCTCCCTCGTGCTCGATTCCAAGGCAGACGGTTTCGAGGTAGCCATTCAGACCCGCATTGCTCAGCAGCAGCCGACGGAAGCGGATCGGACCGAGGATGGCGGGCCGGGTTCTGTTCGGCTTGAGATCGTCGAAGTCGAAGGCACGGGACGTATCGTCTGGTCGGCAGCTTCGCCTGGTTGGTTCGATCCCACGGGGCCTTGCACCTTGGAAGCAGGTTTCTTCCTCCAAGTTCCCCGGGTCGCGGTGACCATCGGCCAGAGCTGGACCATCGAGCATCCCCATCAACCGCCCATTACGATCAAGGTCCTTGGTCCCGAATCCTTGGGCAATCTCAGTTGCGTGAAGCTCCTTCTGGAGCAGCAGTCGCCGGAATGGACCAACCCCCGAGCAGACAAATCGGCCTGGCGAAGGACTGAAACGATCTGGATGACACCCCGACTCGGCGTCGCTCAGCGGATCGTCCGCACCGTGGAACAGCGCGAGCCGGCCCATCGGGATCCGACCTATCGATTGACGACGCAACTCGACCTCGAAAGCAGTCTTCGATATGAAGGCCAGTTCCTCGAAGACCGCCGCAAGGAAATCCTGGCGATTCGCCAGTTCGAGGATGGTATCCGCAGCCTGCTTCCCCGTGCCGGACAGAACAGCGCCGCCTTGAAACAACTGGCTTCTCGCATCGAGCAATTCGCGGAAAAACACCCAGCGACTCCCTACCGAGAAGCCTTGGAGCGAGCCAAGCGCTTCGCCTTGGAAGCCAGCGAGAACCGACTTCCGCCTGTCGCCGTCCCTGCACAGCCGACAAGCCGATTCGCCATCGGCAAGGCGGCTCCCGAGTTCCTCGTGCATGACCTCAAGAGTCAGGAAGCGATCTCCTTGCGCAAGTGTCAGGGGCGTGCGGTCCTGCTGGTCTTCTTCATGCCCGGTGCGGAATCATGTCGGCTTTTTCTGCGGTTCATTCAGGATTTGGCTGACCGCCACGGAGACAAGGAACTCGTGGTCCTCGGTTTCGCCATGACCGACGACCCCTCGAAAATAGCGGAAACGGCGGAGCGGATGCAGGTCCGTTTCCCCATCTGCCCCGGCAAGTCGCTTAAGAACTCCTATGAAGTCGAGGCCACGCCACGCTTTGTCGTTGTCGATTGTGAAGGCGTCGTTCGAGCCGCCTTCACCGGATGGGGTCCGGAAATCCCGCCGGCTTTGTCGGAAATCCTCCGCAAGAGCCTGCCGACCGTTCGCGTCAGCGGCCCTTGACCTGTCTTGCTACCTTTGTCAGGACTGCGGAACCGTTACGGTCGGCAGATTCGACACAATGCTTTTGACAAGTCACAAGGCGGCAGCTTGAATCCCCTGTCCATTGCCGAATACTATCATGACGGACACGGCTGACTCGGCTCGCGGGATGCCCCGATGATCGGATACCAGATTCAGAATAGCAGTCTCCGCTGTGCCCGCACCGGTCGGGATTTGAAGCCAGGCGAACGTTTCTACAGCGTGTTGTACGATCGGGACGGCAAATGGGTCCGGGAAGACTTGAGCCAGGAAGCCTGGCAAGGTCCCCCTCCTGATGCCTTCAGCTTCTGGCTCAGCCGGGTGCCGCCGAGAGAGCAATCCCGCCGACCCCTGGTGGATGACGAGGTGCTGTTCACTTGCTTCGAGCGCCTGGCCGACGATCTCGATCCTCAGAAAGTCTGCTTTCGCTACATCATTGCCCTTTTTCTGATGCGTCGCAAGCGGCTCAAGTTCGAAGATGCTGAGGTCGAGCACGGTCAGGAAATTCTGATCCTCCGTGATCCACGGTCTCGGACGTGTCACCGGCTCGTCAATCCGCAGCTCTCGGAAGCGGAGCTGCTGGACGTGGAGCACGAGGTGGAAAAGCTGCTCGGTATCCTGTGAGGTCCCGAAACCGCTGGGAAAGAAGAGGCGATCTATGGCTCGGAGAGGCTTGGCGGTGATGCTGGTGCTGACAGTCGGCCTCGGCTGCGCTTCGGGACCCTTCGCCCGCCCTGGCAACGGCCGGATGCCTGCTCCAGCCGCCGTGCCTCGGGCCGAACAAGTCGTTGCTCATCTCAATCAACAGTGTCAGGGCATCCAGTCCCTGGAGTTCGACCGTGTCAGCATTCAGGCCAAGCAAGGAGTGCAGACCTTCGGCGTCAACGGCATGATGGCTTACCAGAAACCAAGAAACTTCCGGCTCATGGCTTCCGCGTTGAATACGACTTACGCCGACGTCGGTTCCAACGACCGCGAATTCTGGTTCTGGTTCAACGAGGGCGACAAGTTGCAATACTACTGTGCCCACGAGGAATTGCCCCAGGCCCGCGGTCTGGCCTTGCCCATTCACCCCGACTGGGTGGCGGAAGCCCTGTGCATTCAGGAGTTGGATCCCGCAGATCAATATCAAGTGCGAATTGCCAACCAGCGACTGGAGTTGGTCAGCGAAACCACCGGCCCCCAAGGACAAAAGCTCCAGCGGATCACCACCGTGGCATTGTCCGGTCCCAACGGCGGGCGCATCATCGGCCACCAACTGCGAAGCATGGACGGTGCGGAAATCTGGTCGGCCGACGTGACGGAGTACCAGAACGCGGCCGGTTACACCATTCCCCGCAAGATCACGCTTCGTTGCCCGAGCCAGCGCCTGGAGATGCAATTCAAGCTCGATGGCGCACGGGTCAACAGCCTCGTGCCTACGCCGCAGACCTTTGCTCGACCCAATAACTACCAGGCCGTGAATCTGGCTCGGGTTAATCCGCCATCTCCTCCTGCCGGCTCCCCGCAGTCCATCCAGCGGGTCCGCGGCGGCGACTAGTCCTTCCTTGATTTTCAGTTCGTAGCTGGCCCTTGCCGCGGGACATTTCAGGCCGTTCGCTCCGGATTTTACCATGTCTGCGCAATTCCGCTTCCGCAAGTGGAAAATGCGGTGTGCTGGTCTATAGATGCAGGCGATTCGACGAACTTATCTGTGCTTACCTGGGGAGGTCGTCCCTCGTGGCGAAGGATGTGATCATTATCGGAGCGGGGCCCGGCGGCTTGGCCAGTGCGCTGCTGTTGGCCAGAGCCGGCCTTCGGGTGCGGATTCTGGAACGGCAGCCCTACGTTGGCGGCCGGACCTCGACCTTCACCGCCAACGGATTCCAATTCGATCTTGGCCCGACGTTCTTCCTGTACCCTGAAGTACTGGAAGGAATCTTTCGCAGCGTCGGCCGTGACCTTCGCAAGGAGGTGGAGCTGATCCGGCTCGACCCGCAATATCGGCTCGTCTTTGGGGCCGGGGGCGAATTGCAGGCGACGCCGGACGTGGACCGCATGGTACAGGAGATTGCCCGGCTCAACCCGCGTGACGCCGCCCACTTTCGCCGGTTCCTGGCGGACAATGCCGACAAACTCCAACGCTTTCGTCCATGCCTGGAATCGTCCTTCCTGAGTTGGAAAGATGTTTTTTCGTGGCGAATTCTCCGCCTTTTACCGCAATTGCGGCCCTGGCTCTCTCTCGATCAAGAACTGCAACGCTACTTCAGTGACGAACGCATCCGCCTCGCCTTCTCCTTCCAGTCGAAGTACCTGGGCATGTCGCCTTTCCAGTGTCCCAGCCTTTTCTCGATCCTCGCCTACCTGGAATATGGCCACGGAGTGTACCATCCGATCGGAGGGTGCGGAACGGTTTCTCGCGTGATGGCCGACGTGGCCGAGGACCTCGGCGTTCAGATTCACTTATCCGAGGAGGTGCAGTCCCTGGAGTTTCGGGGACGGAAAGCAGTCGGCGTCCGCACGGCAAAGAGCTTCTACCGAACCGATGCTCTCGTCATCAACGCCGACTTTGCACAGTCGATGCGGAACCTCGTCCCGAACCACCTGCGGAGGCGCTGGAGCAACGAGCGCCTCGAGCGCAAACGCTACTCCTGCTCGACATTCATGCTCTACCTGGGGCTGGAAGGCAAGTGCGACAATCTGGCCCACCACACGATCTACCTTTCCGCCGATTACAAACAGAACTTGCGAGACATTGAGGTGGATCATCGGCTCAGCCTGGATCCGTCCTTTTATGTGCAAAACCCTTGCGTTACTGATCCGACGCTGGCACCTCGCGGGATGAGCGCGCTTTACGTTTTGGTGCCGGTGACACATCGCCATCCCAACGTGGACTGGTCCAAGCAGCGACAACCTTTCCGCAATCTGGTCCTGCGACAGCTTCGCAAAGTCGGGTTGGAGAATGTCGAAGAGCGCATCCGTTTCGAGCGAGTCGTCACGCCAGCCGATTGGGAACGCGATCATCACGTTTTTCGGGGAGCGACTTTCAACCTGGCTCATACTCTGAGCCAGATGTTGCACCTGCGGCCAAGGAATCGGTTCGAGGATCTCGAAGGCGTCTATCTGGTCGGCGGAGGGACGCATCCCGGCTCGGGTCTGCCGGTCATCTTCGAGTCTGCCAAAATTTCCGCCCGACTTTTGCTTCAGGACCTGGGTCTGGCTGCGTCGGACGGTCCAGCAGCAGTCACAACTGCAACATCTACCACCCCGGAGATCGCTTGGACAGGATGTTAGCCCAGATGGTACGCTGGAAAGGCATAGGAAAACAAAGATGACTAAACCGATTGGCATTATCGGCGGGGGGCTGGGAGGACTGGCCGCAGCTTGTGTTCTGGCGGGGCGGGGCCACCGGGTTGTGCTTTTTGAAAGCAATTCTTGGCTAGGAGGCAAGGCTGCCGTTCTGCGAGCCGACGGTTTCCGCTTTGACATGGGGCCGACAATCCTGACCTTGCCATCCGTTCTGGCTCGCATCTTTGCGGAAGCCGGCAAGGAGATGCATCGTGAACTGGATCTGATCTGCCTGGATCCACAATGGCGCTGTTTCTTTACCGACGGCTCGGTGCTGGATCTGGAAGCGGACGTGGATCGCATGGCCGCACGATTGCGACAATACTCTCCGACCACCAGCAGCGATGTCGGCTATCGGCGGTTCCTTGAATGGTCCCGGCGTCTGCATGCCATTTCCGATCGCTATTTTTTCTGGAGACCAGTCGGTGGACTCGGTGACGTCTTTGACGCTCGGACGACGTTTCGATTAAGCACTCTCCGCGACGTACTCGACCTTCGCATGGGGCAAACAGTGGCGCAAAGCATCCGTCGCCATGTCGGGGATTCCCGGGTGGCCCAGATGCTCGACCACTTCACCCAGTACGTCGGGTCCAATCCTGAGCAATCTCCCGCCGTGCTTTGCGGTATCGCCCACATGCAGACCAGCGAGGGGGTCTGGTATCCACGGGGCGGCACCCGCGCGGTGCCTGATGCGTTGGAACGACTAGCCCGGCAGCTGGGGGTCGAGATCCGAACGGAAACGGGGATCAGTCGCATTCTCACGAACCCTGACAATCGGGTAACCGCTGTTCAGACTCACGACGGAGAACGCGTGGAAGTTGCCGCCGTGGTGTCCAACATGGATGCCGTTCGCACGCATCGGGAACTCCTTGGCGGTCAGGCAGATCTGGCTTTCGAGCGACAAAGGCGCTTTGAACCTGCTTGCTCCGGCGTGGTGCTGTTTCTAGGACTGCGGAAACGGTACGATCATCTGCTGCATCATAACTTCGTTTTTTCCCGCAGCCCGGAGGAAGAGTTCGACGCCATCTACCGCCAAGGCGAACCTGCCGAGGACCCGACCTGCTACGTTTGTGCTCCGGCAGGGACGGAGCCGGAAGTTGCTCCTCCCGGCGGGGAAGCTCTGTACGTCCTGGTCCATACGCCCTATCTGCGACCGCATCATGATTGGCGAGTCATGCTGCCGCGGTATCGTAAAACCATTATTGACAAACTGGCGACAACGGGCGGAATGGCCGATCTTGAAAGCCGGATTGTCTTCAAGAGTGTGCTGACACCGGAAGACATCCATCGGCGTTACCGCGTACTTCAAGGTGCCATCTACGGCTTGGCCAGTCATGGCAGATTCGTGGGGGCGTTCAAACCTGGCAATCGAAGTCCGCTCGTGAAGGGGCTGTACTTGGCGGGCGGGTCGGCCCATCCAGGTCCGGGCATGCCGATGGCCCTCATGTCCGGCTGGATAGCCGCTGACACGCTCGACCGCGACGGACTGGCGGAGCAGCACTACGATAGTGTGGCGCTGAACACGTAACTGGTAAGAAGCCATGTCCACGACCCGGCAGCGCTTGGCTGACCAATCGCGCTCTGACTTCCTGCCGCGCCGCTGGCCCTGGCTGATTGCAGCCTTCCGGCGTTACGTTTACTGGTATCTCCCTCGGCATTTCTCGGCAGTCAGGCTGGCTCGGGATGGCTTCGTGCCGCCCGGCGTGTGGCCCAGCTCCTTCCACACGGCGGGTTTATGGTCGTTGCCTGAAAAGCCGGTGGTTGTCGTTTTGAACCATCCCTCGTGGTGGGATCCGCTCATCTGTCTCGTCCTCAGCGACCTGTTTCCGGGACGAAACCACTTCGCTCCGATCGACGCCGAAGCGCTCAAAAAGTATCGGTTCTTCGCCCAACTGGGCTTCTTCGGCATCCGTCCTCGCAGCGTCAGCGGCGGACGTGTCTTTCTGCGTACCGGAGAGGCGATCTTGAGCGATCCTCGCAACATGCTGTGGGTGACGGCTCAGGGGCGATTTGCGGATGTGCGGGAACGGCCCCTCGGTCTGGAAGCCGGCGTTGGTCATCTTTTGGCACGCTGTCCTCACGCAGTTGCACTTCCGCTGGCACTTGAATTGACCTTCTGGAACGAACGTCTTCCCGAAGCCCTTGTTCGATTTGCGGAACCGATGCAATTTGACATCCCTCTGTCACCGAAGCAATGGACGAGGTATCTGGAAGCCGCTTTGGAGCATAATCTCGACGCCCTCGCAGAAGCTGCTCGCCGACGTGATTCCGAAGCATTCGTGACTCTCCTGCATGGTCGCCGAGGCGTTGCCTTCTTCTACGATCTGTGGCGAAAAATGCGGGAATTGGTGGCTGCGAAGTCATCCCAACGAGGGCAGTCATGATCGGCCTCATCATGGCCACGTCTGCTCTGATCCTGGCGGCACTGCCAGCCTGGATATTCCTGCGCAATTTGAGCCTGTACCTTCCTTGCCCCCGGCATGTCGGACTAGAGGATTGGAAGCCTGTCGGCATCTCTGTTCTGATCCCGGCCCGCAACGAGGAGCGCGGCATCCGGGCCGCTCTGGAATCGGTTCTGGCCAGCCGCTACCCCGATTTTGAAGTCATCGTTCTGGACGACCATTCGGAAGACCGGACCGGAGAAATCGTGGCCGAAGTGGCTCGAGCTGACGAACGGGTAACGTTGATGCACGGGCCTCCCCTGCCGCCTGGCTGGTGCGGTAAGCAACACGCCTGCGCTGTCTTGGCCTCGGCGGCGACTCGACCGTTGTTGTTGTTTCTCGATGCTGACGTGCGTCTTCAACCCGATGCGTTGCTCCGTCTGGCCCGGCAGATGGACCAGTGCGGGGCGGACTTGCTCAGCGGCATCCCGCGTCAAGAGATTGGCACGTTTCTGGAAAAGCTCGTCATTCCGCTGATTCACTTCGTGCTCTTGGGCTTTCTGCCGATCCAGCGGATGCGTCAGAGCAACCATCCGGCCTACGCCGCGGGATGTGGCCAGCTGTTTTTGGCCAAACGGTCGGCATACGAAGCGATGGGAGGACACGCGACGATCCGAGAGACGTTGCACGACGGCATCCGCTTGCCCAGAGCGTTTCGTGAGGCTGGCTTTCGCACTGATCTCTGCGACGTGACAGACCTGGCCCTCTGCCGGATGTATCAAGGGGCCGCGGAACTGTGGCGTGGGCTGGCCAAAAACGCCACGGAGGGACTGGGGTCTCCACGTCTCATCGTTCCCGCTACACTCCTGCTCCTCGGTGGGCAGGTTCTGCCCTTCGTGCTGCTGGCGGTATCTCCGTGGATGGCACCGACGGCTACAGCCCTGGCCTGCTTGGCCGCTGTTCTGGCTTGGTTACCGCGTTGGCTGGCGTTGATCCGATTCGGCCAATCGGTCACGGGAACCATCCTGCATCCACTGGGCATACTCGTGCTTCTGGCCATTCAGTGGTATGCTTTGATCCGCCAGCTCCTGGGTGGAAAATCGGACTGGAAAGGCCGACGTTATCAGCCCAGTCAACTCGGCGCGGGTGTGGGAGTTGGGGCTTGAGCCTTACCCGACACCAGCGGCGACACGACCGTCAATTGGTCGAGGCAGGATTCGCGGACTGCGGACGATTTGGCGTTACGACTGGCGGGTCGAAGCAGATTTCTTCCCGCTGGATGCGAACGTTCTCCGGGGCCGTAAAGCCCAGCCGAACCTGACTTCCGCGAATGTCCACCACGGTGACACGAATGTTGTCGGCGATGACAATGGTTTCGCCGATCTTGCGGGTGAGCACTAACACCGGGGTCCCTCCCAGGTTGGGGTCGTGTCTCCTCAGCAAACCGACGGTATTATATGAGCCACGGGCAAGGCCTGCCCAGACCAGATAAGATGCCTCGGACAATCGTCCAAACGGATTCGCTGCTCTACCGCTTACGGCCGATGGGGAGGTGCGGACGCCATGCGATTCACGATCCTTCTTCTCGTTATCGGATGCCAGCTGGCACCTGCCTCGTTCAGTTGGGCGCAGCCGACGCCCGGGGACGAGTTGTTCCACCATTACCTGTCGTTGCTCACAGCCCGGACGAACCAGCGGTTTCTGGACGGCGCAGCCAGTTGGGAAGAATGGCAGGCCCGCCGTCCCCGCTTGCACCAACAGTATCTCGACATGCTCGGCCTATGGCCGCTTCCGGAAAAGACACCCTTGCACGCCACCATCACCGGCCGGTTGGAACGCGAGGACTTTGTCGTAGAAAAGCTGCACTTTCAGAGCCGGCCCGGCCTGTACGTCACGGGCAATCTCTATCGGCCGCGGCACATCGAGGGCAAGCTGCCAGCGGTGCTCTACTTGTGTGGCCATTCCAACAAAGGTCGGGACGGCAACAAGACGGCCTATCAACACCACGGCATTTGGTTTGCGACGCACGGCTACATGTGCCTGATCCTCGACACGCTCCAGCTGGGGGAGATTCCAGGCGTCCATCACGGAACCTACCGGGAGGGCCGATGGTGGTGGCAGGCGGTCGGCTACACGCCGGCAGGGGTGGAATGTTGGAATGGCATTCGAGCCTTGGATTATCTGCAAAGCCGCCCCGAGGTGGACCCCGAGCGTATCGCTGTCACCGGCCGCAGCGGCGGTGGGGCCGCGACCGTGTGGATCGCCGCCGCCGATGAACGCGTCAAAGTCGCCGTCCCCGTCTCCGGCTTCAGCGACCTCGAATGCTACGTCGCCGACAAGGTCATCAACGGTCACTGCGACTGCATGTTCCTCGTCAACAAGTACGGTTGGGAATGGACCACCATTCTGGCCCTGATTGCTCCACGGCCAATGCTGTTCCTCAATTCTGGCCACGACCCGATTTTTCCAATGGACGGCAATGACCGCATCCGAGCCAGACTAGAGCATCTGTATTCGCTGTACGACCGCGACGTAGCCAAGCGTTTCGATGTTGGTGTCGTACCAGGCGGACATGTGGATGGCGTCGAACTTCGGTTGATGGCCTACCGCTGGATCAATCGCCACCTGAAGAACGACACCAGCGAAGTACGGGAGCCTCAGCTGCCCGTCATTCCGGCCAAAGATCTCCGTGTTTTCCCGGAAGACACCGACCTGCCCGCCGACGCCCTCAACGGCCGAATTGACGAACTCTTCGTGTCGTGCCGTCATCCCGATCTGCCCCAGTCGCCGGAAGACTTTCGGCAACTGCGGGAACACCTGCTCGACGTTCTCGAAGACAAGGTATTCAGCTGGCCCGAGGGCACCCGAGCTGCCCAAGTGCTTCGGACCTCTCCAGAAGGTCGGTTGCTTCTCACCACGGAACCGGGCATGGTGGTAACCGCTGTCCAGGTCGGAAACCCGCCGGCCAAGCCCCACCGCCGTTGGCTGTTGGTTCTCAATCCCGACGAATCCGACAAGGAACTGCCTGAATGGGCCAAACCATTGATCGGTCACGACGATGCAGTGCTCCTCCTCAATCCCCGCGGTGGCGGAGAGCTGCGTTGGACGCCGAAATCATCGCCGAACTATGTAGAGCGGGCCCATGCCCTCGTCGGAACTACCGTGGATGCCGGGCGTGTTTGGGATGTCCGAGCCGTGGCCCGCTGGCTGCACGAGAGTGACGAAAACTCCATGCGGGTGCATGTAACCGGGAAAGGTCGTGCGGGCGTTATCGCTGCCTATGCTGCCCTGTTTGAACCGGCCATTGAAGCGATAACCGTGGTCGAACCAACCACTTCGCATCGGGAAGGTCCGATCTTTCTGCACGTGTTGCGACACCTTGATGTGCCAGACGCTTTCGGTCTGTTGGCCCCGATGCCGCTGGAGATCATCTCCCAGAACCGCGACGTCTGGAGCCGCACGGAGCGACTCTACCGTAGTGCTGGCGCATCAAACAAACTTCGCCTCCGTTAGCAGTCCGGTTGTGCGGAATGTTCCGCGGTTCCCCTGAAGCCTCGGATCATTCTCAGGACCGATCACGCGCAGCCCATTCAGGCACGTCGCGGCACCGACCGATGTCACTTCCCGAAGTCCAAGTACTCGTGCTCGGGAAGGGATCGGCACCTCATGGATGGGCGACTACCTCGGACCCCCTTGTGTCGTTTCGGCACCGTCGGATGGCTGACTTTCCTGTTCTTTGGCATGGGATGCCTGAGCAGCTTTCATCCAGTGCGTCCCCCTCACGATTGGGCCGAAGCGCCGCCGCCCATGCCGCCGCGTGCCTGCCAAGACCATGTGTATGTCTTTTTCGTCCACGGCCTGGATCCGCTCGACTACGCCAACCTCAACGGCTTGCGGAAGTTCGTCCACGACCTGGGCTACACGCGGACCTATTTCGGCCAAGTCTATCATGGCCCGCATTTCGAAAAGGAGATCCGACAAATCCACGGTAACGATGAGCAAGCTCGCTTCGTGCTCATTGGCTTCAGTGCCGGGGCCAATGTTGTTCGCAACATCGCCAACGACGTTGCCGATGACGGCGTGTACATCGACCTGCTGGTGTACCTGGGAGGCAACACGCTGGAAGACGAAGACCGCAATCGCCCCGCCAACGTCGGCAAGGTGCTGCACGTTTTGTGCAGCGGCTACATTTGGAAGGGTTACGATATCACTGGCGTGGAAAACATTCGCTACCCGGACAAGTGGCATTTCGATTCCCCGACCCACCCGGAGACGCTTCGGCGTCTGGCCGAGGAACTCCTGGAGGTCTGTGGCCGAGTCACGGTCACAGTCCCCGTCGAATCGGAGCAGCCCGAAATCGCTCCCATGCCTCGGCCTGTCAGCCAGGCTCGAAAGGCCTCCGTGGTCCCGCCCGACTGGGACCTGCTCAAGCCGCGGGCCGCATTGGATCCGCCCATCAGCCGCTGGCCGCTGCGGAAAACCGCAGACCTGACCAAGACGTTAACCAACCCCAAGCAGCCGGTGGCGACCAAATGAACGACCCGCGCAAGAAGTGTCTCATGGCCCGAATCAGCGAAGTGGGATTCACCCGCCCCACCTTTTTCACACGCGGACGAGTCTGCCGGGATTTCCCCACCCGCATGCCCATCAATTTTGAACAGGCGATGGGGTATGTATGGCAAAACGGTGTACCGGCTTCTTGCCTTGCGTTCGGAAGCAGGTAGAATAAGAAGCGATCGGGGGGAAGCTTGGATCTCGAAGCTGACTGGGCGACGGTTTCGGGATAGGCTCCCTCCGATCCCTTTTTTTGCCGTTTTCTTCAACCACTGGCCTGATCACGCTAGTCAGTTCCCTACGCCTTCTGTTACAATTCCTTAGCAACCCTGTTGCAAGAATCGGCTTTAGACGCTTAAGTGTAAATGTAGCCCTTCGTTCCGAAGGCATTCCCGTTTCCTGTTGGCTTGGGGTGAAACCTCATGGAAGCCTTTATCCACTTCGTAACGCACCACTGGTTCTTCGCCATCCCGATGTTCGGCATGATGCTCGCAGCTGGCGTCATGGTGATCTGGCGTATCTTGCTCAATCACAACGCGAAGACCGATTTGAACCTCTTCCTCCCGCGCTTCCAGGAGGTCTTGCAGAAGGAGGGCATTGAGGGGGCCTTGAAGTTCTGCAAGGCTCAGCCAGAGTCCGAAGTCATCCCTCGCAAGCTCTTCGTCGCCGGTCTGGAGAACTGGAAGAACGGCATGGCCGCTTCCAAGCGGGCGATGGCCTCGGTCATGGAGTTGGAGATCATACCTGACTTCAGCTTCCTCCTCGCTCCGATTCTGGGAATTGCCAAGATCTCCACGATGGTCGGTCTGTTGGGAACAGTCATCTCGATGATCGGAACGTTCCAGGAACTGGGCAAAGCCGAAGGTGGAGCAGCCCAGGGCAAGGCGAGCCAGGAAATCGGTCTGGCTTTGTTCGCTACTGCTCTGGGAATCTTGACCGCGATTCCGCTGGTGTTCATGCACGTCATGTTCAAGGCCTGGATTCACAAGTACGAGATCAAGATGAAGAGCGCGGGCCAGAAGCTGATTCTGTTGCTTCAGAATCTGAAGGACCGTCCCGCTCAGCCGGCGGCAGCTGCTGCACAACCAGCCACGGCCGCTCGAGCGGTCGGCGCACCGACGGCTCCAGGCGTACCCGGCCGTTGATGCGGCGATTGCAGTTGCCAGAGATTCGGAGTTCATTCAAAGAGTTTGCGAAAAAGTCCTCGAACCAAAAGGATTCCGAACGTGTCTGCCACGACCGATCAGGCGACCTTTTTCGATGTCTGGATTACCGACCGGAACCTTGTGTATCGCAAGGTGCCGTACACTGTGGTCGGCAACTGGGTCACGGAAGGCCGCCTGCTGGAGGGTGATCGAGTTCGGCTCTCGGGTACGACGACCTGGCAGCGCCTGGCCGAGAATCCTTTGCTGGCCGCCTACCTGCCCAAACCCGAACCTGTCCGCATCGAGGACAAGGCCGAAGCCCTCAAGGACATTGAACTTGACTTCGAGCCGAAAAAGGCCGAGGCCGAAGACGACGACGTGGACATGATTCCGCTCATCGACATCAGCATGGTGTTGCTGGTGTTCTTCATGATGACGGCCCAAAACCTGCTTACCTTAACCCCAATCGACAGCCCCAAGGCGGCCAACACATTGGCGATCGACAGCTATGGCGTCATCCACGTCGGCATCAAAGATGCTGGGGGAGGCAAACTCGAGTACTACTTCGGCGAGAAATACGATGAACCGTACTCCGAGCAGCAGTTCTACCGTATTCTCCAGGAGGAAATCCCCCGAGCCAGACCCTCTCCAAGCCGGGCAATTATCACCGCCGGGGCCAAGGTTCCTTACGAGAAAGTGCAGGAAGTCACCATCGAGTTGCAGAAGTTCGGCATCGTCAGTCAGGGCAAGGTGCAAGCCAAGACACGTGGCGGCTCTGCTCCCTCAGAGTGAAGCGGATTGCTTATGAGCTGGAAGTTGCGTCATGCCGGATCGCCCCAATTCATCAGCGGCCTGAGTATGGCCCAGATCGTCGAGGGTCTGGCCGACGACAAATTCGACACCTCGGACGAGGTCTTCGGACCCGGGGACACCCGCTGGACGCCGATCGAAAGCCACCCCAAGTTCCAGGAAATCGTCGCCGAGATGGAGGAAGCCCGCAACCGTGTCATTGAGGAAGAAGACGCGGATGAACAACGCATCGACATGAACCCGCTGATCGATGTCTGCCTGGTTTTGTTGGTCTTCTTCATCCTTGCCACGACCATGAGCATTCTCGAAAAAGTGCTCGACATTCCCCAGAGCAAGGCGGAGCGCGTCGGCAACGTCCGCAAGGTCAAGATGGAGGACATCATCAGCTCGACCATCATGGTCAAAGCCTTCAAGGAAGGCGGAAAGACCGTGGTCAAGCTGGAAGACAAGCCCGTGCCCATCGAAGACTTGCAAAACCATCTGGACAGCCACGTCCGCGACACCCGCAAGCTCGAACTGCTGATCGACGCTCACGGAGTCGAGTGGGAAACGGTCGTGGCCATCATTGACGCCGCCGCCGGGGTCGGCATCAAGAAGGTGCAGTTTCTCAAACGCACCGACGGCTCTCCGCCGACCGGCAGCTAGCCATGTCTGGGCTTTTCCTGGAAGTGTTGCCCCCCGGTGGCGTTGACCGTACGCCGTCCGCCTGTGGTCAGCTGGCTTGCATTCTCGAAGTGCTGGCGCGTAAGCCAGGCAATGTGCATCGTCGCCAGGACTTTTCCGATACCTCGTTGGCCGACTTCCTCCTTAGTGCTGCTGTGGCCTGCCCGGTTTTCGATCACACGCCCGAACGCGGGGTGGGGGTCACGATTCTGGAAGCGACCCGCCGCTCCCGCGCGGTCGTGAGAACGAATACACATCTGGGCACGTTCCTGTTGTTGGCTCCTCTTGCGGCTGTGCCGAGCGGGCTGTCATTGCAAGAGGGTATTAAGCAAGTCCTCGACGCCCTGACGCTGGCAGATTCGGAAGCAGTCTTCGAGGCGATCCGCTTAGCTCAACCCGGCGGCCTGGGCCGAGTCAGTCGCGAGGACGTTACCTCGACTCCCACGCTCCCCCTGCGGGAAATCATGATCTTGGCCAAAGACCGCGACATGATCGCCAGGCAATATGCCGACGGGTTCGCACAGGTGTTCGACCTTGGGGTTCCAGCATTCCTCGATGGACTGGCAGTCGAGCAGCCCCTGGAGGAGGCCATTGTCGGTTGTTTCCTGCGCATCCTGGCTGAACATCCCGACACGCTGATCGCCCGCAAACGCGGCATCGAGGTGGCAAACGCAGCTTCACGAAAGGCTCGGGAAATCCTGCAACTAGGGTGGCCGGCTAGTGAAGCTGCTCAGCAAGCCCTGGTGGAGTTCGACCATTGGTTGCGAGCCGAGGGCAACGCCCGAAATCCGGGAACTACGGCTGATCTGGTCGCCGCTTGCTTGTACGTCGTTCTCCGGGAGGGTACGATGCAGCTTCCGCACAAGCCAAGCTTTGTTTCGCATCGCATTCAGCTTTAATCGCTCGGGAATCGAACCCATGTCGGAACGCTTCACCGTCCGCCTCCTCAAGGAACAGCTGGTTTTCTGCTCAGGCCATTTCATCAGTTACGAAGGCGACAAATGCGAACGTCTGCATGGCCATAATTACCGCGTTGGCGTTGAGGTTTCCGGACCTCTGGACGAAAACAGCTATGTGTTCGACTTTGTCGCTTTGAAGCGGCTTATGCGGGCCATCGTCGAGGAGCTGGATCATCGCATGTTGCTCCCTCTCCGCAATCCGTTGATTCGCGTCGAGAGCACGGAAAAGGAGGTGCAGGCTTGCTACCGTGAGCGCCGCTGGTTGTTTCCTCGGGACGACTGCATACTGTTGCCGATCGCCAATACGACGACTGAGGAACTGGCTCGCTACATAGCTGGCCGGCTCCACCGTGCCTTGGCAGTACAGTACGGTTTTCAACCCGACTCCGTCCGCGTGGAAGTCGAAGAAGCCCCGGGCCAGTCGGCGATGTACGAGTGGCAACCTGCTGCAACAGAGTCAAAGCCACTGTGAAACCGCCTCGACATCCGCTTTAGTCAAACGTCCATCGTGCAGGGCCGAAGCGACCAGCACGGCACTTGCTCCGCAATCCGCCGCTCGCTTCAGATCGTCAGGACCGCGAATCCCCCCGCCCAACACGACACTCAATTCCGGCCAACGCCGCTTCGCTTCCGCGCACAAAGCTTCAGTGCCCAATCCGGCTCCCGTGCCTACCCGGGTAAGGTCAAGAAGGATGACCGTAGGAACCCCCGATGCGTTCACGACCGAGAGGATTTCGAGAGGATCGTCTTGCCGCCAATCCGCGGAACACACGGGTTTCCCGGCGTGGAGGTCAAGCGAAAAAACCAGCCGTGCAGGCCCCAGATAGTGGCTCAAAACAGCTAGAACATCCGGCCCTCGGAGCGTTTCCATCCCGAGCACGATTCTGGCCAGGGGCAGTTCGGCCAGGGCCTTGCCATCATCCTCTGAGCGCACCCCGGCATCCAGCCAAAGTCCGCAGCCGACAGCAGCCAATGCCTCGTAGAGCCTGGTTTGCCGCTGGCCGCGGCAGATGGCGTCGAGATCGGCAACGTAGAGGTCCGAGCAATTCAGTAAAGAGCGGAAGGCTCGGGCCACTTCAATCGGATCGGTGGAATGCGTCAATCGGGAACTGAGCGGACGGTATTCATGTCGCCGACCAGCGACGGCATGTACGACGCCACCACCCTGGATATCCAGTACGGGAATAACGCGCATGAAGGTTGGCCTTGATCTTGACGCGGTTCCGATGCATGACCTTCTGCCCTGACCACGATCCTAGAGATGCAAGGGACGGAGGAAATGGCCCACCGAGCCTTGCCAGAACCGGCCTACCAAACGGCGCTGGGTCGCGCCTACGTCGGAGATTCTCTGGATTTTCTGGCCCGCTTGCCGGACCGGTCGGTGTCGCTGGTTCTGACTTCCCCGCCGTTCGCTTTACGCCGCAAGAAGGCTTACGGCAATGTGTCAGCGTCAGAGTATCTTGACTGGTTCTGGCCGTTCGCTGCACAGATTCATCGCGTCCTGCGGGAAGACGGCAGTTTTGTTCTCGAACTTGGCGGTGCCTGGAACCCTGGGTCTCCGACGCGATCCACGCTTCCGTACCAGTTGCTGTTGCGCCTGACGACACTCTTTCACTTCGCCCAGGACTTCTATTGGTTCAACCCCTCCAAGCTACCGACGCCCGCTGAGTGGGTAACCGTGCGTCGCTGCCGCGTCAAGGATGCCGTGAGCCACATCTGGTGGCTCTGCCGAACCGAACACCCTGAGGCGGACAACCGCCGTGTGCTGCGACCTTACAGTCCCTCCATGTGCCGCCTTCTCGAACACGGATACACACCGAAGAAACGACCCTCAGAACACGCCATTTCCAAGCGATTCCGCAAGGATAATGGAGGGGCTATTCCGCCTAATGTGTTGATTGTGCCCAACACCCGCTCGCGGGATGACTACTTCTTTCGCTGTCGCCAGGCCGGTTTGCCGATTCACCCAGCCCGCTTCCCCCGGGAGGTCCCGGAATTCTTTATCCGCTTCCTGACGAAGCCGGGGCAACTGGTCGTCGATCCATTCGCGGGCAGCAACATGACCGGTTGGGTGGCCGAGTCGCTAGGCCGTCGCTGGCTCAGCATCGACATCAACCCGGACTACGTCGTCGGCTCCCGCTTCCGTTTCGTATCTCCGAAAGCGGCCTGAACTGGTCCCATTCACCTTCTGGCACTATGTGAGGGCGAGAGTCAAAACAAAGCACCGAAACCGGCTTCCCAGGCAAAGGCGAAACTGGATTTGCAGGAAAGCATCGATTTCGGTGCAACGAGGACGCCCGTTTTCGGTCCGCGAAATTGGCTTTTACTTGGCACGGGAGCGCAACAGCATCAAATGCCGCTCGAAGCGCTCCTGCAGGTACTCGTGACAGTTCCGCAACGTTTCCATGTCGCTGCGGCTGATCTCTCGATGGCCGATGAGAATTGGGCCTTTGGCCGCAGCCCGCTCACCGTGCGAAAGCACGCTTTCAACTTTGTTGAGTTGGGCATCAAGGGCTTCGGCGGAGAGGTTGTCGGTGATGGACCAGAAGCGGCAGGCATCGGCGAAGCTCAGTTCGTATGCCTTACCCTCTTCCATCTTCTTCCGGGCGGACGAGTCGAGCAGGCTGAGCAGCACCTTCTCTTGCTCGCGGGGCAGCCGTTGCACGTTGGCCGGTTCAACAGCCTCCTCATCGTCCTCGCTGTCGCCTTCCAATAATCGTTTGACCACACGCTGCCCTTCGGGCGAGAGGGTGTAGAGTTTCTGGCCCATCTTGGCCAGCCACCCTTTCCGTGCCAGGCCGCGCTCTCCCATGATACTCGCAAGCACACGATTGGAGTCGGGATACTGTTCGGCGTACCCCTTCAGGCCGAAGGCCTTGGGATTCTCGCGCCAGGACGCCACGATCAGGTCCTCGGCGCTGAAGGGCGATTGACCCTGGTCCTGGAGCTTCTTGGCGGCCAGGAGGATCAATTCGGAAAGCGTGTACTCGGCGATTGCGCTAACCACAGTTCTCCCCCATCACTGGATCGAGAAACCATCCATCCTGCTACCCCGCTCGGACGCCCTTCCGAGCGGAACGAATCCGACGTTGCGAAGACCGGGACGGCAGGGGAGCCGTTCCGGCGCTTTCGGCGGCGGCCTCCGGGGCAACGCGGGCGATCTCCCGCCGGGCCTCGCAGGCGATCCTGCCGATCGGAACCATGAACAACAGCTGACCGCCGGCCAGCGTGTCGATGATCTTGCGGTCCTGGACAGCGCGACCGGGATCATCGCTGATCAAGAATACCGTCGAGCCGTCGGTCACCAGATTGAGCGAAGCCAAGGGCTGCTCTACATCCGGGCGATGCTCCCGGAGAAACTTCAGGCAGCGTTTGACCTTGCCCAGACTGATGCCCTCCCGGCGCAGAGTGACGGCCGTCTTGATGGCCAGCACGTCCAGGAACGAGTAGAGCCGCCGCGATCCTTTGCCCGCAGCCTGAGCCACTGAGGGCTGCACCAACCCGGTGCGGTCCCAGTGGATCAACTGCTTGATCGTGGCTCCCGTCACTCGCGATACCGCGTCGATCATGTAGGCCATAGTCGAAACCCATCAGTGTCGTTCAAATGCCATCGATGGCATTCTAAAGACCCCTATCGCTTTCGACAAGCCTTAACTCAGCTGAGCAGTGTACCTATCGTTGCGTCGGTGTCCAGAAGGTACTTGGCTACTCCGTGGATGGGATGGAATTACCGCCAGTCGCTGTGCCGAGCAGGTCCCGAGCGAACCTTGGATTTGTTGGGTTGCCTTCCCGTCAGAACGAACACAGCCGGTGAAGAGGCTTCAGCTCGAAAGCCGAATCTTCGAGGCCGGGTCGCTGATCCGAGGCGAGCTACCGAAGAGTATTCAGCTGTCAGCAGGCGGGCAGACGAGTCGCCGGGAAGGTTTTTTGGGGAGCAGAGCAAGGTTCCGCGTCGAGAGGCTGGTCGGGAGACGCACCTCGAAGGAAATCGGCCAAGCGGTGGCACTGGGTTCCTGTTCTGGTACTGGCGTCGGCAGCTCGACCGGGACTCCGAGCATGGCGAAGAATGCTTCAGCCTATCAAACAGATTCCTCGCAGATCGAATGTTCCTCCACGGCTCCGTGGTAAAAGCAGGATTCTCCAAAGCCGACAGGTTCTCCAGCTTGCCCTGACGGTAGTCCCTGCGACTGGTGTTTTCGCGGCCACTTGGCCTTGTCCTGAATGCCGGATGTTGCCTATACTTCGGCCGCTTTTTGGGGATCGATATCGTTAGGCCGGCCGCCACGGAGGGTAGTCAATGGCCGTGCTTCGGACCTCTCCATCTTTTTCTGCGACCCAATGCCAGCCGGCCGCGGTCGGTTCCCCCTTGCTTTCCGTCATCATCGTCAACTATTGCCGGTGGCAAGAAACCGCTGACCTGATTGAACAGCTCACGGCCACGGATGCCTTCTTCCGCGACTGTATCGAAATCATCGTCGTGGACAATGCTTCGCCTCCGCATCCCCTGGAAGAACAAATCCGCAACCACAAGGCTGTCATCTACCAACGTCTGCCTGCCAACCGCGGCTTCTCGGCCGGGGTCAACGCGGGATTTACCCGAAGCCACGGCGATTGGATATTGGTCCTCAATCCCGACCTCATCGTCTGTCCAGGGTTCATTGATTTGACCTGCGCCGCGGCGATTGAGTTGGAAGACGAACCTATCGAAAACCAGCTGGTCGGTGTGGTTGGCTTTCAGTTGCGGAATCGGGACGGTTCGCGACAGTTCTCTACGGGCCTCTTTCCCGACCTGGCCCGAATGGTGCTTGGGCTGATGCGAAGCCGAAGCCTCCGCAAATACGAACTGGTAGAAACCTCCGACCGCCGACCTGTTGCCTGGGTGACAGGAAGTTGTCTCTTGGTGCGTCGGCGATGCCTGCAACAGCTCCGGGGCTTCGACGAAGAGTTTTTCCTCTACTACGAGGACGTGGATCTCTGTCGGCGCGCCCGAGAGAGTGGCTGGGCTGTCTGTTACGAACCTGCAGTGCAGGCAGTTCATCTCGATCCCTTGCAGAATCGTCCCCTGACGGCTCCGCTCCGGGCAATCACCCGTCATGCTTCGCTGACTTACTTTCGGAAGCATCTTCCCCGGTGGCAGTTCCGTGCCTTGGCCTGGCTGATTGAAGCAGAAGCCCGGATCCTTGAGCTTGCGGCTCGATGCGCAGGCATACGCAACGAAGCAACGATAGCCCGACAGATCCGGGGTATGTGCCACGACTTGCTCCAAGGGTTGTCTTGCCGTGCCCGGCGACGCCTGGAAGCGGTGCTGCGATTGTCCGGGATGCAATCTCGAAGGAGAAAAGCCGGCTCCGCATCCGGTGCCTTCCCATGTCGAACGAAGGGGGTGAGATTCACAAAGACAAGACCGTAAGCACGGCCACGGCCAGACCCAAGACCGACACCAGTCCGACCTTGGCGAGAAACAAACGGCGTTGAAAGCGCGGCTCCAGAGACGGCTGAAGCAGAAGGCCCTCCAGAAAGGCGACTCGACGGGCAATGCTGGAGTGCCGCCAGCTTGGCTTGTCCCGCTGGATGCCGTTGAGGTCGGCGACCCGTTCGAGGGCGTGGATGAAGATGCGGATGCCCGTTGGGCAGAGGCGAAGCGATTCGTTCTCGACGGCGAAGGCGTGTCCTTCGTGACCACTGCAATCCGGTCTGCCGCACGATACGGTTTTGCATCCATAAATGTCCGCTTGTCGTTCGCAGCGGCGGGAGAGCAGACCAAAGACCAGCCATATGTATCCGCCCAGAAACAACAGACCGCCCGCCGACGCCAACCAGATTTCTCCGCTTCGTGACCAGTTGCCCAGGAGGGCGAAGTAGTCGGCTTCTTCGTCCGGCAAGGGAGGCAAGATCAGGTTCGCCGCCAACGAGATCACGATCAGGCTCAAGAACATGAATCCCAGATAGAGGGCCATGTGATGATGCTTGACGTGTCCGACTTCGTGGCCGAAAACGGCCTCGATTTCCTCCGGCTGCAATCCCTCGATCAAAGCGTCGCTCAAAAGAACGTAGCGTGGAAACCGGAATACGCCGGTGACCATCGCATTGGCCACCCCGCCGCGGGTGTTCCAAAGAAGGATGTCCGTGTAAGCGAAATGGAGACGGCGAGCCGCTTGTTCGAGCCGATCCCGCAACGGTCCCGGCGGCAGCGGCCGGGCATTCCACAGGACTTTTAGCAGCCACGGCGTCAGAATCAGAATGACGAACAGCAGAAGTCCCGCCGAAGCGAGGATGAACCACGGTTGACCGCTAGCCTCCGGCATCAGAGTTAGCATCGCCTCATGGATGCCGGTGAAGATTAGAATCGGTGCCAGGATCAGGCCGAGATAAAAGCGGACGTGGTAGCCCAGGTAAGCGGCTCGGCTCCAGAACACTTGGCCGCTGTAGCGTGCGCTGGTTTCAAACAATGCTTTTTCCGTGGCGTAGAACCCTAGCCATTCCAGGCAGATGGCGACCACGAATGGAGCCAGGATCAGCAGTTCGTCGATCAGGATGGCATCGCCCAGTCCCCAACTCTCCCGGACGACTGCCCCCCAACCGAGGACGAACAAGCACACGACGAACCAACCGACACAGCCAAACGTGTGAAATAACCGGATTCGGCTATACCATCGCAACAGGAGCGATCGCGCTTCCGGCCGCCCACGGATCTGGCGCACGAAGTGGCCGGACCACAGGAAGGCGGAAAAAGTCAGCAACAGAACTCCGGCCCAGGTCGCCACGGGGGTCCAAAGCGGATGGAAGAGCGGAGTATCTGGCGTGACAGGCAGAAATGCCAGGCAGATAATGAGCATCAGCAGAAACTGCATCGGCAGGCCGACCTCGCAACCCGAAGCGGTCCCACAATCTTCCCCATTCTAGCCCGCGGAATCAGAGCCGAAAAGTTGACCCGTGCCTGCGATGTCCGCGGGCGACAACCATCCTGAGCAAAGCGCTCCGTGTTGACTGGCAGCTGGTGTTCTTAGCTTGGGGCAGAAACATGCCGAACACCCCTCCGTCAGAACCAAAGCCGCCTCTCAATCGGCATGCGAAGGTTGCTGCGCAAGACGAGCGGCGATCAGCGTTTGAGAGAAAAGTGGTGTGGCAAAGAAATTAGGGGTATCAGGGTGAGAGAGGGGACTCGAACCCCCAACCCTCAGATCCACAGTCTGATGCTCTAACCAATTGAGCTACTCTCACCATCGGTCTTCGAGACTATCCTACCCCGCCAAGGGATTCAGACAAGTACGGGCAAGTGGGCGGCTTGCGGATGGCATCGGCTATACGGATAATGCGGCTTGAGTCAATTCTTTCGAGGAAACCACCCATGCAGCGTGGCTCGTTCGTTCTGGCCCTCCTAGTTTCGGCAACTTGGGCAATGGCAGCCTGGGGGCAGCCCCTGGTGACGCCTCCGGGTCTGTCTCGCGGCGGTCAACTGCCGCCCGGACAAGTCTGCATGCCAGCCCAACCGCTTCCCGGCAGCGGCCTCCCCCGATATGGTGCGTGGTATGACCTCGACCCGGACTGCCCTCCGCCCAGGTTTCGCTGCTGTGGTCCAGTCTTCTGGCAGCCGTACTTCATTCCGCCCGTGGTCTATCAGTCCTTCAGCATTCAGGTGATGCCCGCGCCCGTGGTCGGGGTCCCCAACGATCTTCTGGTCAATCTCCTCGCTCGTCAGGCCGCTCAGCAAGCCCAGGGGCAGGCCCCAGCTGAAGCCGGGGCTAACGACCTTCAGGTTGTCAAACCGATCCGCCCGGCCAAGGCCCGTGACGCCCTCGACATGCGGGCGGAGATGCAGAAACTTCTTCGCAAAGGCAATGACGCCTTTGCCGCTGGGGATTACAAACAGGCTTTGAACCTGTACCAACAGGCCGTGGCTGCCGCCCCGCTGGAACCGACGCCCTACTTCCATCTTGCTCAGGCCCATTTCGCCTTGGGCCGCTTCATCGAAGCGGGTGTGGCCATCGAACGGGGCATGCGGCTGCATCCGCAGTGGCCCAGCGCTCCATTCCAACCGCGGGCCATGTACCGGGATCATGCCGGGGACTTCGAACGGCATCTCGGGGCCTTGGCCGAGGAGGTCGGCAGGAACATCAACGACGAGTCGCTGCTGTTCCTGCTGGCTTACCAGCTGTGGTTCGACGGACGCCGCGAAGACGCCGTCGCCCTTTTTCGGCGAGCCGCGGCCTTGGCCCATGACACCACACTCATTGATCGCTTCCTGAAAGCGGCTCCACTGCCCGCGGCGGAGTAGGATGCTGCCACACCTCATCGAAACCGGCCGGCTTACACTAGCCGCTCGCCGCGTGAGATAGCTTAAACCGAGCCGCTACCGCCGGGGGCGGATCTCTTCCATTGCCGAGGGCGAAGCGCCTGCGTAGCCTTGCTCCATGCGGATTCTGCTCACCAACGACGACGGCATCTACGCTCCCGGCCTGCGGGCCTTGCGACAGGAGTTGCTCAAGATGGGCGAAGTCGTGGTCGTCGCTCCGGCCACGGAACAGAGCGCCGTTGGGCACTCGATCACCCTGCTGACCCCGATCCTGGTCCAGGAAGTTTTCGACGGTCAGGACCAGCGGATCGGCTGGGCCGTCGAAGGCCGACCGGCTGATTGCGTCAAGCTCGCCCTCACCGAGTTGCTCGCCGAAGAACCCGATTTGGTCGTCAGCGGCATCAATGCAGGCTCGAATGCGGGTATCAACGTCATCTACTCGGGCACCGTGGCGGCGGCCATTGAAGGAGCATTCTTCGAGATCACCAGCATCGCCGTTTCGTTGGAGTACCGCAAGCCGGTCAACCTCAACTTTCCCCTCGCCGCCGACATCGCCCGACGCATCATCGAGCAAATCCTGGAGCAGAAGCCCCGTAAAGGCTCCCTGTTCAATGTCAACATTCCAAACCTCGACGAAGGTCCGCCGGTTGGAGTGCGGGCCGTGCCCCAGGGGCTTCTTCGCTATCGGGAAGCCTATGACCGCCGGTCCGATCCGCGCGGCCGAGTGTACTTCTGGAGTATGCCGGAACTCGTCTGTCCGCTCCACGAACAGGATACCGACGTGACTGCCCTGGCCGAACGCTGCGTCACCGTGACCCCGCTCAAGTTCGACCTCACGGACACGGCGACACTGCGGGACATGCGGCAATGGCCTTGGCGGTTGTGACAGACCGATGTCACAGCACCGCTGCCAGCAGCTCCTTGGAATGCTGGCCGACCTCGGCATGCAGCGACCGCCCATGAGCGTCCATGGTCACGACCGCGGGAAAGTCCTTGACCGTCATCTCCCACACGGCCTCCGGACTGCCGAATTTGTCCAGCAGATAGACGCCGTGAACTTCCTGGACGCACTGGGCGTACACCTGGGCCGCCCCGCCGATGGCGTGCAGATAGACGCAGCCGTACTCTTTGCAGGCTTCGAGCGTCTTCGGTCCCATGCCGCCTTTGCCGATGACAGCCCGAATGCCGTAGCGGCGAATCATCTCGGCCTGGTACGGCTCCTCGCGGCTGGAGGTGGTGGGACCCGCGGCAAGCACACGGTATTTGCCGTTCTCCTGCAAAACCACGGGTCCGCAGTGATAGATGGTCCCGTTGCGGATCGCTTCCAGTTCGCCGCCTTTGAAGATGAACTTGTGAAACTCGTCGCGGCCGGTGAAGAGTTTGCCGGAAAGAAGCACGAAGTCCCCAGCCCGGAGCTTGCGCACGGTTTCCTCGGACAACGGCGATTCGATGTGGATTGCCTGTCGAGTGCCGTTGCCTGACAGACCGCCGAGCGTGAGCAATTCCGTCGGCGGCGGCACCGGATCGCCGCCCTTGAACTCGCCCGGCGGCTGATAAAGCCACTCCACGACCTCACCCTGGGGGTCGAGGACGACGCCGCGTCGCCGATAGGCCCAGCACATGTAGGCGATGGTGACGAAGAATGAGGCCGGCAGCCGGTTTCGTGTTCCGATCTTGCACGCTCCGATGGTCAGTTTGCCGCCAAAGCCCATCGGGCCGATGTCGAGCCGGTTGGCTTCGTCCACGATGCGGGCCTCCAGTACGGCCAACTCCGGAACGGGATTCACGTCGTCCACCTCGCGGAGAAGCTGCTGCTTGGCATATTCGTAGCCTAAGGCCCGGTCGCCGCCGATGCACACGCCCAGAAAGCCCGGACTGCATCCCTTCCCCTGAGCCTGATAGACGCAGTCGAGGATGCAGGCGTGAACGCCCTCGAGATCACGGTCGAAGCGTTTGCCGTTGAGCGTGATCGGCAGCGAGTATTGCGCGCTGACGTTTTCGCAGCCGCCGCCCTTGAGGATCAGCCGCACGTCCACCACGCCCTTGCGATGCTGGTGCCAGTGGAAGACGGGGCTGCCCGGGCCGAGGTTGTTCCCAGTGTTGCGTCCGGTCAGGCTGTCCACCGAGTTCTGACGCAGATAGCCCTTGCGGGTCGCTTCCACGACGGCATCACAGACGATGTCCTGAAGCTCCAGTTGATCGAAGCCAACTGGCGTGGTGATCCAGAAATTAATTGTGCCGGTGTCCTGGCAGATCGGCTGGCTGTAGCGTTTGGCTAAACCGATGTTCTGAAGCACCAACTGCAACGCCAGGTCGGCCTTCGAGCCTTTGGCTTCCTGAATCTGATGTGCTTCGAGAACGGCGGTCACGTCGGCGGGAAGAAATGCCGACGTCCGTCGGATCAGTTCAAGCATGTGGGCAAGAAATCGGTCGCGGTTCATGGCTCCCTGCTTTCTGTACGCCGCTGACGCCGAATCGGGCCGCGACGCGGCGATTATTTTTCGATCAGGATCATGTCCGCCACGTCCACCGTGAGTTTGAAATCGACGACGATGCCGCGGCGGATGCTGCCCAGGGGTCCTTTCTGGATGCTGGTCACTTTGCTGAACTGATTAGGAACGTACTGTACGGTAAGTGTCAGATCCTGCGGCTTCGGAGTCCAGTTGATGACGGCAACGGCGACGCCGTTGGGTCCGTCCATGACCACGGTTTCCACGAGAGGGTTGTTGGTCACGACATCGTAGCGGCAACTGCCCCAGCCAGCCGGAGCGGTGACGAGATCAACCAGTTCGCCGTCGTACTCGGTCGGCAGAAAGTGATTGAACCCTTCCGGCACCGTGCTGCGATCTACGGGCCGCAGCGGAATCGCCTGGCGGATGTAGGCACTGCACACGAAGCTGCCGAACAGCATGGCCACGCCTTCGCCGTATTCCTTCCGCAACACCGCGGGGCTGCCGTCGCGGTATTTGCCCTCGACGATCGCGTCCTTGACCGTGAAGGTCTGCTTGAAGGCGATGGCGTCGCACTCCCGCCGCACGCCCTGGATCTCGGTGGTGATCCGGTCCAGCGGCTTGAGCCGGGGCAGTTCGTGCTTGGTCATGATGACCTTGGCGTGGCGTTCGACTTTTTGGCCGCTGATTCCATACACCTCGTTGAGAATGTCCATCGGCTGATTGTGCTCGTCGAAAAAGCCGCCGCCAGCATAGCCGCCCAGCGCTCCGCCCCCTTTGACCCACTCCTTGATGGCGTTGGCCGTCGCTCGCTCCAGGTGGTTGCCGACGATGAACAGCGACCGAATCCGCCGCCGCTTCAACTCGCCTTTCTGGATGTCCTCTTCGGTGATGAAGTCCACCGTGTACCCGCTTTGCCGCAAGGCCAGGTAGAGGCATTTACGCTCGTGGTTGTAAGCTGGATCGGTATCCCAGAGGTCCTGGGCGAATGAGATCAGGATGGCACAATCTCCGCGGCGGGTTTTGGCATCGAAGGCGACGTGTTCAAACTGGCCGGTTTCCTGAACTACGTCGTAGATCGCCTTCCACATCTCTTTCGCCTCGCTGACGACGTAGTTTTCCGTGTAGGCGACCGACAGCGGGGTAGCGCAGAAGAAGTTGATTTGTTTGGCTCCGTGGCCGATGGCCGTGTAGTAGGACCGACGGAAGTTGTCCGGTGTCGTGCCCGGGTGATGCGGCATGACGTACCAGTGAATAGGCAGGTCGTGGTCAGCCGCTCCGCAGCGAAACGCGCTGAGGAGATAGCCGATGATCTGCGGACTCGCTTCCGGCACCTGCCAGACGTAGTCTTCACCCCACGGCAGCGTCATGGCCCTCCGCTTGAAGGCCCGGACCCACTGGCCCTCCTTCGGCCAGTAGTACGGATGCGGCGAGTAATTCGCTCCGACGGTGATGTGCTTGCCCAAGACCTCTTCAAGAATCTGCGTCCGCTCCTTGTACTCGTCGAGGGCCTTCTCGAAGCTGAACATATGCGACCAGTAGTACAGCCGGGATGACTTGTCCTGGAGTTCGATGCGGGCCTCATCGAGCGATTTCAGGCCCAGATCGGCGGGATTCAGATTGCGGCCTTTGAGAAACTTGCGGAACGCCGGATCGTCATCCGGCGACTTGGCCGCGCCACCGATGTGGATCTCGTCGCCGAGCGAGACGACTTTCAGCCGCTCGGCTTTGCCCTCAGCTTTAAGTTTCTCGCAATAAGACCGCAGGTCTCTGGTCGCCACGTGGCGGACGTCGATGTAGCCATTCTTGTCGGGTAGCTGGATGAACGGCAGTGTGTTCGAGCCGAGGGCGAGTTCAAGACTTTGCACCAACTCGGCGGTGCGTGAGCCTGGCGTCACCCCGGCGCTGGCTCCCATGATCCCGTAGATCAGATACCTTTCCGGCCGCTTGCCTTTGGGGGGAAACGCGGTGACGGTCTTGAGCAGGGCTTCCAGGTCCTCATCCACGGTTCGGATACGGCGGGTGCGACGAAGGTCGCCGTCGAGGAAGAAAACCACCTGGCCCGCGGGATCGGTGGTAAAGACATCTTCCCGCATCGGCTTCTGTTGGGCATCGTAGAATCCGATGCGCACCTTGCGATTGGGCAGCGGTTTGCCATCCGCGCTGACGACGCTGACCCGCCACTGGAAGGCGTTGAGCGTGTCGCAGAACTGCCCCACTTCCACCAGCGGTGAGGTTTCACCTGGTTGCAAATACTCTTCAGCTTTCAGGCTCGCGGCAGAGGTCTTGCCGATCCATAGTTGACCTGGCCAATCGCGGACGTGGACCCAGTACGGCGAATGCTCCGTACAGGGACCGACGCGGACGCCGATGGCTCCGCTGCCTTCTGCGTTGGTGACGCGGAAAAACACGTCCCCCGCCTGGGTCAGCCAACCATCCAGGGGCAGATAGGAGGCTTGCTTGATTTGCTTTTCAATGCCGTCGAAGTCGTCGGTCAGGACGATCACATCGACGTTGCGGCGGGCTGACTGCGGGTCCTTCTGCGGGCCTTTCGTCAGCGTGAAACGGGCTTTGCCGGGCTTGAGTTCGACCTTGGCCCCGCGGCCCTCCCAGACGATGTTGTCGCTCGGTCCCCAGTCCCAGAGCACCTGCGGCTTGAAGCCCTGACGGAAGGGCCAGAGCTTGGGGTTGTCCTTGCGGCCGTAGCCGCGTTGGAAGACGACCTTACCCTCCTGCTCAATGGTGATGTCGAACTCGACTGCATAATCGTAGGGCTGCTCGTAGCGTGCCCAGACTTCAAACGTCCCGGCTCGGGGGATGTCCACTTCCCGCACGGCCCGGGAAACCTCGCCCTGTTCCGGAGCACCGAGATAGCGACCACGCGACAGAAAGCTGATGGCAAGTGTGGAAGCATAGTAGTTGCTGCCAAAGTCCTTGACTTGCCAGTCCCCCTCAACCGGCTGGAACTCTTCCGCCTCCAGGAACAGGCGAAGCGGTTTCGCGGTGGCCTGGCCCACAACCGCTGGTTGGCTCCTCAGCTCGAGCAAGGCAATCAACCCAACGATCAGGGTGATTCCCGCTGCCATGACAATTTGGCGATTGACCAAGGATCTCATGGTGTTTCCTCGCGGTTGCGGCCAGTCCGTGTATCAGGTCGGCAGTGTAAAGTCCGGTTAACGGTAGGAGGAAGTTGATGATCAAGGCCTCTTACCACGATGATACGCTCCAGGTCGGCTGAAAGCGTACCAACGGCCCGGTGATGTCGTATAGGCATGGATTTTGCACGCATTGAAGTCCAGCCGGGCAATGGGTACTGGGAAACCCACGGCTGTACCGCCTGGGCTAAGTGTGCCGGTCGGGCAAAGCCATCCGCTCGGCCATTCTAGGATGCCGAAGGAAAGGTCGCAAGGATTGCCGATCGCTCTAACGGATCGGAGCGCAAGTTCAGGCTTTCTTGCCGATTTGCTCTCAAAGCGCCTTGACTCGACAGGTATCTTTTATACCGGGTCCAGGCTAGCTGCGATGCCGACAGACTTGAGCACCTGGGGAGGCGTGCCATGAGCGACGAAACCCGCGATCAACCCGTCCACGAACCGGAAGAACCACGTACCAAACGTCCCACTTCGACTCGGTCTCAGCCCCGCACGCGCTCGTTGCCGCCTTACAAAGTGCTTCTCCATAACGATCACGTCAACGAGTTCAGCTATGTCGTCCGCACCGTCATTGAACTGACCCGGATGAATCGGGTCGAAGCCCAGCAACGGACCTTGGAAGCTCACTGCACCGGACTGTCGTTGTTGCTCGTGACCCACAAAGAGCGGGCTGAGCTGTTCGTCGAGCAGTTTGCCAGTAAGGGGATCACGGTGACGATCGAGCCGGTTTAGGCCGCCCAGCCAGGAGTTGCAGCATTTTCCCCACAGATCCGCAAGGGATGCAGGGCTATTCGCATTGCGTAAGGAAGCAGGTGTCTGTTCAGCGGCGGCGGTTCCAGGAGTCGTTGGAATACCTTTGTCGGGCCAGTTGTTCAATTCGAGCCAGTTCGTCGGCAGTCCACGGAGCCGGTTCGGCCTGCCAGCCCAAGGCTTCGGCTATTTCCCCGGGCAGCGTGTCCGCCCAGTCCCGCAGCTTGGCGTGTTGCATGGAACCGTGCTGCATCAAGGCCCCGTGCCGGATTCGCTGGGCCCCGCCGATGATTTTCACCCTTCCAAGCACGACATCGCCCGGCTGCGGAACAGCAAAGCAAAGGTAGCCTAACTGCTCGGGCCGTGGTCGCGGTCCTTCAGTGACGTGAGCAGGCACGTTTCTTTTTCGCAGGATTTCCGCAAGGACGTGATGGATCCGGTCGTGCCAGCACGCCGGGGCCAGTCCGCGTAGCCAAGTCGCCGGCAAGGCGATGGCATAGGTCAGGTCCCCGTCGTGGATGATTGCTCCGCCGCCGGTCGCACGTCGCACCCACGGGTATCGAGCTAATCTCGGCTCACTGAGCCGTTCTTCGCACTGTTGGAAGTAGCCGAGGCTGACCGTGGGAGGATCCCATGTGTAAACCCGGATGGATGCCACACCCCGCACCGCCGATTCGAGAAGCACTTCGTCCGCGGCCATGTTGTGCGGGCCGTCCGCCGAGGAGAACGGCAACCAGCGGATAAGAGGTCGGGTCATAGGTTCGATCTCGGCTCGGTTTCAGCCCGCCAGCGTAGAATCGGCTCTCGAGCGGCCTTGACCTCATCCGGTCGGCTGATGCCCAGCGTATGCGGTGCCTGATGCAGGAATTCCGCGTCTTCGGTTTGGATTTGTCGGAGCGTCTCGGCGAAGCGGTCGAGTGTTTCCCGGCTCTCGGTTTCGGTCGGCTCGATCATTAGGGCTTCAGGAACGGTCAAGGGAAAATAAACAGTCGGAGCATGATAGCCGAAGTCGAGGAGCCGTTTGGCGATGTCCATAGCACTGATCCGCCTCTCCCGCCGCAGAGTCCGGGCGCTGGCGACAAACTCATGCATGCAGCGGTCGCCGTGGGGGACCTCGAAGTCATCCTTGATTCTGGCCAGCAGGTAATTGGCGTTGAGTACGGCCTGCTCGCTGACTTCTCGTAAACCATCCGGCCCCAGCGTGCGGATGTAGCAGTAACCACGGATCAGAATGCCGACGTTACCGAAAAAGCTGCGGACCCGCCCAATGCTCTTAGGTCGTTGGTAGTCGAGCCGGAAGCGTCCCTGGGCGTCTCGGCCAACCACGGGAACAGGCAGATAGGGAGCGAGGAAATCGCGGACGGCAATCGGTCCGGCGCCGGGACCACCGGCACCGTGTGGGCCGGTGAAGGTCTTGTGGACGTTGTAGTGCATCATGTCCGCCCCGAAATCGCCGGGCCGGGTCTTGCCGAGGATGGCGTTCATGTTGGCACCGTCCAGGTACACGAGGGCGTTTTTCTCGTGGACCAGGCCCGTCACCTCGAGAATCTGACCGTCGAACAGGCCCAAGGTGTTCGGATTGGTGATCATGAAGACGGCAGTACGCTCGTCCAGTTTGGCTTTCAGGTCGGCCAGATCGACGAGTCCCTTCGCGCTGCTTTTGACCGTGACGGCATCGAATCCGGCGATGGCCGCGCTGGCGGGATTGGTACCGTGAGCACTGTCGGGAATGAGGACGCGAGTCCGTTTCTGACCCTTGTCCCGGAAGTAAGCGGCGGCGACGAGCAGGGCAGTGAGTTCCCCCTGGGCACCGGCGGCGGGCTGAAGCGACACGGCGGGCAACCCGGCGATCTCGGCCAGCAGATTCTGCATGTTCCAGAGCAGTTCGAGCATGCCCTGCACTGACTCGTCTGGCTGCAATGGGTGCAGGTTCGCCAGCCCTGGCAGAGCGGCCAGGAGTTCGTGCCGCTTCGGGTTGTATTTCATCGTGCAGGAGCCAAGCGGGTAGAAGTTCGTGTCCACCGACATGTTCCGCGACGAGAGATTGATGAAGTGCCGAATGACGTCGCTCTCGCCGACCTCGGGCAACGGGGGCGGAGTTGCGGCCAGGAACTCCCGGGGCACAAGGCGATCTAGGGGAACCGACGGCACGTCGCAGGCCGGCAGCCGATGACAACGACGTCCCGATCGGCTCAACTCGAAGAGCAATTCAGTCGATTGCGGTTTGTCCATGTTCTCACGGTTCCAAGATGCCGATGTAGGGCAATTGCCTGTATTCATCATCGTAGTCAAGGCCGTAGCCGACCACGAACACGTCTGGAATCTCGAAGCCAATGTAGTCCGGTTCGCAAGGCACTTCCTGGCGGCCGCGTTTGCGAAGCAGAACGGCGACTCGGATGGAACGAGGCCGCAGACTGCGTACATGATCGAGCACTTGGGCCAGTGTCCGTCCGGTGTCGAGAATATCGTCCACAAGAAGAACGTGCCGATCGCGCACGTCGGGCAGCAACGTGCGGACGATTTCGAGCTTGTCCGGACGGGTCGTCGCGCCCCGGTAGCTCGACGCCTGAAGGAAGCCGATGCGTGTGCGCAAAGGCAGTTGGCGAACGAGATCGGCCACCAGCATCAAGGAGCCGGTCAGGATGCCCAGCAGCGTCACCGGCAAACCGTCGTAGTCGCGGGTGATCTGCGCGGCTAATTCCCGGAGACGCTGTTGGATCTGCTCTTCGGAAATCAGCACACGCACGGAAGACACGGTCTTCGCCTCGGAGATTTGCGGAACATACTATGGAATCCAGATGACACGGAGGAGGCACGATGTGGACGACCGCCGAGGTCGCAGGACATCCGGTTGAAATCTACGAGCCGTCCGGAACCGGCGGATCGGGTGGGCCGTCTGGTCAACAGGCCCTCATCTACTTGCATCCGGCCCGTCCCGAGTTGCTCCGTGGTCGGGAAGCCTTTACGGGGATCTTTGACGAGTTGGGGCTGGTCTGTGCATGCCCGCACGGTGGGTCGTCCTGGTGGGCAGATCGGATATATCCCAGTTTCGATAACCGCTTCAGTGCAGAACGCTGGGTCGTTGAACACGTCGCTCCCTGGCTTCAAGACCGATTGCGTGGGGACGGCCTGAACCGTCCGGTGCCACTGGGTTTGCTCGGAGTCAGTGTCGGCGGCCAGGCCGCCCTGCGGATGGCTCTCAAGTATCCGCGGGTCTTTCCCGCCGTCGCAGCCCTGGCCCCGGCTCTTGAACTGCACCAGTTCTACGGCAGGGGCACTGTGCTGGATTTGCTCTACGACAGCAAGGAACAGTGCCGCCAGGATACAGCCGCGATGCACGTCCGCCCGGACGAGTACCCGTCGCACATCTTCTTCGCTGTCGATCCCGAAGATGCGGCGTGGTATCGTGGCGGTGATCGGTTGCATGAAAAACTGACCGCCCTCGGCATCGCCCATGTCTGCGATCTGAGCACCAGTGCAGGTGGACACAGCTGGGAGTATTTCGAGCACATGGCTGACCGGGCGATCCGGTTTCTAGCCGAGGGGTTGACAAAAGCGAAGCACCGGCTGTTATGAGTTGGAGCCGCGGAGGTGAGCCGTGCATGTTTCCTTGATGATTACCTGTCTGGCCGACCAGTTTTTCCCTGAGATCGGACTGGCCACATTGCGGCTGCTCCGTCGTCTGGGTGTCGAAGTGGACTTTCCCTACGACCAAACCTGTTGCGGTCAGCCGCATTTCAACAGCGGCTATCACGCCGACGCTCGAGAGATCGCCCGTCATGCTCTCCGTGTCTTCGTCGGCGATCAACCTGTCGTGACCCCGTCCGGCTCCTGCGCAGCCATGGTCAAGCTCGAATACCCTCGACTCTTTGAGGATGACCCGACTTGGTCGCATCTGGCCCAGGCATTGGCCGAGCGAACCTATGAACTTTCCGATTTCCTAGTCAACGTCCTGGGGGTGGAAGACGTGGGGGCCAAATGTCCGGGCAAGGCGACGTATCACATGGCCTGTCACCTCCGCCCCCTGAACCGCATGACCGAAGCCGAGCGGCTGCTCAGCAAAGTCCGCGATTTGGAACTGATTCCTCTGGAACGCTACGACGAATGCTGCGGTTTCGGAGGCTCGTTTTCCGTGCGGTATCCGGAGATCAGCGGTGCGATGGTCAACGACAAGGCGGCTTGCATCGAACGGACTGGAGCGGATTACGTCGTTTCCACCGATGCCGGTTGCCTCATGAACATCGCCGGCTGTCTGCGTCGCCGGGGCAGCCGCGTCCAAGCCCGGCACCTGGCCGAAATCCTGGCCAACGAGGGATGATTCATGTCTGATAAACGCCCCAAGAAGCGGACCAAATCCCCCGCGCCAGACCGAGCCGATGCCGTGGTCAATCCATCTCTCAGCCGCGTGGCCCGTCTCGGCCAGCCCACCGAGGACGAACTCCTGCTGCATCGTCCCCGATTGCGGAAACCGGAGCCGCGTGATCCGCAACAAGCCGCCTTCACTAAAGAAGAACCGTGGCGAGTCCTGCGTATCCAGAGCGAGTTCGTCCACGCCATCAACGCGCTGGCGGACGTCGGAGCGGCGATCACGTTTTTTGGCTCGGCTCGGCTTCCCGAAAGCCATCCGATGTACGCTGCTGCTCGGGAACTGGCGCGTCGCCTGGCGGAAGCCGGTTTCGCCATCGTCACCGGGGGCGGCCCTGGCATCATGGAAGCAGCCAACCGCGGGGCCAAAGACGCCGACGGCTTGTCCATCGGCTGCAACATCGAACTGCCGTATGAGCAGAAACTCAATCCCTACGTCACCGTGGCCGTCAATTTCCGTTATTTCTTCGTCCGCAAGACGATGCTCGTGAAGTATTCGGAAGGTTTCGTCCTCTTCCCCGGCGGGTTCGGCACCCTGGACGAGATGTTCGAAGCCCTCACTCTGGTCCAGACCGAGAAGCTTGGGCTGTTCCCCATCGTGCTTTTTGGCAGCAGCTACTGGAAGGGACTTACCGATTGGCTTCGGGACACGGTGCTGACCGCGGGGGCCATCGACCCGGATGATCTAAACCTTTTTTTCGTTACCGACTCGATCGACCAGACGTTTTCCTACCTGCTTGACGCTTATCACGAAGAGCGATGGACGCGCACACGGTCGGAAATCTGACAGACGCTATGTGCTGAGGCCGCAGAGACACTGCCGCAAGACGGGAAGTGCCGAAGAGAGGACTCGAACCTCCACGGGGTTGCCCCCACCAGGTCCTGAACCTGGCGCGTCTGCCAATTCCGCCACTTCGGCATGGTTAGGCAAGGTTACTGCCCAACCGAAAATCTACGGCGATGCTTCTGGCTCGTCAAGCCGACGCTTTGTCCGCTCCAGGGCTGTTTCGTCTTGACATCGTACAAGGAATCGAGCGTACTTTTGGCCCGGAGATTCGCCGATCAGGAACCGGACATGGATGCCAAGATCGCTGCCATGATCGCAGCTCTGAAAGAGGCGATGCTCAGCCCGGAACCGCTTCCGCTCTTCCGCACGGGCAAAGGACCGGGGCTGTTTTCTTCCCGGAGCGGATCGTCCGGCGAAGCGGCCGAGGAGGCAGTGCGGTTGGGTCTGTTGGAGGTGGTGCGGCAGGAGTCGCGGGGAAAACAGGAGCAATCGTGGGTTCGCATCACGCCTCGGGGCGTCGAGTTCGTCTATGAGCATGAATCGCCTCACCAAGTCCTCCAAGAACTTCGCGATCTGCTCAAGGCCCATACCTCCGGCGTGCCCCGCTGGGCCGAGGAGATCCGAGCCGGTCTGCAAGCCCTCATCAACCGCTACCACGATCTGTTGGACCGCCAACAGATGTTCCTCACCCACTTGCGGCACCGCGTCGAAGCGGCTCTCGAGCGACTGGAAAAGTCGGACCCGCTTAAGCCGCTCGACACTTGGCAGCTAGACGCCTTGGCCTATCTGGACCGCCGATCCACTGTAACCGGTCCCGCCCCGTGTCCTCTGCGGGAATTATTCCACGCTTTGCGGGAACGCCATCCCCATCTCGAACTGTCCGCCTTCCACGCCGGCCTGAGCGAGTTGCAGGAGCGGGAAAGCCTCCGGCTTATTCCTCTGGCGAGCAGCCTGGACAACCTGCCGGAGCCGGAGTTTGCCCTTCTCGAAGGAACCGAGGTATACCATGCCGTGCAGCGTCGGTGACGGAACGGATGCCTGGTCGCCGGCCCCGGGCTGACAAGGCGTCCACCGCAGCCCGCCCGGTTACTGGCCCCGCCCCGTGAAGTCGGCCCTCTCACCGTTGAAAGATGGGCAGATAGTGCGTTGGAACGGAAAGAATGATAACGCCGACGGAGGTTTGGTACACCGGACCTGGCGTGTTGTAGTCGAGATCGCGGGTAGACCAGCTGCCGTCCGGGCTTTGTCGGGCCAGAAGCAAGGCGCGAATTTTGGCGTACCACTCCTTCCACTCCTGCCCGCCAACCTGGTGCATGGCATGGGCGGCGTAGTAATGGCCGTACCAAAAATGCTGCCGGGTATTGAATTGGCTCTTCATGAACTGGACCGCTCGGGGAATCTGCTCAGCGTCGTATTTGCCGGAAAGCTGAAGGACACAGATGCCGGCAGCGGTGCGGGCAAACCCCGGGCCCCGACTGCCGGGCTGATAGGTGAATCCTCCGCTGCGGGGATCGTAGCAGCGCTGGATGTACGCCAGGGCGTCCTTGAGCGTCTGATCGGGTACATGCAGGCCGCTGTTCTTGGCGGCGCGCAGGGCCATCACCTGCATGATGGTGACGGAAATGTCCGCCTGATTCTGATTCGGCTCGTAGCGCCAGCCGCCCTGGTCGCTCTGGCTGCCCACGATGAGGCTGACCGCGCGTTCCAACACTGGCTTGATCTGATCGTCGCCAGTCATGCCCCACAGTTCGGCCAAGGCCAGCGTGGCCATGGCGTGGCAGTACATGTTGCCGCCGCGCGAGCCGATCAGGTAGCCGTCCTTCTCTCTTGCCGAAGACAGCAAGAACCGCATGCCCTTGGCGACCTCGGGGCCGTACAAGCCCTGGTTCGGCAAGTGGCCTTGAGACATGAACGCGAGCAAAGCGAAAGAAGTAATCGCGGTGTTATGGGGATAGGAGGTCTCGCCCCAGGAGCCGTCGTCCTTGTTCTGCTTGGAGGCCAGCCATTCCAAGGCCCGGTCGCAAGCCCGCTTTGCGGCATCGTCGAGCGTGACCTCGGTTGGCGTGGTCGGCGGTTGCGGCAGCGCCGAACCGATGGTCAGCCCGCACAAGACGCCGAAGACAACCGGCAGCTTCATCAGCCTTGTGGCTCCAAGGATCGGTCGGTTTATCGAGTCATTTCTTTTCCGAGGGAGCATCGGCCGGCTTGCCCCGGGCGATGTTGATGTAATACTGCTGTATCAGCGAAGCATACTCGGGGGGAAACTTGTCCCCGAGGGCCTGTCGGATCAAGTCGCGTTGCCGAGGCGGAAGGTAGATGAACATGCCGTCGCCCTGGGCATCTTTGAGCCGGGAATCGGCATTGTTCAGGCTGCCGTCCGGGACGCGGTTGCCTTCGCTTTGATTGTTCGGCTGTTCCTGCCGTCCCCGGTTCGCCTGCTGCTGACCCGGTTGCTGTCCTGGTTGCTGGTTCGCTTGTTGGCCGTTGGGCTGTTGGGCGGAAGCGGTGGCCCGCGGCTGCTGACCGGGCTGCCCAGGAGCCTGGCCCATCTGAGCCAGCGCCTGATTCAGGGTGTCCAGGGCCTGCCGCAACTGGCTGGCTGCCTGTTGCTGGGCCTGATTCGCCTGACCGGGACGGCCCTGCTCAAGCTGCTGTCCGGCTTGCTGGAGATTTTGCCGTGCATTGCTCAGCGGCGTGCGGACGCCTTCGGGAGACTGGGCCTGAGCTTGTCCCAGAGCGGCTTCGGCCCCGGCGTTGGCTTCCTGAGAACGGGCCAACTGCTCCGTGGCTTCGAGCAATTGTTGTTGAGCCTGGGCCAATTGGGCGGCGGGGGAAGCGTTGGGACTGGGATTCTCGGCCCCCCGATTCTGACTGCGAGCCGCTTCCTGCAACTGGGCCAGGGCATTCCGCTGATTCTGAATTGCCTGGCGAAGATCGCCGGCTTCCAGGTCACGGGCGGCCCGGTCCGCGGGACGCCCGGCTTCGTTGAGATTGGCCTGACGGGCTTGCCGGGCCAAGTCATGCTGCAACTCGGCCAGACTCGGAGGCTGTTGCTCGGCGCGGTTCTGATTCGCCTGCTGAGCTGGTCGGGCCGCTTGCTCGGAGCTTTGGACGGCGTCCTGAGTCTGCTCCAGGGCCTTTGCCACTTGTCGGGCGGCGTTGGCCAATTGCACCTCTCGCGGCAGCGTAGCGGCCTGATCGGCGATTTCGCGGGCCTGGCGTTCCTGAAGGGCCTTGGCAACCTCCTTTCGGGCCTGATTCAGCTTGTCCGCGGCTTCGTCCGCCTCGCGGGAGGCTTCAGGAAAGCGCGGCTGCTGCAACTCTTCCCGGGCCTTTTGCATGTTGTCTCCGGCCTTGGCCAACTGCTCGGCAGCCTGAGGCACGAGTTGTTGCAAATCTTGACCGAGTTGACGGGACTGATTCCGCACATCTTCTTGCTTCCGCGCCAGGTCCTGGCCCTCCTGTCGAGTGACAGGATCAACCTGTCCGGGACGCTCTTCGGGCTTGGCTTTGTCCTGTCCGGTCTGAACGGCTAATTCGGCAGCATCCCCGGCGATGTTTCGCTCTTGCCGGGCCAGTTCCTCCAGCTTCTTCGCCGCGTCTTCCAGCTTGGCTATCTCCTCTCGTCGCTGCTGCATCTCGGCAGCCTGACGGTTGAGTTCATCCATCGCTTGTTCCAAGGCTTTGATCGCCCGATCCTGCTGGGCGACCGCTTCGCCGCCGCGGCGGTTTTCCAAAGCCTCGGCTGCTTTCTCCATCGCTTCCTGTGAACGCTGCAAAGCGTCGCGGGTCTGGTCCGCCGATGGTATCGGTTGCTCTTTCAGCGCCTGGGTTCGTTCAGCAAGATCGTGTTGCTTCTGAGCCAGACGGGGAAGCGACTCGCGGGCCTTGCCAGCTTCGGCAGCCACCGTTTTTTGTCGGGTTTCCTTCTGCTCGGCGAGCAGCCGTTCGAGATTGTCCCTGGCCCGTTCGAGGGCGGCCAGGGGATCGCGTTGCTGCTTCTCCTCCTGGGCAAGCAGTTCATCCAGTTGACGGCGGGCTTCTTCAAGCCGGTTCAGTGCCTGTTCCTGCGGCCGGACCGCTGTGTCAGGATCATTCCGCTGCATGGCCTGACGGGCTTCCCGCATGAGGTCGCCGGCCTCGTTCACTTTGTCCGCCAACGCCTTTTCATGGGGCCGTAAAAGGTTGCGAGCATCTCGGGCCGTCATCTCGTTGCGGGCCTGTTCGAGGGCTGAAGCGAGGGCCTCCTTGTCTCGGTTCTGGGGCGCAACTTGGGGATCGGCCTGACGCCGCTGCTGTTCCGTGACCTCCAGGAGCCGTTCCTGCTTCTCGATGGCCTGCTCGACCTGATGCCGAGCCTCCCGCAAAGCACTGAGGCGATCGCGCTGCGGTCGGAGCGTCCGAGCCAATTCGTGCAGGTCCCCAGCGGCCTTGACCTGCTTTTTGGCGGCCTCCTGGGGTTCCCGCCGACGCAAATGCTCGGCTGCTTCCTTCATGCCGTCCATGATCCGCTGTTCGTAGATGAGCGACTCTGCTTTCCGCAAGCGTTCCTGGTGATCGGGCGGCAACTGGGAACGCAGGTCATCCAATTGACGGAACACGTTGGACACGTCGCGCTGGAGGTCGTTTTGCTTGTCGGCCTGATCCTGGAGCGGATGGCGAGGGAAGCGGCGAGACGGATCGCGACTCTCCAGGGGAGTCCGCGTGGCTTCGAGGCTCTTGGCGTGCAATTGCAGCTGGGCTTCGGCTGTCTTTTCCAGCCGTTCGGCGGCCTGTTCCAGACTCCGGACCGCATCGAAACGGGCCAACAGGCTGCGTAGTTTTTCCAGCACTTCATGATGCTTGCGGTGGGCCTGTCCCAATTCCTTCTCGGCGGCGGCATCGTCCGTCGCCTCCGCCGCTGCCTGTAACCTCTGGATAATCTCCGCCATCTCCTCGCGGCTCAGCCCGTGCAAAGTCTGGCTGACTTCTTCCAGGACACGTTTTTCGGATTCGGCATCGAGCCGGTGATAGACGAGAACCCGCAGCAGAGTATTGAGCCGACGCACCGTCCGCTCGGTCTCTTCCCGGACCTGTTTTTGCCGTTCCTGTTGTTGCGACAAATCCCGTGCTCGGAGGGGGGAATCGTCACCGAGGCCGACTCGTTGGGTCAGTCCGCCCAGCAACAACGCCGCGCCACACGTCACGGCGGCCCATGCACCGCACTGACTTCGCATCAAGAACATCCCATTCCCCCCTTTCCTGGCGGCAAGGGACTCAAAACGATGCCCTGCACTCAACTCAGTGTAACTGCGGAAAGTCCGCCTTGCATCCGCAAAATGGGGGCAAAACTTCCGTCACCGTCGGCGGCCGTGAGTTTCATGAATCGTCCGTTCCGGTAGGCACGGCCCGCTGACGCCGTTCCAGGTCCCGCAGCCGCCGTTCATGCTCCGCCTTGTTCAAAAGCCACTGCGTGAGTTCGAAGGGCGTGACAATCTGCTTGCGGCGGACTTCGGAGCGGCCCAGGCGGCGTTCTGGATCGAGATTGAAGTCCTCGACCTCGACGTAGAACTCAATGACGTCTCCGACGCGCAGCCCCAAGGCACCGACCTGGAAATCGAATCGTCCGCCGCCGTCCTGCCGTCCGGGCATGGCATTCGGATCGCGGGACGGCTCGGCGTAAAACTCGATCTGATCGTCCAGCCCGGAATTGACGAAGGCTCCTTGATTGCGATCGAATGGCCCGACACCATCTTCGACCTGCACGTCATCCAGGGGCAGGCGGAACCAGGCCGTGGGATTGTCCGGATCGTCTTTGCGAACGATGCGGTAACGCAGCCTTGCCCGGCTCAGCCCGTAAGGATCGTGAGCGCGATAAGCGATGCGAACCTTGGCACCGCCGGGCGTCAATGGAATCGGCTTGCCCTCAACCTCGGTCTCGGCCGAGAGCGGCTCCCCCACAGCGGATACGAAATGCTCGGGCAGCAATTCGACGAAAGGCGGCTCATCGTGCCGCAGCGTCAGCCCGCGCCGCGGCGGATCGGCGTTGCGAAACCCGTAATGGTCTCGGACCACGATCCGATAGCCGGTTTCGCTTGGCCGCAGATCGAAGGTCGCTTCCCCCTCCAACTCTCCAGACAGGCGGACGGGGATGCGTCGGCGAACCCATTCCGGACCAAGTTCGTTCTGCGCCTCGGTGGTCAGAGTGCTTATGTTTGCCGATAGATCAAGAGCCATCAGCCGAGGGTACAGGTCCCAGACGTTTCCCAGAGCGGTTGCAGGCGAAAGCAGACTGTGCATCGGCATCCACGCCAGCACTTCCGGGAGCGGATGGCCCAGTAGTTCGACGGTGGCTTCAGCGATCGGTTTCTGCGTCTCGAAGCGGATGCGGGCCGACGAACCGAAAAGCCCGGCGATCTCCCCGCGCGGCTGAGGCTGTTCGTAAGGGGAGCCGTCGGGACGAGTACCGACATAGCTGGGCAATTGCACCCAGGCTTCCTGGTTGCGTACCACGGGCCGCGGCTCGAAGCGAACACGGCCGGGCGTATTCGTTCGGCCGTCGCCCAGCCAGGCCCGATAATGGAAGTCGGTAGTCGTGGCGGGCACCGTGGCTTCGAAAACGGCTTCCCGATCCGAAGCCAGGTGAGCCGGGCGGAGGAGGATTTCCTCCGTTTCCCTGTCGTCGAAATAGAGTCGGACCCTGCCGCGGGATGGCCAGCCCCACGGCGTCGGTTCGCGCTGCACCTGAAAGCGAAGGGTCACGGTTTCTCCGCTGGGCCAGACCTCCGGCGTGACCGACGCCAGACGGATCGAACGCGGAATGGAAATGTCGGCCAGGAACTGTCGGCGAGCCAGCACAGCCAGCGTCTCCGGGCCGGTCATCAAGAGGGCTACACCGATCACGGCCAACACGCCGAGAGCGAGTCGGCCGCTCCAACGCAGTCGGCTGGTGTCGGCCAGGTCGGCCAGGTTCAGGGGACGAATCTGCGCTTCGGTTTCTTGAGTTGTGACGGCGATCAAGGCAGGCGACATGCCGCTGACATCGGCATTTCTGCGATGGAATTGCACCGTCGAGATCAGCCGATGGGTCAGGTCGGGAATACGCTCCTCCACCCACAACGCCAATCGCTCGTTGCTCAAATCCCTCAGCAGAGGCATGAACACAAAAACCACGAGAAGCCCGCCCCACAAAACCGCCTGACCGATCAGAAGAGCGAGGCGCAGACCGAACGGAGTTTCCTGAAAGCGGTCAGCCGACCAGTCGATGCTGCACGCCAGAAAGAATACCACCACGGCCAAGGCCACAAACTGGGTCAGCCCCCAGAGCAGGGCCAGAAATCTCTCTCGGCGTCGCAAGGCGGCCAATTGACGACGAATAACCGGCGGGATCATCGCAGGGCCACGTCCTCACAAGGTCGATACCCGAGCAGATTCGTTTATAATACCGGATCTTGATTCGTGATGGGAAACGCTGCCATGCTTTCGCGTGCCGCTGCCTTCATTCCGTTAGGCTTGCTCAGCATCATGATTCCGTTTTCCGAAGCCCTGCCGCACCCGATGAGCGAATTCAACCAGCCCCCGGAACCGGGGCAGATCCCCGTCTATCAGCCCAAGGCGGTGGTGACGCGCAACGGCATGGTCAGTGCGGCTCACCCGCTGGCGGCGCGGATCGGGGTCGCAATCCTGCGGCAAGGCGGCAATGCCGTCGATGCGATGGTAGCCGTGCAGATGGCCCTCAACGTCGTCGAGCCGCAGTCGTCGGGCATCGGCGGCGGCTGTTTCATTCTCTTCTACGACGCCGCTCAGCGTCGCGTCTATTGTCTGGATGGGCGAGAGGAAGTCCCTGCCGGGGCGCGACGGAGCGACTTCCTCAATGCTCAAGGCCGGGTCGTCGAAGACGATCTGACCGGCGGAGCAGCGGTGGGCGTGCCGGGCACTCCCGCAGCCATGTGGGAAGCCCATCGCCGCTGGGGCAAGCTGTCGTGGCAGACGGTGCTGGAACCGGCCATCCGCCTGGCCGAGGACGGCATCGGCATCACGCCCCGCCTCCGCCAGAGCATCGGCCTCAATCGCAGCCGGTTCCTTCGCTTTCCCACCTCCCGCCGCATCTTCCTCAAACCCGACGGAAGCGTACCGGAAATCGGCGAAGTGCTTCGACAGCATGATCTCGCCCGCACCTTGCGGCTTCTGTCCCAGCATGGACCGGCTGTGTTCTACGAGGGCGAAATCGCTCGGGACATCGTTCGCACCGTGCAAAATGCTCCGTACCGTCCGGGCAAATTGAGCCTCGACGATCTGAAACGCTACCGGGTCGTGGAGCGGGAGCCGATCCGATTCAGCTATCGGGGCCAGGAGATCGTCAGCGTCCCTCCGCCGTCGTCGGGGGGCCTTACCCTCGGATTGATGCTCGGCATCCTGGAGCAAAGCCCCATCGCTTCGTGCCGCCCGGGAAGCGTGGAAGAAGCAGACTTGCTGGCTCGAGCCGGAGCAGCCTCCTTCGCAGATCGCAATGCTTATCTCGGCGATCAGGACTGGAACCCGGACATTCCGATGCGTCGCCTGCTCGATCCCGACTACGTTCAAGAACGCGCCAAGATCGCCCTGAGCCACAAGCCCGGTAAGCCCTTTGAACCGGGTCTATTGATCGAAGGTCGTTTCCAGGCGAGCGAGAATCCGCGCGAAGGGCAACACACCACCCACTTCAGCATCGTGGACGCTCAGCGAAACGTCATCGCCTGCACGACCACCATCGAACACGGCATGGGTTGCGCCGTGGTGGTCGAAAACCGCGGCTTCCTGCTCAACAACGAACTGACTGATTTCGACCTCGACCGGGAAAGCGGACCCAATGCTCTCGATCCAACCCCGCGTCCCCGACGGACCGCGCTGGACGCTCCGGAATCGGTCGGGGGCAAGCGTCCTCGCAGCAGCATGACGCCGGTGATCGTGTTCAAAAACGGAGAGCCGTACATCACTGTCGGTTCTCCCGGGGGAGTGCAAATCATCGGCATCGTCGGCCAAGTACTTGTCAACTTGCTCGATCACAAAATGGATATGCAGCAGGCGATCAACGCACCCCGTTTGAGCAGCCGCAACGGTCCCGCTGGTTTGGAGGTGCTGTATCCCCAGCGGCGTCAGCTAGTCCGGGAATTAGAACAACGCGGCTGGCAGATCGAACCGCTTCAGCCGCTTTTCGATACCTGGGGCAGCGCTCACGGCATCCGGATACGCAGCGACGGCACCCTCGAGGGCGGGGCCGATCCCCGCCGCGAAGGTGCCGTCCGCGGTTGGTAGATCGAATTACTTCTTGACCTCGAACTCGGCGTCGATCACGTCATCCTTGCCTTTGTCCTGGGCGGAACCGTCGCCGGTCGTTCCCGCCCCCGCACCGGCAGCCTTGTAGAGATGCTGCGCCATGGCGTGGGTGGCCTGTTCGACATCGGCAATGGCCTGCTTGATCGCCGCAGTGTCCTCGCCCTTGGCCTTCTCCCGCAAGCGTTCCAAGGCCCGATTGATCGAATCCCGGTCGCTGGAACTGAGCTTGGAGCCATGCTCCTTGAGCATCTTTTCGACCTGGTATTCCAGGTTGTTCGCCTGGTTGCGGGCTTCGGCCAGTTCGCGGCGGCGCCGGTCCTCGGCCGCGTGAGCCTCGGCCTCCTTGCGCATCCGGTCGATCTCGGCTTGCGTCAGGCCGCTGGAGCTTTCAATGCGGATCTTCTGCTCCTTGCCGGTACCCAAATCCCGGGCCGACACGTTCAGGATTCCGTTCTTGTCGATGTCGAAAGTCACCTCGATTTGCGGCACGCCTCGCGGTGCCGGCGGGATGCCGTCGAGGTTGAACATGCCAAGCAGGCGGTTGTCGGCGGCCATCTCCCGCTCGCCCTGGTAAACCTTGATCGTGACCGACGGCTGATTGTCCTCGGCCGTCGAGAAGATCTGCTTCTTGGTCGTCGGGATGGTGGTGTTGCGTTCGATGAGCCGGGTCATGACACCGCCCAGCGTCTCGATGCCCAGCGAGAGCGGCGTCACATCCAGGAGCAGCACTTCCGCCTTGCTGCCCAAAAGCAGTTGAGCGCCTTGGATGGCGGCACCGACCGCGACCACTTCATCCGGATTGACACCCTTGTGCCCTTCCTTGCCGAAGATCTCCCGGACCAGCGCCTGGATCCGCGGCACCCGTGTCATGCCGCCCACCAGCACCACTTCGTCAATGTCCCGCGGACTGAGCTTGGCGTCCCGCAGGGCCTGCTCGACTGGCTTGCGGCAACGTTCGACCAGATGCTCCGTCAGTTGCTCGAACTTCGAGCGGGTGATGGTCATCTGGAGATGCTTGGCTCCCGTGGCGTCAGCGGTGATGAAGGGCAAGTTGATGTCGGTCTGCTGCTGTTGGGACAGGTCCTTCTTGGCCCGCTCGGCGGCCTCCTTGAGCCGTTGCATCGCCATCGGGTCGCGACGCAGATCTATGCCGTGCTCCTTGCGGAACTCGTCGGCAATGTAGTTGATGAGCACTTCGTCCCAGTCGTCGCCGCCCAGGTGGGTGTCGCCGTTGACGGCCTTGACCATGAAGGTGCCGTCGGCCACCTCCAGGATCGAAATGTCGAAGGTGCCGCCGCCCAGGTCGAAGACGGCAATCTTCTCGTTCTTCTTCTTCTCCAGACCGTAGGCCAGTGCGGCAGCGGTCGGCTCGTTGATGATGCGCATACGCTGTCGGACCCGCTTGCCAGTGGCCGGGTCTTCCAGCTCCCACTCCGGATCGAAGCCGGCGATCTCGGCGGCGTCGATGGTCGCCTGTCGCTGCGCGTCGTTGAAGTAGGCCGGGACGGTGATGACCGCCTTGCGAACCTTATGTCCCAGGTAATTCTCGGCGGCTTCCTTGAGCTTGCGGAGGATCATCGCCGAGATCTCCGGCGGGGTATATTCCTTGTCGCCGACCTTGACTTTGACCAGCTCGGTCGGACCGCCGACGACGGTGTAAGGAACCAGCTTCTCCTCGGCCTCGACTTCGTTATGCCGACGACCCATGAAGCGCTTGATGGAATAGATCGTCCGCTTCGGGTTGGTGATCGCCTGGCGCTTGGCTGGGTCGCCGACCAGGATCTCGCCTTTGTCGGTGAAGGCGACCACGCTAGGCGTCAGGCGGTTGCCTTCCTGATTAGGGATGACTTTGACTTCATTACCTTCCATGACGGCAACGACGGAGTTCGTTGTACCAAGGTCGATGCCGATGATTTTCTCTTCAGCCATAGTGACGTTCTCCTTAAGCAACGGACGCGATCAGGCGGGACTGAAGTTTTGCAGAGCACATTCTACTCAGAAAACGGTCTGCTAACTCGATCTGGGAGATGCAGAGCTTGCCCCCGCGGGGCATTTCACTTATCTGCCTCGTCCCAGACAACGAAATTCCCCATGACCGGGCTTACTTTGGAGCAATCTTTATGCCACTAAGTGTCTAGGGCAATATCACGAATACAAGACGTTGATTGGTAACACCTTATGTCCATATTCCGGTGCTCCAACCTGGGCCGCGAAGGCCACAAAACGCCAAAGTGACAGGAACGCCTCGCCGGACCATCCTGACTTGTTGTCATAATGGCAGTTTCCGGTGTGAGCTGACACTCCGAACCGCGCTTGGGAACATGTCTTAAGTAGCGGAAGCTCAAGCTGTTTGATTGACGCGGCTTTTCGCGGTGAGTAAAGTACAAGCAATTCCAAGGTCTGCCCCGCAAGCGAGATATATCCATGACGCGCAAACATGAAGGCGGAGGCAATCACTCCAGCACGAAAAGCTCGGCTACCCTGCGGCAGCTTCGCTCCCAGATCGACAAGTTGGACCTTCAGATACTGAAACTCATCAACGAGCGTGCCCAGTGCGCGGCAGAGATCGGTCGGCTCAAAAGCGATGCCGGTGCGGACATCTTCTCCCCCGCCCGAGAAGAGGAAGTGCTGCAAAACGTGCTCGCCGCCAACAAAGGGCCGCTGGATAACAACACGGTCCGGGCCATCTTCCGGGAACTGATGAGCGGTTCCCGGGCCTTGCAGCGCGTCCTCAAAGTAGCCTATCTGGGACCGGAGTACAGTTTCAGCCATCTGGCGGCGATCGAGCGGTTCGGCTCGGCTGTGGATTTCTTGCGGGTCGGCAGCATCATGGCGGTCTTCGAGGAGGTCAGCCGCGGCCATGCCGATTACGGCGTCGTGCCGCTGGAGAACTCGACCGACGGCCGCATCGCCGATACGCTGGACATGTTCATTCGGATGCCGGAGATCAAGATCTGCGCCGAACTGCGCATGCGGATCCACCATCATCTGCTTGCCAATTGTTCGCAGCAGGAGATTCGCCGCATTTACAGCAAACCGCAGGCTCTTTCCCAGTGCCGCAACTGGCTGAGCAAGAATGTTCCCCACGCTCAGCTGGTGGAAGTGGCAAGCACCGCGGTGGCTGCCGAACTGGCACAGCGGGAACCCGGAGCCGCTGCCGTCGCCAGCCGTCAGGCTGCCGCCAAGTATAAGCTGAACATCCTGTTCTCCGATATCGAAGATTACCCCAACAACGAAACCCGCTTCGCGGTCATCGGCTTGCAAAGTGGCGAGCGTTCCGGACGGGACAAGACCGCCATCATGTTTCAGATCGCTCATCAGCCTGGCGCTCTGGTTGATGCCCTGAACGTCTTCAAGGCGAACAAGGTCAATCTGACCTGGATCGAATCCTTCCCTGCCAAATCCGCCAAGCAGGAATACATCTTCTTCGTGGACTTCGAGGGCCATGCCGAAGACCCGAAGGTGCGACGGACCCTGGACGCTTTGCAGAAAGTTTGCGAGAAGGTCGTCGTCCTCGGCTCGTTTCCGGTCAGCGATCTGATTGAGTGACCGCGACGGCAGTAGCGGGTGGTCTCCCCGTGTCGTCAGGCGACGGCAGCCAGCCCCAGGGTGCCTGCCCCAGGCTGGATTCAACGGAAACATGACGGGTTTTCTCCATGATCATCGTACTCAAACCGGGTGCCGGACAGACGGAAATCGACCACATTCTTCAACGCATCGCCGAGTTGGGGCTGAAGGCCCACCTGAGCCGGGGCGAACAGCGGACCATCATCGGCGTCATCGGCGACGAGAGCAAGTTGCAGGCCCAACCGCTCCAGGCCATCCCCGGCGTCGAACAGGTGTTGCCGATCCTCAAACCGTTCAAGCTGGCCAGTCGGGAGTTGAAGCGGGAAGACACGGTCGTCCAAGTGGGCCGGGTCCGCATCGGCGGCGGCTCGCTGGCCATGATCGCTGGTCCGTGCGCCGTCGAGAGCTATGAGATCCTCGACCAGATCGCCTCTCGGGTCAAAGCTGCCGGGGCGAACCTCCTCCGCGGCGGAGCGTTCAAGCCCAGGACCAGCCCGTACAGCTTCCAGGGCTTGGGGGAGGAAGGTCTGAGGATCCTCCGCGACGTCGGCCGCAAGTACGACATGCCGGTCGTGACCGAAGTCATGGATCCACGCCAGGTCGAGCTGGTGGACAGCTACGCCGACATGTTCCAGATCGGCGCCCGCAACATGCAGAACTTCGACCTGCTCAAGGAAGTCGGGCACACCCGAAAGCCCGTGTTGCTCAAGCGCGGCATGAGTGCCAGCGTCAAGGATCTGCTCATGTCGGCGGAGTACATCCTTTCCGAAGGCAACCCGGCGGTGGTGCTGTGCGAACGGGGCGTGCGGTCGTTCGAGGAATCGACGCGCAACATGTTGGACCTCAGCGCCGTGCCCAATGTGAAAGGCCAGAGTCATCTGCCAATCCTCGTCGATCCCAGCCACGCCACGGGACGACCGGACCTGATCCCGGCCATGGCCCGGGCCGCGGTGGCGGCGGGGGCGGACGGCGTGCATATCGAAGTGCATTCCTGTCCCGAAAAGGCCCTCTCGGACGGCCCGCAAGCCCTGTTGCCCGACCAGTATGCCGCCTTGATGCGGGACCTGCGTCGCCTGGCCGAGGTCGTGGGGAAAACGCTAGCCTAGCGAACCCGAAACTTCGCCTGTAGCATGGCCGCGCAACCTTTTTCACCGCGCACCTGGGATTTGCTTGTCCGTTTCGCTGACGTGTTGCAACCCCTTTTGACAAAACGAGATAACACGTTTCTCAGTGCTGGCGCAACAATGCGCGCGCAACATAATTCCGCGCAACATTTCACGCCTTGCGACAGCGACCGATGGTGCTGAAAGGCCAACCCCGTTCCCTGGTACCAGCCCGGCGTTGTTGCGCAACATTTTTAGAGAGGGACCGTGATACCCAACGTCTTCGACCTGACTTCGCTCGGCGCGCACCATCAGCGCTCTGGCACTGGGGCCATCACTGAGCTTAGCCCGTAATCGTTCGACGTGTCAGCGTCAGTAGTTCACCCGGCGGCATGGTTGGAGAGTCCGCTTTTCTCTGCCCGGCCAGAATTCCGAACCGCTCTGGGACGGGCTGACAGGCTCCGCGGGAGTCGGTAAACTGATACGGCACAGCCATCCGAAGGAAGACATCCATGCGTAAACCATTCGTTGCCGGCAATTGGAAGATGAACACCACGGCGGCGTCGGCGGAATGCCTGGCCGAGGCATTGGTGCAAAAGATCGGCCATCAGGACCGCGTCGAAGTCGCCGTCTGTCCGCCGTTTCCGTACCTGTTCCGCGTCGCTGCCAAATTGGCCGGGAGCCGGATCGCTCTGGGAGCGCAGAACTGTCATCCAGACAACCGCGGAGCATTCACCGGGGAAGTCAGCCCGATGATGCTGGTGGACGCGGGCTGTAAATGGGTGATCGTCGGCCACAGCGAACGGCGGCATCTGCTCGGCGAGAAGGACGACTTTATCCATCGGAAGTTGGTCGGGGCCTTGCTAGCCAACCTGCACGTCATCCTCTGCGTCGGCGAAACCCTGGATCAGCGACGTTCCAACCAGACGGAAACCATCGTGGAGACCCAGTTAGCGGGCAGCTTGGAATCCATTTCATCCGATCAGCTGGCTCGGGTGGTCATTGCTTATGAGCCGGTGTGGGCGATCGGCACGGGCCAGAACGCCACACCCGATCAGGCCGAGAAAGTCCATCAGTTCATCCGTGGCTGGTTGGACGGCCAATTCGGCGAAACAGCGGCAGCCTGCACTCGGATCGTGTACGGCGGCAGTGTCAATTCCGGCAACGCTGCGGGCCTGCTTCAGCAGCCCAACGTGGACGGAGCCTTGGTCGGCGGGGCGAGCTTGAATGCCGACGAATTCGCCGCCATCGTCAACACCGCCGGCGCGGTCAAGTAACTGACCAATTGCCTTTCCGCTCGGGAGGGGCTGGGGCGAGGGAAATTCACCGTCACAAGGAAAGGGCCATGAAAAGACGCCTGATCTGGGCATTCGTGACGCTGGTCTTTTCGGTACCGGGCCTGCCGAGTTTCGCTCAGGACGCCCGCTCCGCCCAACCCGAAGCCGAAAAAAACCGCCAAGTCGAGGACGCCCTGCATCGGGATCTCGATGCCCGCATCAACAAGCAGCTCTACTTCGCCACTCTGGCCGGTGTACAGGCGTTCAATCAGCCGCGCAACGATCCAGCCACCTGTGCCGGTATCTATCTGGGCGCGCTCATCATGGCCGAGGGGCTGCTCGAGCATCGGCCCGAACTGAAAGCGAAGATCGAGCGGGAACGCAAGCAGGCCGAAACCCTGCTCAACCCCGTCGAGCGGGCCAAGGCCCTGAGACGCCTCATCGACGACACACGGGAAGAACTGGAGAAGGGACAGCGGGCTTTGCCCAATGTGCTGTGGAACCGCCTCGGCGGCGAACGGGGCGTGGCCGAGATCGTCCATGAATTCGTTGAAGCGGCGCTCAAGGATCCGGCCGTGGATCTGACCCGTGGCGGCAAGTTCCCGCTCAACGGCGAAAAGCGGATCCAGTTGGAAAAGTCGCTGGTGGATTTCATCAGTTCGCTGACGGGCGGACCCTTCCAGTACAAAGGGAAGGACATGAAGTCCGCCCACGAAGGGATGGAGATCACGGAGGAACAATTCAACGCCCTGGCCCGGCACTTTGTGGCCGTGCTTCGCAAGCACCGGGTCGTCCCGGCGGACATCGAGTTTCTTGGCACCGCCTTCGCCCTGACGAAGAAGGACATCGTCGCTGCTGAGCCGAAACCGAAAGAACAACCCAGGCCAGCGGCGGGTCTTGCCGCATCCGCGCTCCTGAAGGAGTTCGGTGGAGCGGCGGCGCTCCGGCCTGTGATGCGGGATTTCGTCGCCGCGGCCTTGCATGATCCGAAGGTCGATTTCTCTCGCGGCGGAAAGTTCGACTTCGACGCCGAAGCCCGCAAACGCCTGGAGGACAGCTTGGCTGACTACTTCGCTTCCGCTCTCGGAAACACGGATGCCTACCGTGGTCGGGACATGAAAGCGGCTCACGAGGGTATGCAGATCACCGCTGCTCAGTTCGACGCCCTGCTCGGCCATCTCCGCGATGCCCTCAAAAAGCACAGTGTCCCACAGCCCCTGGCGGCGGAGATCGTCAAGGCATTCGAGGCCACGCGCGAGCACATCGTCGAAAAGCCGTGAAAACTAGCTCAGGTCGGACCATTTGCGGCCGATCCATTCCGCCGTTGCCAGGCCGATCAACAGAAGCAGCATGAGCGGGTTCCAGGGCGGGACGTCCTGGCGCTGAACATAGGGCGTCTGCCGCGGCGTGACGGCGTCGGGCAGGGTCAGGAGGTCTTCTTCCCGATAAAAGCGTCCGTGGCTGAGCGTGGCGGCGCGTCGGAGGGCGTCTTCCGCCATGCCGGCGATTTCGAGTTCGTGTCGCGGCGGATAGGTGACGCGGAACTCCAGCGAAGCCGGTTCAGGGCCTTCCAGTCGGACGGCGAAGCGGCCCACAGCCTCGTGGGGCAATAATGCCCGATACTCGCCCGGCTGTCCGGGAACCGGCTCGAAGGTCAAAGGAGTGTCGCTACGCCCGTCGGAGTCAGGCTCCAGCCGGACGAGACGACCCGGCAATGCGTCGCCGGTGACGGGAGTGAAGTTGGCATCCAGGACGCGGGCATAGACGTATCCGGGACGCCCCAGGACCGGTTCCGCACGGTCCAGACTCAGTTGCACCCGCTTCGGCCCGCCGAGCAGATGGCCTAAGCCGAGCTGGTAGATGACCTGTCCCCAGAAGCGGCCGAAGTAGCGATCCCGTGCGTTGTACCGCCACCGCCAGGTCTCATCGGAGCCGACGAAAAGCACGGTGCCTTTGCCGTAGTTTTGCAGTGCCAGAATCGGCATCGGCTGATTGTCGCTGGTCTGGGCGGTCGGATGGACCAAGAGGGGAACCGCTCCGGGTCGCAGCCGGGTCACCGGATACGCCCAGTGAAAACCGGGAAGTTCCCGCCAGACGCGCAGATTGCCTTCGGGATCTTCGGCCAGATTCATCACCTCATTGCGTTCGCCGAAACGGGTCAGGAGCGGCACGAACGGCTCGGTACGCCGATCGGGCGGATCGGCCGGTCGGTTCAGTTCAAACTCCACCGGCAGCAGCTCGGCCAGGGGTGTGTGAGCGAAGGAGGCGGGAGCATGTTGCCGACCGGCAATGACCACCAGCCCGCCGCCCTCGGCCACGAAATCACGGACCCACTGGGCGCGTTCGGCATCGAGTCCGTGGGGCAGTTTCGGATCGCTGATCGGAATGTCCCCCAGAATCAGAAGGTCGTAGGCGAACAACTCCTGCCGCGTCGGAGGAAATTGCGGGACGTAGGGCGGACCGGAGTTCAACGCCCCGGTATGGCCTTGGAGCAAAAGAAAGCGGGCCTCGACGCGGCGATCCCGAAGCAGGCCGGTCATCAGAAACTTGTACTCCCAGCGCGGTGTATTCTCGACGTAAATCACTTTGATCTTGCGATCCACCAGGCGGACGGGCTTGCGGATGACATTGTCATCAGCGAGCGTTTCCGGTCCGGCGAATTCGATCGCCGCGATCAGGTCCAGACGTTCTTCGTCCCGGTTTCGCTTCGTCGGCGTGAGCGTCAGCACATCGCGGAAGTCCTCGCCCTCGTTCAGCTCGATTTCCTTGCGGGCCTCCAGATCGCCAAGGCGCACTGAGAGGACCGCCTTTTTTCCGCTTAAGCCGCGGACCCGCCACCGGATCGGGACAGGCAAGGTGTCGTCGAAGAAGATGGTTTCGGGAACGGCCACGTCCTTGAGCTGGATATTTCCGACCTCGGAGCATCCGACGCCGTAGATGTGCAGCGGCACGTCGGCCTGGGCGCAAGCGGCAGCGGCTTCGTCGAGGCGGAAGCGGCTGGCGTTGTCGCGGCCGTCGGTAAACACGACGATGGCGGTGGGCGGTTCGTCACCGCTCCGTTCGAGGATTTCGCGGACGGCATCGGCCAGGGCGGTCTGTCCTTCATCCGCCAAGTACCGGCCAAGCAGATCTTCCCCGGTGCTGTGCAGACGCTGGCCGAACAGGAATGTCCTTACCGGCCCGGCTTTTTCGAGTCGCTCCAGCAGTCTGAGCCGATCGTTGGTCAGCACCGCTCGCACCAAAGCGGCACGGGACGGATGGGCTGGAATCTCGCCAGGCACGTCGGCCATCGAGGGATCGTCGCTGAGCGGCCGATCCGGCGGCACAAGGCCGAAGGCGATGGCCGAACGCAGCCGATCCGCCGGGGTAATCCGCTGGTCTTCCTGTTTCATGCTCGAACTGTTGTCCAGAAGCAGTACGACCGGCCTCGGCCGCTTGCCCCGGAAGTGGACTGTGAAGACCGGATGCAGCAGAAGCAGAACCAACAAGCCGACCAGGGCGATACGCAGACCGGCCAGCACAAAGCGTCGCAATTTGCTGAGGCCGGCGCGCTCGCTCCGGTACAACCACACGATTCCGAAGATGGCGATTGTCAGCAGGGCCAGCATTAGGAGGACGTAGGCGGAGGAAAACGCGCCCCGAAACGCCACGTCGATCCCGACCGGAGTTGCGTAGGGAGGAGCATCCACGCCCAAAAGCCATCGCCATAAATTCATCTGCGTTCCTCGCAGGGTACCATTGCCGCCAGACGCGAAACTACGAGCCGGTGGCCCGGCCCGACAGCCAGGCCACGACGGCTTCCGCCAGGGCCACCAGCAGCACCACGGCAAGCAGCCAGCGTGTCCATTCCCAGTTCAGTCGTTGCCCGCCGCTGAACATGCTCAGGTCGTCGCCAGCGGTTAGATGGGTCGGAGAGAAACCGAGCCGTGCGTCCAGTTCGCCGTCGCTGAGGCTTTCCAGATTTTCGCTTTCCCGCAAGTCGGGCACAACGGCGAAGGGGACGGCTTGCGGGACGAGACCGGAGAGTTTCGGCGGCCCACTCGCCGGGCCCTGTTGCTGCCCGTTCGCCGGTGTTGCCGGTTGTCCGCTCGCAGCGGCCGATGGCTGTCCGCTTCCCACGTCTTCCTCCGCGGTGGGCAGCAGCTGGTACAGCCCAGCGTAAAGGGTCTCTTGAACCGTCACGACGGGCCGACCCGCCACGACTTCAGCGTTCACCACCGTTCGGTTGCCGTCCGGTCCGATCAGCGTGAACGCACTGCCGGCCTGACGAGCCAGTGGATACCAGCGGATGATTTCGCCGGCCACGAAGTTGTGGGCCTGTGTCTGCTCTTGGAGGAGATGGCCGAGCGTGACGTGGACAAAGGGCAAGAACGTGGGCAGGATCGGCCAGACCGTCCACGACGTATCCGCGCTGGTGGTGACGAGAACCACGGCTCCCTGGCCGAAACGATGTCGGACCACGGCCGGTTGTCCGTCGCTGTAGCGAAGCAGGATCGCTGCCGTGTCCGCCAGCTGTTCCAGCCGCACATACTGATCTACTTCCACCTGGCCGATGCGATTCAAGGGTTCTTCCCGAAACCCGGCCAGATAGCCTTGCGGATCGCAGGTGCTGGGATCGAGCCGCACGGGCTTGTCGTTCGGAAGCCGAACCACGTCGCCGAGCCGACTGGGCAGCAGAGCGTGTTTTTGCACCAGGCTTTGGTTGTAGATCATTGGGTTGACCTGATCGCCGAGGAAGATCAGCAGGCCCTTGCCGGATCGGACAAAGTCGGCCAAGCGGTCCACGAACTCTGGTCCGAGCACTTCGCCCTCGGCCGTCGAGGAGCCGAGGCGGACGTTGTTGAGGATGCACACGTCCTTGTCAGCCAGCAGGGCCGGGGCGGCTTGACGCGGCGTCACCACGCGGGGCTGGATCGGATACTTGCCCCAGGCGATTTCCGGCACGGGCCGCAAACTATGCAACAGGAAGAAGCTGCTCGATTTGTCCGGTTGCCGCTCATTAGGTCGTCCGTCCACCACCAGAACGCGAACCTGATCCCGGACCAGCAGCACCTGGTCGAAGGCGTTGTCCGGAGAGAGGTCATCACTTCCCAGACGAGCACGGATCCGATGCAAGCCGGGCTTGTCGAAGCGGGCCGTCAGGCTGACAGCTCGCGTCTCGCCGGGACCCAGGACCGGCAAGACCTGGGTATCGCTCTGTCCGGCGGCTTCCAGCGTGACGGAAACGTTGGCCAGCGGTTCGCGCGTGGTATTGCGAACCAGGATCGCCAGGCCGATCCGTTCCCCAGCGTGCGGAATGCCTGATTGCGGCTGAATGCCAGCCACGGTGGCATTGCGAAGCGGACGATTACCGCAGCGGACCAGATAGACCGAGGCCAGTCGGCTCAGCGAACGCAGCTTCTCACCCACGGCCGACTGTTGCCTTTCAAAGCCGAGGGCCTGCATGTCGCTGAAGAGGTACAGTTCCTTGTTGGCCGCCTGGCCCAGGCGCAGCGCCTCTTCGGCTTCCAGAAGTCCCGGCAGATGGTCGGTACTCAGACTGGTGGCGCGGAGGTCGTTGACGATCTGACGCGCTTGGCCCAGCTGAGAAGGCGACTTCGGCCCCAGGAGCGTTGCCCTATCTGCGGATTGAATGATTTGCACGGTCGAATCGCGGGGAAGGTGGTCGATGATCGTCGAAGCAGCTTGCTTGGCCCGTTCCAACCGGGTCATCGGACCGTCGGCGGCGTCCATGCTGTAGCTGGTGTCGAAGACGAAGACGGCATCCACGGCGTCGCTGGCGGATGAACCGGCGTTGGCGGTCGAACGGCTCACCGGACGGGCAAAGGCCAGGGCCAGCAGAAGCAGGAGCATGATCCGAAGGGCCAACAGCAACCACTCCTGGAACTTCAAACGGCGGCGCGTCTGCTCGATGCTCTTGCGTAAAAACTCCATCGCAGCCCAGGGCACCCGGCGGAAGCGGCTGCGGTAGAGAAAATGGAGGATGATCGGGATGGCGACGGCCAGCGAACCCAGAAGCATCAAAGGTGCCAGGAACGTCATGTGAAGTTACTCTAGAAACCGGGCAGCTTAGGATGCCCATTGGCCAGCTCGAAAAAGCCGTCCGCTCCCCTTAACCACCATGCTGCCCAAGTGGCCGAAACTTACAGCCGTTTCACCCGCAGCCGACGAGCCAAGTATTCTCCCAAGGCATCGCTGAGCGGTCGGCTGGTGTCCATCAGAACGTAGTCGCACTGGTCCGCCTCGCAGCCGGTCTGAAGTTCCTTGAGGAAAGCTTGCAACGCCCGCAGGTAAGCCGGTCGAATCAACGGCGGTCGGGTCAGGTACTTGTCCAGATCTTCCAGGCCCTCGAATCGAACCATGCCTTCGAACGGGAAATCCAGTTCGTCGTGGTGGAGGATGTGGAAGACCGTGACTTCGTGCCCCTGGAACCGCAGATGCCGCAGGCCGTGCAGCAGCGCCGGCACATCGTCGAAGCAGTCGGAGATCAGGAACACCAACCCCCGGCGGCGGATTTTGTCGGCGACTTCGTGGAGCAACGGCCCGATGCTGGTTTTGTCCCGCGGCACGGCGCCTTCCAAGGCCCGCAGCATGGCGGTAACGTGCCCCGGTTGGCTGCTCGGCGGCAGGATCGTTCGCCACTTGTCGTCGAAGATGGCGAGGCTGGCACTGTCGCGCTGATGCACGATCAGGTAGCCGAGCACGGCAGCCAGGAGCTTGGCGTAGGCAAGTTTGTTGCTATCTCCCTCGCCGTACAGCATCGAGCGGCTGGCATCGAGCAGAACGTGCCCGATGAAGTTGGTTTCCTGTTCGTACTGCTTGATCGTGTAGCGTTCCGAGCGGCCGTACACCTTCCAGTCGATGTGGCGGATGTCGTCGCCGGGGACGTATTCGCGGTGCTGCACAAACTCGACCGAGAAGCCGCGATACGGGCTGCGGTGCTCTCCGACGCGCAGTCCTTCGACGATGGTTCGGGCCTTGATGCCCAGCACTTCGGCTCGGGCCAGGAGATCGGATTCCAGCGAGGTCAGCATGGTTCGGCCTGCTCTTCCGGTTGGCGAGCGGACAGCCGGAGCGGTCTGGTCAAGCTCCGCAGTACGCCCCGGCTGCCCGGCGTTCAAGCGGCTTGATTCTTCGGCACCGCCTGCACGATCCGTCGCACGATGTCGTCGGCCTGCACGCCTTCGCTCTGGGCCGTGAAGTTGGGGATGAGGCGATGCCGCAAAATCGGCGGAGCGACGGCGGCCACGTCGTCACCGCTGACGTGATGCCGCCCCCGCAGCACGGCATGGGCCTTGGCGGCGAGGATCAGGTTCATGCTCGCTCTCGGTCCCGCCCCCCAGGTCAGCCAGCGGTTGACGAAGTCGGGGGCGTCCGGCGTATTGGGCCGGGTCATGCGAGTGATCTTGCGGGCATAGGCGAAAATGTGGTCGGCCACCGGAACCCGACGAATCATTCGCTGAAGCCGCACGATGTCCTCGCCGTGCAACACCTTGTTCACCGTCGCCGACATGTCGCCGCTGCCCAGCCGCATGATCTGCTCTTCCTCCGCTTCCGACGGATAATCGACCTTGATCATGAACAGGAAGCGGTCCAACTGGGCTTCGGGAAGCGGATAGGTGCCCTCCTGTTCGATCGGGTTCTGCGTCGCCAGGACGAAGAACGGGTCGGGCATGGGATGGTCGATACCGCCAATGGACACCTTGCGTTCCTGCATCGCTTCGAGCAGGGCGGCTTGAGTCTTGGGCGGCGTGCGGTTGATTTCGTCGGCCAGGACGATGTTGGCGAAGATCGGGCCTTTGAGGAACTTGAAGGCCCGTTGTCGGGTCACGGGGTCGTCCTGGATGACTTCAGTGCCGGTGATGTCGGTGGGCATCAGGTCTGGCGTGAACTGGATGCGTTTGAAGGTCAGGTCAAGGGCCTGAGCGAGGGTGCTGACCATGAGCGTCTTGGCCAGGCCGGGCACGCCGACCAGCAGAGCATGGCCCCGGCAGAAGATGGCCATGAGAAGCTGGTCCAGGACGTGCTCCTGTCCGACGATGACCTTGGCCATTTCGGCCCGAAGCTGCTGGTGAGCGGTACGCAGGGAAGCGACGGCTTGCAGATCGGCGGTGTCCGTCATCAGAGGTCAGTCCTCCGGGGTGATTCGGGAAGCCAACTTTCCTAGCTTGGCAGAACGGCAGGAGAGTGTCAATCAGAAGGGCCAATCACCCGTTGCAGCCGATACCGAACTCAGCTGCCTGACGGCTCGCGCTGTGGTACACTAGTCGCCGACCAGTTTGCAACATGCAAGGGGGGAGCGAAGATGCCGGGTCGCCGCATGATTTCCTGGGTATTCGCGGGGGCGGTGTTGCTGGCGTTTGTTTGGAGTGAGCCGTCGGCGCATGGGGCGGAGAAAACTTTCCGGGCCGGGGCCTACACTCAGGACATCACGCCGGAAGTCTTGCCGGTCTCGGTGAACGGCGGGATGCAGGACCGCTTGGCTCACGGGGTCCATGACCGGCTGTACGCCCGCTGTCTGGTGCTGGACGACGGCATGACCCGCTTGGCGTTCGCCGTCTGCGACAGTTGCATGATTCCGCGGGAGATCATGGACGAAGCCAAGCGTCTGGCTTCGGAACGAACCGGCATTCCGACAACGCACATGCTCATCTCGGCCACGCATACCCATACGGCACCGGCGGTGGCAGGAGTGTTCCAGAGCGACCCGAACCGGCAGTATGTCGAGGCCCTGCCCGGTCTGATCGCCAAAGGGATTGTGGAGGCCCATGCTCGCTTGCAGCCGGCCCGGATCGGCTGGGCCGTCGGCAAGGATCCGACGCAGGTCTTCAATCGCCGGTGGAAAATGGAGCCGGGCACGACTGCTCCCGATCCGTTCGGCCGCAACACTGACCGGGTCAAGATGAATCCCGGGTATCAGGCCAAAGGCCTGATCGAACCGGCGGGTCCGGTCGATCCCGACGTCTCCATCCTCGCCGTGCAGACGCGGGACGGCAAGCCGCTGGCCCTGCTGGCGAACTACTCGCTGCACTACGTCGGGGGCGTGTCGCCGTTATCCGCCGATTACTTCGGGGCCTTCGCCGAACGCATCGCTCAGTTGCTGGAAACTCCGAAGGAGTTCGTGGGCATCATGTCCAATGGCACCAGCGGCGACGTCAACAACATCAACTTCGCGGGACCTCCGCCGGCTCGCCAAGCCGAGTACGAGCAGTGCAAAGTGGTAGCCAACAGCGTGGCCCAAGCGGCCCTGGAAGCCTATCGCCGCATCGACTTCAAGGAACATGTGACGCTGTCGGCGGCCGTGCGGGAGATCACCCTCGGCGTCCGACGCCCGACCGCCGAGGAAGTCGCCAAGGCCAAGGAGATTCTGGACAGCGCTAAAGGCCGCGTTCTCCAGACGCTTCCTGAGATCTACGCCCGGGAGACGGTGTTGCTGGCCGAGTATCCCCCGACGGTCCCGGTCCTGTTGCAGGCGATGCGGGTCGGGGATCTGGGCATCGTCGCCATCCCCTGCGAGGTCTTCGCCGAGATCGGGCTGGAGATCAAGAAGCGCAGTCCGCTCAAGCCCACGTTCACAATCTCGCTGGCTAACGGCTACAACGGTTATCTGCCGACCCCGGAACAGCATAAGCTCGGGGGGTATGAGACCTGGCGGGCTCGCTCCTCGTACCTCGAAGTGGACGCTTCACCGAAGATCACCGTGACGGTCCTGGAACTCCTGGGGCAGGTGGCTTCACGTTCCAACTAGCCCTCAGCCTTTCTCGGGAGGATGGTGGAGCGGGCATCGACGCCGAGAGCGGCCAGGCCAGCCAGGAAAAAGCCTGCCGCGCAGGTCCAAAAGGCCTCCTGCCAACCGAGACCGCTGATGACGGCATTGAGGACCAGGGGCGAGACAGCAGCCCCCAGATTGCCCCACATATTGCCCCAGCCGAGCACCGCCCCGACGTACTGGCCGCCGACGTCCTGCTTGAAGGCCCACACGGCCGGAACCCCAAGGTCGGTCGCCACCGCGACCAGGCAGAGCATGACCGTTGCCGTGATCGCGTCGGGCATCCAGGGGCAGGCCAGAAAGGCGAAAGCCCCGAGAAAACGTGTCAGCGACATGGGCAGTCTGCGGCCCCAGCGCAGGCCGAGGCGGCTCGTCAGCCAGTCCGTCAGCAGCCCGCCGCCGAACATCCCCAACATGCCCCACAAGAGCGGCTGACTGCTCAGCCACCCCCGCTCGACCAACTCGGAGCCGTGGACTTCCTCCAGAAATCGCGGCATCCAGGTGATGAGGAAGACCCAGGCGAAGTTGGTTCCGAACTGCGAAACCGCGCTGCACCACAGGCTGCGATTGGAAATGATGGCCAGGAGCAAGCGGCCCGGCGGCGTTCGAGGAGCGGAGCTGGGGCGGTCTCCCTGGATCAGTTTCAATTCGGCGTCGTTGACTCCCGGGTGCTTGCGGGGTTCGTCGCGCACCACCCGCCAGAACAGCCAGGCTACGCCGATCCCCAACAGGCCGTAGGTCATGAGAGCCGGCCTCCAGCCTCGCTGTTGTTCGGGATCGAAGGCCACCATCAGGTACGCCGTCAGCAGTGGGGCCAGCACGCCCCCGATGCGTCCGCCGTTGGCCACCAGCGACGAGGCAAAAGCCCGGCTGCCCAGCGGAACCCATTTGCTCAGCAGATTGCCGCTGGTCGGATAGGCCCCGGCCTGGGCAAGTCCGCAGCCGAGACGGTAAAGGATCAATAAGGCGAACGAGCTGGTCAGCCCCATCAGGCCGGTGAACAAGGACCAGAAAAAGATGTAGAGCGAGAGCATCAGACGTGCGCCGAAACGGTCGGCCAACCAGCCTGCCGGCACCTGAGCCAGAGCGTAAGACCAGAAAAAGGCGCTGAGAAGCCAGCTGGCCTGCACGTCGGTCAACGGCAGGTCGTCCTGCATGGCCCGGAGCGTGATCGCCAGGCAGATGCGGTCCAGATACAGGAACAGCGACATGAGCGTGGCCAGACCCACGACCGCATGACGCACCCTTGTCGGTATCGATGCAGCGTCTTCCAGAAGTTCCCGCCGGTCGCTGACCATGCGGCCATGATAAGCCTTGCTTGTTGAATCGGCCTCGTCCTTCTTGAGCAGTTTGACACGGGCGCTCACCTTGGCGCCAGCTCGTGCCGACAAAGAGTGGGGAGGCTCTCCCTGTCGGTTGAAATGCTTAAACGTCGTGTCCTAGAATGGAGCAGAGCGGAGACGGAGGAGGACGGTCATGAAGCTGCTGACGGCGATTCCGGTGTACAACGAGGAACGCAATCTCGAAGCAGCCTTGGCCGAGGTGCGTCGCCACGTTTCCGATATTCTCGTGGTCAACGATGGATCCACCGACCGCACCCCGTACATTCTGCACAGACAAAAGGACCTGCACGTCATCACTCACCGCCACAATCGCGGCTACGGCGGAGCGATCATCTCGGCGATGGCCTACGCCATAGCCCACGGCTACGACGTGCTGGTGACGACCGATTGCGATGGGCAGCACGAACCGGCCCGCATTCCCGTCCTGTTGGAAGCGCTTGGCGAAGACGTGGACATCGCTTCTGGCAGCCGGTATCTGCGGAGTTTTCGCAACAACACGCCTCCGCCGGAAGACCGTCAGCGGATCAACTTCACCATCACCCGGGAACTGAATAAACGCTTCGGCCTTCATCTGACCGACGCTTTCTGCGGTTTCAAGGCGTATCGCGTTCCCGCCCTGCGGCGGCTGCATCTGACCGAAACCGGCTGGGGGATGCCGCTGCAACTATGGGTCCAGGCCGCCTATCTGGGTTTGCGGATCGTCGAAGTGGCTGTACCGCTCCTCTACCTTGACCCCCGCCGGGCCTTCGGCGGCGTGCTCAACGATCCCGAGCAGCGTTTGGCTTACTACCGCGAGGTCATCAACCGCGAAGCCTTGCGGTGCTCGCTGCTTGAATGCAGTCACGGAGGCTGCCTTTGATGGCTCTTTCAGGATTGCACGCGCCGCAGCAGCACGGTGCGATCCTGTGCGACCCGCCCTTGGCCGAAGCCGACCGAATCCTGGCTGAGAACCTGCAACTTTTCCAATCACCTCCCTGCCGCATCCTGGACCAGCCGCTCTCTGTTTTCCGCCAGCAGATCCGGGAGGAATCGTTGGCCGCGGCCCGGGAGTATTGCCAGGCCCACGATCTCCTGGCGCCTCCGTCCCACTCAGGTCCGCTGGTGATGACCGGCCACCAGCCCGAGCTTTTCCATCCGGGAGTCTGGCTTAAGAACTTCGCCGTGTCCCGATTGGCCGGTCGTCTGGGCGGGGTCGGATGCAATCTGATCGTGGACAATGACGTCGTGAACGCTCCGGCGTTGAAGGTTCCTCTTCGTCAATCGGGTCGGCCCGTCGCTATTCCCGTGCCTCTGGATCGGCCTCGTCCGGCGGTGCCGTGGGAAGAGTGGCACGTCGAGGACGAACGTCGCTTTGCCCAGGTGCCGCAGGTGGTCGCCGATGTGACAGACAAATGGCCTTTTGACCCCCTGCTGCCGGGCTTCTGGCCGCTTCTGGGTACCGGGTCGCGGTTGGGCGACCGTCTGGCCGTCGCACGCCATCGGGTCGAAGAGCGATGGGGTTGTCGTAATCTCGAACTCCCCTTGGGCCGACTGTGCGACAGTCTCGGCTTTCGCTCTTTCTTCCTCCATGTCGTTCTCGATCTGCCACGCTTCTGGCAGGCCTACAACGACGCCCTGGCGGAGTACCGCGAACGTCGGCGGCTGAAATCGGTTCGGCATCCGATTCCCGATCTGGATCGGCAAGGCGATTGGTGGGAAGCTCCGTTCTGGATCTGGTCAGCCGATCAACCGCAGCGACAGCGCTTGTACGTCCAACGGCAGGGTGACACCCTGCAACTCGGAACCGGAACGCAGACCTGTGCGACTTTGCCCATGCCGAAGAAATCCTCGACATGGGGTGACTTGGCGGCGCACGCTCTGGACACGCGGGGCTGGAAGGTCCGGACCAGAGCCTTGACGACGACGCTGTTTGTCCGGCTCTGTCTGGCCGATTTGTTCGTGCATGGAATTGGCGGGGCGATCTACGACGAGATCACCGACGGCATCATCCTACGTTTCTTCGGCATTAAGCCGCCGGCGTTTGTGACCATCACAGGCACGTTGCGTCTGCCTTTTGCTGCCTGTCGCAACGGCGGGCTTCCGAGCGAATCTACAAACCGACTTCGCCGGGAACTTCGCGATCTCCGTTACAAGCCGGAGCGGTGGCTGAACGACGATCCGCGTCCGGAGGTGCGGCAACTGATCGAGGCCAAGCAGCGCTGGATCACCGAGCGGCCGGTCGAGGCCGAGCGGAAGCGGCTTCGCTGGCGGAAACTGATGGAAATCACGGAGTCGCTAAGCGGCTACGTCGCAGAACGCCGCCGCATGGTGGAACAGGAGTTAGCCAAAGTTCTCGAAGCGGAGGAGGAATTCGCCGTGCTGTGCAATCGGGAGTATGCTTTCTGCCTGCATCCCGAAGCGGAATTGCGGGAATGGCTCGAGTCACTCTCCGACCGCTGACGCTGAACGGTGGCCCAGTCGTTGTGTCGGCGGACGCAAATCCGAGGAATCAATTGACAGAGCCGGTTCGACGAGCGCCTCTTCTCGATGTTCCGACCCCGCTTTTGTGAGTTAGGAAGAGATTGCTTCTCAGGAAAGCCAATAGTTCGCTGGAGCGCTCATCCCTCGGTCCGGCCCCGAACCTGGGGGACGTACACCTGATGCCCGGTAGCATCCAAGCATGGGCGGTAGCCGTTCCCGTCGCCGCCGCTGGCCATGTCCCGAGTGCTTGGCCGGTGGCCTGCCAACGCCCCGTATATCTCGCTGGCCTTCAACCCCGCCTTACGTCCATGACTGATGAGGGTTCGGTAGTCTGAGCATCTCATGGTTTCCTCCCCCGGACGGGCCGGCATGGTGCTGGGCTGCTTGAGTCATCATCGGCTCGCTCAGCCGCCAGGGTTCAGGTCAGTTTGCTACGGCAACTATTGTGCAAAGGCAATGCCAAATGCCTCGATCTTTTCGATGCGGTTTTTTGCATTTGCCTAAGCCTGATCTATTTCCATTCTTAGGTCGTGAGTTCAGGCCGGTCAAATGTTCGTCTCAGGGCGTGATTTCGTTGATGGCCAAAATCTGCGGCTTGTTCGAATACGACGTGGTGTTCAATTTTGCGCGATCCCGAGGGCTGGTTGCATCGAAATGGAAACACTGACATCAAGAAGTGTTAATTGCAATGTTCACCTCTCGGCTGTGACTGGACGCAACGCCTCCGCGGCCTGGCGGGCGGCCTTCTCCACCTCTTTTTCCCAGTCCAGGACTGATGGATCAAATGGAAACAGGACGCCGCGGGAACTGTTGACGATCGCTCCCAGGCCGTCGGAACGGAAAGCCCCGGCGACGTCGGCGGCGGTTCCGCCCTGCGCTCCGTAGCCGGGAACCAGAATCCAAGCGGAGGACAGGACTTGGCGAAGTTCCGTCAACTCCTTCGGATGAGTACATCCGACCACCGCTCCGACATCACCCAGACCACATCGCCCCAGATGCTCGGCCGACCACGATTCGACCGCCCGAGCCACGCGCACATGAAGCGGCTCGCCCTCGCAGAGCAAATCCTGAAACTGTCCCGCTCCCGGATTGCTGGTCCGAACCAGGACGAAAAGCCCTCGGCCCGCGGGGCGAGCCTTTTGAAGCAACGGCTCGATCGAATCCCGGCCGAGATAGGGATTCAGCGTGACGGCATCGGCCTGGAGCCAGTCGAAGACCGCTTCGGCATAGGCTTCGGCGGTGGAGGCGATGTCGTTGCGCTTCGCGTCGAGGATGACCAGCAGGCCGAGCCGGCGTGCCCGCTCCACCACCTGAAACAAGGCGGCCAGGCCGTCCGTTCCCAAAGCCTCGAAGAATGCCGATTGCGGTTTGACGACACCGACCAGCGGGCCGACGACATCGAGCACCCGAGCGCAGAACTCCTCGTAAGCCCTGGCCCGACCCATTCGGGTATCACCGTGCCGCCGGCGGATGCGTTCGGGAAGCCGATCCCAGCGTGGATCAAGCCCGACGCACAAGGCCGTGTCGCGAGCTGAGACGGCGGCGGCTAGCCGGTCCGCGAAGTGGTCAGTCATGGCGTCACTCTCCCACGTCAATCGCTCAGGTTGCAAACGAGTTGGTGAAGCTCGGCTACGGTATGGCATACCCAGGTGGGACCGGCGGCAACGGTCGCCTCCGGTCGAAAAGCTCCCCACAACGCCGCCACCGTGGGCGCATTTGCGGCTTGACCGGCATGGATGTCCCCCGGACTGTCGCTGATGAATAGCACTTGCTCCACTGGTACAGCGAACTGGCGTGCCAGCTGAATCAGGCCTTCGGGTTCCGGCTTGGGGCGGGCGACTTGATCTCCGCCCACCAGCGCTTGCACCAGCGGTTCCAGACCGACGTGCCGCAGGGCGAAGCGGGCAGAACGCTGGCTCTTGCCCGTGAACACGCCGACCGGCCAACGACGGCTGCGAATCGTCTCCAGCACCTCGACGATGCCCGGAAACAGCCGGACGGCATCATGACGCCCTTCGTAATGCTCGTGGTAGCGGCGTTCCGCTTCGTCGAGGAACCGTTCGGCTCCGGGCCGACCGATTTGCGGATTCTGCAATAGCATCAGCAGGTTCACCCGCTCCGGGGGGCCGAAGGTGGCGATGATCTCGGCATCGGTCGGCTCCCGCTGCACGAACGGAGCCAAAGCGTAGCGGAACGAGCGGCACAGGTGGGGAAAGGTATCGGCCAAGGTGCCGTCGAAGTCGAAAACCACGGCCCGAATCACGCGATTCACCAAAAAACCTCCTGACGGTTCTGATGTCTCCGGTGCCGTTCGGCCATAGTCGTTCATCTTGCCTCCCTTGCCCGATCTCGGCACCCTGCTACCAAGGACCAAGAACCAAGGACAAAGTACAAACGCCCCTCGGCAACGGACAAAAACGCCGAACGGCAAAGCATGACGGAGAGACTTTGGGCCATGCAGCCGATTCTTGTACTGGGAACTCGCAACCGCAAGAAATCTGAGGAACTGCGTGGACTGCTTGGAGATTTGCCGATCACCCTCCGCGATCTGCGAGATTACCCCGACGCCCCTGAAGTCGTGGAGGACGGCGGCACGTTCGAGGCCAACGGCCGGAAAAAGGCTTCCGTGCTGGCCAAGGCGTTGGGCCAATGGGTGCTCAGCGACGACAGCGGTCTGGTGGTCCCGGCTCTGCACGGCGAACCTGGCGTGGATTCCGCCGTGTACGCGGGCAAACACGGCGACGACGAGGCCAACAACGACAAGTTGCTGGAACGGATGCGAAACGTGCCAGACGAACTGCGGGGGGCGTATTATGTCTGTGTGCTGGTGCTCGCCGATCCACGGGGAGAGGTAGTCGGCGTCAGCGAGGGGCGGTGCCACGGCCGGATCGTGCGGGTACGTCGCGGCCAGGGCGGTTTCGGCTACGATCCCCTGTTTCTCATTCCGGAGTACCACCGCACCTTCGGGGAATTGAGTTCTTCGGTCAAGCAGGCCCTCAGCCATCGGGCGAGAGCGGCGGAGCGGATGCGGCCGATTCTTCGGCGAACCTTGCTCAAGGACGCGCAGGCCAGCGAAGGCGGATTCGGATCATGAAACTGGGACTGATTCAGATGCGTTGCGGCGCGGATGCCAAGGCTAACCTCGCTCATGCGCTCGAACTGTGCCGCCAGGCTGTCAAACAGGGAGCGAACGTCCTTTGCCTGCCGGAATTGTTCCTGACGCCTTACTTCTGTCAGAGAGAGGATCCCGCTTTATTCGACCTGGCGGAGCCGATCCCCGGACCGACGACCGAGGCTCTCGGCAGACTCGCCGCCGAGACTGGAGCCGTCGTCGTCGGTTCGATCTTCGAGCGACGCATGGCGGGAGTGTACCACAATTCGGCAGTCGTCCTGGATGCGGACGGCACACTCGTTGGACTGTACCGCAAGATGCACATTCCCGATGACCCGCTCTATTTCGAGAAGTACTACTTCACTCCAGGCGATCTGGGTTTCCGCGTGTTTTCGACCCGGCACGGGAAGGTTGGCACCTTGATCTGTTGGGATCAGTGGTTCCCGGAGGCGGCCCGACTGACCGCCCTCCAGGGAGCGGACGTGCTGGTTTATCCGACGGCCATCGGCTGGCATCCGAAGGAGAAAGCGGAGTTTGGCGAGGCCCAGCATGCAGCCTGGGAGACCGTGCAGCGGGGCCATGCGATCGCCAACGGCGTCTTCGTCACAGCCATCAACCGGGTCGGCCACGAAGGCCCTGCTGACGGCGGCTTGGAGTTCTGGGGAGGATCGTTCGTCAGCGATCCGTTCGGTAGAGTCCTTCACCGCTGCTCCGCGGATCGTGAGGAGATTGCCGTCGTTGACTGCGATCTGCGGCTTATCGAGGATACCCGCCGCAATTGGCCGTTTTTCCGGGACCGCCGCATCGACGCCTACGGTCCTCTTCTGCAACGAGTCTGGACCGAGTGCGGCACCTGAGCGGCCCAATTTCAACGGAGTTCCGTCATCCATGAGCTACCGCATGCCCGCGGAATGGGAACCGCATGAGAGCACCTGGCTGGCCTGGCCTCACAACCAGGAGGATTGGCCGGGCCGCTTCGGACCGATTCCGTGGGTTTTTGGCGAAATCCTCCGCCGCCTCAGTCGCTTCGAGCAAATCGACTTGATCGTTCCGGCCGGTCAGGAAAGCGAAGTCCGGGACTTTGTCGGCCGTCTCGGCGCTGATCGGGAGCGAATTCGTTTCTGGGAAATGGCGACCGATCGCGTCTGGACCCGTGACTTCGCACCGCTCTGGGTCTTCGATGCCGCTGGCTTCCGACACGCCCTCAAGTGGCGGTTCAATGCCTGGGCCAAGTACGACGACTGGCGGCGCGATCAGGCAGCGGGCCTCTTCATCGGGCAGCGCTTCGGCCCGTGCATCGAACCGGAGTGGAAAGGTAAGTCGGTCGTGCTCGAAGGCGGCAGTATCGACGTGAACGGCCAGGGACTGTTGCTCACCACGGAAGAATGCCTCCTGAGTACGCAACAGCAACGCAACCCCGGGCTGAGCCGAGAGGACTACGAACAACTGTTCGCGGAATACCTCGGCATTGAAAAAACCATCTGGCTGAGACGCGGCATCGTCGGAGACGACACGCATGGCCACGTGGACGACCTGGCCCGTTTCGTCACGGCGAACACGGTGGTCTGTGTCGTGGAACAGGACCGGGGAGATGCCAATTACGACCGGCTCCAGGAAAACCTGGAACTGCTCAGGACCGCCACCGATCACCGCGGTCGGCCGCTTCGTGTCGTCCAGTTGCCGATGCCGGAGCCGATCTGGTTCGACGGCCAGCGGCTACCGGCCTCTTACGCCAATTTCTACATCGCCAATGAGCAAGTCCTGGCCCCCACGTTCAACGACCCGCACGACCGGCAGGCCCTCAACATCCTCGCGGAGGTGTTCCCGGATCGGCGAGTTGTCGGCATCTACTGCGGCGATCTGGTCTGGGGACTGGGCACGCTCCATTGCATGAGCATGCAGATGCCCGCCGGCAGGTTGATGGCATGAATCGGTTCCTCGGCATATTGCTGTTGCAACTAGGCACCCCGGACGCGCCGACGGCCAAGGCCCTGCGGCCATATCTGCGGCAGTTCCTCGGCGACCCGCGGGTCATCGAACCTCCACCCCGCTACGAACACCGGCCCTGGGTGTGGCGGATCCTCTGGTGGATCATTCTCAACGGCGTCATTCTTACCACCCGCCCCCGGCGGTCGGCCGAGAAATACGCCCGCATCTGGTCGGCGGAACATGGCAGCCCGCTGTTACACTGGACCCGCAGACAGGCCGGGGAATTGCAACGCCGTCTGCCCCCCGGCTTCCGGGTCGCCTTCGGCATGCGCTACGGAGAGCCGGGCATTGCTCGGGCCGTCAAGGAACTGCTTGCCGCGGGCTGCGAACGGCTCATCGCCCTGCCCATGTATCCGCAGTATTCGGCGACGACCACGGCCTCTGCTCTGGACGGTTTGTTCGATGTTCTCAAGCAGGAACGGAACGTGCCCGCGCTGCGGATCGTGCCGCCGTACTACGATCATCCGGCTTACATCGAAGCCTTGGCACAACAGGTTCGTGAGGAACTCGCCCGACTGCCCTGGGAACCGGACTTCTACCTGTTCAGCTACCACGGCATCCCGCAAGCCTATGTGAAAAGAGGCGACGTCTATGCTCGCCACGTCGAACGGACCACGCAGGCCCTGGTGAAGCGGCTCCAGCTTCCGCCCCGCAAATGGGCACGGGTTTATCAGTCGCTCTTCGGCAAGGACGCCTGGTTGAAGCCCTACGCCGAGGAGAAGGTCAAGCAATTGGCCCAGCGTGGAGTGAAGAGGCTCTTCATCTGCACTCCGGGATTCACAGCCGACTGTCTCGAAACCGTGGACGAGATTGGCTACGAGCTTCGGGAAGTCTTCCTGCACCACGGCGGCGAGGCGTATCACCGCTGCCCCTGCTTGAACGATGATCCCCGCTTCATCGCTGCCTTGCGCACTCTGGTGCTCGAAGAAGCGGCGGGCTGGCTCACTCCAGAGAATCGCCCATGCGGCGAGGCATGACCCGTTCCATAGACTGACCCCATGACGGAACGGGAGCTTTGCGGTCAACTGGATGCCAGGAAACGGGATGTCGCCATTCTGATTAATCCGCGGGCCGGTTCAGGACCATCGCGAGACATCGTCGAACTGTTTCTCCGCGACCTCGAACGTCAGGGACTGGTGCCGCGGCCCTGCCGCCATCGGTCTGAACTGTCTTCGTTGATAAGCGAGGAAGGTCCGGACTTGCGTTGCGTCGTGGCGGCGGGAGGCGATGGCACCGTGGCCGAGGTCGTCAACCGCGCCGTCGATGTACCGCTGGCCATTCTGCCGGTCGGCAATGAGAACCTGGCCGCCGATTATTTCGGTTTCCGTCGTTCCGCCTGGCGGCTGGCTCAGGCCGTGGCGATCGGACGCACTCGGCGGTTCGATCTTGGGCGGGTTAACGACCGCAGGTTCGTTCTCGTCGCCAGCACGGGCATTGATGCCATGGTGGTGGCCGAGGTCCACCGCCGACGTCGCGGCCACATCAGCCGACTGAACTGGTTTCTGCCCATCCTGCAAACGCTCTCCTCGTATCGCTGGCCGGCTATCGAAGTCGAGGTGATGGAAACCGGAGAACGCTTGCAAGGCAAAGAAGTGCTGGTTTTCAACGTGCCGCGCTACGCCCTGCGGCTGCCCCTGGCTCCCCAAGCCGCGCCGGATGATGGTTTGCTCGATCTGTTAGTTCTGCAACAGGGAGGCGTCCGCGCCCTGGCCGATTTTCTCCTCGGCGTGTTGACAGTCCGTTGTCAATCACCTCGTCACATCCACCGCCGCAAGGTCAAACGACTGCGGCTGTGGAGTGACAGCCGCCTGCCACTGCAGAGCGACGGCGACCCGGGATTCGCGTTGCCGGTGACGATCGAAGTGCTGCCCTCGGCCCTGGAACTGGTGTTGCCCGGTCCTGTGTAAACCCGGATCCGACACCAAACTAAGGCCGGATGAGCGAGGCAGCGCTAGGGCGTCTTCGGCGGGGTCGTCCGCAGGCGGGGCAGAATGGTTCGCAGCATCCAGTCGCCGACCGGCGTCGGCGTCCAGCGCAGCATTCGGACGAGAAACAACGTGCTGAACGGGAAAGCGCAGTGCGGCTGACGGCGGCGGATGGCCTGAACGATGCGTCGGGCGGCTTCCTCGACCGACATCATGTTCGGCTTGGGATCGGGCAGGTTCTCGGTCAAGGGCGTGCGGATCCACCCCGGGCAGATGGTCGTGCAGGCGATGCCGAACGGTTTCAGCTCGACACGCAGACTGTCCATCATGTTCATGACGCCGGCCTTGCTGGCACAGTACCCGGCCATGTGCGGGATGCCGTGATAAGCCGCCAGGCTCGCAATGGCCACCAGATGCCCCCGGCGGCGCTCCAGCATTGCGGGCAGCACTGCCGCGACGGTGTTGGCTACGCCGATCAAGTTGACGGCAATCTGCTTCTCGAAGTCTTCGGCGGAAAAACCGACGGCCGAGGTCTTGATGCCGATGCCGGCGTTGGCGATGGCGATGCGGATCGGCCCGACGCGCTGTTCCAGCTTACTCACGGCGGAGAACAAGGCGGGGCGGTCGGTCACGTCGGCGATTTCCCAGCCGCCGGCGCAGTTGGCGGCCTTGAGGTCGGTCAGGAGACGTTCCAGAGGTTCGGGGTGCAGGTCCAGGGCAGCGATGACCGCGCCAAGCCGCGCCATTTCCAGTGCGACTTGTCGGCCAATCCCACCTCCCGCCCCGGTGATGAGCACGACTTCGTTGTTGAATGGTTGCGTCTTCGCCATCGGTTACGCCTTGGACACAGCGAACCGCGTGATCCTTTCGACGAACTCCGCTTCCTGCTCGAACATCGGAAAATGCCCGCACTTCTTGATGATCTGGAACTCGGCGTGGGGAATGTACCGTTGATATTCCCGCCCATACGCCGGGGGCACGAGGCGATCGCTTTCGCCCCACAACAGCAGCACCGGACAACGAATGCGATAGAGCCGATCCGCCAGCTTCGGATCGTAGGGCCGCTCCCAGACCAGACGGGCCAGGGTCGCCATGTTCTGATAGACGGCGATCAAGGTTTCGTCGTTGAGTTTATCCATGTCCTTCAGGATCATCGTGGCCTGGTAGCCGTCGGGATCGTGGAACAGGACCTCGCGGAGCTTGCGGACGTCCTGCCCGTAACGGAACAGGTCGAAAAGCGGATACTCTTCGACCCACAAACCCGGCGCACCGGACAGCCAGAGCTTTTCGACCCGCTCCGGCCAGCGGACGGCGAACTCGGCAGCGATCCAGCCGCCGAGGCTGACGCCCCCCAGAATCGCTTTCTCAATGCCGAGGGCGTCGAATAACTCGACATAGTGGAAGGCCATGTCCTCGATCGAGTCGATGCCGTCGATCCCCTCGCTCTTGGCGAACCCTGGATGGGCCGGAGCGAAGACCTCGAATTTCTTCGCCCACTGTTCAAGGAACGGCAGCCAGAGTGTTTCGCCCAGGGCACTGTGCAGATAGACGAAGGGCGGACCGCTGCCCCCGTGCTGCACCTGGGTCGCTCGTCCGCGGACGTCGATCATCTCGAGCGTGCCGGTGCGGGACAGCAGAACGCGAGCGCCGTAGGTTAGTTTCTTCAATGCGTCAAACATAATACCCAGACTTTATCAGGCAGCGTTGTCCGTGTCATCCCTGTAAAGGAGTACCCGATGCCGTTGCGATTGGTGGTGCTGGTCAGTGCGGGGGGTACCACTCTGCAAAACCTGATCGACGAGATCGCGGCTGGCCGCCTGGACGCCCGCATCGTCCAAGTCATCAGCAACAACGCTGACGCCTTCGCCCTGGTGCGGGCCGAACGGGCCGGTATCCCGACCGCGGTCGTCTCCCGCAAACAAGCCGGTTCCCGCGAGGAGTTCAGCCGACGCATCTTCGATCTGTGCCGATCTGCTCAGGCCGAGCTTGTCTGCATGGCTGGCTTTCTTCAGCTGGTGACCATTCCCGAGGACTACCAGCTGCGGGTCATGAACATCCACCCGGCTCTGATCCCGGCATTCTGCGGCAAGGGATTCTACGGCCATCATGTCCATGAGGCCGTGCTTGAAGCCGGGGTCAAGATCACTGGCTGCACGGTCCACTTCGCGGACAACGAGTACGACCACGGCCCGATCATCCTTCAGCGGGCCGTGCCGGTCCTCGACGACGACACCCCGGAAACACTCGCCCAGCGCGTTTTCGCCGAGGAGAGAATCGCTTACCCCGAAGCCATCCGCCTGTTTGCTGAGAAGCGCTTGCAGGTCGTCGGCCGCCGCGTCCGCATTCTTTCCGCTTGAGCTTATGCCGAAGTGGGTTCTGATGGCGGTCTGGAACCTGGAACCGAACTCCCTATCATTCTTGGCGAGGAGTCCAGCCAGGGCAACCGAGCTTCTCGGCCGAAGCGTCTCGCGCCCTGCCTCAGCTCATGAGATAACGGCACACGCCGGTTGACATCCTTTTCCCAGCGAGGATCGACGACGATGAGTTTTGCCATCCTGGGGATCGGGACGGCGCTTCCGCCCAATAGCGTGGACCAATCCAAGGCGGCAGAGTACGCCTGCAATCTGATCTGCGAATCGGAGGATCAAGCGGCCCTGCTGCCGGTGCTGTATCGACAAACCGGAGTACGTCGGCGCTACATGGTGTACAACCAGCACGCTCTGGAGGAGGTAGCCACAACCGGCAAGGCGTCCGTTTCTTCGGTTTTCATTCCGCGGGGCAAGGACGACCGCGGCCCGACCACGCAGCACCGCATGGATCGCTATGTGGAGGAGGCTCCGACCCTGGCTCATCGCGCCGCCACGGAGGCCCTGGAACGGGCGGAAGTGATGCCCAGCGAGATCACCCATCTCGTCACGGTCAGCTGCACGGGCTTTTCGGCTCCCGGCTTCGACATCGCCCTCATCAAGCGTCTGGGTCTGCCGGCGACGACGCAGCGGGTCCACGTCGGGTTCATGGGCTGCCATGGTGCTCTGAATGGCCTTCGCGTGGCCCGGGGCATCGCCGCCGCCGAGCCGGAAAGCCGCATTCTGCTGTGTGCGGTCGAACTGTGCAGCCTGCATTTCCATTACGGCTGGGATCCGAAGAAGGTCGTGGCCAATGCTCTGTTCGCCGATGGGGCCGCTGCGGTCGTCGGTGCTCCCGCACCGGATGGCCAGTCCCAGCCGTGGCGGATGGCGGCCAGCGGCTCGTGTTTGATTCCGGATTCGGAATATGCCATGACTTGGAATATCGGCAACCACGGCTTCGAGATGACCCTTTCGACGCGGGTGCCGGGTCTGATCGGAGAGAACCTGCGGCCGTTCATGGACACTTGGCTGGCCAAACACGGCTTGCGGGTCGAGGACATTCGTTCCTGGGCGGTGCATCCCGGCGGACCCAGGATCCTCAACTGCGTTGAGGAACCGCTCAGACTGACGCCGGAACACACCAGCGTTTCCCGGGAAGTGCTGTCCGAGCACGGCAACATGTCCTCGCCGACCGTGCTGTTCATCCTCCAGCGTCTGCGGGAACGGGAAGCACCGTTGCCCTGCGTCGCCCTGGGGTTCGGACCGGGCCTGGTCGCCGAGGCGGCATTGTTCGTCTGAACCTCCCGACCCCGAGGCCAGGCGATGTTGGGTTCGGTGATCCTGTTCCTCGGAGCGACGGTCGGCAATGTGGCCTTGGGGGCTTGGATCATCAACTACCTGTATGGCACACGCTTCCGGGGGTGGTGGGTCACGCTCGTCCGTTTGACCTGCCAGACGCTCATCATCGTGTTGCCGCTGGCCTTCCTGGCTGCGTTCGGTCCTCAGTTGTGGAACCCGTCGGCGTGGCTGTGGCCGACCGGCTGGCTGGATCTCCCAATGCCTCTTCTGGCCTATCTAGCCCTCTGCTGGCTGCTGGGCTTCGGGGTCGTTCCTTTGGTCACCGTGCAGCGGTGGCTTCGCCGTCCGCCTGCCCAGCTGCTCTCCAACCACACCACGACCCTGCACGTCGCCGACCTGCTGGGCCGCAAGCCGCTCCTCGGGTCGAGCAAGCAGGGCCATCTCGCGCGGCTGCCCGGCAATCAGATCTGGGATGTCGATTTCGTCGAACTGACCGTGGCTTTGCCGCGTTTGCCGCCGGTGCTGGAGGGCATGACCATCTGGCACATTTCGGATACGCATCTGTGCGGCTGTCCGGATCGGGGTTTCTACGAGTACGTCTTCGATCGTTGTGCCGAGCAGCCTGCCGACATCGTGGCCGTCACCGGCGACATTCTCGACAGCGAACGCCATTATCACTGGATCACTCCCCTGTTCAGCAAACTTCGGGGCCGATATGCGAACCTGGCCATTCTCGGCAATCATGATGCTTGGCTCGACGTGAACCAAATCGAAACGCGGATGCAGCGATGTGGATTCACGATGCTGGGAAGCCGTTGGCTGGAAATCGAAGTCCGCGGCGAACGCCTGATCGTGATCGGAAATGAAACGCCGTGGCTGGGATCCGCACCCGACCTGCGCGCCTGTCCTTCCGGGGCCTTCCGATTGTGCCTGAGCCACTCGCCCGACACGATCAGCTGGGCGCGTCGAAACAGTATGGACCTTGTGTTGGCCGGGCACAACCACGGCGGTCAGGTCCGTTTTCCCCTGTTCGGCCCGGTGCTGGTGCCCAGCCGTCTGAGCCGCCGCTACGATTGCGGTACGTTCTTTGAGATGCCGACGCTCCTGCACGTCAGCCGGGGTCTGGCCGGTACCTATCCCCTGCGGTGGAATTGCCGTCCGGAGGTGACGCGGCTGACGCTTCGGCGTCAGACATAGATCCGCCGCTGATAGACGATCCACTCGATCACGAGCACGACCAGGGCAGCCAGCACGAACCAGGGCCACAGTTCCCGTCGCCGTCGCATCGGCTGCTCCTCGCCGGAGACGACTTCCTCGCCGATCTGAAGCTCCCGCCGCGGTTCGATCATGCTCTCCTGGGAATCGAACAAGTTGACCGCGAACAGGTAGGTTTGCCCTGCTGCCCAGCTGGCTTCATAAAGGCCGACGTAATCCGTGTCGCCGAAGGCGAGTTCGCGGCCGGGGATGCTCTGAATCTCGACCGCCGCGTCGCCTGCCGGGTCGAGGCGACGCACCTCGACGCTGCGCACCGGCACTTCGAGTTCCAGGGCCTTCGGTTCGCCGGGACGTGTGGAGTCCTCGTACTCCTTGTAGCGCCCCAACTGGAGAACGACGTTGTCAAAAAATAGAGGAAAAGTCCCGGCCGGCTGACGCGGCCAGTTGGTGTTCCAGATGTTCTTGACGCCCTGCTCCTCAACCACCAGGGGAAAAGTCATGACCAGATCGGTGTACCGGCCCCGGCCCAACGCCCACAGCACCGGTTCCTTCTGCGTCTCGATCAGGGCTGAGGACCGCGGCGGCAGCACGTCCGGCGGCAAGGCCCGGCCCTGATTGATGCTCATGCCCTGAAGCGTTTCGATGCCACGCATGAGAGGATGGGAGATCAGAAACTCCTTGACGTACAAGTCTTCCATCGGCTGCATCTTCGACCACAGTTCGTTGCCCAGCGGCGGAAGAGGAGGAACCTGGCCGATAAACAGCGTGTTGGCGTAAGGCATCGTCTCCATGCTCGGGGGTGCGCAGCGGTCGAAAATGACGAGATCGAATTGCTCCGTCTGCGTGCTGAGGCGATAGACCGGGTCGCTGGGGATGGCGGACGGCTCCAGGGAGGTGACCACGGCCCGTTGCTGCCGGACCACGGCCCGAAGAGCGGCGTCAAGAATGTCGTTGGCTGTGCCGATGCGGAGGATGCGGGCACGCCGGATCGGAGTGATTGCCAGCCAGGCCGTGTCGTCCACCGAAAAGACGTCCTCCCAGGCCCTGCCAGTCTTCCGGTCCAGGAGGCTGACGCGGACATGGCCCTGACCGGGATCCTTGAATGTGAAGACGAGGAACGGCTGCGGCGTGGCCAGGCCCGGCGTCTCCTCGCGGCGAACTTTGCCCTCTGTCCCGACTGTCGTTTCCCGGACCTGGCGCGGTGCCAGATTGAAGGGTTCGATCCGCACGTCCTGGCGTCCCAGGCGATTGAAAACTTCCAGTCGCACTGCCAGGCGATCCCGGATAGGCTCATCCCCGAAGTTGGCCACCTGAAGCGTCAGTTGGAACTGGTCAGGTTCCTCCTCGGAGCGTGTCAGGCCGAGCCGGACGATCCCCACATTGTCGGCGGAGGAACCGACGACCTCCAGACGCGGACGAATGTTGCCGAGCCGGAAATCCGGCAACTCGCGGAATCGGCCGTCGGTGAAGATATGCACCTGGGTGGCGAGCCCTTCCGGGCGTTCCGTGGCCCGAAAAGCGGTCATGCCGTCATCGGCCTGTGGCAAGGTGAAATCGACGCCGGACCGCACCGGATTGGCCTGTCCCTCCGCCAGGGCCAGAGCCGCTTCCAGGTCCGTCCGCCGGTGCGTCGGCCCGATCCCCTCGATGGCCGCGTGCAGGTCGCGCTTGTTGTTCGTGTACGACTGCACGGTGCGGGCCTCGTCGTTGAAGGCAATTACCATCGCCTGATCGCTCGGGTCCAACTGATCCACCAACCGATGGGCACGACGCTTGGCCTCTTCCAGGCGCGTCCGCCCCTGGTCCTGCGCCTCCCCAGCGTCCGTGCTCGACATGCTGGCCGAGTTGTCAATCATCAAAATGATGTGCCGACCTCGGGCTTCGCTGTTGTAGGTCGGGTCCGCCAAGGCGTAGCCCAGACCGACCAGAAACAACAGTTGCAGGATCAACAGCAGGTTCCGCCGCAACCACTGGAAGAAACTGTTGACGTGGAGGTCCTCGATGCTCTTTTTCCACAGGAAAGTGCTCGGGACGTGCATCGCCCGCCGCTTCAGCTTCAGGAAGTACAGGAGGATCAACAGCAGCGGAATGAGCGGGAAGACGTACCACCACACCAGGGGCAACGGCGTCGGAAACGTGATGCTCCAGTTCTCCTCCAGCCACGGTCCGAGAAAAGTCAACGAGGCCGCCAGCAACAACGCCAGCAGCAGGACCGCCAGCAGTCCCAGGGCGAACCACGAGCTGAGCAGGATCGTCAGATAAGGTATGTTCCTTAGGTCGCGCATGGCTCATCACCGAACCAGGCCCCGTTGACGCAGATACGTCAATACCAATTGATCGAACGGCTGCTGGGTGCTGGTGAAGACGTAGCAGATGCCACGGCGATTGCAGTATTCCTGCAAGGCCGCCCGGAACGCCGCCAGGTTCTGCTTGTAGCGGCGGATCAGGGCGGCACTCACTGTCACTTCTGCCACGTCGTTGTCCTCGATGTCGATGAGGCGGAGGTCGCCGTTGAGTTCCGGCTCGATCTCTTCCTGCGACAGGATCTGGATCGCATACACGTCCATCTGACGGGCGACAAGGTAGCGGAGCGGTTCCTCGAAACCGGCCTTGTCCATGAAATCGGTCAGCAGCACGACGATGCCCCGACCGCTGCTTTTGAGCACAAAATTCTTCATCGCCTTGCTGAGGTTTCCCGCCCCGGCCGGTTTGATGTCCTGGAGGAAATTCATCATCCGCCAGACGCTGCGCCGTCCCCGCAGGGGCGAAAGTTCCGCGGCGATGTCGGAGTTGAAGACGTACAACGCCACCCGGTCGAGGTTGACCAGCCCCACGAAGGCCAGCGCGGCGGCGACCTGCTTGGCGTAGTGCAGTTTGCTCGGCGTCCCGAAGTCCATTGACACGCTGTTGTCAATCAGAATGGAGAAGTGCAGGTCTTCCTCTTCCTGGAACAGTTTGATGAAGAGCCGATCCAGGCGGGCGAACAGGTTCCAATCGAGGAAGCGAAGGTCGTCGCCGACGACGTAGTTCTTGTAATCGGCGAACTCGACGCTGGTGCCCTTGCGTTTGCTGAGGCGGTCGCCCTTGAACCGGCCGGTCAGGATCTTCCGCGACACCAGTTCGAGTTGTTCGAGCCGGGCCAGGAACTCGGGCGACAACAGGGATTCCTCGGCGGTGTTGCTCATGGAATGATTCCTCACGCGGCGACGTCAGCGACCTTTTCTTTGACGTGGTCGAGGATCTTCAGGAGGACGGTATCCGTTTCGATGCCTTCGGCCTGGGCCTCGAAGTTGAGCAGGACGCGGTGCCGCATGGCGGGAAGGAAGACCCGGCGAATGTCTTCGAAGCTGACGTTGTAACGGCCTTCGAGCAAGGCACGGACCTTCCCGGCCAGGACGAGGGCCTGTGCGCCGCGGGGACTGGAACCCCAACGGATGTAGCGGTTGGTTTCGGCGGCGGCGAACTCTCCCTGGGGATGCGTCGCCAAGACCAGCCGCACGGCGTAATCCTGCACCGGCGGGGCGATCAACACTTCCCGGACCAGCTCCTGCCACTGGCGGATCTCGCTGCCGTCCATGACCTTCTCCGGCTTCGGCCAGACATTCTTGGTGGTGCGGTCGAGGATGGTCGCGATCTCCTGCCGGGTCGAGTAGGGCACGATCAGCTTGAAGAAGAAGCGGTCCAGTTGGGCTTCAGGCAGCGGATAGGTGCCTTCCTGTTCTATGGGGTTCTGCGTCGCCAGGACGAAGAACGGTTCTTCGAGGCGATGGATTGTTCCCCCGACGGTGACGCTTCGCTCCTGCATCGCTTCGAGCATGGCCGACTGCGTCTTGGGCGTGGCCCGGTTGATCTCATCGGCCAGGAGAATCTGAGCGAAGATCGGCCCGGGTTGGAAATGGAAGACGCGGCGGCCGTCGGGAGCTTCCATGATGACGTTGGTGCCGAGGATGTCGGACGGCATCAGGTCGGGGGTGAACTGGATGCGGGAAAACTTCAGGTCGAGCACCTGGCTCAAGGTGCGGACCAGAAGCGTTTTGCCCAGGCCGGGCACGCCTTCCAGAAGGACGTGACCGCCGACGAACAGGCAGGTCAAAACGCCGTCCACGATCTCGCCATGTCCCACGATGACCTTGCCGATCTCCTCACGAATCTGGCGATAGCGCTGCCGGAACTGTTCCGCGCGTTCCTGCATGGATGCCGTGGCCATGTGATGTTCTCCCGCTTGTGGGTCAATTTCCCCTGGTCATTGGTCCTTGGTCCCTGGTCCCTTTTCACCTTCGATCTGTTCGCGGGCTTTGCGCTTGGCCCGCATGAGCCGGGCGGCGAAGTCCTCGGGTTCGCCCGACGGCTCGACGGACAGCGACGGCTTCGGAGGCGGTTTGGGCGGCACCTTGGGCTTGCCCTCGTCGCCGGTTCCGCTCCCCTGCGGCGCGAGGGGAGGGGGCGTCGCTGACTCGGGAGCCTCGAACCGTCGAGAGGCAAGTTCTTTCGGCTGCTCCAGCCGGGCGGCGACTTCGGCCTTGCGGCTCTTGAGCCGTTCGATGTACTCGACTGATTCGGCGGGCAAGGCAGCCCGGCCCCGCATCCGGCTGTACAGCCGCTGGAGGCGATCCCAGACGGCTTCCGGATCGACGCTGATCCGGCGGACGGCGACGTCGGCCAGCAACAGGGCAGCGGCCAAGAGCACCACCCAGTACCAGATCGGCCGCATGTCCCGCGCTGCCGGGCGGTCCCGTGGGAACAGGTCGGCCTGGGCGAGGGTGTTCTCGTCCAGGACTCGCCCGCCGGTCTCCCGAGCGATCTCCGCCAGCAGGCCTTCGTTGCTTTTGACCGCAGAGAACTCCGTCGAGTAGGGGACGGTGAAAGCGTCCCGAGCGAGGATAAGCGGACGTCCCTTGCCTCTGGCACCGTCGTCGAGCATACCGCTGACGGTGGCGCTGTACGAGCCGGATCCCTCGGCTTCGACGACGGCTTCATAGATGCCCGCGCCGGCAGGAGCGAGATCCAGTGTCCGGCTCTCCTTGCTGCCTGGAGCGCTCAGGATCACTTGCAGCGAGGTCAGCGGGCGTTTGGCCCGGTTTTCCTTGTCGCGGTTGTCGGTCAAGGTGATGCGGACTTTGCCCTGCTCGTAGCGGGAACTGAGGGCCAGACCGCTTTCATCCACATTCCGCAGCGACCAGTCGAGGACGCGGGACCAGAACTCGTTGAACACGCCTTCGGCGTCCTTGAGCCAATCTCTCGCCCACCCGAGATTGCCGCCGCGGGCGTCGCTGGTGAATGCCGCCACTCGGCCCAGCCCGTATTGCCATTGGGCGAGGATCGGATTGACTTCGTCTCCCGGGACGGGTGAACGCAGCAGGATCTGCACCAACTGCGATTCCTTGGGCTGCGTGCGGACGTAGCCGTGCAGCGGCGGCAACGGCTTGGTCCATTCGCGCAACGGATCGGCTCTTTCGGGAGTGAGCTTTGGCTCGAATTGCCGGTCGTAAATGAAACTCTGGTTGATGACGCGGGTTTCCTTGATGTAAATGGCGGGCAGTTCGTTCGGATCATTGACCGGATAATGACGCCCGCCCAGAGGCTGACTGAGCGAGGCCAGAGCCTGCTGGGCGGCGGGGCCGTGCGTGGTGATTCCCACCGTGGTCAAGGTCACTCGGTCGCGGCGCAGTACGTTGAGAAAAGTCCGGTCCTGAAGCAGCCCATGGTCACCGTCGCTGATGAGGATGATGTGCTTAGCCCCGAGGCCCTTGAGCGGGTCGGTCAGCGCTTTGTGAGCCATCCTGAAGGAGGTGTCGAACTCGGGCATGTCCCCGGGGGCCATCTCCGTGATCCTGCGCAGGATCTTGGAGCGGTTGGGACCGATGGGCTGAAGTTCGACATGCCAGGTGTGCCCGCCCGGGTACCCGTAGTAGAGGATGCCGACCTCGTCCTGTGGCGAAAGCTTGTTGACGGCCAGCCTGGCGATCTCCTTCTGCCAGAAGTTGCCCTCAGCCATTTCGCTGGCGTGCATGATGAGGACGAGGCCGCCTTTGACCTGGACCTTGAGCGTCTTGATGCTGGTGTCCACCGGCAGGGCCTCCTCCAGCGGCTCGCCTTGCCAGCGACCGGCTCCGAAGCTGTCGGGTCCGCCGACCATGACGAAACCACAACCCTGGTCTCGGATCGTCTTCCGCACGGCTTCCTGTTTTTCGGCGGGCACCATGTCGGCGGGGATGTTGAAGAAGAAGATGGCGTCGTAGTTGGCCAAATCGGCGAAGCGGGGATCGTTCTCTCCGGGAATCTGTTCGGGCAGACGGATGTCGATCTGGAGGCGTCGGCGGCCTGCCGGCGTGCGAGGAGCGTCCGTTCCCCGCTCGCTCTGGAGGGCTTCCAGCAGCGGCTTCCAGTCTTCAACATCACGGCTGGGAACGACCAGGAGGACGCGGCGGCCTTCTCCGCGGACGATGACCGGAGCGAAGACTTCGTTGTTATCCGGGCGGTCGCTGGGCAACCCCTCGGGGACGAAGACGGCCCGATAGCTGAACGAGCCGGCCGGCTGGCCCAACTCCGCCGGCCAACGCAGCGACAGGACGTTGAGTCCCGGATCGAGCGTGACTTTGAGGGGGACCCGCAGTTCCCGATCGCCGGCCAGGCGCCAGAGGCTGAGCGTGCCGCTGATCCGCTTGTCGCTGTAGTTGCGAAGGATGATGCGGATGGGCAGATCGCGGTTTTCGACTGCTTCTTTGGGGACGTCGATGCGTTCGGCGACAACCTCGTTGTCGTACTGGTATTTGATCGGGACGACATCGATGGGCACGCCGTTGAGGCGGGCGGTGCGGGCCTCTTTCAGGGCGTCGCCGCGGTTCTCGTTGCCGTCGGAAATGAGCAGAATACGGCGTCCCGATCCTTCCGGGAAGGAAGCCAGGGCGAGGCGGATGGCGGCGGCGATGTCGGTCGAAGCCCGATCCGCCGGCTCGGGAATGTTGCGGAGGTCGAGTTCCGACAACTCTGCGGCCGGAAACTCCAGGCGCGGCCGTTTGCCGAAAGTGATGACGGCGATGCGGTCTCGCCGGTTGGGCCTTTGCCGTGTCGCTTCCCGCAACGCTGCCGCCAACCGCTCGAACCGCAGGTCCCGGCGCCCGACTCCGTCAGCCCGCGGCGCGTCTTCCAATTCCTGCGGCATGCTGTAGGAGCGGTCGAGAAGGATGAGCAGGGTTTGGCTGTCGTCGTCCTTGTAGGTGCGGATGTCGGCCAGGGCGAGGATCAGAGCGGTAATGACGGCACTGCGGAGAAGCAGCACGATCCAGCACCGCACTTCGCCCAGAACCCGGAGCGGCTTGTAGCTGAACCAGACCAGCAGCGGAAGGCCGAGCAGCAGGAGTAGCACCCACGGTCGGCCGAAAGCGATTGGCGGCAGGCCGAACCAAGCCACGGCCCCGGCGACGGCCGCAAACGCCATCGTTACGATCCCGACGGGTATCAGCCAGCTCGGCCGCAGCATAGAGGACCAGAGGTCGAATTCACAATTTTAGCCGTTGGATGCGGTGGTTTTCGGTATCTGCCACGTGAATCCGTCCGAAACTGTCCACCGTAATGCCCCAAGGACTGTGGAACAAGCCCGGCTCCCGACCGGGTCCGCCCAAGACGCCCCGCGGTTTTCCCTCCGGCGTAAGCCGTTGGACGCGGTGATTGCCGTACTCCACCACATAGAGATCGCCATTGCTCCCCCAGGCCACGTCGTATGGGTAACGCAGCTTTCCCGGTTCGCTGCCCTCGTCTCCGACGACCCGCACGAAGCGGCCCTGCTGGTCGAAGACTTGAATGCGATGATTGCACGAGTCGGCAACGTACAACAAGCCATCCTTGCCCAGGCAGATGCCACGGGGACGGGCAAACTGCCCCGGCTCCTGGCCCTGACCGCCCCAGTGCATCAGATAACGGCCCTGGGCATCGTACTTGCGGATCAGATGCCGATCCTCGCTGAACTCGACGATGTAATAGTTGCCGCTTTCGTCCTGAGCCACGTCGCTGACGTAAGCGAACGGTCCCGGACCTTCACCCTCCCGTCCGACGATCTCCTGCACCAGGGTTCCTTCCGGAGTGTAAACCAGGACGCGATTGTAATGCGAGTCGGCAACCAGGATCTTGCCTCCCAGCCCGATGCCGACCCCGGACGGCCGACCGTTGACGATGCTCGGCGTACTCCAGCCCCGCAGATACCGGCCATCCTGGTTGAAAATCTGGATGCGTCCCGTGAAGTCGATGACGACGATCTCTTGCGTCGCGGAATTGAAGGCGACGGCTCGAGGACGAACGAAATGGCCCTCCTGCCGTCCGTGGCTTCCCCAGACGGCATCGGCGCTGCCGCTGACGCTGCCGCAACCACTCGACGCCAAGACTGCCAGTGCCATGCCAAGCCAACGCATGTTCTCTCCGCCGTCCCCCAGATTCAATCGGCGAATTCCACATTGGCCGGCTCGGGGATGACACCCGCCCGATGTCCTTCGGCCAGCAGACGCCGCACCGCTTCCCGGCCCCGCGGGCCGTAGTCGAGCGTCCAGTCGTTGACATACATGCCGACGAATCGATCCGCGAGACTGCGATCCAGGTCCCGGCCGTACTGCAAAGCGTAGTCCAGGGCTTCTGCCCGATGGTCCAGGGCGTAACGGATGCTCTCCCGCAGCAGGCGGCTGACCTGGCTGATTACGGCGCTTCCCAGATCGCGGCGGACGACGTTTCCGCCCAGCGGAAGCGGCAGCCCAGTCTTCCCCTGCCACCAGACACCAAGATCGACCATCAGATGCAATCCGTGATTGTGGAAGGTCAATTGCCCCTCGTGAATGATCAGACCGGCGTCGCAATGTCCGGCAGCGGTCGCCGGGAGAATCTGATCGAAGGGCATGACGACGACCCGAGGCGCCGCCGAATCTGTGAGCAGACCGGCGTCGTGGAGCAGCAACTGCAAGGTCAGAAACGCTGTGGTGAGCTTGCCGGGAACGGCGATGGTTTTGCCGGCCAGGTCGGCGACGGCCGTCGGCTCCCGGCCCACGATCATCGGTCCGTAGCGGTCGCCCATGCTGCACCCGCTGGGCAACAGAGCGTACTTGTCGAGCAAGTAGGCGTAGGCGTGGATGCTGACCGCCGACACTTCGAGTTCGCCCCGCAAGGCCCGCTGATTGAGCGTTTCGATGTCCTGAAGTTCGTGGCGGAAGGTCAGATTGCCCGTGTCCAGCTTGTCATGGGTCAGGGCGTAGAACATGAACGCATCGTCGGGATCGGGGCTGTGACCGACGCGGATGACCAGTTTGTCCATGCCTCCTCCAGAATCGTTGCCGTCGGTACGTAAAACGGGAACCGCAAGGACTGCCGCTGATTAACAGGTTGACTGCGAAAGTCAGCCGGTGCGGACGCAGGCTCGGCGTTCCCGGGCCACAGCCGAGCCGCTTCGGAGGGCCTCGACCAGATCGCGGACATCCCGGATCGCCTGAGGAAATTCCGTGTAACAGCAACCCACCGTTTCTTCCCGATGGGCGTCGCTGGAGCCGACGCCGCTCCAGTTTCGCCCAGTGCGAAGAGAATCAGCCATGCGACGACAGAATTCGTCCATGTTGCTGCTCATGACTTCGAGGCCGTCCAGATCCGGCTGAACCTCCTGAACGATGACGTCGAATGGCTGGTCCCAGCGGAAGGGATGAGCGGCCACCACGGCCCCGCCTTGGCGATGGACTTCCTCGCATAATTCCCGGACGCCGATTCCCCTCGGCACACGGAACGGATCGGTAACGCCGTAGGCCAGAAAGTGTCCCTCGGCACAACTGACCTCAATGCCGGAAAACACGCGCATGTCGGGGGCATACGCTTGAAGTTCGTCCACTTCTTCCGGAGTCCACAGCCAGTCGTGCTCGGTGATGACGACACCGCTTAATCCCAAAACTCGGGCACGTCGCAGGAGTGCAACAGGATCGATCGCGCTGTCGGGAGAATGGCGATTAGTGTGGATGTGCAGATCGAACGTCGTGGGCATGAACGCAGGTCCTCTTCTCCTTCATCTCCCCTCACCCGCCGTGAGCGAGAGCGTTTGGGGTTTTCTACGTCAGCGGGACGGATGTGCCAGAGGGGCATGCCGTGGTCCGATGCTTCGCGTTCGCCCTGCCCAGCGGTCCGATGTCCTCCGGTCGCCACGTCTCAATGCTCCCGTGAACGATCCGCGGACCATGCGGGGATATGGCCTCGCCGTCAGCGGGACCCTGAATCGGATACCGGACGAGCCGACCTGATCCAGCGGGATCTTATCCTCCCAAATTTGCTAGCAGCGCGCCTGACAAATGAAACCGCCGGAAAACCTCTCTTGACACGGCACCGGAGGCTTTGCGTATGCTATGGGGTTAAGGCTTGCGGAGGGCAGGCCGATGCGTCGCCAGACCAGTGCCGGGGAAGATCACTTCCCGCAAGTTCTGGTCGCGGCAGCAGACTGAATGGAGAGGGCGGTGTGCATCCAGGGAAGGATCCCCGCAGGGCCAGGGCGACTCGGCTCTGATTTGACCTGGCCGGGCGTGGTGGTTAGGATGACCAATGACACAAGGAACACCTGCAGATGAACAAGCAGTCCCTGACTGCACAGCAAATGCCCGAGCTGGGCGGGTCGGGGAGTTCCCCCTGGTCTGACACATTATCCTGGCATCACCATCTGGCGGTCCCAGAGGAGCCGGTACCGCGGCACACCACCCGCGGTTCCGGGTTGCCGGGGAAGCAGCACAGCCTCACGCTTCCCGATTGACCGCACGGTACCTTTGACAAGTTCCACTACGAAGCCGACCGTGGCCGGAAGCGACGACGGCGGCCCCACCAGCCGCCTGCCGCGTCCCGGCCCGAGGGGAGGGAAATCATGACCACCGGACGGACCATTCTGGCCAACCTTCGCCAGAGATTGAATCTGTCGGATTACCGAAAGAAGCATTGGGAGGGCAGCTTCAGCGAGTATCTCGACATTGTCCGCGAACATCCCGAAGTGACCCGCACTGCCTACCAGCGGCTCTACGACATGATCCTCTCGCACGGCACGGAGGACGTGTACGAGAACAAGGAAAAAATCATCCGCTACAAGTTTTTCACCGAGTTTGCCGCCAAACACGGCGACGCCATCTTCGGCCTGGACCGGCCGCTGATGCAGCTGGTCAACGTCTTCAAGTCGGCAGCCCAGGGCTACGGCACCGAACGCCGTGTGCTTCTGCTGCACGGGCCGGTCGGCTCATCCAAGAGCACCATCGTCCGGCTCCTGAAACGCGGGTTGGAGGAATACTCCAAGAACGACCAGGGCATGCTCTTCAGCTTCGCCTGGAAGGGACCGGACGGCACCTGGCTGAAGGATCCGATGCACGGGGAGCCGCTCCAGTTGATTCCGATGGAGATGCGGGCCCAGTTCCTCGCCGAGCTTAACGCCCAACGCCGCAAGGAGTCGCCCTATGACATCCAGATCGTCGGCGAACTGTGCCCCTACAGCCGCTTCATGTTCAACGAACGGCTCCAGAAATACGACGGCGACTGGATCGCCATGCTCGAGAACGAGGTCAAAATCTACCGCCTGATCCTTTCGGAACAGGACCGCATCGGTATCGGCACCTTCCAGCCCAAGGACGAGAAGAACCAGGACTCGACCGAACTGACCGGCGACATCAACTATCGCAAGATTGCCGAATACGGCACCGACAGCGACCCGCGAGCCTTCAACTTCGATGGCGAACTGAACATCGCCAACCGCGGTCTGGTCGAGTTCATCGAGGTGCTCAAGCTCGACGTCGCCTTCCTGTATGACCTGCTGACGGCATCGCAGGAACACAAGATCAAGCCCAAGAAATTCGCTCAGACCGACATCGACGAGGTCATCATCGGGCACACTAACGAGCCGGAGTACCGCCGCCTCCAGAACAACGAGTTCATGGAGGCCCTGCGGGACCGTACGGTCAAGATCGACATCCCGTATGTGACCCGGCTGCGGGACGAGATCAAGATCTACGAGAAGGACTTCAATCCGGAACGGGTCCGGGGCAAGCACATCGCCCCGCACACCATCGAGGTCGCCGCTTTGTGGGCGGTCCTGACCCGCCTGACGCCGCCCAAGCACGCCAATCTGACGCTGCTGCAAAAGGCGAAGCTGTACAACGGCAAGACCCTGCCCGGGTTCACCGAGGACAACGTCATCGAGCTGAAGCGTGAGGCGGCCAACGAAGGGATGTGTGGCATCAGCCCCCGCTATATCCAGGACAAGATTTCCAACGCCCTGGTCGCCCACCCTGAAGAGCCGTGCGTCAACCCCTTCATGGTCATGAAGGAACTGGAGGAGGGGCTGCGGCATCATTCCCTCATCACCAGCCAGGAGCAGCAGCAGCACTACCGGGAGCTGCTCCAGGTGGTCAAGGAAGAGTACGAGGACATCGTCAAGAACGAAGTGCAGCGGGCCATCGCCGCCGACGAGGACGCCCTGACCCGTCTGTGCTCCAACTATATCGACAACGTCAAAGCTTACACGCAGCGGGAAAAGGTTCGCAACCGCTACACCGGCAACTACGAAGAGCCGGACGAGCGGCTGATGCGCTCCGTCGAGGAGAAGATCGACATCCCCGAAAGCCGCAAGGACGACTTCCGCCGCGAGATCATGAACTACATCGGGGCCTTGGCCATCGACGGCAAGAAGTTCGATTACAAGACCAACGAACGCTTGCAAAAGGCCCTGGAGCTGAAACTTTTCGAGGACCAGAAGGATACGATTAAGTTGACGAGTCTGGTTTCGAACGTGGTGGACAAGGCGACGCAGGAGAAGATCGACGTCGTCAAGAGCCGGTTGATCCGCAATTACGGTTACTGCGAAGTCTGCGCGACGGATGTGCTCCAGTTCGTCGCCAGCATCTTCGCCCGCGGCAACGTCCGCAAGTGATGCTGCGGAACACGGAACGAGGCGGCCATGGGTCAGAAGATTGAGCGGGACTACCAGCGGTTTCGCAAGATCGTCCGCGGCAAGGTGAAGTCGAGCCTGAGCAAGTACATCACCCGCGGCGAGATGATCGGCAAGAAGGGTAACGATCTGGTCAGCATCCCGCTGCCCCAGATCGAGATTCCCCAGTTCCGCTACGGCCGCAAGGGCACCGGGGGCGTCGGCCAGGGCCAAGGCCAGCCAGGGCAGGCCCTCACTCCGCCGCAGGACGGCGACAGGGCCAAGGCTGGCGATCAGCCCGGCGGTCACATCCTGGAAGTCGAACTGACCCTTCAGGAGTTGGCCGAGATTCTGGGTGAGGAGTTGGCCCTGCCCCGCATCACCCCCAAGGGCCGCAAAAACATCGTCACCACCCGCGAACGCTACACCGGCATCCGCCAGGCCGGGCCGGAGTCGTTACGGCATTTCAAGCGCACCTTCAAACGGGCCTTGCGGCGGCAGATCGCGTCCGGCACCTATAGCCCTGAGGAGCCGGTCGTTATCCCCATCCGCGAGGACAAGCAATATCGCAGCTGGAAAGAGGTGCCTCTGCCGCAGAGCGTCGCCTGCATCATCTACATGATGGACGTCTCCGGCAGCATGACCGAGGAGCAGAAGGAAATCGTCCGCATCGAGGCGTTCTGGATCGACACCTGGATCAAGGCCCACTACAAGGGGGTGGAACGCGTGTACATCATCCACGACGCGGTCGCCCAGGAGGTGGATGAGCATACCTTCTACCACACCCGGGAAAGCGGCGGCACGAAGATCAGTTCTGCCTACGACCTGGGCGACAAGATCATCCAGAAACGGTATCCGCCGGACGACTGGAACATCTATGCCTTTCACTTCTCCGACGGCGACAACTGGGGCGACGACATCCCGACCTGCCTGGAAATCCTTCAGGAACGGTTGCTGCCCAAGCTGAACCTGTTCGGCTATGGTCAGGTGGAAAGCCCCTACGGAAGCGGGGAGTTTCTGGATTACGTCAAGGACCTGACGGACGGCCGGGAGAACCTGGTCGTCAGTCGGATTCCCGACCGCGAACACATCCTGGAGAGCATCAAGGAGTTCCTCAAGACGGGCCGTTGACCTCCCCGAGGCCGGACCGTCCCTACGACGAGACCGCCATGAGCCTGGCCCACACCCCCTACGACACGACCCTTCCTCCCGATCTGCGAGCTTTGCAGAAGGAGATCGAGGGCTATGCCCGCGAGTTCGGACTCGACTTCTTCGAGACCATCTTCGAGGTTCTCGATGCCGACGACCTCAACGAAGTAGCCGCCTACGGCGGTTTCCCCACCCGTTACCCGCATTGGTCCTTCGGCATGGCCTATGAGGAACTGAAAAAGAGCTACGACTACGGCCTGTCGAAGATTTACGAGATGGTCATCAACAACGACCCGTGCTACGCCTACCTGATGCGGTGCAATCATGTGGTCGATCAAAAGCTGGTCATGGCCCATGTGTACGGGCACTGCGACTTTTTCAAGAACAACCAGTTCTTCGCCCACACCAACCGCAAGATGATGGACGAGATGGCCAACCACGGCAACCGCATCCGCCGCTACGCGGAGAAGTACGGCGAGGACGAGATCGAGCGGTTCCTGGACATCTGCCTGTCCATTGACGACCTGATCGACGTACACTCGGTAGCCATCAAACGCCGCGACGAAGTCAGCCGGTACGATTTCAGTATCGAGAAGGAGGACGACCAGCCCCGAGCCACCCGCTTCAAGAGCAAGCCGTACATGGACGAATACCTCAATCCGCCTGAGCTGCTCAAGGCGGAAGAGGAGGAGCGGCGTCGGCTCAAGGAGCAGCTGTCCAAAAACTTTCCGGAGCGTCCCGAGAAAGACGTCTTGCTATTTCTCATTGAACATGCGCCGCTCAAGGGCTGGCAGCGCGACGTGCTCAGCATCGTCCGCGACGAAGCCTACTACTTCGCTCCCCAGGCCATGACCAAGATCATGAACGAAGGCTGGGCTTCCTATTGGCACAGCACCATCATGACGACCAAGGCCCTGCATCCGTCCGAGGTCGTTGATTACTGCGACCACCACTGCGGCACTATGGCCCCGTACCGAGGCCGCATTAATCCCTACAAGCTCGGCATCGAATTGTTCCGGGACATTGAGCACCGCTGGAATACTGGGCGGTTTGGCAAGGATTACGAAGAGTGCGACGATCTGGAGGCCAAGAGAACTTGGGACAAGAAGCTGGGGCTGGGAAGGCAGAAAATCTTTGAGGTCCGTCGGATTCACAACGACATTACCTTCATCGACACCTTCCTGACGCCGGAATTCTGCCAGGAGCAGAACTATTTCTCTTACGTCTTTAACGAACAGGGGCAGAATTATGTGATTGAGTCCCGGGATTTTCAGAAGATCAAGGAACGGTTGCTGTTCGGCTTGACGAACTTCGGGAAGCCGTGGATTTATGTGGTGGACGGCAACTACCGGAATCGTGGTGAGTTGCTGCTGCGTCACGAGTATAATGGCATTGAACTGAAACTGGATCGGGCCAAGGACGTGCTGGTCAACATCCAGTACATCTGGACCCGGCCGGTCCATCTGCAAACGGTGGTCGAGAACAAGCCCACGCTCTTGACCTTCGACGGAACAGAGCACTCTTCGAAGACCCTGGGAGATTCCGATGACCCTCGAAAGCATTCTTCTGCGAAAACTCGCTGAAGCTCGAAGCGGCCGGGCGGGGCAGGGGCGGCTGAGCCTGGACGATCCGAACAAACGCGGCACCCTGGTTCTGGACTTGGAAGTCTGCGACACGCTCGGCTGCCGTCTGCGAGAAATTCAGATCCTCCGCCGAGAACCGCTTGCCGATCTGGCTTCCGCTGCCCGACGCTATGCCGACCGCGTTACCGGCCTGCTCGAGGCCTTGACCGTGCATGAGATCGACATCGGCCGTCAGGTCGCGTTGCTCCGCAGCGACACCCCGGCTGCCAGGGGAGAAGCCGTCGCCTACTACGAGATTCTGCTGACGCCTTCCGAACTGAAACTGTGCCGTTGGGAAGGAAGTCGGAACGCTTCCGGCCGCAAGCAGGTCTCCTTCGCCTTGACCAACGAGGCCCTGGTCAAACTCGTCGAAGATCTCCTGAACTGAAGAGCGGTCTTCGCCTGACAAGCCCGCCAACATTTTCAGCGGTTAGGTTGTGCGCCCTTCTGGCGTCTGATAGAGCGGGTTAAGTCAACTCTCTTTGCTACTCGCCAGGAGGACCGATCATGAACCGTTGGCTTGTCGTGCTCTGCTTTGCTTTGTCGGTCGTTGTCGCCTGTCTGCTCACGCTGCAACTTCGGGCCTATCCGCCGCCTAGCGAACCGCCTGCGTCCAAGGACGAGAAACGGACGCTCTACACCACCGGCACCGCTACCGTGCGGGTCAAACCTGACTCGGCTCGGCTTTTCCTGACCGTGCAGACGCTCGCCAAAACGCTCAAGGAAGCCCGGACTGAGAATGCCACCCGCGTCGCCCAGGCTCTTAACGCCATCCGTGCCCTTCAAGTCCAGGGCCGGAAGATTCCCGACATGAAGATGAAGACTACCAACGTGGATGTGGCCCTCGTGTACTCCCGACCGCGCGAGGACAAGGAGCCGGAGATCGTGGGCTATCGTGTCACCAATTCTTTCACGGTATTGCTCAGCGATAACGATCCGGAGCAGTTGAGTCAGTTCGCTTCACAGGTGCTCGATGTGGCCCTGGAAAACGGCGTCAACCAAATCGGCGGCATCAGTTTCTTCAGAGCCGACCTCAAGGAAGCCCAGCGGGAAGCCTTGATGAAGGCCGTCGCCGATGCCGAGGCCAACGCCCAGGCGATGGCACGCGGGGCCCGAGTAACGCTGAAGGAGCCGATCGCGCTCAACGGCTCGCCCGAGTTTCGGCCCTACTTCGATTATCGTCTGACCAACACCGCCCAGACGGCCTTCGGAGCTGCCGAGCTTCCGATTCAGGCCGGCGAGATCGAGGTTACATGCAATGTGAATGTGACATTCACCTACTGAATCTTCGCACCGACATGACGCCTCACAGCCCCGGAAGTCGGGAGACGCCTCCCGGCCCCGGGGCTTTTGCGTTTGACCGATCTCAGCGGCGACCGTACATTGTGGGTGTATGGCTGCTGTTCGCGTCATCCTGTGCTTGCCGACGTTGGCGTGGCTTCTGACCGTCCCGCCGGGCATGTGCTTCTGCGAACTGGCGGCGCTGTCCGGTCTGCCTCCCGCTTGCGAAGGATCGGGTTCGACCGACCTTGGCCACTCCGATTCGCACAAGGATCACGAGCACTCGTGCCCGAAGGTCAAGAATCCCTACACCGTTCCACCGACCGCACCAATACCCCCTTCTCCTGACTTCACCGCCCTGGAGGGCCATTTCGATCTGCCCTCGTTGTCGGCCGCCGCAGTCCAGGCTCGTCTGGACGATCCCGATCCGGGCGGTTGGCGTTCCCTCTCCCGCCATCTGCTGCTGCGCACCCTCCGGAATTAACTTCGCCTTCGCTGCCCGTCTGACGGTGCGGACACGCACCCTCTGCATTGACGTCTTCACTGCGTTTTCTTGAGCCGCCCTGTTGCGGGAGTTGCTGTATGCTCCGATACACGCTGTATGTGGCATTAATTCTGTTGGTGTTGGCTGGGGCGGGGGGGCTGTTTACGTTCGATTTGTGGAAGGCCCACGTCTGGGAAGCACTGGGCTTGGAAACGGCAAGTGAGCCGGAGCCGCCGCACGACCACAGCCACGCCGAGACGGTCCGGCTCAGTCCGCAGGCGCGCGCCAATCTCGGCCTGCGGATCGAACCGCTGAAGTTGAGCAATTACTGGCGAACGCTCCAGATGCCGGGCGCGATCATCGACCGGCCCGGGGAGAGCGATCGCGGCGTGCCTGCCCCGGTGGCCGGGGTCGTCATTCAGCTCTTCGCACGCCAAGGCGATCAAGTGCGCCCTGGTGATCCACTGCTGGTTTTGCGCCTGACCAGCGAAGCGCTTCAGAACAGCCAGACGGAATTGCTCAAGCTCACCAAGGAACTGGAAATCAACAAAGCGGAAATCGCCCGCTATAGTTCGCCCGACCTCAAGGCCATCAATCCCGGAAGGCTGATCGAGTTGGAGTACCAGAGGCGTCGTCTGGAGGCGGGCATCTACGCCCAGCGGCAGGACCTGGCGGCCCGCGGCCTCTCGCCGGAGCAGATCGAACAGGTGGCCGCAGGCCAGTTCCTCCGGGAGATGATCGTGCCAGCGCCAGGCCAACCAAGTCTGGCCGAACCGCCTGTGTACGACGTCGAAGAACTTCGCGTCAAGCTCGGCGATCAGGTTCAGGCGGGAGATACCCTGTGCATTCTCGCCGATCATCGGCTTCTGTATGTCGAGGGTCGAGCTTTGGCCCAGGAAATCGGTTTGCTCGAAGAAGTCGCCCGGGAACGCCGGCTGGTTCGCGTCGAAATGTTGACCGGACCGACGAGCGGACAGGAGAAGTCGTTCGTCGAATTGCCCATCCATTTCATCGCCAACAAACTGGATGCCCAGAGCCATTCGCTGCGCTTTTACCTGCTGCTGCCCAACGTGCCGTTGAACGATTCAGAGGCCAAAACCATTCCGACCGCTGGCACAACGGCTGTGCGAAATGGTCCCGTACCCCACGTGTTGTGGCGTTATCGGCCTGGTCAGCAGGTCCGGCTTTTCGTCCCGGTCGAGGAGTTCCGCGACAAATTCGTGCTGCCTGCCGCCGCGGTCATCCGTGAAGGCTCCGAGGCGTATGTCTTTCGAGCCAACGGCGATCTGCTGGAACGCCGCAGAGTGCATGTGCTCTATCAGGACCGCATCACCGCCGTGCTGGAACCCGAAACCAGCGAGGTTTCGATCGGCAATTATGTAGCGGCGAACGCGGCGGCGGCTTTGAACCGGGCCTTGAAAGCCCAGATGGAAGGGGAAGGTCACGGGCATCATCACGATCACTAGGAAGATGTTATGCTCAACGCCCTGATTCGTCTCAGTCTCCGCTATCGGACGCTGGTCGTCTTTCTCGCCTTGGCGACGCTGGTGTACGGCAGCTACACGGCGGCGACGCTGCCCATCGACGTCTTGCCCGACCTGGACCGGCCCCGTGTCGTGGTGCTGACCGAAGCCCACGGCATGTCGCCGGAAGATGTCGAAACCATGATCAGCTTCCCGCTGGAAGCGGCGATGCTCGGCGCGACCAGCGTCGAATCGGTGCGCAGTTCGTCCGGCCTCGGCCTGTCGGTCGTGTACGTGGACTTCGGTTTCGACGTGGAAATCCGCCAGGCCCGCCAGACGGTGCAGGAACGCCTGTCAGCCGTTCAAGGCAGTCTGCCGCCGGGCATCCGTCCGCAGATGGCCCCCGTCAGTTCGCTCCTGGGGCAGATCATGATCGCCGGCATGCACCGCCGGGGTGCTCACTCGGTCGATCACGACGACATGCAACTGCGGACCCTGGCCGATTGGGTCGTCCGTCCCCGGCTCATGCAGGTGCCGGGCGTCGCGCAGGTCATCACCATGGGTGGAGGCCGAAAACAATACCAAGTGCTCGTCGATCCCTTGGCCCTGCAAGCCTACGGGGCCACGCTCGAAGATGTCCACGCAGCCCTGGCCCGGAGCAATCTGAACACCAGCGGCGGCTTCACCGAGCGGGACGAGCGGGAACTGGTCATCCGCGTCCTGGGCCGACTGGGACCGGATCCTGCCAAGGTCATCAGCGAACTGTTGGAAACACCGATCCAGACCACCGGAGTCCGGCCCGTCTTGCTGGCCCAGGTGGCCCGCGTGGTCGAGGCTCCCGCCCTCAAGCGGGGCGATGCTGGCGTGGACGGCGAACCCGCCGTCGTGCTCATGATTACCAAACAGCCCCACGCGGACACCCGGGCCGTCACCGCCGCCGTGCTGCGGGTATTCGACGAACTGCGGCCTTCGCTCCCCGAGGACGTGGTCATCAACCCGGACCTCTTTCAGCTCCGCGGATTCATCGACCGCGGCATCTTCAACGTCGCCGAGGCCCTGGTCATCGGAGCGTTTCTCGTCCTCATCATCCTGTTCGTGTTTTTGCTCAACTTCCGGACCACGTTCATCTCGTTGACGGCCATTCCGCTGTCACTGGCCGTGACGGCCTTGGTGTTCAGAGCGATGGGCTGGGTGACGGGAACGGCGATGTCAATCAACGTCATGACCCTGGGGGGCATCGCTGTCGCCCTGGGCGAACTGGTGGACGACGCCATTGTGGACGTGGAGAACATCTTCCGCCGCCTGAAGGAGAACCACGCCCTGCCCCAGCCCAGGCCGGTCTTGCAAGTGATCTACGACGCCAGCGTCGAAATCCGCAGTGCCATCGTCTTCGGCACGCTCATGGTGATCCTCGTCTTCGTGCCGGTGTTCGCTTTGTCCGGCATCGAAGGACGGCTCTTCACGCCGCTGGGCGTTGCGTACATCACTTCGATCCTGGCCTCGCTCCTGGTATCGCTGACCGTCACGCCAGTGATGTCGTACTTCCTGCTTCCGAAAGCCAGGGCGACGCATCGCCGGGGCGACGGCTGGCTGCTGCGGACCCTCAAGGCTGGGGTCAAACGGTTGGTGCGGCTCAGTCTGGCTGCGCCCGGCTGGGTGCTGCTGATCGGCTGGATCGGCGTCGGCTGGGCGGCCTGGCAATTGAGTCGGCTGGGCGGCGACCTGCTGCCGGAGTTCGACGAGGGCAGCATCCAGGTCAACGTGTTTCTGCCGCCCGGTTCGTCGTTGTCCGCTTCCACTAAAGTCTGCTCGCAGGTCGATGCCAAGCTGCGGCAGATGCTTGTCAGCCACGAACAACCCAACAATCCGATCCGCCACTTCGTCCGCCGCACGGGCCGGGCCGAACTGGATGAACACGTCGAGCCGGTCAGCAACACCGAGTACGTTCTGAACATGAATCCCGATTCGGGACTCCGTCGGGAAGAAATGCTCAACCTCTTGCAGGCCGAGCTACGCAAGGAAGTTCCCGAGGCGGGGATCGAGGTCGAGCAGCCGCTCAACCATCTCATCAGCCACATGCTTTCCGGCGTCTCGGCCCATCTGGCGATCAAGATTTACGGCGAAGACCAAGCGGTGATGCGTCGCCTGGCTGAGGAGGTCAAGCGCATCGCTGCTGCCGTGCCCCAGGTCCGCTCAGCCGAGGTGGAAGGGCAGAAGCTCATCGAGGAACTGCACATCCGCCTGCGGTCGGACGCCCTCGCTTTCTACGGACTGGACCGGGAAAGCGTGGCCCGTTTATTGGAAACCGCCTTGGCTGGGGAGGTGGTCGGACAGGTGATCGAAGGCCAGAAACGCTTTGATCTGGTCTTGCGGCTCGATGAGCCGTTCCGCAGCGAACTCAACACCCTGGGGCGATTGCAAGTCGAGCTGCCCAACAAGTCTGGCTGGGTGTCCTTGAGCGAATTGGCCGACATCGAAGAAGGACAGGGACCAACGCTCATCAACCGGGAAAACGCCCGCCGTCGAATCACAGTGCGGGTCAACATCAAGGGCGGCGATCTGGCTGGAACCGTCGCAGAGATCCGCCAGCGGGTCCGTCAGGAAGTACAGTTTCCGCCAGGTTATTACCCGGAATTCGGCGGACGTTTCGAGACGCAGCAGGAGGCCAGCCGGGTCATCTGGCTGCTGATCCTGGTCAGCGGCGTGGGCATGTTCATGCTTTTGTACGTCCTGTTTCCATCCTGGAAGCTCGTGCTTCAGATTATGAACTCCTTCCCGATGGCGTTCATCGGCGGCGTGCTGGCGCTGTTGCTGACTGGACAGACGCAGACGGTCGCTTGCCTGGTCGGGTTCATCTCCCTGGGAGGCATCGCCACTCGGAACGGCATTCTGCTGGTCTCTCACTACTTCCATCTGATGCGCGAAGAGGGCATGAAGCTGACCGAAGACCTGATTATCCGTGGCACCCTGGAACGAGTCGCTCCCGTGCTCATGACCGCCCTTTCGACCGGCATCGGCCTGGTGCCGCTGGTGATCGACGGCCAGAAGCCCGGTCGGGAAATCCTCTATCCGGTCGCCACGGTGATCGTCGGCGGCCTGTTGTTCTCGACCCTGACGCAGTTCCTCATCCACCCTGGCATCTTTTTCCACTACGGCGGCAAGGAAGCGGAGCGGATCGTGCAGGAACAGACAGAATCCGGACTGGGAAAGGGGCCGGAATTGGAGTGACAGGCGGTGTTCAGGAAGCATACCTACCTTGACATATGGCGAGGAAAAACGAAGGAGGCCGCCATGCAGAAACAATGTTTCGCTGTCTTTGTGGTAGCTCTTGCCGTGGTCCTGGTGAGCCCGGCCGGCTGCAAAGTCCGCCAGCCATCGCCGAAGCCGACGGCCAAGGTCCACGCCCACCCGGAACACGGACCGCACGGCGGAACGCTGATCGAGTGGGGCGACGAGGAGTACCACGGCGAATTCACCGTGGACCACGACAAGAAAGAGACGGTGGTTTACGTCCTCGATGGCTCGGCCGCCAAGGCTCCCGACCTGAAGCCGGAAGACCTTACCGAAATGGTCCTTCTCCTCAAGAACGTCACCCCCCAAGTCCGCATCGAGCTTCGGTACGATCCCGAACGCAGCGGCGAAAAGGGACTCGCCTTCGTCGGTACGCACGAGGCCCTGGCACAAGAAACAGAGTTTCGCGGGGAGCTGAGCGGTAAGGTCAAGGGCAAGCCCTACGTCGGCGATTTCGCGGAGAAAGGAGGTCACAAGCACAAGCACCCAGCCAAACCGTGATGGTCAGGCCAAGGGGTCCCAGGCTTCATCCCAAGATGCGATTCCAGCGTGCCCGGTGATAGGCGACTTTCTCTGCCGCGGTCATGCGGGAGAAATCGGGGAGCGGCTCCACGACTGGACGGTTCCCGGACGGCCTGGATGGGTCGGATGATTTGCAGGTGCAGGCCGCTTCGGTTCCCCCGGAACAGCCGCATCCCGGTTTCGCTTGTTCTTTCTGAGCCGGTCGCGACCCCGTGGACCGGCTCGGCTTTGGCACGCTGATGACGGTGCCGCTGCCGCCGTAGCTCATCACGTTGGTCTGGAGCTGCATGTCCTCAGCCAGTTCGCGGTGCGGCTTGATGCCGAGTCTGTGAAGCACGCCATGATAGGCCTGGACGGCTTCCTCGGCAGTGATCTCGCCATCGGCGATGAGTCGCAGGAAGCGGATGAAGGCCAGCTGGTTCTCTGCGTTGTTGATCTTGCGACCAAACAAGGCCACTCGAGCGCCGTACTTTCTGGCTTCGCTGAGGAGCTTGAAGGCGTCGTAGGTCGTGCCTGCCGAGCCGCCGAGAATGCCGACGATCAGATGCGGATCGTAGTTGACCAGTTCCTCCATCGCCTTGGGGCCGTGATAGACGACCTTGAGGAACAGCGGTCGGCCCCGGGAGGTGACGCCGGCCAGGGTGCGGACGATGGCATCGTTGATGAATTCGGCGATCTTCTCCGGGGCGACGGACCCGGGCACGTTGGGATCGAAAACCTCCAGAAAGTGGCGAAAGCCCTTGCGTTCGGCTTCGAGCCGGAATGTCTTGTATTCCTCCAGGGCCTGCCGGTCGAGCACGGCGTCGTTCTGAAACGTGATGCTGTACAGGCCCAGGTCAGCCCCCAGCGTTCGCTCCTCCGCCCGGCAATCGAGATGGCCGCATTGGATGTGATCCAAGGTCGCCGTGCGGAACGGCAGCGACGGCTGCTCGGCGTAGCGACTGCCGCGAAGGATGTGGATGTCGGTCGTGTCATTGGCCCGAGCGGCGGGTGTCACCGGGCTGTCATCGAAGATTCGCCGCTGGATCGTCAGCACCTCGTTGGTGCTGGCAGACATGAGCATGATGTCCACGAGGCCCTGTTCGACGATGGCGGCGATGATTTCGCGGTATTCGGACAGACTGCGGAAGCGGACTTCGCCAGGATGGGCTTCCGGCGATTTCCCCGGCGCGCCGATAGCCAGGGCCATGTCGGCATCCTTGGCGTCGGCCAGAAGGAAGTCCTTGGCCCCGTGGGGATCGGCATGGATACGGGCCAGTTTCTCGTCGAGCGACTTGCGCATCGGTCCTCACCTTTGCCGCAACATCGGCTGCCAGGCAGAGCGGGGAATGACCCGGGCCGTCGGTCTTTTCGCGGACACCGAAGTCGCGGATGTTGTCTTGCCTTCCTTGTCCGCGAGGCGGGCTTCGACTTGCGCAATCGTCTCCCGCAGCACGCGAGCCGACTCCTGCAAGCCGGTCTGCTCCTTCGGCGTCAGCGGCACCTCGATCTGCTTCCGGACGCCGCCGCAACCGATCTCCGTCGGCACCGACAGGCAGACGTCCCGGAGGCCGTAAGTCCCCTGGATCAGGGTCGAGACCGGCAGAATGCGTCGCTGATCGTGCAGCAGGGATTCGACCACTTCGCGGATTGACAGGCCCACGGCAAACCCGCTGCCGCCCTTGAGTTTGATGAGCGTCGCCCCGGCCTGACGGGTTTCCTCGAAAACTTCCCGGAGCACCGTCGGCGTGCAGCCGGGCCATTGCTCCAGCGGCAGCCCGGAAATCGTGGCGCTGGACCAGATCGGCACCATGCTGTCACCGTGCTCGCCGAGGATGAGCGCGTTCACCTGCGTCGGCGGAACCCGGAGCCGGCGGGCCAAATAGCTCCGCAGCCGGGCCGTGTCCAACTGCGTGCCCAGGCCGATGACGCGCTGCCACGGCAGACCGGATCGCTGCACCGCCAGGTAAGTCAACACGTCCACCGGGTTGCTGACCACGAGCAAATACGAACTTTCCTTCAGGCCCGCCTCCCGAAGCTGTCCGAGGATGCCGAGAAACAGATCGACGTTGCGATTGATGAGGTCGAGTCGGCTTTCGTCCGGTTTGCGACGCAGCCCGGCGGTAATGACGATGACGTTGCAGCTTGCCGCCTCAGCGATGTCTCCCGCCGTGATGCGTTGATCGGAGGCCAGACTCGCTCCGTGCAAAAGATCGGTGGCTTGTCCCAGGGCCAGGTCCTTGTTGGCGTCCACGATGCACAGATGGCTGCCGACTCCGCCGCACTGCATGGCGAACGCCGCCATGCTGCCCACCAGTCCGCCCCCGCCGATGATCGCCACTTTCATGACTTGCTCCGCTTCGAGCCTGCCGTCAAGCAGATTGTCAAGGGATCGTCAATTTGCTAGCGCCGCCATGACCTGGTCCGTCACCGTCTGCACTAGCCGTTCGAACTCCTCGTCGTCCGACGCACATCGCCCGTTCGGTTCCGTCGCGGAATCAGGTTCCCGATAACCCCGGCCGAAGTCCGAGTTCGCGCACAGGTCGCAGTTCTGGCCGCGGTAGAAGCGGATGTCGTCGTAGCCGAGCCGCTTCTTGAGATCGAGCAATTCCCGCGTCTTGTCCGGGCTGAAATAGTTCACGTTGCCCAGTTGATGGGCGAGGATGAGGATGCGGCAGTAGGCGTCGATGATCTCACTGTTCCAGTAGGCTTTTTCGAGGTCCGGACCGAACGTCACCGTGCCGTGATTGGCCAGGATGATGGTGTTGCTGGCTTTCAGATGAGGCACGATGGTGTCGGCGAACTTCTGGGTGCCAGGCGTTTCGTACACGGCTGTCGGCACTTCGCCAAGAAAGACTTCGACCTCGGGCAGGACGCACTGGGGAATCGGAATGCCGGCGACCGCGAAGGCGGTGGCGTGCGGCGGATGGCAATGCACGACGGCCATGACATCGGGCCGGTGCTTGTACACGGCCAAATGCAGAAGAATCTCGCTGCTGCGTTTGCGGCGGCCAGCGAGTTGGTTGCCTTCGTAATCGACCTTGCAAATGTCCTCCGGCTTCATGAAGCCCTTGGAAATCATGGTCGGAGTGCAGAGGATCTCGCGGTCGTTGAGGCGAAAGGAAATGTTGCCGTCGTTGGCGGCAGCGAAGCCGCGGGCATACACCCGACGGCCGATCTCGCAGATTTCCTCTTTGATCTTGTACTCGTTGACCATCGCAAACTCTCCAGCGAGCCGCAGGCATCAGCCCGCGGCGGATCCGATGTCTTCCACGCTGATGCTGTCGAGGATGCAGGCGGCGTAGGCGTCCACGGGTTTTCTGGCGGGACGAAACGGCATGGAGGCTTCCGTTCCTTCACTGATACCGATGAGAGAACCGTGACCCGCGCCGAGTTCGTCGTACACGACCAGTTCTTCGTTGACCGGAAGGCTGACACCCTCCGCTCGCCTCGACATCAACTGAGCGAGACTGAGCGGCACAGCCACCAGCCAGCGTGCTCCTTCAACGCTGGGATGATGTTTGGACAACGTGACGTGTCCGATCACTTCAGCGATGCGCATGGCGTTCCAGTTCCCCAAGCATCTTCGCCACTTTGTCGGGACAGTGCGGCGAGGCTTCCGCGCAGATCCGCAACAACTGCCGCAATTCGAACCACGTCTTTCCCCGCTGGTCCGTGAGCAAAAAGTTGGCTCCCATGTCCTGCAAGGCCCGCCGAGCATCGTCCAAGGTCACGACGGCTGCCGCCCGTATTGCGGGCGCTTTGTTGGCCAGGCAGGCTCCGAGCAGGCTCCGGGTGTCGAACACCAGGACCAGGCGAAGTTCCATCCTCGTCAGCCGCCCGATGGCTTCGCTCAGCCAGTCCCATCCGCTCCCGTCCGACACCAGGACTCGCGGCGGTGACGCATCCCGCTGAGCGGCTGTCAGGGCGGCGGACAAGAGCGGCGTCGGCTTGTCGGTCACGACCACCAGCCAGTCGCCCCGAGTGACGCTCATGTGTCACAGATTCCGAGCACAAACCAGCGGGCCGGCGAATTGGGATCGCCGACCAGTTCTCGCGCGCCCTGTCCGTCGTTGGAGATCATCACCCAGGCCCCCCGGCCAGCCCCGAGATGGTCGAGCACCAGCAGCGGCTCGCCGTCCGGCGTCGTACCGTCGGCGGCGACCGGCTGCACCACCAGCAGCCGCCAGCCGTTCAGGCTCCGGTGTTTCGTCGTGGCCACCGCATGACCCACCACTCGCGCCCGCAACATCGCCTCGCCTTTCCCGCTTTTCCCTCAGACGACACGCAGCGATCCCGTCACGGCTAGGCGGCGTTCCCGCACGAAGGTCAGCGGGGTCGTCACGCCTTCGCCGGTCGGCGTGGCGATGCTGTAGCTGAGATACCCTTCGCCGCCGACGCCCAGCCCCGCCGTGCATGGCCCGTTGACCACGAAGATGCTCACGTCCAGGACCCAGCCCATGTGCGTGATCACATCGACGTTCCGCGAATGCAGAATCGCCGTGTGGCGAAAGCCATGCTCGTACTTCCGAGCCAGTTCGATGGCCGTCTCGACATCCTTGACGCGGACGAAGGGCACGAACGGCATCATCTGCTCCTGGTCCACAAACGGGTTGCGTTCGTCGGTTTCGGCGAACAGCAGTTCGGTGGCCCGGCTCAGACCGAAGCCAGAGCGCTCGGCCAGCACCTTCGGATCCTGCCCGATGAAATCCTTGTTGACGACCAGTCTGGACGCATCCTCGGGATGCGGGACGAAGGCGGCCTTGGTCAGCCGATCCACCTCGGCCGGTTTGAGGCGAAGCGCGCCGTGTCTTTCCATCGCAGCGAGAAGCTCGTCGAAGATCGCGTCCACGGCGAAGACTTCTTTCTCGCCGATACACAGGAGGTTGTTGTCGTAGGCGGCGCCGCGGATGATCGAAGCTGCGGCGTTGTCCAGGTCGGCGGTTTCGTCCACGACCACCGGCGGATTGCCCGGCCCGGCGACGATGGCACGTTTCGGACTCCGCAGGGCGGCCCGTCCCACGGCCGGACCGCCGGTCACGCACAGCATCTTGACGTCCCGGTGATCGAAAATGGCCTGCGCGGTTTCGAGCGTCGGCTCGGCGATGACCGTGATGAGGTTGTCGATACCGATGGCCTGTTCGATGGCCTGGTTGAAGCGCCGCACGCCTTCGACTGCAATTCTGGCTCCGCTCGGATGCGGATTGCAGACGACGGCGTTGCCCCCCGCCAGCATGTTGATGGCGTTGCAAGCCAGCGTCGGCAACGAATGCGTCACCGGCGTGATCGCCCCGATAACGCCGAATGGAGCAAATTCCGTCAAAGCGATTCCGTACCCCCCGCTGTGAGCGCGAGTCTGAAGGAACTCGACGCCGGGCACCCGCTCCCCGCAGACGATCAACTTCTCGATCTTGTGATCCAGGCGGCCGATGCGGGTCTCTTCAAATTCCAACTTGCCCAGCTCTTCAGCCTGTTCGATGCAGATTTTGCGGATGCAGGCGATGGCTTTGCCGCGAGCCTCGAAGCCTTTGCCTTCCAAGGCCCGTTGGGCTTCGCTGGCGGCGGCGACAGCGTCGTTGACTTTGTCGAAGATGCCGAAGCGGCCTCGAGAGGGACCGGCCAGCTTCCGCGGGCTGCTCGAAGAAGCGACCGGCTCCCGCGGGCCGCTTGCCGAGTGAGCACGTTGGGCTGCTCCGGCCGCCGGGTTCTTGCCCAGCTCGGCCAGGACTTCCTGGACTACGCGGCTGATGGCGGCGTCGCTCAGAATCATGATCCACCTCGCGCGTTGTAGATTGTCCGGTTGTTGACCACGACGCTGTCCACGATGCCGATGATGGTCGCGTCCACGGGCAGTTTTTCCGTCTCCGGCGTCAAGCGGGCACTGGAACCCTGGACGATCAGGACCAGTTCTCCCTGACCCGCCCCGACTGTGTCCACGACGATGAACGTCCGCTGCGTCGAGATCAACTCCGCGCCGGTAGTCGGGTTGACTCGCAACGGCTCGACTACGAGCAACTTCCTACCCGTCATCGACGGGACTTTCTGGGTGGCGACGACGCTGCCGGTGACACGGGCTAGGAACATCGCTTCACCTCTTCGGGCTTCGCTCAGCTTTTGCCGGCTGCTCGCCGGTCTGAGTCAGGGACATCGGTCAACCAGCGGAGCGCTCCAGAAACGCCCTTGCTTGGCGAGCCACGATCAATTCCTCGTTGGTCGGCATCGTCCACAACTGCACCCGGCTGGAAGCGTGCTGGATCGGCATCTCGCCCTTTGCCGCGACATTCCGTTGCGGATCGAGACTGATGCCGAGCCATTCCAATCCTTCGCAGACCGCCGACCGCAAGCGGGCCGAATTCTCGCCGATGCCTCCGGTAAACACGATCACGTCGGCCCCCCCGAGCAGCACGAGATACGCTCCCAGATAGTGCCGCACGGAGGCGACGAAGACGGCCAGAGCATCTTGAGCTGCCGCGTTGCCCTGGTCCGCCGCCGCTTCGATGTCCCGCAGATCGTTGCTGACGCCGCTCAGGCCCAGCAGCCCGGAGCGGTTCGCCAGGTCGTCGAGGACTTGTTCCAAGGTCTTGCCCGTGGCCCGCATGATCACGGAAAGAGCGAACGGGTCGAAGTCCCCGACGCGGTTGTTGTGCGGCAATCCCGTCTGGGGACTGAAACCCAGACTGTTGGCCAGCGATTGCCCGCTCCGAATCGCACACAGCGAACTGCTGCCACCCAGATGGCACGAAATGATCCGCAGGTCCTTTCGGCCCAGTATCTCGGAAGTACGCTCCGCGATATAGCGGTGACTCGCTCCGTGGAAGCCGTGTCGGACGATGCCGTGCTTTTCCGCCCATTCTCGCGGAACGGCGTACAGCCGGTTCGCCGGGGGAATGGTCTGGTGGAAGCCGGTTTCGAAGGCCGCGATAAGCGGGATGTGCGGCAGCTTTTCGGCCAACAGCTGCATAGCCCGGACGTAGGGTGGATTATGAGCGGGAGCGACGTTATTGTACGCCTCCATCGCCGCCAGCACGCTCGCATCTACCCGATGCACACCGGTCAACCCCAATGCGTGAACGGCCTTGAAACCGATGGCCCGAATGTCTGCCGGGGAACGCAGGACGCCCCGCTGCGGGTCGGCCAGGAAACGGAGGCACGCCTCCACAGCCACGGCGTGGTCGGGAGCGTCTGCCTCCTCCTCCCAGGCCGTGCCACCCGCCTGGGCGGAAAAGCGGGCCTTGGCGGAGCCGATCCGCTCCACGCCGCCGCGGGCTAGCAGCCTCTCGTCCGTCATGTCGAACAGACGGTACTTGAAGCTGGTGCTTCCCAGATTGGCTACCAGGATGAGCATGGCAGCGACCGTTTACTTCACGAAGGCACGGATGACGGCTTCCTCGGGCCGGGGAATGACGTGGCTGCTGACCAGCTCGCCGTTCTGCGTGGCGGCTTGCGCGCCGGCATCGACCGCCGCCCGCACGGAACCCACGTCGCCGCGGACCAGGGTCGTGACATACGCCCCGCCGATCTGCACTTGGCCGATCAGCGTCACGTTGGCCGCCTTGAGCATGGCATCGGTCGCCGCGATGGTCGCAATCAGGCCCCGGGTTTCAATCAGACCCAGGGCATTGCTCGTTGGGGTGCTTGTGGTCGCCATGTTGCAGACTCCTTGTTTTAAGGTCGGACTTGCGGGGTGTTAGCTCACGGTCGCTCCGGCCTGGGCCTGACCGGACGAGGGAAGCACGGCTCCGAGTTCTTCATGCGGACGTGGAATAACCTGGACGCCGATGACTTCGCCGACCCGTCCGGCAGCTTGGGCGCCGGCATCGACGGCCGCCTTGACTGCGGCCACGTCGCCGACCACCATCGCCGTCACCAGACCGCTGCCAATCTTCTGCCAGCCGATCAGTTGCACATTGGCCGCCTTGAGCATGGCGTCGCTGGCCTCGATCAACGCCACCAGCCCCTTGGTTTCGATCATGCCCAGGGCTTCCATCGAAGGATTGCTTGCCATAGTTACTCCCTTTTAGCGAAATAGTTCCACATGCGTTGCATTGGGCAGGTCGCAGGCGTTCCCCTCGTCGGTATCCAGATGGACTTCGAGCTTGTAGCGCGGATCCACCCGGCACAGCAGCCCTTCGAGGGTGGTTGGACAGCGGCTCACGACGCGGAGGTTGAGGCGGTCGCCGTCCCGGACGCCGTACCAGGCGGCATCGGCCAGGCCCATGTGGACGTGCCGCTCGGCCCGGATGACACCCTGCGTCAGTTCAATCATGCCAGCCGGGCCCATGAGCCAGCAGCCGGGCGTGTCCCGGTGGTCGCCGCTGCGGCGGACCGGCAGGTCGATGCCCAGTGAGATGCCGTCTGTGAACGCCAGCTCCACCTGCGTGTAGTTCCGGCAAGGCCCGAGGATGCGGACGCCAGGAATCATCCGCTGCCGCGGTCCGATGATGGTCACCGTCTCCTCGGCGGCAAATTCTCCCTCCTGGTACAGCGCCCGCATCGGAGTCAGTTTTTTGCCCGGTCCGAAGAGACGTTCCAGATCTGCCTGGGTGACGTGGACGTGGCGGGCGGAGATGTTGACGACCAGCTTCGGCCTGCCATTCGTCGGAGCCGGTTGACCGTGCTTCCGCAAGGCTGCCCGCACCAGCTTCTCGACCCGGGCCCGATCCAGCATCGCCAGCGTTGTCGCGCTCATGGCTGCATTCCGCGTTGTCCGTCGTCGCCTTCGGCCCCCGATTCACCGGCCACGATGAGCCGCACCCCCGCCTCTTCCACCATCCGCCGCTGCTCATCGGTAATGCCCGCGTCCACGATCAATGTGTCGATGGCCGGCAACTCGCACAGAAATGCCAGGGCTTGCCGACCGAGCTTGGTATGGTCGGCCACGACCACTACTTCGTCGGCACAGCGCATCATCCGCCGCTCGGTTTCCACCAGCAGCAGGTTGCTGTTGAAAAGCCCTTTGGCGGTGATGCCGCCGACGCTCAGGATCGCTTGATGAACGTGGATGTCGTCCATCATGCGGACACACAACGGCCCCAGGAGCACGCCGGTCCTCGGGAACAGGTAGCCGCCAAGCACCACCAGATCGACTTCCCGACTGCTGGCGAACAGATTGGCGATAGGCAGACTGTTGGTGACGATCTGGAGCGATCGGCCGACCAGCTGCCTGGCCACTTCCAGCGTCGTCGTTCCGCCGTCGAGCAGGATGGCGTCGCCGTCCTGAATCCGCCGGGCCGCTTCCTGGGCGATCAGTTGCTTCTCGCGGAGGTTGGCTGAAGTGCGTTCCTCCAACGCCGGCATGACCAGTTGGCCGCCGGTGTACATCGCCCCGCCATGCGTCCGCTTCAGCAGCCCTTGCTGGTCCCAGTAGTCGAGATCCCTTCGCAGCGTGGACTCCGAGTAGTCCAGCTGAGCGGCCAGATCGTTGAGGGCGATAAAGCCGCGATCCTTCACCAGTTCCAGCACCTTTTTGCGTCGCTCTTCAACCAGCACAGCTTGCTTGGCTCTCAATTCTGACATTTCCTGATTGATTTTCCAGAATTATGCAGACTTTCTTTCACGAATGCAAGAGATATTTGCCAAAGATTTCCAAAATATGGCAAAATCCCGCCCGACCGCGATTTTGGCATGCTTCACAGTTTCCGGTTTTTCCCAAGGTTGCTGACCTGGCGATTGTTTGCCGAGTTGCCGCTGTGTGCCTCGGCGAAGGCAGGGCGTTCAGTTCGTCACAGCCCGCGTTTCCTGCTCATGCGCCCTGCCCGTCATGGCCGATAACAGATGAGGACCACGCTTGGAATGCATAATCGCCACCGCAGGACGCGCCGTCTTACACGGCGTCAGGGCGATATGTCCCGCGGAAAGGAGAGCCTATTCATGTTCCGGTCTGGAATCGGCTACGCGCTGGCCCTTGCGCTGCTGGGCGGGGCCTTGGTTTACGGAAAGGGTTCCGGCCCGGTCGGGGATTCCCTCGAATCGCGGGTCGGCAAGGTCATCACCGTCACGGAGGTCGGACGGTCACCGGAAAAGTGCCTGATCGTGCAAGTCTGGCGGCTGTCGGACGGCGGCCCGGCCATGCAGGCCAGGTCGGTCGCCAGCGGCGAACTGATGACTATCGTCGAGTCATCCAAGCCGGATCCGTCCGGCGCCCGTTTCCGCGTCTATCGGTGGGGTCCTCAGGGCGTGCCGCCGGCAGGCACTCCGGTCCCGCCGAGTTTCGGAAAAGCTGCTCCTTCGCCGTCGCGGCTGGGTGACAAGCCAGTGATCGCCAGCAGCCGACCTGCTGGGAAGCCGACCAGCGATCGAATCGAAGACGCAAATAACTCTGCCGTCCAGCGAGTCGGCTATCTCCCGCCTGCCGCGGATTCTTCGGCTTCCACCGATGCGACGACGCTTCAACCCGGAACGGTAAGGGAGACGATCGAGCGTCCGGGTCCGGTCATTGTGGGTCAGCCCAACATCCCCGTGCAGCTTCTGTCCGACGGCCAAACCGTCCCTCAAAAACCGTCGCAGATCGTTCAAGTTTCCGCTCAGCAGGAGGCCGGACCGCACGCACCGGCCCGGGCAGCACCCCAATCCGGCGGCGGGCTGACGCCACCTGACCGTCAGAGCGGAACCAACCAGGCCCCCAGTCACACCAACCCCGGCTGCTGCGTTTGCGAACCGAGCAACATCATTCTTGTGACCGAGCCGGGCTGCCCGACGCAGAAATGCGAGATCATCGGCGTGTCGCCGCACGGACTCGGCGGCAAGGCCCTGCATGTGAAGAACCTGGAGACGGGTGAGTGTTTCACCATCGTCGAAGGCGGTTTGCACCGGGTCGGCAACGTCCTGAGCCGATTCTGCATCTTCCGCGGCAAAACGCCGTGTCCGGTCCTTTGTGCCACCTGCGACTCGTGTCCGCCGGTGAAGGCACAACCGGCTCCCGCGAGTGAACCGCTCCCGGCTCCGCAGACCGCCAAACCGTCGGCCATGTCAGTAAGCAAGCCTTCCGGCTCGATGGCATCGTCCGGTGCAAGCAAGTATGCGGCGTCGCTCTTGCCCAACGACGAGAAAGGGTCCAGTCCAGGGGCGGACAACCCCGTGACCAAGATGCCGACCGAGTTGCCTCCCGCAACGGAAACGCATGGGAAACTTCCGGAAGAACCGGCGGGGATGAGGCGCCTGTTCAGCAAGCTTTGGAGCATGGCCTCGGATCACGATGGCAAAGGCAAGTCGGACAAGGCCAGGGAAGAAACGCTGCCGAAGCCGAATCGGCTTGAGGAAAAGCCGGCTTCGCTTGAGACGAAGCAAGCGAAGACCAAGGTTGTAGAGCCGAAGAGCGACAAAGCCCCGACCTCGCTCAAGTCGGAGGCCAAGCCCAGTGTGGCGGAAACCAAGGCACATCCCGCCGAGCAGGTGCCGGTGCCGGTCCCCTTGGTGCCTCTTGCCACGACCGAGCCTCGGCCCATCGCTCCGCCGCCGCAGCCGCCGATCAAGCCCTTCAACACCATGAACTCGACGGCTATGAACCAGATGCCGCAGATGTCGCCGGCGAAACCTCAAGAGGAGCCGATGGCTGCCCCGGGCACTCCACCTGCCGTCATGGGAGTACCGATGTCCGGTGGCGTCGTGACGTCCACCGTCTGGTCGCGCGGTCCAGTCGCGCCGGCATCTCCGCCGCCCGCCGTGGCGTCGGTGACGCGGACCAGCAGCCCGATTGAACCCATGAGCATGGAAACAGCCGTCCAGCTGATGCAGGTGCTCCATACCTCCGGCGTGCCGTCGCAGCGGGAATTCGCGGCCACACGACTGCGGGCTTGCGATCCCTCGGTGCAGCCTTACGTCGTCGAAGCCCTGCTGACGGCAGTGCGTACTGACACCGCCCCTCTGGTCCGCATGGCCGCCATCCAGTCTCTGGCTGCCATGAAGGTGCGGACGAAGCCGGTTTTGTCGGCTCTGGAAGCGGCCCGCATGGACCGCGATCCCCGGGTCCGGGACGAAGCCGAACAGGCCCTGCAAATTCTCAAGGGCGATGCGGGCGTCCAGACCGCTGACTACCGCAAGGAAGCAGGCAAGTAACGTCATTCCAACCAGTCACTAACCTGTTGCCGGAAGGCTCTTCCCGAATCAGAGCCTTCCGGTTTTTTTGTTTCGATCGGCAATTCCGGGCAGGCCCCACCCGGCCAGGGTCAACCGCTATAGTAACCTCATGAGCCACGTTCCCGACGTGTTGGTAATCGGCGGTGGGGTGATCGGCCTGACGACGGCGTATTACGCCGCCAAGTCCGGCCTTCAAGTCGTCGTTGCCGACCGCCAGGAGCCGGGGTGGGAGTCGTCCTGGGCTGGCGCGGGAATCATCAGCCCCGGTAATCCGGCGCGGGCGCGGACACCCCTGGGCAGGCTGAAGGCTGTCAGCGCCGCCATGTTTCCCGAACTCTCGATCGAGCTGCGGGAACTGACCGGCATCGACAACGGCTACATTTGTTGCGGCGGCCTGGAGATCCAGCTTTCCGAAGACGCCTGGGAACGCCGGCGCATCGCTTCGGTCCTTCGACAGGAACGGGGCGAAGGTCTGACGCAGTTGGAGGTGTTGGATCGCGTCGCCCTGCACGCTCTGGAACCGAACTTGGCCGATGACCTGCCCGGAGCTATTCACTTTCCGGGCATGGCCCAGGTCCGCAATCCGTGGCATCTGCGGGCCTTACTGTCAGCTTGCGAGCGCCTCGGTGTCGTCGTCCGCAGTGATGCCGAAGTGCGTCAGTGGCACACTCGAGAAGAGCGTGTTGTTGCCGTGTCCACCGGCCGCGAGCGGTTAGAAGCGGGGGCTTTCGTGATCGCTTGCGGAGCGTGGTCGGAAATGCTCCTGCAACTGCTGGGCTGGCGGGTGGGCATCCATCCGGTGCGAGGCCAGATCGTGCTGCTAAATGCCGGCAGACCGCTGTTCACGCGCATCCTTCAGATCGGCTCGGATTATCTGGTCCCTCGGGGCGACGGCCGGGTGCTGGTCGGTTCCACGGAAGAACGTGTCGGTTTCGACAAGAACACGACCGAGGAGGCGCTTGAGCGTTTGCGGCAGATGGCGTATCGGCTTGTCCCCGAGCTGCGGCAGGCTGAGGTCGAGCGCTGCTGGGCTGGGCTGCGGCCGGGCAATCCCGACGGCAAGCCGGCGCTCGGTCCTGTTCCCGGATACCATAACCTCTACGTCGCTGCCGGGCATTTTCGCAGCGGCATCCATCTGTCGCCTGTGACGGGAAGAATCATCGGCGCGATGTTGCAAGGATGCACTCCGGATTTGCCCGTGAACGCCTTTGCACTTGAGCGTTTCCGGCCGGGAGTTCCGGGCGTGTCAGAAAACTAAATGCCGGAGTCAGCGAATATTTACATGTTAGTAGATCCTTCAGGTTGAAGTCGCCTTACAAAGGCTGTGTAATGGCAACCATGTCCACACTTGCTCCGCCCCTGATTAGCGACGCGGCACTGGCCCAGGAACTGGCTGGCGACCTGGACTGGTTACAGCAACGGATCGATGCGAGTCCGTCCCGCCAGGCGAAACACGCGGCACAGGTGCGTTTGGCAAGCGGTTTCGTCCGCAATGTCCTTGGCCTGTTCCTGCAAGAGAGCAAGCCGGTACCGCTTCATGTGGTAGTCGTCGGCGGCGCGGGGACCGGCAAGAGCACGGTCGCTAATCTGATTCTGGGCAAACCCCTGGCCGAGTCCAATCCTCAGGCCGGCTTCACGCGGCATCCCGTGGCCTACATGGCCGAGGACGGTACAGCCAATTGGCCGACAACGCCGGGCTTCCTGGCACCCCTGCAACTTCTGCCTGCCGAGCGACCGGCGAACCTGGACGAAAACGTCTATCAAATCCGCCGATTCGTTCCGGTTTTGGGCGACGAGGTACTTCGCCACACCGTGGTCTGGGACTGTCCGGACGTGACGACGTGGCACTCGGTCGCCTACCTGCCCCGGGTTCTGGAGGTCGTTTCGCTGGCCGATGCCGTGGTTTATGTCGCTTCCGACGAGCGCTACAACGACGAAGTCCCCACGCAGATTCTCCGGCTGATCCTGCAATCGGGCAAGCCGGTGGTCTGCGTCTTGACCAAGATGCAAGAAGCCGATGTCGAGACGCTCCTGAAGCATTTTCGCCAAGATGTCGTGAATCGCATGCCGAACGCGAACCACGTCGCCGCCTGCGTCGCTGTGCCGTTTCTCGACCCGGTTATCCTGGCCGATCCCACCGGCCAGGGCCGCCGCTGGCGGGAACCGCTCCTGAACGCGCTGCGGAATTGCTTCAATGATCCCCTCCAAGCCCGCTCTGCCACCGTTCGTGGGGCCGTCCAGTTTACGCAGGAAAGCTCAAGAGATTTCGTGGCCGCCGTCAACGAGGACCTGGCTGCTTTAAACACCTGGAAGGAGCTGGTCGAGCAAGGTCGCAAAGAGTTCGAGTCGCGCTACTTTCGCGAGTACCTCAGCGGAAACAAGTTTCACCGCTTTGACCAGTCGTTCGTAAAGCTGATCGAGTTGCTGGAGTTGCCGGGAATCGGCAAGTACGTCAGCAAGGCTGTTGCTCTGACCCGCATTCCGTGGACGGTCGCGAAGAGCTTGTATCAGAAACTTGTAGGCAAATCGACCGGTCAGGAGATGCCCGAAGAGCCGATCTTCCATGCCGCCTTGCGGGGCTGGCTGGATCGGCTCCAGGTCGAAGCCGCCAAGCGCAGTAAGGACCATCCCATCTTTGCCAAATTGGATGAGGCATTTAAGGGCACGTTGCGCGGCGAAGTCGAGAATCGTTACCAAGCCTGTCTGCCGGAGTTTCGCCGAGGTCTGGAAGAGGAAGTGGAAAGGACCGCGCGGGCGATTTACGAGGACGTCGAAAAGAACCCCGTCCTGCTTAACTCCCTGCGGGGGATCAAGCTCTCCGCGGAGGTCTTAATTGTTCTTGGAATTCTGATTTCTGGCGGCATCAATATCTGGGATCCTATTCTCATCATGATTATTACGCCATTCGTCCAAGAGATTACCGAGTTCTTCGGCAAACAGTATGTGGAGCAGCACAAGGCTGGCACGCGGCAGCGGCAACTGGAGCTGATGAGCAGAACAGTCGCGGTCCCGCTCGAGGACTGGTTAGCGCGTTTGCCGATTACGAGTACGGATCAGTTTCACCGCCTGGAACAGGTTGTTCAGCGCTTGCCACAAAATATTGCTCTTCTGAAGGATGCCGTTACGCGCCGGCTGGAGGAATCTCGCGTATGAGTGGTGCTTCCCCCTCTGTTCTCCGTGCTCTCGCCCCGAGCCTGGGACACCTCCAAAAGCTCCTGGCCGAGTGGTTGGCCTCCCCGCGCTTCTACCCATTGCCTGTCATCGACGAAGCTGAACTGCGACTGGCCGTCGAGGACCTCGAACGGCAGGCCGCGGCGATGGGTCGGGAGCGCGTGCTTCTCAACATCGTGCTCATGGGCGGGACTGGCGTGGGCAAATCGACGCTGCTGAACGCTCTGGCCGGAGCTTCGATTGCCCTGGCGTCGGCAACTCGACCTACCACCCGCGACCCGGTGGTCTATCATCACCGTTCCGTTCCGATCCACTTGCTCGACAGACCTCTCCAAGGCTGCGTCTTGGTTCAGCATGAGCGACCCACCTTGGAAAGCAAGATCATCGTGGACACGCCGGACCTCGACTCCAACGAGCCGGCCAATCGCGCGCGCCTCGAAGCGGTGCTTCCCGTGGCTGACCTGGTTGTGTATGTCGGCTCGCAGGAAAAATATCACGACCGGCTCGGCTGGGAGTTGTTCCGCAAGCACCGGCCTCGCCGCGGCTTCGCCTTCGTGCTCAACAAGTGGGACCGCTGTCAAATCGGCCTGCACGGGGGCGGAGTGCGGCCAGACGAGGATCTTCTCCAGGACCTTCAACGCGAGGGTTTTCCGCAGCCGCTCTTATTCCGCGTGTCCGCCCGGGCATGGGCGGAGGCCAATGGCCACGAGCCGAACCTTCCTGAGGGGGAGCAGTTCCGCGATCTCGTGGAGTGGCTTGAACACGGACTGACCCAGCGGGAGATCGAGGTAATCAAGGCCCGCGGCGTGTATCAGTTGCTGGCTCAAATGGAACAGGCTCTGAAGCGCGTCCGACCTCCCGACCTGAGCGAAGCAGCCAATCTTACCCGGCAACTTTGGGAAAAGATCCTCAACGAAGAAGCCGACCTGATGGCGGAGACGCTGCTCCAGCAGGTCGACCAGCATGGCGATGTGATCGAGGGGCATTTCAAGACGGCTTTGTTTCGACGCTTTCGCGGCATCACGGGGTTTGTTCTGAATCTCGGTTCGAAATTGCGGGCGTTGGCGGCTTGGGTGCAGAGCCTGTTGCCGTCGTCTTGGATGAAACAGCTGACTGTCTCCTCGGATCCAAGTGCGGGTTGGACTTTGGAAGCGTTTTGCCGCTCCCTGACCGAAGCGGTGGCCGAACAACACCTGGATGCTCGCAGCCAAGCCCTGCCGGATGCCCTCCTGGTGGCCGCTGAACGCGGCGGGTTTCCCATCCTCCTTTTGATCGAGCAGGTCCAGCGCATCCGCCAGGGAGACTGGCGCGGCAGCTATCTGGCGGTCCTGGAGAAAAGTCTGAGGGAGGTCGAAAGCCAATGGACCTCGCCGCGCGGTATCCGGAAGGCCCTCTTGAAGGGCCTGGTGATAGCCGGCGAATGGATTCCCTTATCGGTATTTCTGGCCAGCCTGTTGTACGTCCTCAACAGTTTCTTCCCGATCTTCCCCGGATGGAGTACACAACAACTGTCCCCGTGGGGAGCTTTGTTTCTCCCGATCATTCTGGTTCTGCTGAGCGTGGTGCTGGTTTACATAGTGCTGCGGCTGCTCCTGCCGATCCGCTGGGAGAAGATTCGCAGTGGTTTCCGCGATCACTTGCGAAAACGGTTGTGCGAAAAACTCCAGGCGGCCTACGCCGAAGTGCCGGTGCAAGTGGCCCAGCGCCTTCTGGAGGAACGCCGCCGAGTGGATGGGATTCTCGACGAGGTCCAGCGGACGCTCACCTGGCTGGACAGCCGGGAGCAGGGGCGTGATACACTCACCACGGCCGCCCTGTGGGAAAAAACGCCCACCCGATGAGTCCCCCCGCGTCGTGTCTGGCCGAACCCGCCTGCCCAACGCTTTTCGAGAATGACTCTTGAAATCCCCTGGAAGGTTCCTTAGAATAAATTGCTCATAAACGTGGGACTGCGTGAGGAACTCGCAGAGTCGAGAACCGGCGCGTGGCCGGTTCGGATGATGCTAAGACTAGAGGTTTTCGACGGAGAAACGCGGCGGATGGGGCGTAAAGTTCTCTCTGGCCGCCTCGGAAGCCCACGATGGCAGGGCTTCGTGCTCCGTCCCGCCCTGCTTTTTCCCTCCCGCGTTCATTTGTACTAGAGGGTCAGCTGGCTGCGCTGGGCATGGACGCTATCCGCTGCCAGAGGTACTTGCTCAGGGTTCTTGGGAAGGAAGGCACATGAAAACGAAGCGACGGAAGCGCCGTGCGAAAGCGACTTCGACTCCGGCCGAGATTTATTCTTCGGACCTGCTCACGCCGGAGGAGGAGCGCGAACTGCTCAACGGATTCTGGGAGTGCAAATCGGAACTGGTGCGGGTCCTGGTGCGGACATTCCCGCGCCTCCGCGCCCATCGGCCGCCTATGGAGCCGTGGCCGATGGCCCAGTTCATTCGCGAACATTGCGACGAGGAGGCCCGTCGCAATCCGGCGGTTCGCAAGCTGCACGACCGTTATGTCACCTACAAGCACCGGCTGGCGTCGGCGAACATCCGGCTGGCAGCCCACGTCGCCAAGCGATTCCGGCATCACGCACTGAGCTACGCGGACCTGCTGCAAGAAGCCGTCTGCGGCTTGATGCAGGCCATCGACCGCTTCGACGTCAGCCACGGCACCCGGCTGGCCACCTACGCCACTTGGTGGATTCGGCAGACCTTGCAGATCGCCGTCGCCCGGCAGAGCCACCTCGTCAGCCTGTCGCCGCACCACCTTCAGGAACTTGGATTGCTGCAACAGGAGTCGGAAGCTCTCGCTCACGGCGGCAAGCATCTGCCCTCGACGCAGGAATTGGCCAAGCGGACCGGGTCGAGCCTGGAACACCTCACGCACCTCCAGACCGCCACCCGGACGCCGGTTTCGCTCAACGCCGTGCTCGACGACGACAGCGACTTCAAGCTCACGGAAGCGATGCCGGACAACAACACCAACGACGCCCGCAACAACGCCGAGCGTCAGGAAGCCCTCCGCTTCCTCATGGAGAGTCTGCGTCCTCGGGAGAAGCGGGTGCTGGATCTCCGGTTCGGTCTCACGGGCACTGGAGCACACAGCCTCCGGCAGATCGGCCATCTGCTCCGCATCAGCAAGGAGCGGGTCCGCCAGATTCAGAATCGGGCCTTGGAGAAGCTGCGGGCTTCCGCCGAGCGGGTCGGCTGGGAAGTCAGCCTGCTTCTGGACGATTGACCGGCATTTCCGCTCACAACAAAAGCCACCGCAGCCCCGACAGCCATTCTGTCGGGGCTGCTTTTTCTCCTCCCCTTTTTCATCCTTCGGCACGCCGTGTGCTCTCGGTTGTCCCCATCGTGAAGCGTCCCAGGTTGCGGACGAAGACCCTCGGCCATAGATCAACCTTATGGCCGGTTTCGATCCAGCGAGGGAACCCTTGGAAGCTCCTTTGCCCGGTGTGGTCGGCGACAGCGAGCCGATGCGGCAAGTGTACCGCTTGACCCGGCTGGTGGCCCCGACGCGCGCCAGCGTCCTGATTATCGGCGAAACGGGCACGGGCAAGGAACTCATCGCCCGCGCCATCCACCACTATAGCAGTCGCCGCGACGGTCCCTACGTCCGCGTCAACTGCGGAGCGCTCAGCGAAAGCCTGCTGGAGAGCGAACTGTTCGGCCACGTCAAAGGGGCCTTCACCGGCGCGGTGGACAACAAGACCGGCCGCTTCGAGGCCGCCCACACCGGCACCATCTTCCTCGACGAGATTTCCAGCACCAGCCCGAAGCTCCAGGTCAAGCTCCTCCGCGTGCTCCAGGAACACGAGTTTGAGCGCGTCGGCGAGAGCCGAACGATCCGGGTCGATACCCGCGTCATTGCCGCCACGAATCAACACCTCGAAGAGGAAGTCGAAGCTGGTCGCTTTCGGGACGACCTCTACTACCGCCTTGCCGTGGTGCCGATCTACCTGCCGCCGCTGCGGGAACGCAAGGAGGACATCCCCGCCCTGGCCGAGTTCTTCCTGAAGCGCTACAACGCCGAGAACCGCAAGAGCATTCGCGGCCTGACGCCGGGAGCGATCGACGTCCTCATGGAACACGACTGGCCCGGCAACGTCCGCGAACTGGAGAACGACATCGAGCGGGCCGTGGTTCTCGCCCAGGAGGAATGGATCACCGAGGAGATGCTGGCCGCTCAGATCCGCGGCGAACGGCGGCTGCGCCTGCCCCGGGAGCGGGGCAACGACCTGAGCGGCATGGTACAGCGCCTGGTGCGTACCGCACTACGGAGCCTCAGTCCCGATGGCCCAGTCAAGGTGTACCAGCATCTGGTCGGCAGCGTCGAGCGGGAGTTGATCGAGCAGGTGCTTCAGGAATGCGGACATGTACAGATCAAGGCCGCAGCCCGCCTGGGCATCAATCGCAACACGCTTCACAAGAAGTTGATCGAATACGGCATCACGGAAGACACCGCTGAAGGGCAATCGGAAAACCGCAGTGAATCCCGCTCGGCCTAGGTTGTGGTTTTCATTCAGGGGGGGGGTAAACTTCCAGCTACCATCACCTCGGGAAGATAGTTTTGGCAATCGCCAAGCTCGAGACTGTCCAAACAACTCAGCCCTGGCTGCCGCTTCGGTTGATCCGTAGAAGTTGTCCCCGCAAGTTACCAAGAGCTTGGATCTGATCGTGGATCCGGCGTGCTTGGGCCGCGAAGTCTGGGTCAACGCTGCACACGATGATCCCTGCGTGATCAGGCTGAAGCTGATGCAGGCGGATGAAGTCCCTTCGATTGAGGGTCAAGACTGCCCGATCTTCCGAGGCCGCTAACCTAAGTACATCCGCATCGGTCAGGGCTTCACCAGCTCTCCAACGTTCCTGAATTGTAACCACGTCGTGTCCCGGTGCCCGAAGCTCATTGACGACTGGAACGGGAAAATTCTCGTTAGATTACGGGCGGGCCACGCTTACTCCTCTTCGTTCTCGCGGATCATTCTTTCGATTTCATCACGGTTCCGAGCGGCGTATGACCAAGCCTGAACCAAATCGACCGCTCGCAGGCTAGGGAAGCTACGCAGAATATCGATCTCGGACACACCTAGCTGCCGCATTCGCTCTAAAGTCCAAATCGGGATCCGCGTTCGGATAAGGCGTGCTGCACCGCCGCACACACCCGGGGTTGCCACGATCGATGGATACTCGGGAACGTAATGCCTGGATCTCCACCTGAGAACCGAAGGAAGTATTAGAGGTATCTCCTCAAGCAGGGCAAGTATCAGTTCCTCGCGCTCAATTGGATCAAGTTCCTTAATCTGCTCCCACAGTCTAGGTAGCGTTACTTGGGACATAGGTGAATGCGACCAATTGCTGCTTTTTCGGTTGTGCCAATGCAGAGATACGGATCGGCTGCCCCACGCCGCACCAAAACTTTATTTTACCAGATCCGATCAGAGAGTTCGAGAAGGGCACAAGCTAGGCTAGGAATGTGCTCAGAAGTGCTGCATAGTTGCCTTGTTTTTGGGCAAACTCTTCGGCCTCGTCTCCAGGCCTTGAAACTAAGCCAAGGTTTCTCAGGTTCTGGGCACAAGAGGTATCCAATCCTTTCGGGGAGGATCAGACTTCGCTCGCGGATAACGGGTTTACCCCTGGAGTTGCCTGGCCAGGGCATGAGAATTGCTGTGCATTCAAGCTTCGTGGTCGTAACCTGTCGCGGCCACAAGCGGTTGACAGTGTTGGAGGTTCGCATCTGTGAAGCCGAAAGAGGTTCTGGCATTGATTCGCGAGAAGGAAGTTCAGGCCGTCGATCTGCGGTTCATGGACTTCCCAGGCATCTGGCAGCACTTCACCATCCCCGCGGAGGAGTTGACCGAGCAGGTCTTCGAAGAAGGGCTGGGTTTCGACGGATCGTCGATCCGCGGTTGGCAGGCGATCAACGAGTCGGACATGCTCGTTCTGCCCCAGGCGGAAACCGCCTTCCTCGACCCCTTCACCTCCATTCCCACGGTGACGATGATCTGTAACATCCAGGATCCGCTCACCCGCGAGGATTACACCCGTGATCCCCGCAACATCGCTCGCAAAGCCGTCAACTACATGAAGTCGCTCGGCATCGCCGACGTCGCCTACTTCGGTCCAGAGCCGGAGTTCTTCATCTTCGACTCGATCCGCTACGACCAGACGCAGCACAGCGGTTACTACTTCATCGACTCGGTCGAAGGGGCCTGGAACACGGGAAGAGAAAAGGAGTTGGACGGCAGTCCGAACCTCGGCTACAAGCTCCGTTATAAGGAGGGCTACTTCCCGGTTCCGCCGCTCGACTCGCAGCAGGACCTCCGCAACGAGATGATGGTCATCATGAACCAGTGCGGCCTGCAAGTGGAGCGCCAGCACCACGAGGTCGCAACCGGCGGACAGGCCGAGATTGACATGCGCTTTGCCGATCTGGTCACGATGGCCGACAACGTGCTGAAGTACAAGTACATCGTCAAGAACGTGGCCAGAAAGCATGGCAAGACGGCCACCTTCATGCCCAAGCCTCTCTTCATGGACAACGGCTCCGGCATGCACGTCCACACCAGCCTGTGGAAGAGTGAGCGGAACCTGTTCGCCGGCAGCGGCTACGCCGGGCTGAGCGACCTGGCCATGCACGCCATCGGCGGACTGCTTAAGCACGCCCCGGCCTTGTGTGCCATCTGCAACCCGACGACCAACAGCTACCGCCGTCTGGTGCCGGGTTACGAAGCTCCGGTGAACCTGGCCTACAGCCGTCGCAATCGTTCCGCCGCCATCCGCATCCCGGTGTACAGCCCCTCGCCCAAGGCTAAGCGCCTCGAATACCGCTGCCCCGATCCGAGCTGCAACCCGTACCTGGCCTTCGCGGCGATGCTGATGGCCATGCTCGACGGCATCCAGAACAAGATCCACCCCGGCGAACCGCTCGACAAGGACATCTACGACCTCGAACCCGAGGAACTGGAAAAGGTGCCCAAGACGCCCGGTTCGCTGGACGAGGCCCTCAAGGCGTTGCGCCAGGACCACCAGTTCCTGCTCAAGGGCGACGTCTTCACCCCGGACGTGATCGACACCTGGATCTGGTACAAGACGGAGAAAGAGTTCGACGCCGTCCGGCTGCGTCCGCATCCCTACGAGTTCGCTCTGTATTACGATATCTGAGCCGGTACTGCGACCAGCAGCCGCGATACAACGTCACCTGAAAGCAAAACCGGCGGACATGGACGGTTGGCTTCGTCCATGTCCGTCGGCATTTTCGGAACGAGGCCACCGCTGCGCTTGCCCTGAATGGCCGAGGCAGAACCGGCGTGCGTTGCGGGGGAAAAGTGACAGGGTTATATTGCACCAAGGACGTTCGCATTCATCGTCGGCGAGGTTTTTGCAGATGGCAGACATGTCGGTGCAGCGCTCGGTGATCGACGGTTGCCTCGTGCTCACCATCGACGCGAAGGAAATACGCGGTGATCAACAGGCCGAGAATCTTCGCACCGAGTTTCTCAACGCCGTGGAACAGACCGGCTGCAACAAGGTAGTGGTGGACTTCAAAAACGTGGAGATGATGACCACGGTCGGTTTCCGGCCGCTGCTGAGTCTGCGGAAAAAACTGCACGAGCACGCCGGGCATCTTGTCCTGTGCAACCTGAGCCCCCTCCTGCACGAAGTCTTCCGGGTGACCCGCCTCATCAGCACTTCAGGCACGACGACGGCCCCGTTCGAGTCGAAATCCGACCTCGCCTCGGCTCTGGAATCCTTGAAGCGATCCTGACGCCGGCCCGTGTTGTGTCGGGTGCAGGGGCAGCCGCCAGCGTTCGGAGCATTTTGCTAGCGGGGATTGTACAGCGAATCCCGGCGACGTAAGCTCTGGCGGTTGGCTTTGCTCCGGGGAGAGGCTGAACAGACGCGGAGGGTCCGAGCAATGACGGGCGGTATTCTGACGCGGCGACAGGTGCTGGCGGCTTTGACAGGTGCCGGGGTAGGAACGGCGGTGTTTCGTCGGGCTTTGGCGGCCCAGGCGGAGGGCCGACGGGCCCTCACCCCGGAGATGATCCAGCAGGCCGAATGGATCAGCGGAGTTCCGCTCACCGATGCCGACCGCCAGGCCCTCAGCAACAGCCTCAGCCGCTTGCAGCGGGACTTCGAAGCGATGCGGGCCGTGCCCCTTGACAACGGACTGTCACCGGCCCTGGTCTTCAACCCCGCTCCCTGGGAAACCGCCTGGAATCGGACGCGGGGACAAGTTGAACTTTCCGAAGGGCATGCGCCTCGCAAGCCCGAGGCGGAAGATGATCTCGCGTTTCTCCCCGTCAGCGAATTGGCGGCGCTGATTCGCCATCGAGACACCACGGCCCGGCAACTGACCGAGATGTATCTGAACCGTCTGAAGAAATACGATCCGGCCCTTCTCTGCGTGGTCAGTTTGACCGAGGAAACGGCCATCCGGCAAGCGGATCAGGCGGATCGGGAGCTGGCCGCCGGCCGCTATCGCGGTCCCCTGCACGGCATCCCCTGGGGGGCCAAGGATTTGATCGCCTATCCGGGCTATCCGACAACCTGGGGCGCGCCGCAATACCGCGATCAAATGCTGGAAGAAAAGGCCACAGTGGCCCAGCGTTTGGAAGAAGCCGGTGCGATTCTGGTCGCCAAGCTCACGCTGGGCGCGCTGGCGATGGGAGACCGCTGGTTTGGCGGCATGACCCGCAATCCTTGGAATCCGCGGCAGGGTTCGAGCGGCTCCTCTGCCGGGTCGGCGGCGGCGACGGCGGCGGGGCTGGTCGGCTTTTCCCTGGGCAGCGAAACGTTGGGCAGCATCATCACACCCTCGCGTTTGTGCGGCAACAGCAGCCTCCGGCCGACGTTCGGTCGGGTCAGCCGGTACGGCTGCATGAGCCTGTGCTGGAGCATGGACAAAATCGGTCCCCTTTGCCGAAGCATCGAAGACTGCGCCTTGGTGTTCGGTGCAATTCACGGAGCCGACGGTCTCGATCCGGCTGCGGTGGATCGCCCCTTCCACTGGCCGTGGCAGGGGAACTTGCGGTCCTTGCGGGTCGGCTACATCGAAAACGAGCGAACGGCCCGAGAAAGAACCGAGTTGCAGGTTCTCAAGGACCTAGGAGTACGCTTGGTGCCGATTCAATTGCCGAGCCGACTGCCGGTCGGCGCACTACTGCTGATTCTGACCACCGAGGCCGCCGCCAGTTTCGATCACTTGACCCGCCAGGGCGTCAAGGAAGGCCTCAATACCTGGCCCCAAACCTTCCAGGAAGGGCAATTCATTCCCGCCATCGAGTATTTGAGGGCCAATCGACTGCGGACGCTGCTCATGGAAGAAATGCGCAAGGTCTTCGAACAAGTGGACGTGTATGTGGGCGGCAACGACCTGCTCATCACCAACCTGACGGGCCATCCGACGATCGTTCTGCCCAACGGTTTCCGCAAGAACGGAGAGATCGAAGTTCCCTTCAGCATCACCTTCACCGGGCGGCTCTATGGCGAATCGGAGCTGCTGGCCCTCGGTCATGCCTACCAGCAGGCGACCGGCTGGCATCTGCGTCGCCCCGACCTGAGCAAGCTCGTTCCCGTTCAGGGCGGCTGAGCGGCGTCGGCCGATCAACGCCCGAGCCGCTACGGCGTCAGCGATTCTGTCCAGGCACCCAGGTCAGGTCGCCTCGCCCTTGATCGTTGCACACGCGGGACAGAACGAAGAGCAGATCGGAGAGCCGATTCAGGTAAACGAGCACCTGCGGATTGATTCTCTCCTTCCGCATGAGGGCCACGACTTCCCGTTCGGCTCGACGGCAGACGGTGCGGGCGAGGTGGCACCAGGCAGCGGACGGCGTACCGCCGGGAAGAACGAAGCTGGTCAGCGGCTGCAAGGGGGCGTTGAGCCGATCAATGGCCTGTTCCAAGCGAACCACCTGTTCCGGGGTGACGCGGAGCCGATTTTCCTCTTTCTCCGACTCGGTCTGCGGACAACAGAGGTCGGCACCGAGGTCGAACAGGTCGTTCTGAATCCGGCGAAGCAAATCCGCTTCCGGGGGCTGGGTGGTCAGGAGCAGACCCAGTACGGAGTTGAGTTCATCGACGGTGCCGTAGGCGGCCACGCGGGGATCGTCCTTGGAGACGCGGGATCCGTCGCCCAGCGACGTGCCGCCCTGGTCTCCGGTGCGGGTGTAGATGCGGGAGAGATAGACCATACCGGCCTCCGGGGCAAATTGACATCGGACCTTCAGACACTAGCATAGAGATGATTCTGGCCACCCACCGCCTGGCCCGTCAGCGCCAGGATTTGAATCCGGCGGTGGTTGGAATCGGCCCGCCTTTTGAGGAGACTATCCATGGGTCAACGACGTTCCGCTTTCACGCTCATCGAGTTGCTCGTCGTCATTGCGATAATTGCCATTCTCATGGCCTTGCTTTTGCCGGCCGTGCAGAAGGTCCGGGAAGCCGCCAACAAGATGCTCTGCGCCAGCAACCTCCGGCAGATCGCCCTTGCCGCCCACAATTATCACAACGATTTCAACAAGCTGCCGCCAGGCAGTTTCGGCCAGTCCGCGACACCGGTTCCGGTTTCTGCCAGCGAAGCCCAGAATGCCGGAGCGCTGGTGGTGCTGTTACCGTACCTGGAGCAGGACAACCTTTACAAGATCGTGACGCAGCCCGGCACGGGCACTGCCCGGGGTGTGCAATTGGCCGTCAATCAGGGCGATGCCAACTGGTGGACGCTGAACCTGGCCTACACGGGCGCTCAGACGAAGCTGAAGATCTTCCAGTGCCCGTCGGATACGCTTTACGAGGATGTGGCCTCGGTGTTTCTCTTCCTCTATGCGGAGAATGGGATGTTTCCGAATCTGGCCCGCGGTACGCCCGGCGACCTTCAGCTGGGTCGGAGCAACTACGCTCCGGTGGCGGGAACGGGAGGACGGTTCTTCTTCCATTATCCCGCTCCGAACCCGCTCGGCCTGGTGCCTCCGCCGACCATGGGCGGCTATGAAGGCATCATGTGCAACCGTTCGGAGAACACCTTGGGGCAATTAGCGATCCTGGACGGCACCAGTAACACGCTGATGATCGGCGAGGGGCTGGGCGGCAGTGGCGTCGGCCAGCGAGGCACGGCCTGGACGTGGTTCGGCATCGGCGGCTGCGGCACCGGCCTGGGGCTGGGCCGAGGCAACGTCCACTGGATGCAAGGCGGCGCGGACTGGTGGCGGTTCTCCAGCCGTCATGCTGCGGTGGTCCAGTTCGCTTTCGGCGACGGCTCGACCCGGGGCATCCGCTTCGGCCAGACAGCTTGGCTCGGCTCGGGCATGCCCTCGCAAGACTGGGCTTTGCTCCAGCAAATCGCCGGTCGCCGCGACGGATACACCAGCGACGTGTCGAGCATCCTCGACTGACAAGGAAAAGGGCCTTTCCGGAAACCTTGGACCAGCGGAGACATCCCCGTGAAAGCACTCCTCTTCGCCAGCCTGACGGTCGCATTCGCCTTGATCGCCAGCGTGTGTCAGGCGGATGAAAAACCGCAACCGAAACCCACGCCGCAGCCCGGTTCGCAGACGCCCCAGCTGCTCGACCGGGAGATTACCGTCCGCGTCCGGCTCGGCTACCTGGTCTTTCTCCCCGAGGGCTACGAAAAAGCGGACAAGCCCTGGCCTCTGATCGTCTTCCTCCATGGCGCGGGAGAAAGCGGCAACGACCTGAACCTGGTCAAGCGGCATGGTCCGCCCAAGATCGTGGAGACGCGAAAAGACTTTCCCTTCATCGTGATCTCGCCGCAGTCGCCGAGCTTCGGCTGGCGAATCGAAGCGCTCAACGCCCTGCTTGATGAAGTGCTGGCCCGCTACAAGGTCGATCCGGATCGCGTCTATCTCACGGGCTTGAGCATGGGGGGGTTCGGCACCTGGACCTGGGCCGGGCAGAACCCGGAACGCTTCGCGGCCATCGCTCCCATCTGCGGCGGAGGCAACCCATCCGACGCGCCCCGGCTGAAGGATTTGCCCATCTGGGTCTTCCACGGGGCCAAGGACAACGTCGTTCCCCTGCGGCGGTCGCAGGACATGGTGGATGCCATTAAGCGAGCCGGGGGCGACCCCAAGTTCACCATCTACCCCGAAGCCGGTCATGACTCCTGGACCGAGACTTACAACAACCAGGAACTCTACGACTGGTTCCTTAAACACAAGCGGCAGGTGTCCGTCTATCACGGCACCTGGAAAGGCGACCAGACCGGCTACGGCGGAGACCTGCACTGCGTGGTACGAAAGCTCGACGGGGAAAACTACTCGGCAGTCTTCTCCGGCTACTGCGGTCGAGACTTCGTTTTCCAGATCACCATGAACGGGAAGCGTTCCGGGGACAAAGTGTTGTTCGACGGGGAAGCCGACCTCGGCGAAAAGGACGGCATCTACCGCTGGAGCGGCACGCTTACCGGGACGACGTTCACCGGCAAGTACACCAGCCCGACCGGCAAGAAAGGCGAGTTTTCGACGACCCTGGAAGACCCCAAGAACCGGCGCAGGTAAAGGGCTAAGCTGATGTTGGCTTAACAAGTTGCAGGTCGGACCACATGGGCAGAGGCCGTAATGACTCCCCGGGAAAAAGCGCGGCTGACCAAACTTGTCCGGGCCGAGGTCAAGGCCCAGATGAAGCGCTACGCCATGGCCAGAACCAGGGAAGGTTTCATCACGGCTTTAAGCGAGGTCCTTGGCGCTGCTCTAAGCCACCATTATCGCCAATTGCTAGGCAAATTGAACAACCGCACTGACAAAGTCGAGAAGTGGCAAAGGCAGAAACAAAAGTTCCTGCAACTGTTTACGCTTCGTTTGGCCATGCCCCTCAAGGCCAAAGGTTTGGATCGAAAAAAGGCCGTGCAGCAGGCCATCGAGGAGGCGATGGATACCGACCGCCTGCGAAGACGGCTTGAGTCAGCCGCATTTCAGAGAACCTCCCAGCTGAAGAAGCGGGAACCATTGCCCGAAAACGCCCATGAGGACTTATTGAAACAGGTTCGTGAGATTGTCGAAGACGTATTTTCGGAGTGAAATCTTGAATTGAGGTCGCGTAAAGCACCTGTTTAGGATGGCGTCGTCCCTGGCGTACCAGCAGACTCGCCCCGCTTGGAAAGAGAATCATGAGTCAATATTCCACAGTCTGGAAAGTAGCGGTTTTTGTTGTTACGGCAGCGTTTCTTGGCTGCGGGGGGCCGTCGGCTGTCGCGCCCAAGAATCCTGCCCCGCCTTCGACCGAAAAGGGCACGCAGTTGACGCCCCCGGCACCATCTCCGATGCCGCCATCCAACAACGGGCAAGGCCCGTGAGCTATCTCGACCGGTCGCTGCCCAGACCTCGGCAACGCATCGCCTGAGTCCGGTGGACCGCCCCCTCAGGCGATTTTCTTGTCTGGAGTACGACTGAAGAGCGGGACTTCGCCGCGGACCACGGCGTCGGTGACGACGAACTTGCCTTTGTACTCCAGGTCCGGCAACTCGAACATGATGTCGAGCATGAGGTCTTCCACGATGCTCCGCAGACCGCGGGCGCCGGTTTCCCGCTCCTTGGCCCGGCGAGCGATCTCCCGCAACGCGGCGTCGGTGAATTCGAGTTCCGCGCCCTCCATCTCGAAGAACTTCTGATACTGCTTGACCAGGGCGTTCTTGGGTTCGGTCAGGACGCGAACCAGGGCATCGAGGTCGAGCGGTTCGAGGGCGGCGACGATCGGCAGACGTCCGACGAACTCCGGGATCATTCCGAAGGTAACGAGGTCGTCGCTGGTCACTTTCGACATCAGGTAGCCGGCTTCCGTCTCACGGGCTTCGGGGTTGGAGCCGAAGCCGATGGTCTTCCGGCCGATGCGACGGGAAATGATGTTATTCAAACCGACAAACGTGCCGCCGCAGATGAACAGGATGTTCGTCGTGTCCACCTGGATGTACTGCTGCTCGGGATGCTTCCGGCCGCCCTGCGGGGGAACGTTACTGATCGTGCCTTCGAGCATCTTCAACAACGCCTGCTGCACTCCCTCGCCGCTGACGTCCCGCGTGATGCTGACGTTCTGACTGGTCTTGGCGATCTTGTCGATTTCGTCGATGTAGATGATGCCCCGCTGGGCGGATTCGATGTCGAAATCGGCGGCATGAAGCAGCTTCAGGAGCAGGTTCTCGACATCCTCGCCGACATAGCCGGCTTCGGTCAGCGTGGTGGCGTCGCCGATGGCGAAGGGGACGTCGAGGATGCGGGCCAGGGTCCGGGCCAACAGCGTCTTGCCGCTGCCGGTTGGTCCGATCAAAAGAATGTTGCTCTTTTCGATCTCGACGTCAGACCCGATGCCCTCGTCTCTCAGACTGAGGCGCTTGTAATGGTTATGGACGGCCACGGAAAGGACCTTCTTGGCCCGCTCCTGACCGATGACGTACTGGTCCAGGTGTTCCCGGATGGCCCGCGGCGAAGGGATTTTCTTGACGGTGGTGCGGCTGACGCCGCGACGGCGTTTTTCCTGTTCGAGGATGGACTGGGCCAGATCGACGCATTCGCCACAAATGTACACGCCAGCGGGGCCTTCGACGAGCAAGCCGACGTCGCTGGCACTCTTTCGGCAGAAAGAACAGAACGTGTTGCGTTGGCGCGTCGTTGGGCCGATCCTCCGTCCTCCACCGCCGCTCATGTCCTTGGTCCCCATGGGCTCTCCTGAATGGATGCCGTCTCGAGAGGTTCATCTCCCCGGCATCGCCTTGGTTTTCTCGCCAATGCCCGGGATGGGTAATTGCGCGATTCTACGCCGCCCGGTGTTCGACCACAAGGGTCGGGGAGGCTCGCCCTTCCACGGGCACTCAGCCCCTCATGTTTCCGATCCGGGCATGCCCGGCGGCGTAGCGGAACCATCCGGCGACGGGGCTTTATCGCCTGATGCGGGTGGGGCTGAGCGCGGAGAGTCTGCCGATCCCGTCGGCAGTCCTGCTCCCTCCCCAAGTTGCTGACGAATGCGAGCGGTCAACAAGCCATGAATGCGGTCGAACTCTTCCTTGGTGATCTCCCCCCGTTCAAACATGGCCCGGTATTGAGCCAACTGTTCATAGGGCGACTCGAAGATTTCCGGCGTGGACCGCCAGCGTTTGAGCAGCATGAGCACGACAGCGGCGAGCAGGATCGCCCCTGCCAGCATCAGGCCGGGCATGAGAATGTCGCCGAACTCAACTCGGGGATTTGCAGGCTCGATGGCCAACCACATGCTCGCCGGTCCCTGGGGATCGCGGTACTGATTCGACCTCAACGGCGCTGCCGAACTGCTGCCGCATCCGTTTCCTGCTCGTCCGAACGGCCGCTGACGGCTTTAGCCTCACCGGGTTCTGGAACGCCTCAATTATAGCGCCGGAAACACCGTCCCGCCGAAGCGATTCCTCCTCCGTCGGCTCAACCGGATCGTCTCCCGCCGCTACAGTCCCTAGCCCTCTTCCTACTCTACTTTCAAGACCTTGCCGCGTAAAGCAAGTCCTCGGCAGGTCGCCCGCTTTGGCCAGATGCCCAGCTTTCCACGCTTTAGCGTCTGACAGGGAGTTGGACTGGCCCTCCGCGTGACGCTGCGGTATAGACGGCCCCGCCTCAGTGATCTTTCCCGCGAAGGAAGGCTGCGTCTCGTCTTTTGGAGTCTCGTCAAGCTCGGGAGGCCGAGCGTTGACGGCCTCCTCAGCCCGCAAAAAGGGGACGACCCATGCGAAGGACTGCCCTTGGTTTACTGATGACGGTGGCGATCTCGGCAGCCGTTACGGCGATGGTTGTGCAATACGGCTACAACCATCCCGAATCGCTGCCGGCCCGCTACTTGTGCCGACTGGCCGGAATCTGCACCACCGGCCCAGCACCCCGGGGGAACACGCAACCGGCCTTGATCCAGCTCGACGATGCCGAGCTGCCCGCTCCGTTAATTCCGATGTCGCCCGAACTGGAAGCGGCGTGTCGCTGGGACTTGACGGAACTGCGGGCGATCTCGGCTCTGGGTTCACAGCAATGTCCGACCGGCGCGTCCGCGGCCGGGGTGCAAACCGTGGCCTGGCTCGGTGCGACATCCGAAGACGAGTTCACTTATCCATACCAGGAACCTGCGGAGGAAAGCGTTCTGGCCGGTGGTGAGCGGATACGATCCTATCCCGCTCCTTTGCCCGACGAGGCCGTGGAGGACTTGCCGCCGCCCGTGCCGACCGACTCCGAACAACCGAGGAACCCCGCTCCTCGGGCAAATCGGGCGGCGTTAGACATCGAAGTGGAACTTTGCCTGGCCGGGCTGCCTGCCGTGGCGGTCCCGCAAATCAGCGTGCAACATCTCGCCCGGCAGATTCTGGACGGTTGTACCCGGGTGCAAGCGGTGAGCTTTCGGGATCGGAAACCAGGTTCAGCTTCGCCGAAATGCCCAGTTGCTTGCGAGATCGTCGAAATCTGCGACCAACAATGCACCGACAAATCCGCCGGAATGGCCCGGGTGCCAGTACGGGAATCTCTCAATCCGGAGGTCAAGGCCGTCATCATTCTCCTGACCGACCCGATCTGCCTTCCCGCGGCTCCGGTTCCGCCCCTGCCGCCGATGCCGATCCGCATCGAACATCCGTTCTCGATCCCGGCCTTCGCTCCTGTTCCATTGCTCCGCGAAGTGTTCGGGGGAGATGTCAAATCCGAGGCCGGTTGCCAGGTTTGCCCCTGCCATCCGTCCCAGGGCAAGGGCGGCTGCAACGGTTGCACGCAGAAGTGCAATTACACCCGCCGGGTTTATCCGGTCGCCGATCTGCTCGACCCCAGCGAGGAGCATACGCCGGAGCATCTGATCCGCATCATCTGTCGCACCGTGGCGCCGAAGTCGTGGGAAGAGGCAGGCGGCTGCGGCGTCGTGGACTTCTATCCGTTCGGCAAGGCCCTGGTTGTGTACCACGCCGACGAGGTCCATGAGCAAATCGGCGAGTTGCTTGCCGAATTGCGGGCCACGGTCAACGGATCGGATAGCAGCGATTCCGAGCTGCGCCGGGCCGGCTTCAAGCCGACCTGCCCCGAGAAGCCGTCGTCGTCCCGCTGGACCGAGACGGGAGATTGCCAACGCTGCAAACAGTGTCCTGAAACCGATCGCTGATCGAATTGCACAAACAAACGCAGCGAGGCCGATTCGGACTTGCCGTCCGGGTCGGCCTCGCTGTTTGGCCTCATCGCGCTGCGTTGCTCAGGCCAGATCGACCCAGGTGCCGTGGAAACCGTAGGGGACTCGGACCGGCAGCAGGACACGGGCCACTGGCGGCGCGGCGAAGTCGCGGCAATCCACGATCACCAACTCACTTTTGCCCGTGTTGCGGTCGAAGACGTAGGTCATTAGCCAGCCGTCGTCCTCGCTGGCCGCGTCCCGCCGCGGCACGAACACGCCTTCGCCACCGAAGCGGCCCGGGCCGTGGTTGTGAAACGTACTGCTCTGCCGGGCCAGGTCGTACCTGATTAGCCCGTCAAACATCTCGCCGCCGTTTCGGCCGCAATAGCCGAACCGGCTGGGTCGTCCCGTGAACCGCTCGTTGATCCGCGGGAACTCGGCCCCCCGGTCATCGAGCGGACCTTCGACCACCTTGCCGGTCTTGAGATGACACCGCCACTGATAAAGCACCGCTTCCGAGTCCTGGATATTGGGATGTTCGGCGGCGTTGGGCGTAGGGACGAATTCGACGATCGGCGGGAATTTCTGGGATCGGCAGGCCACGACCACGACCTCGTCACCTGCTTCCCAGGCGTTGAGCGTGTGGAAAACGTAACAGGGAGAAATGGTAAACCAACGGATCGCCGTCCCATCCGCCCGGCGGGGCATAATGCCTATCCGCGCCCCGGCTTCCGGATCGAACTTGAACGGCGGCTCTCCTCGGATTGCCCGCTCCAGATTGAACACTTCGGGCAGATCGAGGAACACGGCATAGTTGGCGGTGACGGCGAAATCGTGCATCATGACCGGCCGGGGCAGGTCGATGTCCGTGGTGCTGGCGATCCGGCCCGACGGCTCGATCACGCTGTATTGCAAGTATGGCTTGGCGACCAGGTTGTACCCGAAGCACAGCACCTCGCCGCTGACGGGATCGACCTTCGGATGAGCGGTGAAGGGGTGCTTCAACTTCCCTCCGAAGGTGTACAATCCGACGGTTTCCAGATCCGGGATCCGCACCTCCGTGGGCGGACCCGCTTCCCACAACGCCAACAATTTGCCGTGGTGCCACAGGACCGAGGTGTTGGCCGTGTTCTTGAACCGCGGCGGGTTCGTGCCGCTGGGCGGATCCAGAAGGCTCGGATACACGGCCCGGCCCGCTTTGCGTTCTTCTTTCCAACCGTCGGTGCGGATCCAGCGGTTGCAGTAGCTGGCCTTGCCGTCCCGCAGCAAGACGGCATGAAGCATCCCGTCGCCTTCGAACCAGTGGTAATTGCGGAGCGGAGGAAACTGCGGGTTGGGACCGTTGCGGACGAAAAGTCCATGCAATCCCGCGGGCACCTTGCCGACCACCTTCAGTTCGGTTTCGGTGACTTCCTCGGCCACCGGAGCGAAATTGCCTTGCAGAAAGTAGTTTGCAGGCCACTTCTGAGACGTGGGAGAAACCAGCTCCGCCTGACATTCCCCCAGTTCGCCCAACACCCACACGCCCCCCGCCCAAGCCGAGGTTGCCAGAAACTCGCGCCGGTCAAACATGCTGTGCTCCTGCCTGCTCGTGGGGCAGCTTCTCCTCTCGAAGTCGTGCCGGGTCCAGCTGCGGCTTCGCCGTTCGCCGCTTCATCATGCGGATTTCGTTGCCCGTGGCATTGTAGCTGACCTGGTCCATGAAAGTGCGGATCAAAAGCAGACCCCGGCCGCTGGCCCGGCCCAGATTCGCCGGGTCCGTCGGATCGGGCAGCTTGGACGGATCGAAGCCCGGTCCTTCATCGCGGATGACGTAGTGGGCCGCCTCGGCATTGACCCGGGCCTGCACAAACAGCCGACGGGAGCGATACGGTTCCTCCTGCCGACGCCGCTGGGCCAGTTCGTGGTAGGCATTGTCATCCTGCTGTCGCAACTCCGAACTGCACTCCAGATTGCCGTGATACAAGGCATTCAACAGGGCCTCTTCCAACGCCACTCCGACGCGGATCCGGGAAGTATAATCGAACAGGCCGAGGGCATCGAGGTCCTCTTGAAGAATCTTGATGAACTCGGGGATCAAAGTCGGGTCATTGCCGAGAACGAAGTGCGACTCCCGGGCTTGCAGGCAGGCCAGCAGCGAGCGGCGCTGCTTGTCGCTGCGGGCGGCCGCCAGGACGGTGTTAAGGATTTCCGGCAGTTCCCGCTCCAGGATCGCCTTGGGCAGATAGCTGACCGCCCCGGCTCTCAGGGCTTCGTAGGCCGTTTCCTCGCTGCCCTGAGCGGTCATCAGAATTACGGGGATGTGGGGAAAGTCCTCGCGGATACGCATCGTGAGTTCCAACCCGTTCATGACCGGCATCTGAAGGTCGGTCAGGACGGCGTCGGGATGCTGTTCCGCGAGGCAGGCCAGGGCCTGTTCTCCGTCGTAGGCGTACAGCGGAATCACCCCTGCCTGTTTTTCGGCGAGATAGCCGGCCCTCCGGCACTCGGTCCGCGAGTCGTCCACGACGAGTAATTTGGGACGGCTGCCGTTACCTTCGAAGTGCGTGCTCATCGGTGCAGACCCCACGGTGATGGGTCAAACAGCTTTTTGCAGACCCGCCAAGTTTTCAATCCGCTCTCAATCCTAGTACGTCGTCAGGGCTTCGCAAGCCGACGCCGACGTAAATTCCCGTTGCTTCTGCCCTGTCTTGTGCGTCTTAGCAGACCGTCAGGCTCGGCTTGGCAGACCGGACCGGGTTCGGTATCTGTCTCGCCCGCTTGGAACCGTGAGGTTAAGGTGCCGCGACTTTGGCAAGCGATCCTCCGAACCGCGACCTCGGCAGAAATATCTCCGAGCCGCGACCGCCAGGGAGCGGCAATTCCAGGGTGAAATCCATGCGACGCGGACCGTGGAAAGTATCCTTGATCATACCCGCCTGGAACGAAGCCGCCTCGCTCGGCTGGACCCTCGGCGAGGCTTGTCGCATTCTCGACCGGATTGTCCAGAGCTATGAGATTCTGGTCGTGGACGACGGCAGCACCGACGCCACCGCCTTGTGCGTCGAGCTGCACGCTCTCGGGAACGCCCAGGTGCGTCTGCTCCGTCATCGCCGCAACCGCGGCTACGGAGCCGCGCTGCGGACCGGCTTCCTTCATGCCCAGCACGAACTGGTCGCCTTCACCGACGCTGACGGGCAATTCGACCTGTCCGAGTTGCCGCGTTTACTGGCCGTCGCTTCCGAGTTCGACATCGTCTGCGGCTTTCGGGTGGATCGCAAGGATTCCTGGTGGCGGCAGTTCCTCTCTTCGGGCTACAACCGGCTGGTCCGTCTCCTGCTTGGCATTCCCGTCCGCGATGTGGACTGCGCCTTCAAGGTCTTTCGCCGCGACGCTCTGCTCCGCATTCTGCCGCAGTCCGACGATTTCTTCGTCAACACCGAGATGCTGACCCGGGCGCGCCTGGCCGGACTGCGGATCGCGGAAATCGGAGTGAACCACCGCCCACGACGAGCGGGTCGCAGCACGGTATCCCTGCGGGACGTACCAAGGACTCTGGCCCGTTTGATTCCCTTCTGGTTGCGGGTGATTCTCGGCCGACTCGAACCGGCGGCGAAGCCTCGCATCCTGACTGCACGCCTCGCAGCGGCGTCGGCACAAGCCGACAAGCGGGATGTCAGACCTGTCGGCACCCCACGCCGCTTCCGAAGCCGGTCTGCTTCCGGTTCGTTGTCTTGACAAAACTAGGGCATCGGCTTCCCGACGGCGTATAGGTTCTTAAAGCCGCGCAGATAGAGCCGCCCATGAGCCACCGCCGGCGTGGCCGTGAACTGGTCGTCCATCGTGAACTCGGCCAGTTTCTCGAATTGCCGACCGGCACGGACCACGGTCACGGTACCGTCGCGGGCCACCAGATAAATCTTGCCGTCGGCCAGCACCGGGCTGGCGCGATAACGAGCCGGATGCAACGGAGCCTGATACACCTCCTGGCCCGTTTTCAGGTCCACGCAGATCAGCGAGCCGCGATCCCGACCGTACTGGCGGACGAGATAGACCAGCCCATCGTGGGTCAGGGGACAGGGAACGTCCGGCGTCTTGTTAGGGGCGTTGCGGCCTCCGGGGATCCGCCACAGTTCCGAGGGACTGCCTGCCGCGATCTTGCCCCTGGCCCCGGATTTGATGGCGACGACGGGACCGGCCTTGCAGGTCGGCACCACGAGGATTTCTCCGCTGGCGGTCGGACTGGCGATGATGCGGAAGGTGCGGTCGTAGCGGTCCTTGTCATTGAGGTCGCCCAGCCGCCAGATTTCCGCACCGTCGCTGAGCCGGTGGCCGGTCGTGTAGTCGCAGCCGTGAACCACCAACTCTTCCCCGTCGGCATGACGCCACAGGATCGGCGAGGCATACGAATGCGTGCCCTCGAAGATGCCGTCGGTCGGCCGCTGCACCTTCCAGACTTCGTTCCCGGTGGCAGTGTCGAGGCACACGACCCATTGCCCTCCGCCGTGCAACAGCGACAGATACAGCCGGTCGCCATGCAGCAGCGGCGTGACGTGCATGCCGTGGAGAATCTCGAAGCGGCCGTAGCGATCCTGAGCGTTGAAATGCCAAAGCACCCTGCCGTCGAAGTCGCAGCAGCCGAAGTCGCCGGAGCCGAAGAAGGCGTACACCCGCTTCCCATCGGTGCAGGGTGAGGGCGAAGCGTTGTTGGCCTCGTCTTCCCGGTAGCGTTGCCGACCGGAGCCGAGCTTGGTCTTCCACAATTGCTTGCCGTCCTGGTCGAAGCACAGCAGCACGAGGTCATTGCCCTCTTCGCTGGTGACGAAAATGCGGTCGCCCCAGACGGCCGGGGTCGAACTGCCCATGCCGGGCAACGGCGCGGTCCAGAGCAGGTTTTCCTCCTTGCTCCACCGGGTCGGCAGATTGGTTTCGGGGCTGATGCCGTCGTGCTTGGGACCGCGCCATTGCGGCCAGTCGGCAGCCTGGACCACAGCCAACGCGCACGTCAGCATCACAAACCCGCAAGCAACCCCAGCGAGGCGGCGACCAAAGCAGCGATCGACAAGGCCATTCATGAGATTCTCCCTCGAAAATCGGCGGTAACGCTGGGCGCATTGTGCCCGCCGTCCACGCCGGACTCAAGCAGATTCGATGGACGTTTCGGGACTGTGAGGGCTCTCGGATGCGAACGACCTACTGCGAATCGGTCCCCTTGGGAGCGGCGCCTTGCCTGGGTTCCAGTTCCTTGATTTCACGAATCCAGATGTTGCGGAAGCGGACTGGGTCGCCGTGGTACATCAACGCCAGGGGCAGCTTCTCGGGATGCTTGGTGTAGGCCGGTTTGCGGTCGTAGAACGTGTTGCCCTGCACCTCGACATGGTTCTGCACGAGCACGCCGTTGTGGAACACGGTGAAGTAGGCGGGTTTGAGCAATTTGCCGCTGTCGTCGAAGCGCGGCGCGGCGAAAACGATGTCATAGGTCTGCCACTGGCCCGGCTTGCGGGAGGCGTTGACCATCGGCGGACGCTGGTTGTAAATGGAAGCGCACATGCCCTCGAAATAGGTCTTATTTTCGTAGGAGTCGAGAATCTGGATCTCGTAACGGGCGTCCATGAAGCCGACGCCGTTATTGCCCCGACCCTGACCCGAACCGCGGACCGGCGTCGGCGAGGCGAATTCCAGATGCAGTTGGCAATCCCCGAACGCCTGCTTGGTCCGCATCCAGCCGCGGACGGTGAACGCCCCGTCGTCGTCGATTCTGAGCCGGTCGCCGTTCTCCCAGGCATCGAAGTTCTTGCCGTCGAAGAGGACGACAGCGTCCGAGGGTGGACCGCCATTCTCACCGGGCGTGACGACGGGCGGCTCGGGCCAGACGATGCCGCTCTCATAGCGCTGCTGTCCCAGCACGAAGCCAATCCCCATTCCCGCCAGGACCACTGCCGTTACCACCCCTGCGACCACTGCGTAGCGAAGCATGTTCATCTCCTTGATGCCATCTTCTCGGGCTTTCCCTGGATCACGTGAGGGCTGACGCCTTCCGCTCGCTGGCGCATGATGCCCTGAGCACGCCACTGCTGCGGCCTTATGGTAACAAGCGTCTGGTCCGCTGACGAGTCGCCGAACCGCAAATCCCGGCGCGCCTGACCTTACACTTTCCCTGTGCGATCGGTTACGTTGCGAAGTGGGCACCTCGGCCCACGACGCTGATGGTGCGCGCCGGCATGTCATCGTGTCCGATCGTGTCGCCTTTGCGGTCGAAATGTTGCGCCTCATTGCTGGATCAGGATCGCAAAATGTTGCGCATCGAAGGACGACTTCTCGGAAGGACGCTGGTTTTTTCTCGCTGCAAATCTTCGCCGTGGCTGCGAGATCAGCGTCGGCGAAATGTTGCGCGAAACCAGACTGCCGATCTGGATTATTGCCGACGGATGCGGGCAAACAGCCAAGTCGAAGTGCATAGGCAGAATGTCACGCCAGTCGGACGCGCACTGGAGAGATGTTGCGCTACGATTCTTGCTCCCGACGGAATGCCATAACGGCAGCCTCGTAAACCTGCCGCAAAGGCACCTGGCGTTCCCGAGCGATCCGAGCGCAGTCCTCGTATTCCGGAGCGAAGGTCGGTGGTCGCCCTTCGAGCCAGCCGAGTTTCCCCAGCACCGGCCCGAACGGCGTCTGGACCGTGTGCGGCTTACGCTGGAGCTTCCGCCGCTCGACGATATACCGGCGGATGCCGAACGTGGTCGTTTCCGCGAAGAGCATGTCCTCCAGCTCGGCAACGAGCGACTCCGGGGCCAACACGGTCAGGACAATTCCCGGGCGGTTCTTCTTCATCAGAATCGGCTGCGTGAACACGTCCAAGGCACCCGCCGCGAGGAGGCGTTCCATGCAGTACCCGATCATTTGTGGGGAAAGATCGTCGAGATTGGTTTCCAGGACCACAATACGATCGCATTCCTGCGGCAAAGTGGAATCGACTGTGCCGACAAACAGCCGCAACAGGTTTGCCTGTTCCACAAAGTCTCGATGTCCCGCTCCGTAGCCGATCCGCTCGATCCGCATGACTGGACTGGGAATCCATTCGCTGACCAGCGTGGTGAGGATGGCCGCCCCCGTGGGCGTCGTCAGTTCCACTTGGATAGGAGACGGGGCCAGCGGAACCCCCCGGAGCAGTTCGGCGGTGGCCGGGGTCGGGATCGGCATGACGCCGTGGGCCGCCTTCACCGTGCCATGTCCCGTCGGCACGGGCCGGGACGTGAACCGCTCGACCTTCAGCCAGTCCAGGCCAATCGCCGAGCCGACGATGTCCGCGATGCTGTCCAAAGCCCCAACTTCATGGAAATGCACTTTCTCGACGGGGATGCCATGCACAGCGGCCTCGGCTTCCGCCAGGCGACGAAAGATACGCAATGCCAGAGTCTTCTGCGAGGCCGTCAGACTGCCACGGTCGAGAATCGCTTCGATCTCGGGCAAGAAACGGTGTTCCTCCTCTACCGGGGCCTCGACCCGCACCAGAACCGCCGCGAAGCCGCCCCGGCGAATACGTTCGAACTCAACTTTCACTGGCAGTTTCAAGGATGCCAGACCGTCCCGAATCACTTCCTCGGGGACGCCGGCACTGACCAGCGCGCCCAGGGTCATGTCCCCGCTGACTCCGTTGTAGCAATCGAAATGTGCGACACGCATGGCTTTCGCCTCTGGGGTGTGGCTCGAATTTCAGGCCAGAACCGCTCGTGCGCCCGGCTGAAAATCATGGACTTCCAGGTCGATGCGGACCATGTCTTGCCACTCGTTGCGCCGCGGGGTGTAGGCCAGGCAGCACTCGCCGCCGCCGGAAAGCAATTCCTGCAAGCGGTCAGCCATGTTGAAGGCGATGGCTCGAAAGCGCGGTCCGTTGCCCTGACGGACGGTGAACATGAGATGCAGTTCACCCTTGCCGACGGCCCGCGGCTGGCCGACGATCTGCAATCCGCCCGTCAGAAACACCGGACGCCGATTGCCGAAACCGTGCGGCTCCAGGGCTTCGATTCCCTTGAGCAGACCGTGCGTCAGTGCAACGAGCGGTACTTCCGCGTCGATGTGCAGACGGGAGGCCGCCGGCTGCCTGCGGAACGCCCTTTCCGCCAATTCGCAAAAACGCTCTCTCAAGGCGGCGATGTTCTGCCGAGAAACCTTGAACCCCGCTGCCGCTGCATGCCCGCCGTAGCTGACCAGCAAATCCGCGCACTCCCCCAGGGCCTCGTGCAACGGAAACTCCGAGAGGGACCGGCCCGAGCCTTGAGCGATCTCCTCCTTGGAACTGATGAGCAACACGGGCCGCCCGTAGCGTTCCAAGAGTCGGCTGGCGACGATGCCGATGACGCCTGGATGCCAGTCTGGATCATCCAGAACGAGTGCAGCGGATCGCTCGAGATCGTATTCCGCCTCGATCTTCCCCCTGGCCTGGCGATAAATCGCCCGCTCGATCTTCTGGCGGACTTCGTTCTGTTGATCGAGATGCGAAGCCAGATCCCGTGCCCGTTGCTCGGAGATGGACGAAAGCAGTTCCACGGCGAGGATGCCTTGGCCGAGCCGACCAGCGGCGTTGATCCGCGGGGCCAGCTGGAAGCCGATGTGGCCGGCAGTAAGCGGACGGCTCGTGTCCAATTGGGTCACTTCGAGAAGGGCTTTCAGACCCAGACTCGGGGCCTCTCGCAGGCTGGTCAGCCCGTGCTTGACGAAAATGCGATTCTCGTCGAGAAGGGGAACCACGTCGGCCACGGTGCCCAGGGCCACCAGGGCCATGCTTTCAAGGAGGAAGTTCTGGAACGTGGATCCGACGCGGCGGCTGTTGTCGAATTCGCGGCACAGCGCCCAGGCGAGTTTGAAGGCGACGCCGGCCCCGCTGAGGTCTGGGAACGGATACGAGGTGCCCGGCAAGCGTGGATGGACCAGCACGTCGGCCCGCGGCAGTTCGCAGCGCAGGGCGTGATGATCCGTGACGATCAATTCCAGCCCCAGACGGCGGGCCTCTTCGGCCTCCCGGACGCTGGTAATGCCGCAATCGACCGTGACAATGACCTGGAATCCCTGGCGATGCAAACTTCGCAGGGCTTCGACATTCAATCCGTAGCCTTCTTCGAGGCGATGGGGAATGTAGCGGGAGGTCTCTCGGGCACCGGCCAGGTGCAGGCACCGCCAAAGCAGCGTGGTGCCGGTGATGCCGTCCACGTCGTAATCGCCGTAGATGCAGACGCGTCGGCCCTCGGCGACGGCCCGACGAAGCCGATGGGCCGCTTCCTCGATTCCCGGCAGCTGGCTGGGATCGTGCAGACCCGACAGCGGGGCCTTGAGAAAACGCCGGGCCTGTTCCGGATCACTCACCCCACGGTTGAGCAGCAGTTGAGCCAGCACCGGAGAAATCCGCAGCGACCGGCTGAGAGCGGCCGCCTGGTAGGGGTCGGGATCGTGGAGAAGCCATCGTTTAGGAGCAGACACGAAGCATCCTTCCGTCAACCGGGCCGCGAGGGCTTTTTGCTAACTATCCCACACGGCCGCCTCCTCGCCGTCCAGCCGCAAGGTCAGGCACTTGGCACTGCCGCCAGCTTTGAGGAACTCGTCCAGCGGCGTCGCCACCGCACGGTAGCCAGCTTGGGCAAGGTCCTCTGCCAGTTTCTCGCAGCCGGTGTTGACGACCACGGTCCGGCCCACGACCACGGCGTTGCAGCCGAAGCGGCGGGCGTCGTGATCGTTGACCTCGATCAAGCGGGGGATCTGGGACCGAATCACCCGCTGGGCGTAGGCGTCGAACGCCGGCGGATACCAGATCGCCTCGCCCGGAGCCAGAGGACAGAAGCAGGTGTCCAAATGGTAGAAATGTCCCTGCACCAGTTCCAGGGGCAAGACTACCTTGCCGATCATGCGGCCGACTTCCTGATGGGCAGCGGCGTCCGAACGGATGCGGTAGCCGGCGAAGAGGATCGGCCCACAAAACAAAGCGTCGCCGGCTCCCTCGAAGTACATCCCTTCCGGCAGATGTTCCACTGTGTAGCCGTGCGCATCGAACCAGGCGTCGAAGTGCGGCGTTTCCCGGGCACGGACCTCATGCCGGAACCGCGAACTGATGAAGCGGTTCTTGAATACCAGCCCGGCGTTGGCGGTAAAGACCAAGTCCGGCAAGCCCGGCTGCGGCGTCAGCAGCTCGACCCGTACCCCGAGACCGACCAGCGTTTCGTACAACATCCGCCACTGGGTCTGGGCGGTTTCCCGCACCGCCCCGCGGGCACGGCTCATCCACGGATTGATCTCGTACTCGATGCCGTAATAATCGGGCGGACACATCAAGATGGTCGGTTGTCGCATCGCCGTCACACCCGCGCCTCCGCCTCGCTCATCTGGAGTTCATGGACCAAGGCCCGCAGGAACGGCTCGGCATCGGTGACCACGCCCACGGTCTGGATGCTGCCGCGGTCCATCAGCTTGGTCACGGTCGAAGGGTTGATGTCCACGCAGGCGACCTTGACCCAGGCCGGCAGCAGATTGCCCGTGGCGATGGAGTGCAGGGCCGTGGCGATCATGAGGCAGAAGCCCACGCCGGTGCGGATCTGCTCCCGCATCCTGTCCTGGGCTTCGAGGACATCGGTGATGACCTCGGGCAACGGCCCATCGTCCCGGATGCTGCCGGCCAGGACGAAGGGGATCCCGTGCGTGACGCAGTCGTGCATGATGCCGGAACGCAACACGCCGCGTTCCACCGCCCGCTTGATACCGCCGACCCGGCGAATGGTGTTGATGGCCCGCAGATGATGTTGATGCCCCTCCTCCGCAGGAAGCCCGCGATCCATCCACACGCCCAGGCTGGTGCCGAAGAGGGCCTGTTCGATGTCATGGGTGGCCAGGGCGTTCCCTGCGAACAGGATGTTGATCAGACCACGGCGGATCAGCCAGCACAGATGCTCGACGCCGCCGGTGTGGACGACGGCAGGGCCGAGCACGGCGAGAACCTTCTGACCAACCTCCCGGGTGCGGCGCATAGCATGGGCGATTTCCCGGACCGTGACTGTCTTGGGCTTCTCGCTGCTGACCGGGCTGGACATGAACTCGAAGAGGCTTTTGCGGATGCCCGATTCCCCCGCCAGCACCCGCACGCCGCGATGCCCGATCACGATCCGGTCGCCGCGGCGGACCCGGACCATGGGAATGGTTGTAGCGAAGCGCCGCTCCGGTTCGACCAGGATGCCGCAATCCATCTCCATGTTCTCGACATCTACCCATTCCCCTTGCAGGCGGACCTGGGTCCGATGGTTGGTGGTGCTGTAGAAGTTCTCCGGAAAGGCCCCGTCCATGTCGGCTGCCAGCCATTGGCAGTCTTCCGAGACGACGGGAACGGCTCCGTGGTCGTGGATGGCATCGAGGATTTCCCGCAACGCCTGCTCCGTGGGTGCGCGGACCTCGATGCGGGCCCGGCTCGGATCGACCTGTCGCTGGCCGATCTGGATTTCCTTCAGTTCGTAGGTCCCCCCGTGCATCAGGATTTCATCGAGGACCTTGGGAAGGATCAAGGAGTCGATGATGTGCCCTTCGAGCAGGACTTCCTCGTGAAACGGGTAGGCGGTCATGACGCCTCCAGGTGCCGTGGGGTGGCCGACCCTCGGACTCGAGCCGGGATCTCGCCGGAAACCGTTGCCGACGCCTCCCGGCCGATCCCGCGATCAGGGCAGCGGCTGCGTCAGTTCGGCGACGTTTCCGGTGCCGGTGCGGAAAACCTCGATCGACATGCGCTTGGCCTGTTCGGGAAGCGGGCTTCGACGGATCTGCTGCACGAGGTCCTCCAGGTCGTAGGCCACGCGCTTCAGTTCGATCCGGCCGTCCTGCCAAATAGCATAGGAAGCCCGGGGGTCGCCGTCGCGGGGCTGGCCCACACTGCCGGGATTGATGACCGTTCGTCCCGAAACAGAGAGGACATAGGGCAAGTGGGTATGGCCGACTACGACGAAATCCGCGTCCACCCCCGCCAGACGCCTGGCCCACAACTCCGGATCGGCCGGGGCGTACTCGTCCAGCGGATCACGCGGAGTTCCGTGGACGAGCAGGAACCGAGCGTCGCCCAGGGTCACATATCGGGTAGCTGGTTGGCCAGCCAGGAAACGGATTTCCTCGGCCCGAAGCAACTGACAGCTGAGTTGCCGGGTACTGTGGGTTAGATACTTCAGCCCGTTTCGTCCATTGGTGGCAGCCCGCTGGGCGACCGCGTGGTCGTGGTTTCCCCGGACGGAGAAGGAGGCATGAAGCCGAACCCACTCCAGACATTCCCGCGGTTGCGGCCCGTAGTCCACCAAGTCGCCGACGAACAGGCAGCGGTCGTAGTCTTCGTCGATCGCCTGAAGTGCTGGCCAATTGCCGTGAATATCCGCCAACAGAAGGATTCTCATGATCCGCGTCGCACTTCGGTCGGTCTTTCCTTGCGGGAAGGACCGAAGGAAACCTGGGAATCTTCGCAATTTCAGCGGCTGGGCGACGAATTGGATATAAGCCCCCTTGACGCCCCTGTCAAATGTGCGGTAAAAGAGATTTTAATGGTAGTTCGCTAATCGGGAACGGGTTCTTCGCCATCACCGCGGGCTTGGCATCGAGCCGAAGCAGGAAGACCTTCGGATTGTACGTCGGACGGAATACCGGATTGCTTATCATCCAAAATCCCAAACGTCGCCCGCAGTGTCCTTATGACTGCTCATACCGGAGACGTACGATGAAGCTGGAACGGCCTACGAAGCGCATGACTCTGCGTGAGCTTCTGACTCACGCCGAGAAATGCACCCGCGACCTGATCGAACATTACCAAGCCAACGTCTTGCCGCAGACCTCCGAGTTTCGCGATCTCAATCGGCCGGTACGCCGCCGCAGTCACTATCCGACCGTCCTGGCACTCTACAACGCTCTCAACCGCCTGGAGGAATCTAATAAGGAAGCTATGGAAGGCACCGACTATTTGCTTGAACAGCTTCAGCAGATTTTGGAAAGTGCCAGTCGCGAGGTCGCCAGCCGGATCTGAAACCACCATCCCTTCCTTCCTTAAACGCCGGAGCAGGGGGAGGAACCCGTTTCCCGCCAGCGCTGTGCGAAGCCTTCCCATTTTCGGAAGTGGTCATTGCTTCGGCGGAATCAGCTTCAAAGTCCGGGCGATGCGGCGTGCTTCGGGAGCCAGTTCCGCGTCGAGTCTGGTCGGCCACCGACCCATGAAGGTCGCTCCGCCGAACCGTTGCCGGTTCACCAGGTAGTGCAGCGTCCAAGGTTTCTTGTCGATTTCCCCTTCAAAAGCGAACTCTTCCAGGCTTCCGGCCGGATGGTCCAGGGACCGGATCGGCAGCTCCCGGGAGAGATGCACGCCATGTTTGGCCAGGGCCTTGCGGGCTTCGTTGCGGAAGTCGGTGCCGCTCGGCGTCTGGGACAACGGCTCCAGCGTGATGGCAATGCCCCCGCCCTGCGGTTCATCGAGAAGAATCTGGCGGGCATCCGCCTTACGGACGGTCCAGCGTCGGGAGTAGATGAACTCGACACCCAGGGCCGGTTCGCGGAACAGCAGCAGGGTGTTCTCTTCGTTCGGCTCCGTGGTAAGGCCGCGAATCCGATCGTCGCTCAAAGCACTGCCGACTTCAAGACGGCGAGTCAGAGTAAACCGGCCATCGACGCGGCCTTGCGGCTTGTTTTCCTTGTCGAGCAGCCAACTGGTGCCGTCGAGGTAGATCGAGGCCAGAAATCGGCGGTCCAGATCGAAAAGGAAGTAACCGTCCAAATCCTGGCGGTTGGGTCCGTCCTCGTTGTAACCCTGAACCGTGCCGCTGAGCCGAACCCTGGCGATGCGACTGCCGTTTCGCTCTTGAACATCTTGCAGACGGCACTGAATTTGTCCTCCGGTGATCTCGTCCAGATCGGTCAATTCCTGGACGGCAGATCGGGCTGCAATCCATTGGTCCCCGACGCGGACCGGCTTGCCGGGCAGCAGTCCTCGCAAGGCCGGAACGAACACGTCGGTTCGTACCCGGTCGATCTCGCTCCACATCAGCGGGCCGTCTGGGCTGAACGGAACCTCGGTCTGTTCGAGACGCAGAATAACCATCCGCCGCACTTCGGGACGCAACCGGCTTTCCTGAAGCTGGTCGCCGATCTTGCGGCGGAAGTCGAGCCGGTCGTAGTTCCGCAGGGTCCGTGTCGCGGGAACTTGGTCGGTTTCCCCGCTCAGGATGCGTTCGTCGTACTCCACGCTAGCCGTGCCGTTGATGGTCAGGGTCTGTCCCGGCGTGTCCTTTTTCGAGGAAGGCAGTTGCAGACTGCCCGTCAGATCAACCCGGCTGCTGACGTGGTACTGGTATCCCGCCGGAAACTTTTCTTCGAGCGGGTAGGTTTCCGTGGAAAAAGCGGTTGAACCAAGGGCCGTCAACAGCGCAGCCATCAAGCAGCGAATCGACTTCATGGCCAAGTCATCCCAGATTGGAACCTGTGCCGCACTCCATTCTACCCTCGACCTTCCTTCTGGAAGGCGATGCCCTTTCGGCACTCCGCCCGGTTTGGCAAACCGGGTCTGCCGGTTGTGCGGTGTAGGCGCGTTCGATCACCGAACCGAGGCAAGCTGGACAACCTCTCCGGGTGATGCCGACAGCCGAGGCCGCGAACTCATGTGAGCCTGGCAATGATGCCCCAATCCCACAGACAGCACAGAGGCGAAGGTCAGATTTGATGTCGAGCTTAGGAACGCATAGGAGAAGGCGGCCGATCTCGGCGACGCTGACCCGCACCTCGCCCAGTGCGGCCATCGCCAGGGCGGACAGGGTTTTGCTCTCGCTTCGGCGTAAGCCACAGCACAAACCTTACAGACGGCCAAGCCAGTGCTTCCGTGCGCTTCACGACGGTTCCCTCCTGTGTCAATCGGACCGGTCTGGTTTGCAGAAATCATGTACCGAAAAACGCTTGGCAGGGAACCGGCGGTTTTTCAGCACCCGACCCGAAACTGGTATGGGTCAGTCCTCCGGCTCATTGACGGACGTTTCTGGGTGCGGTAGCATGGGCCTTAGAAGGGAGGCAAGAATGTCCCTGATTCATGGACTGGATGTGACAGCCCCGCGGCGATCCAACGCCAGCGGGGTTTTGTTTTGACTTCCGCGGGCTGAATGCGGCCCGCAAGAACCGGAGAAGCGATGGAGCTGCAATTCAAGACGGTCCTGTGTCCGGTCGATTTCTCCGACACCGCCCGGGAAGCGCTCCGCCTGGCTGACGCTCTGACTCGGGCCAGCAACGGGCGGCTGATCGTTCTGTTCGTCGGTGCGCCGGCCCTGATGGTTACCGACGGCGTCATGGCCGCTCCTGCTTTGGGCACAGAAGAACCCGACCCGGACAGCCTCAAGGGCCAGTTGCGGGAATTCGTCAAGCCTGTCATCGGCGAAAATGTTGAGCTGCGAATTGACTACGGCAACGCTGCCGAGGAGATTCTGGAGCATGCCGATCAGTGTCACGCTGATCTGATCGTCATGGGTACGCATGGCCGGACGGGCTTGGGACGACTCCTTTTGGGCAGCGTCGCCGAGCATGTGCTTCGTCGGGCCAGGTGTCCGGTACTGTTGGTCAAAGGCTCCAGCACTTCGCAAGCGGCTTCAGCATAGGGAAGGAAACTTTGTCAGGCAGTGTTCAGGGCGCACGGGGATTGATGGAGAATAGAGCCATGGCGTCGGCAACTTTCAAGGAAGGAAGCATGACTTCGACTAGTCAGAGCCGTGCCTGCAAGGCACCGGACCGAGAACTTCTCGACGAACTTGAGATGCGGGTGCAATCCTGTCTGGGAGGCCGCGTGCAAGATCTTCGCATCTTTTACCTGGAAGGCGGGTTGGTTCTACGAGGTCGCTCCCACAGCTATTACGCCAAGCAAATGGCCCAGCACCATGCTCAGGAGTTTTCGGAACTCCCAATCCGGGCCAACGAGATCGAGGTCATCTGAAGGGTTTCGGGACTCCCGACCCCGGAAGCTGCTCAGTTTCGCAAACGGGTGCTTGTTCTCCCGAACCGAGCCAGGGGATTTTCCGGCAATCCGTTTGAGTCCGTGGCTCCGTACTGATCCAGAAGTAGTTCCGAGGAGTGTATTGGCGGACGATTGCTGACCAGGACGATTTCCTGATTGGCCATGAAGTCCCAGGCAGCGGCCAAGACTGCGACCGGACCTTCGATCCTCGAAGCGAATTGGTCCCAGCTACCACGCGGCGTGACCAGGTAGGTTTGCTTGACGCTGTGCAAATGGTCGATGGCGGCCCGTGGGCTGTCCAAACGTGCAATGTGCCTCTGCGTGTACCAGACAAGACTCGGTTGATAAAAGTCCAGGCACGCGATTTCTACTTCGTCTTCCACCTGATGACGCACCACTGCTTGAGCCAAGGCGTAAGGGGCACGTTGACGAGCCACTATTCCCGGACCCGTGGCCGCCAGCCCACCTACGGTGATGACCGAAGCGACTGCCACGCACGCCACCGCCGCCCAACGTCGCTCCCTATTAACCAACCAGGCTGACAGGCACCCCGCGGACAGAAGCACGAATCCCAGGGGAACCAATTGGAGAAGCTCTGGAAAGGTCCGTCCTTCCAAAGGAATCTGCGGTATCTTACCAGCGGCAACGATCAACCCGGCGGTGATCGCCGCCCCCATCAGCGAACAAAGAACGAACCCGAGCACCATCCAAATTCCTGGCAAGCCGATTTTGCCGTCGGCCCATCGGGTCAGAAAGCGAGCCGTCAACAACGCGACCGCTGGAAATGCGGGCAGGGTGTAATTGGGCAGCTTGGTTCCCGCCAGGGAAAAGAACACAAACCACACCCCGATCCAGCACCAGAGGAGACGATAAGCTGACGCCCCACTACCGGCCGTCGCCGATGTTTCTGAGCAATCGTTTGCCATCCGGCGTCCTGTGCTCGACCAGACGGTCGCACCGAGGAACGCTGACCACGGAGAGAAAGTGACGAGAAAAACCAACGGGTGATAAAACACTGATCCGGCATGTCCTTCCATCGGTTGCTGGAAGCGTTCGACGTGATGTTTCCAGAAAAAGCCGCGGAGGAACGCTCCCTTGGTTTCGATGCCGACTGCAACATACCAGGGCAAAGCCACGAGGCAAAACAAAACCACTCCCCATAGCAGCCGCCTGTCCCACAGCAGGTGCAGCCGTCGTTCCCATAGTAAGAACAACGTCAGAATGGTCATGGGCAGCAATAAACCGACGGCCCCCTTGGCAAGCACTGCCAGGGCCATGGTCAGTCCGCATCCGATCAGCCAGCCCCGCCCCCCGGCGGAGGAGCTGATCCAGAACACAAGCATCGTCGCGGCCACCCAGAAAATCAGCAGTGCATCGGGTGTTGCCGCCCGGGAGGAGACGCAGAACATGACGCTGGTGCTGAGCACGATTCCCGCCAGGATCCCGGTTTTGGCATCGAACATTCTTCGTCCTAGTTCGGATGTCACCAACAGTGTGCCGATACCGAACACGGTTGAGCCGAGCCGAGCCGCGAAGTCGCTGACGCCGATCAAGCCGTAAAAGATCATCATGATCCAGTACAGCAGAGCCGGTTTGTCAGAGCGCAAGGCAAAATTGAAGGTCGGCACAACCCAGTTGCCGGAGTCGAACATCTCCCGAGCGCATTCGGCGTTGTGGGCTTCGTCCACGTCCCACAACGAACAGGCACCCGAGCCTGGCAAAAAAAGCAAGAAACCCACAACGATCAGCAACAGAAAGAGTGAAAGTCGGTTTGCGATCATGACCGGCGTCCCTGCCGATAGCGGTTGGCCCTTCTTGGCGGGCGGCATTGTACCGTTTAGGTTTCTGTTGAGCGACGTCAGTTCACGGGATCAAGTCCCCATCGCCGCCCTGGACTCGTTTCCCAAGGCAGCCTGGAAACTCGTAGAATACTTTCGCAGAAACGATGGCATCTTTCGATCCCGCGGGGGAGAACAGGACATGAAGCGTCATCGGTGCCTGGTGCTGGTTGTGGTTTCGGCTGTAAGCGGGGTCGTGGTTCGCGCCGACGAATGGCCGCAGTGGATGGGGCCGAAGCGAGACAATGTCTGGCGGGAGACGGGCATTCTCGAAAAGTTCCCGGTTGATGGCCCGAAAGTGCTGTGGCGACAGCCCGTCGGGGGAGGTTACGCTGGTCCGGCCGTCGCCGCTGGCCGGGTTTTCGTTCACGATTATCTGACGGACGGCGATGTTCGGCGGCTCAGTTCGCCGGTGTCTCGGGCCAACCTCCAGGGGAAGGAGCGGGTTCTGTGCTTTGACGCCCGCACTGGCCAGCAGCTGTGGAATTACGAGTACGACTGCCCGTATCACATCTCTTATCCCGCGGGACCGCGATGCACGCCGGTGGTGCACGAAGGCAAAGTCTGGACCTTGGGGGCCGAGGGGCATCTCCATTGCCTGGAAGCCGCCACCGGCAAAGTACTTTGGGCGAAGAACCTCAAGGAGGCGTACAACGTCGAGTCCCCGATGTGGGGCTTTTGCAGCCATCCACTCATCGATGGGAAAAAACTCATCACGTTAGCCGGGGGCGACGGCAGTGTAGCCATCGCTCTCGACAAGGACACAGGGCAGGAGATCTGGCGAGCGCTGTCTGCTCGGGAACCGGGATACTGTCCGCCCGTGATCATCGAACACGGCGGGAAACGCCAGTTGATCATTTGGCACAGCGAAGCCATTTGCAGCCTGGATCCGGAGACTGCCAGTCTGTACTGGGAAATCCCCTTGAAGCCGAACTATGGCATGTCCATTGCCGCTCCGCGTCTCCTTGGAGACCTCCTTTTTGCCGGGGGGATCGGAAACGTGTGTGCATGCTTACGCCTGGCCAAGGACCGCCCCGCTGCCGAAGTGCTGTGGCGAGGAGATCGCGACTCGGGCATTTATCCGGCCAACAGTACGCCGCATTTGGAAGAGGAAACCATCTATGGGTGCGATTGCCAGGCAGGCACCCTGCGGGCAGTAAATCTGGCCGACGGCAAACGCTTGTGGGAGACACTGGAACCGACGACCGGCGGGCGTCGGGGCAGTCACGGGACGGCATTTCTGGTTAAGAACGGGAACCGTTTTTTCCTGTTGAGCGAAACCGGCCACCTCATCGTTGCTCGGCTGACACGCGACGGTTATGAGGAAATCAGCCGGGCGAAGATTCTGGATCCAACCGGCACATGGTCCGGCCGCGACGTGCTGTGGAGCGCGCCAGCATATGCGTACAAATGCTGCTTTGCCCGCAACGATAAGGAGCTGGTTTGCATTTCTCTGGCCGCGGAATGACATCAGGCCCCCGTAGCTCAGTGGATAGAGCACCGGTTTCCTAAACCGGGTGTCGCAGGTTCGATTCCTGCCGGGGGTAGTTGACTTTTGTACATCGAACGGCATGTTGCGTAATCGTTGGGAAAACAAGGGGTTTCTGTAGGACACCCCGTCCCACCGTTGGTTTCGATCCACGATTTCCTTGGTTTGGCCCAGCCGGGCTGTGGCGACGTGGCGGGGGAACGTCTGGGCTAGTTCCGTCGCCCGGCTGCCTCTCAGATTGACGAACGGTTTGGGAATCGTCGGTATCCCGGCTTTCTCGCACAGCCGACGGAACCACGCCCGGAGCGCGGCTTCCGACGAACCGCGCCAGCGCTCGACGACGTACCGCGCGCCGTCCGGTGCCTGGTCGAACCATTCTTCCAGCTCGGCGCGCAGTTCGGGGAACAGCGGCACGACGCGGGTTTGTTCGCCCGTCGCTCGGGCCGTTTTGACGCAAGGCACGACGAAACGGTCTTTGTCCCACAAAATGTGCCGCCATTCCAACGCCAAAACTTCGCTGGGGCAGCGTAGTCCGCCGATGCGACACAATAGCGGTATCGCCCGTTCCTCGGCGGTTGCTCAAGCGTCGAGCAGCAAGCCGAGCGTCCGACGGTCGATGAACACGTCGCGGCTGCGGTCCGGCCGGGTAGTCGTTGGGATTCCGGTGAACGGGTTGTGCGTCAGGATGCGGGCTTTCACGGCTGCGCCGAGGATTTGTTTGGCGGTCCCCGCCAGCCGACGTTTTGTGTTCGCGGCGCGTCCGAGGCCGTGCCATTCAGCGAACATGGCCGCGTCCAGCGGGGTAATGCGGTCCAACGTTGTCGTCGGTCCGAGGTAGGCGATCAGCCGTTTCGCGGCGGGACGCAGCCGGATCAGGGTGCGCGGGGCCGCATCGGTCCGGCTGGCGATGTAGCGTTCGCACCATTCGGCGAGCGTCGGGCACGCCGGTTCGGCGTCGATCAGCCCGACCTTCACTAGGCGGCCGCGCAATGGTTCGCCCATGCTGGCTACCCAAACCGCCGTTTCGCGGACCAACGGCTGTCCCGACAGTTTTGCCGAGAGCAAGGCTTCGGCGTGCCGACACACTGCCTCCGCCGTCCGTTGGTCAACCCTGCCGAGCCGGACGGTCCGTCGCTTGCCGTCGCGGTCCACAAACAGGATTCGTCGCCGTCCGTTTTTGTCGCGTCCGATTGTCGCCATACCGGTTCCTCTGTGTCCGATGCCGTCGCCATTGTACCGCCCTACGCCGCCGTCCGACGGCCGATCTTTGGTCAACCTCGACCAAGATCGGGCTGTATACGCGGTCCTAGGCGTTCGTTTTCGCCGTCCGATGCGGGATGAAGGTTCCCAAGTAGTTCGTCCATCAGGTCTCAGCCCTCATGGCGAACACCGCGCAGGACAGCGGGATTTCGCCGATTTCGCGTGTCGTGCCGTCGCCCCGGAGCGATTCACGCTGTATAAGTGCCTCCTTAAACGCCGTCGCGTACAGCGCCAAGGCGTCCGGGTCCGGCTCCGGCCAAAGATCGGAGCGAACCTCAACCACGGGCTGCCGTGCCGTCCGTCGATACGCAACATGGCCATGCACGGTGCAGTTTGATTCGAGTAAGCCTGTCACCAACGCCGGTAAGTGAACTACAGCAGTTAAGTGGCGATCCTCGTCAAACACCGTTTCAGGAATCCACGTGCCAGCCGGGGCCAACGATTCGACGTAACGGGCCACCACAACATCACTGTCACGCCGCAACCCGATCATGGACCAGGCACGCTCCAAGCCGGGGCGGGTCAGAGCTACACCGACCGTCTTGGCGCGTCTCCGCCGCCGCACCATCAGCCCTTGCCGCGCGGCCGACGCGGCGCTTTGCGGAACAAGTCCTGGCCGACGGCGTGCCGGGCACGGCGATGGCGCCCTGGAGGGGCAAGCTATCCGGCGACGAGCGGCGGTTGCTGGCCCGTTACGTGCGCGAACTCCACCGCGGGGAGTGAAGGAGGAGCTATGGCCGTTTTCAACCTGATCGTCCTGGCCATCACTTTGCTGATGGCCGGTTTCTTGCTTGTGTGGGCCTGCTTCCCGCGTCTGCGGCCGTGGTTTGAGGCCCCCAAGTACCGCATCCTCACCTGGGAGGAGCGGTATCCTGAAGCGGTGCGGCCCGCGGTCGATGGCGAGCGTCCGGCCCGCTCCACCAGCGGTAGGGGGGCTTCAGGGGAGAGGTGATCGCCTGGTTTCCCTCCACGAAGGTGGAAGTCACAGCAACAAGGAGGAACTTCATGCTGGTCCTTTCCCGCAAGGTCGGCGAACGCCTGTTGATCGGTGAGGGAGTGGTGCTGACGGTGCTGGGCATCCGGGGGAAACAGGTCCGGCTCGGTCTGGCCGCGCCGGAGACCGTGTCCATCCTTCGGGAGGAAGTGAGCACGGCCACGCGCCCCTCCGAGAAAAGCCCCCCGCGTCGGGACTCAGCCGGGCCGGCGGAGCCGCGATAGTCCCGGTTCCCAACCCTCTCGCCCTTCCGGGTGAGCATTTGCCCTGGTCCGGGGCCTGGACGAGTTTCCACGGCAGGACACGCCGCTGGTGCCCATCGTCCATCTGGCGTTTCAGGTGATGGTTGGCATCGGTTTCGCCCTTCTCCTGCTGTCAGCCTGGGCTGGCTGGTCGGTCTTGCGGCGGAGGCAACTCCCGACGGTTCGGGCGTTCCTGTGGTCCTTGGTGGCCGCCGGGCCGCTCGCCGTGCTCGCCCTGGAAGCCGGTTGGATCGTGACTGAAGTGGGCAGGCAGCCGTGGATCGTCCAGGGGGTGATGCGCACCGCTGACGCCGTCACCGATGCACCCGGCATCCCCTGGATGCTGGTGGCGACGCTGGCCATTTACGCCCTGCTCGGCATCGGCGTCGTGGTCGTATTACGCTTGCTGGCCCGCGTGCCGTTGCCGGAGGCAACGCATGGCACCTGAAGTGATCCTTCTGGTTATCCTTTGGCTGGCGTTGACGCTGTACGTGCTGCTCGGCGGGGCGGACTTCGGCGCGGGCATCTGGGAGGTCAACCTGGCCTTCCAGGCGCCGGAGAAGGAGCGTTCGCTGCTGCAGCGGGCCATCGGCCCCGTGTGGGAGGCGAACCACGTCTTTCTGATTTTCGTGCTGGTGCTTCTTTTCAACGCCTTTCCCCCGGCCTTCGCCGCCCTGAGTCGCGCGCTGTGGCTGCCGCTGCTTTTGGCCCTGGTCGGCATCGTTTTCCGGGGAGCGGCCTTCGCCTTCCGCTCCTATGCTGTGGGAGCGGTGCGGCAGCAGGCCGGCTGGGGCGTGGCCTTCGCCCTGGCCTCCACGGCGGCCCCCTTCTTCCTCGGGGCTGCGGTCGGTGCGGTCGCCGCGGGCAACCTGGCTGTGACACCGCGCGGCGGCTTCGCCGGCAACTACCTGATCGACTGGATCTCACCCCTGGCGCTGTTCAACGGCTTCTTCACGGTCGGCGTGTGCGCCTACCTGGCCGCCGTGTATCTGGCCCGCGAAGCGACACAGGAACGTGACGCGGAGTTGGCGGACCTGTGGCGGCAGCGGGCGCTGGCCACGGGCGTCTGGATGGGGATTTTGGCTTTGGCCGGTTTGGTGTTCCTGGCCACGGAGGCGCCTCTTCTATGGCAGGGCTTCCAGGAGCGAGCGTGGCCCCTCGTCGTCGTGTCGCTGGTGACCGGGTTCTTTTCCCTCGGAGCGCTGTGGCGGCGGAATTACACGGCATCCGCGGCCGGCGTTGCCGCAACCGTGGCTACCGTCCTTGCCAGCTGGGGCGTTGCCCAGTATCCGGCCCTGGTCTTGCCCGCCATCACCATTGAAGGGGCCAAAGCACCGAATGCCATCCTGTGGGCCATGATCGGCAGTATCGCGGTCGGCGCGCTCGTCCTTCTGCCTTCCCTGGGATGGCTCTTCATGATCTTCAAGCGAGTCCAGCGAAGGTCTCCAGAGAGCAACAATCCATCTTCGCCAGCGTGGTAACTCGTAGAAGGGGCTGGTGTATGTCTGTGGGGAGCGCGAGACTTGTTACGAAGAGTGTCTCACTCGGGAAGCTACTCCCTTCTTCTGCGAGTTTCCTCGCCACAACAGTTGACGCCCAACGCTCAAAGAGGCAACTTTCGGCGTCTTCTCTTTTCCGCCTTTCCTGCAACGAGTTGCGACGATCGGCCGCTTTGGCCCAATCTCTTCGGTTCGAAACAGGTCTCTCGGGGTCCGACAGGAACCTTCAAGGTTCCTCTCGCACCCCGAAATTCTTCCGTCCAAACTCTCAGACTCTCGCGTTAACAACCCAGAAAAAGTTAACAGCACTTTTCCTCTCGCACCCCGATGCGTCAATTCGAACTGCGGCCGGGTAGATAACGACTAGTGGGCCTGTTCTCCCACCTCCCGCTCCCGTAGCCGGCCAACACGCCGACCACGGCCGCTGCGGGCTCTTCCATGGAGATCCCCATGCGACCTCAGATCGATCCTGCCTGCATGACGCCTGACGACCGGCTCCGCGAGGTCGCGGCCATTTTCGCCGTCGGCCTGCGGCGACGACGCGACCGCGCCGCGCTCGCATCTGTTCCCGCACCGAAAAACCCGTCCGAAACAGCGGAAAAGCCCCTTGAAGCTGTTCCCGAAAACCCGCTCACTGTCCGTGTCGGTTGACGATTTCCCAGACCTCGAGACCAGGGAGCGAACGCATGGAATTGAACGTCGGACGCGAACTCGCCGCCTTGCCGCGGATGACGGTGAAACAACTGCGACAACGCTACGCTGAGGTGTTCGGCGAGGAGACGAACGCCAACAACAAGGCGTGGCTGGTCAAGCGGATCGCCTGGCGTATCCAAGCCCTGGCCGAGGGCGATCTGTCCGAACGCGCTCGCCGCCGGGCCGCGGAGTTGGCCAATGATGCCGACCTGCGCCTGAACCCGCCCAAAGCCCTGCCCGTCGCTGCGGCCGAGCCGCCGGCGGCCAAGCTTTTGCCCTTCCGGCCTAACGACCGCCTGCCGCCGCCCGGCACCATCCTCACGCGCAAGTACAAGGGCGGGGTGGTGCAGGTCTTGGTCCTTCCCCACGGCTTTGAGTACGAGGGCAAGGTCTACCGCTCGCTTAGCGCCGTGGCCTGGGCCGTCACCGGAAGCCACTGCAACGGCTTCCTCTTTTTCCGCCTCGCCGGCAAAGGGGGTGACGCATGAACCGCAACGGCAAGCACTGCCAACCGGCCACGCCAACGCTGGTCCGCTGTGCCGTCTACACGCGCAAGTCCACGGAAGAGGGCCTGGAGCAGGAGTTCAATTCTCTCGATGCCCAACGGGAAGCGGCCGAGGCGTTCATCAAGAGCCAGGCTGGCGAGGGCTGGACGCTCTTGCCCGAGCGCTAGGACGACGGCGGCTTCACCGGCGGCAACATGGACCGGCCTGCCCTGAAGCGGCTGATCGCCGACATTGAGGCCGGCAAGATCGACTGCGTGGTCGTGTACAAGGTCGATCGGCTGTCACGCAGCCTACTCGACTTCGCCCGGATGATGCAGACCTTCGAGAAGTACCGCATTTCCCTCGTGTCCGTGACACGGCAATTTAACACCGCGACCTCGATGGGCCGGCTGGTGCTGAACGTGCTGCTCTCGTTCGCCCAGTTCGAGCGCGAGATCATCTCCGAACGAACGAGGGATAAGATCGCCGCCACAAGACGTAAGGGCAAGTGGCCGGCGGGCACCCGCTGCTGGGCTACGACATCGACGTGAACGGATACAAGCTGGTGGTCAACCCCTCGGAGGCCGAGCGGGTCCGCACGATCTTCCAACTCTACCTCGAGCACCAGTCGCTCTTGCCCGTGGTGCGGGAGTTGGAACGTCGGGGCTGGCGGAACAAACGCTGGCAGACGCGGAAGGCCGGGGAGTAGGGCGGGAAGGCGTTCACCCGCACCAGCCTGTACAAGCTGTTGACCAACGTCGCCTACGTCGGCATGGTGGTTACAAGGACGAAGTCCACGACGGCGAGCACGCGCCCAGGACAGCTATTCCGCCTCTTCCTCGTACTCTTCCAGAATCTTGTCGGATGTGTATGACAAGTGCGGCAGCTTCAAGAGTTCTTCCAAGCTGCTATACGAGATAAAAGTGCAGCACTCGGACAGTGGTCCGCGCTCCAGCAATGAGAACACGGGACGCCGAATTTCGGTAAAGACTTTCTCCTTGCGAATCTCGGGAGCGACGATGTGGAGCTTGATGTTCATGTTTGGCTGAAGTGCCAAGAGGTCCGCCATTCGCAGTAGCCCTGAGTAAATCGCAGTGGTGTGTTCTACCTCGAACGCCCGAACAATTGACCTGCCTTTGAGCCAGAGAACGTCGATCTGCTCGACCGTCTGCAAGGTCGTTTCGTCGTAGTTCAGGGGGAGAAATTCCAGCAAAACTCCGGGAGGAGGGCTCCATTCTTTCAGCACAGAAGGGCGATCATTCTTGGGAATCCAGACCTTGAACCCCATCGTTTCGCCAATGGCCCCAAGTCTCGCTTGAACACTGTGCGATTCGCGGATCGGGACGATCGACTCCTCGAATTCCACTTCACCCGGGGTGTCGCTCGGCACAGTGACCACAACTGTTTTGTCAGCACGGTAGATTGGCTTGGCAATCAGCCTTCGCCATTCCTACAAATCTTGGGGGTAGTCGGTGCCGTCCTTGCTCTGGGAAATCAGGAGTTGTTCGAGGTAACGCCCATCTTCATCTTTGAGTCGGTTCAGACTTCGCCGAAGGACTCCTGTCCAGCCCATTCCAGAAGTCGTGTGGTTCACATTCGTGAAAGAGAGAATGTCCCAGACGATTCTCTCCTTGATTGGCACACATTTCTCGATAGGAAGCCAAACCTTCGTATCGACCTTGAACCGAATGACGAAGGGATCGTCGGAGGGCACGAACCTTGGTGTCGAATCCTCGAAAACCGCGGAAGTCACTTCAAGTACACCTGCCCAGCGACCAACCTTTGTGAGATAACAGATCAAACGATCCCCCACCTGAAGTCGCTTTGCCGCTTTTTCCTGGTTCTTTCGGACACCCGCCAGAGTTCGATCCGATCGAGTAAACGACTCGTATGTTTCAGGTGAATAAAGGTAAGTGTAGTAGTTCATTCGCACTAGGTCTCCAGTTTTGAGCCGCTGCCAGACTTTGTAGATGATCTTACCAATTCTTTGGCACATACACCAATTTGGTAGTTATGAGCGGTGGCTGTCCTTCAAGAACAGTCACCGTCGCCTCCTCTTGGAAACCGACCCCAACGCCGGCCCGGACGACATCTACGACATGCTGGACGAGGTCCTCAACCAGGAGCGTGTACCGTTGTCGTCGGTCCACGTCACGATGGCCACCTTCTGCTTCGAGTTCCTGCCGCTGGATGGCCGCAAGCCGGGGACGCTGACGTTCGACGTAGCTTACCCGAGCAGCTGCAGCCTGCGGAACCAGCGGCCCGAGCGGATCGAGCTGGCCCAGAAATATCTCAAGCGGTGGAACATCGAGGGTGCCCGATCCGTTGCCCCTGATCTGGCAGCGGCTCGATGACGAGCCGCCGGTGTTCTTTGCCGAGGAGGCCCGCAAGCACTTTGGCCCCACGCTGGACCGGCTGGTCGGTCTTGGGCTGCTTTGCGAGACGACGCCGGTCGCGTCCGCGCCGTGCTGCGACTGCGGCCATGTCGACGTGGTCGCCCTGGAAGAGCCGCTTAAGCATGGCCAGGGCCTCTCGGAACAGCGGTTCGGCCTCCGCCAGCTTCCCTTGGGCCCGGTACAGCGACGCGAGGTTGTTCATCGCCGTGGCGAGATTGGGGTGGGCATCCGGATAGTCAGCGCGGTTGTACAGACGGCGGGCGACAATCAGGGCTTCCTCCAAGGCCTTGGTTGCTTCAGGATACTTTCCAGCCTGATAGGCCTTGAGCCCGGCTTGGTTCAACTGGGTGAACTCGGCTTCGAGTTGTTTCTTCGCCCCTTCAGGGAGTTTTCCAGGCGGCTCCTCAGCAGGGCTGGGCATGGCCAGCCCGAAGCAGACCAGCAATCCTACCACAGGCGACAAGTAGCGATTCATAAAGGGGTCTCCGTATGTGGGCGCATCAGGGTTTGTCGCCCACGCGGGCGAAACTGACGGCGGACTGAAAATGAACTTTGTCTCGCAAGACGCTTTGCAACTGTTCCTGCCAGCGGGCGAAGGCATCGTCGGAGCCGACTACGCCGAAGGTCCGCTGACGCGACGGGTCCTGGACTTGGAGGAAGTTATCGAACCACACGGCAGCTTGTTCGCCGCCAGGCGGCAGCTTCAGTTCGGGCAGACCTTTGAACCAGGCTTGGATCACCTCGTCCGAGTAGGGCAACGGTTCCGGCGTGGCGAGCAGGACGACGGTGGCCACGCCGGGCTTGGCGTCGGGGGCGGTGTAGCGGTTGCCGAGATTCGGCGGCAGGCGGCCGACCCCCGTCTGGGTAGCTTCCGTAAGCTGCTTATGAATTCGGTCCAGAACCGCGACTACCTCAGCCGCTGAGGCGGGACGTTGGTTGGGGTTTTTCGCCAAAAGACGCTGAACCAAGTCCGACAACTCCGGCGGTACGGAGGGGTTGACGGTACTAACCGGAGGCGGATGGTGTGAAACGACGGCCTCGAAGATGTCGGTGGTGGTTGAGCCGTCGAAGGCCCGCTGGCCGGTCAGGCATTCGTAGAGGATCGCGCCTAGGGCGAAAAGATCGCTGCGGGCGGTGGCCGGAGATCCGTCAATCTGTTCCGGGGCCAGGTAGGGAGGTGTACCTTGAAGCCCTTCGGGCTTGGCAAGGGTCTCGCGGCTGTCGGCATGGCGTGCCAAGCCGAAGTCGAGGATGCGGGCACAGCCCGAGTGATCGAGCCAGACGTTGCCGGGTTTCAGGTCGCCGCGAACTAGTTGGGCGGCATGGGCGGCCAGAAGTCCTGCGGCAATCTGGCGGCCCCAACGGATCGTGTCCCCGACCGACAAGGGCCCCCGTGTCAGCCGCGACTTAAGCGTTTCGCCCTTCAGCAGCGGCATGACAATAAACGGGGTGCCGCGATCTTCGCCAACGTGCAAGATCGGTACGATGTTTGCGCGTTCGACTTTGGCGGCAGCTTGAGCTTCGCGGAGAAACTGCTCCCCCGATCCTGGCATGCTTCTGTAAACGGGGTGCAACACCTTCAAAGCAACTCGACGCCCAAGTTTTTCGTCTTCAGCCGCGAAGACGTAGCCCATCCCACCGTGACCAAGTTCCTCAAGGATTCGGAATTGCCCGAGCCTTGCGGGGGGCCAGTCCTGCGCCGAGGCCAAGATGGGCTGTTGGATCACAAAATCCATGGGAGTCGTACCGTTTTCAGGGGTGGTGAGCAACCCCTTGACGACGCGGTCGGTCAGGCGCTGGAGCACCTCTTCGGGGATAGTTGGGGGCGGGGTTTGCTTGAGCGCGGCGATCAGCAAGTCGCACTCCGGCAAGTCGCTACGGATAAGTTTCATCACCGCATGCACCAGAGCGCACCGATATCCCTGCTCGTGAAACTCAGGCTGGACAGGGGCCGGAGCGTTGTCCAAGCCGTGGTCGCTGGGCAGCGGGCGTGTGCCGCAGTGCCTGCGAAAATTGGCGGCTTCGTTTCGGGCGATGGTGAATAGCCACGCGCGGAAGGAACCACCGGGCCGCGCCTGATAGCTCGGGATCCGTTGCAGCAACTTCATAAGGATGATCTGAGTCAGGTCTCGGCATCGGCGGGCTGAAACCCGTTTCGGGCTGCCCAGTTCAACAGCAGAGGAGCATACAAATAAACGAAACGCGTCCACGCTTTGTGCTGGTTCGGCCGCCGCAGCTGTTCAAGCAGGGTTATCGAAGTCGTCGTCATTTCTAGATTACTACGGGCCTTGGAGCCTGGACACATTCAAGTCTGTCTCCCGCCGGCAGTAACATTGCCTTGCGTCTGAAGCTCGTTAAATCCTGGAGCATCGAACCAGAGCCTATGAACGACAACATGATAACCATGGCGCTGCGAGCAAATCTATAGTGGCGAGCCTTCCAGACCTCGCCGAGGCAAGCATCGCATTGGCTAAGATCCATGGGAAAAAGTCCTCGGGCCGGATAAGCTCCTGTCTGCGACTTGCCATACTCCTGGGCCAGTTCATGGAGGAGCACTCATGGCCCAGTAACTGGTTTCGGACGACTTGTGGCACGTTATCCGGGGGTTCTTTCCCGAACGGCCACGCTCGCCGTGTGGCGGCCGACAGCCCATCGACAAGTGCATTATCGTGGCAGTCATCCTCTTCGTGCTGAAGACCGGCATCGCCTTGGGCCGACCTGCCACGGGAAATGGGCTGCTCTTAGTAGACCTGCCTGCGACGGCTCAAGGAATGGACCGCAGCCGGGGTGTGGCAAC
>CALFAY010000022.1 GCA_937944855.1 uncultured Planctomycetota bacterium
GGGCGCAGGTCCCGCAGCCGGACCCGCAGCCGTGGGTCAGCTTCAGCACCAGCAATTACACCGTTGGCGAAGGGGACGGCAGCGTGACGATCACGGTGACGCTGAGCGCGAGTTCGACTCAGACCGTGACGGTGGATTATGAGACGGTTGATGGGACCGCGAGTTCTTGGCCCGACGAGCGCGATTACGTGCCCACAAGCGGCACGCTCACCTTTGCTCCAGGCGAAACGATCAAGACAATCGTGGTTACGATCGTCGAGAACACCTGCTGCGAGGACAACGAGACATTCACGGTAATGTTATCCAATCCCGTTGGAGCGAACCTCGGCTCGCCCTCCACAGCCACGGTCACGATCCTGGATGATGACGTGTGTCCATGAATCACCCAGGAGAGCGCTCAGCGCGCCTTTGAAAGCAGTTGGCAGTGAGTACGCGACAGGGGTTCACCTTCTGGCTGCTATTTCTTCTGGTTGCTGTTGTGCCGCCCTCGATTTGGGCTCCAGAAGAGTTGTGCTACTGGCTGGATGGTTACCGGCCGTTGAGCCCATACGAAGCAGCTCTGGAGATGGGCGGGACCAAGTGCTATGGCATGTACTGTTCTCAGGTCCCTTCATCGCCTTGTCCCACAGGGCCTGCGGGGCAATGGGGTTGCGCAGGGCGAACTGTGCTTACATGTACGACAGTCGGAGAGTGCATCAGTTGCACTGGCCCTCGAACCACCCTGATCCGACCCTGTAGGCCCGGCTTCCCTGAGAATTGGTGTGAGCAACTGACCTATGACGGAACTTGCGGTACCAAGCTAACACGCCCTTGCACTTGGCTACCGCCAACAGGCCCCTGTATCTGCAGTGCTGCAGCCTTTACGTTCTGGCCGGGCACGAATTGTCCGGTAGGTAATTGCACGAGTGGCATCAATTGAGGAATTGCGTGCTGCAACGGCTCCTCGCGGACCCGGCCGGCCAAGTCCAAATTGGAGGCCGGCGGATGCGTCCCGTTAGGGCTGCGAGCAACTCCGAAAGTCCAGCACCAAGGCCGTTTCATAGCACAGGGAGCCTCGAAATGTGCGGCTGTCTGGCTCAACTATTGCTAATGGTCAACTGCTTCCAGCCGGGCGCTACCTTGTCGAACGAACAGAGTGAAACATGGACCGTTTCTCGGGTTCTGCAAGTCGTTGAAGGTCGCGAGCAATCGCTGGTAGGCTTAGAGGCCACGCACGAGGTGTCTGAAGGCCTGCTCACCAAAGACTATCGCAAGTACCATGAAGCGCGGCAGGAATCGGCGCGACTTATGCTTGAGGCTTTGGGCAAGCCTCCACCCCCCCCGTCAACCGGACCCGAGCCAAAACCACACCCCTCCGCCGCGGTATCGGCTTCGTTATTGTCGAGGCAGGGACGGCCTCCTGCGCTTCGATCGGTTCGATATCCTTGACCACAACGAAGGCCCGGTGGAGCGCCTCGCTTCGTACATCGTTTACGACGGCAAGCAATGGTGGGCCGTCACCGGAAATCGCGCGCTGCTGAGCGACGGGGATCTGATCCCTCGGGAGGGTCGTTTACTTGGGCTTGACCTCGACTGGGATGAAACGGGAAACCATCCGGTTAAGACGCATTCTCTGGCAGCTGGATTGAAGGCACTCAACGCATCGGGCCTTGTGTCGATGGCCCCCCGGTCGAAGGATCACGACGCGCGTCTGGTTGGCCTGATCGCGAGGAATTCGGCGGGCGGGGATTTGCCCAAAGATGTGTTCAGGGAACATCTGCTGGAGTTTGATCCCCAACTGGGCTTGGCTTTGGTGCGGCATGAAGTTCGGATCGTCCGCAAGATTGACCAAGCGTATCTCGAAGCGACCACGGATTTTACCGTGGAACGTTGGGAGGAGTTCCAAGAGTTCCCAGCGGCGTGTGGTTGCCGATGCGCTACTGGGCTGGAGCTTATAGCGGTGTGGTATTCCCCAAATCAGGGACCAAGTATCCCCGCGGGTTCGATTTCGAGAAGAGCTTCCCAAAGGACTACCGGGTGGAAACCTTCCTCACGGGCGAGACCAAAGCCCGGGTGCTGAAGCTGAAAACCGAGCAGCAGTTCGACCCGAGCAGCTTCAAGCCCGACCTGCCCCGCGATGTGATCGTCCACGATGTGGTCAACAATAGGTCCTATCAAACGAATGAGCTCATTCCCGTGAACTTGGAAGAAGACATGCGGCAGGCGTTTGCCGCCTCGCGCAAGGCCGGCTACGGCGTGTGGATTTGGGTGGTGGTTGCCAATGTGGTATTGCTTGGAGGCTTTGGGGCTTGGTTGTGGTGGCGTCGGCGAAGAGCCAAGAAAGGTCCGCAGCAGGGTGCCGCAGTCGGTCCAATCAGCTAGGAATGGAAGATGATCTCGAAAGCGCGATCCTGTTGCCGAGCTCTCGCCCTTGCTCTCTTGCTTCCCTGCGCCGGCGCCGACGAGCCCGACTTGCCTGGTGACTGGCGCGAGGTCCAACTCGAAAGCAATTGGTGCGGGGCGAAATGCCTCTGGGTTATCGCCAAGGGTATGAACAAGCCGTACTTTCTCGAAGAGATCAAAGCGTTCTGCCCCGCTGGCAAGGAACGAGACGGCGTGCTGAGCCTGGACGACCTCAAGCGGGGCGCGGAACGGTGCGGGCTCAGCGCCATGGTCGTCCGCTGCAGGTATGACTGGCTCGCCCGCAAGGGATCTCCGGCCATCACGCTGCATCGTTTCCCGGGGCCGAATCAGCAAGGGATCGTTAACCATTTTGTGGTATGCCTCGGCGGCGACGCCGACAGCGTCCGCGTGATCGATCCGTTCTCTTCAGGCACGGCTACCCTGGTCAAACGGGAAGTCTTTGACCGAAGCTGGACGGGCGACGCCCTGGTGATCGCCGAGTCTCCAGACGCGCTTCCCAGTCAGGCGGGATGGTACGTGGCCGTGGCGCTGACAGCTCTCGTGATGGCCGGCATGGGACTCTTCCTCGTTAGCAAGCGGAGACGCCACGGCGCGCTCTTGGTCGTGGGCGTCCTGAGCGTGCTCACACTCAGCGGATGTTCCAGGGCCAAGCCGGTGTTGCAGTTCGATCATTTGCACCACGATTTCGGAGTTTTGTGGCGAGACTACAGCGCTGAGGGACTGGAGAAGCGCCACACGTTTCCCTTTGTCAACCAGTCGAGCGTTCCGGTGCGGATCACGAAGGTGCGGCCGGGCTGCGGCTGTTTGGATGTCGATTATCCGAAGGAACCGATTCCTCCTGGCGGTAAGGGAGAAATCACCCTCACAGTGGACTTCCGTGATCGATTGGCCCGCTTCACGACCTATGCCAGTGTGTTCCTGAACGACGACAAGTCTAACCCCATCGAGCTCAGCGTCAGCAGCTTCGTCGTGGGCGCGGTGAAGGTGTCGCCCGAGCAGCTCGATTTCGGCGGCATTCCTGCCGGCAAGGCAGCGTCACGCACACTCACGGTGCGTATCCCTCTGGCGCCGGATGAGCAGCAAGCCAAGATCGAGGAGTGTTCGTGGAAGATGGGCGTGTTCCGCTGCGAGGTCACGGGGCCGCGCAATGAAGAAGCATACTCGCCGGGCAGTGGGATACACGTCAGCGTATTCACGATCAAAGTGACAGGCACGCCCCAGGCGGTCGGCGCCCCGCTCGACGACCTGCTGACCTTGCGGATTTCTGGACGCAAAGAGCCGTTCACAGTCCACGTGCATGCTCGGGGCGCCCATCCCCGACTGGTCGTTGAACCTGCGATGATTCATTTGGGACCGGTCGGTGCCGAGCCGGTCAGACGCAAGAGCATCATCCGTGGCACTTCCAAGGCGCCCCCACCCGTTACCGGGGTCGCCTCCTCTTCTCCCGATGTCCACGCCTGGTTCGAAAAGAATCCCGACAGTCCGATGGAGTTGTTCTTGTGGGTAGAGGCGAAACCCGGCGCCGCGCGCTTTGTTGAAGGAACTGTGACACTGAAGATCGACGATGCCATGTATCCGGAGTGCCCTGTTCCTTTCGTCGGCTACCGGGTCGAAACGAGCGCAGGGCGGTCAAGGTGAAGCACCCATGTCGCAACCTGCCGTGGATTCTTGGTCGCGTTACTAGCTTGTGATCGAACGGCTCTTCCGCTCAGCCTTTGTCCCTGTAGCGCTGGCCGGCGTCTTGCTGCTGAGCGCATTCCTCAAGGGTTACGAGCTGGCCACGGAGGAACTGAGCCCCAGCACCTTCCTGCGCTCGCGCTGGTTTCTAACACTTGTGGTGATGTACGAAGTGGCCCTGGCCGCGCTGTTGGCGTGGCAGCCTGGCGGTTGTCGATCGTTTTAAAAGCAAAAACGCCGCGGTTTAGGGCCAAAACCGCCTAGGCCATTGCGTGCCTCTTTGCACGCCTAATACCGCAACTTCAATGCCGAGTTGGGAATGGTCGTTCTGCAAAAGGGTCTGAGTTTCCAACGTGCAAGTCATTGCTTATTATGCCCATTCCTCGCATAATTAGCCAGGTTGGACAGACGTTAAATATCGTAGTAGGATTATTTCTGGGTGCATTAGGATTTCTATTTTCGGGTCATTAAACTGGCCTGCCTGCCGATCTGCCTCTCATCGCCGCCTTGCCGGTGGCTCACCAGGTTGAGTATCTGTCCCCAGCCCCGTACATTGAGGAAATCATCGCCGAACCCTTCCGACTCGACGCGGAGGGTTGCTTGCAAGTGCCAAACCGGCCCGGACTGGGAATCGAACTGAGCCTGGAGGCCGTGGCACGCTACGGTTTTTGACGCAGCACACGGGGGGAGTGACTGCACGATGGTTGAGCATTTCAGTTTGCGCGGTCGGGTCGCTCTGGTGACGGGCGGCGGACAAGGTATCGGAGAAGCCATCTGCCGCCGTCTGGCCGCGGCGGGAGCCAAAGTTGCGGTCTTCGATCGGGACGCCGAAAAGGCCCAGAAAATTGCCCAGGAAATCGACGGTTTGCCTATCGCCGGCGACGTATGCAGCGAAGCGGACATGGTTCGTGCCCTGTCCCTGGTCACGCTTCTGGGACCGCTCGAGATCCTAATCAACAACGCGGGCATCACTGGCAAGTCTGCCGCCACCTGGGAGTTGGACCGGGCGGAGTTCGAGAAAGTGTTGCAGGTCAATTTGGTCGCTCCGTTCTGCTGGTGTCGGGCCGTGCTGCCCGGGATGCTTCAACGCCGTTTCGGCCGCATCGTGAACATCGCCTCAATCGCAGGCAAGGAAGGAAATCCGATGCTCGGTCCGTATTCGGCCAGCAAGGCGGGTTTGATCGCGTTGACCAAGTCGATGGCCAAGGAGGTAGCCGGGCAGGGCGACATCACCATCAATTCCGTGTCTCCCGCCGTCATCGCCACGCCGATTTTGGAAGGTTTGCCGCAGAAGACGATTGATTATATGGTCAGCCGCATTCCGATGGGCCGGGTCGGCACGCCGGAGGAAGTCGCCGCCGTGGTGCACTTCCTGGTCAGCGCCGAGGCTAGCTTCACGACTGGCCAATGTTACGACGTCAGCGGCGGCCGCGCGACGTATTGAGGGGTGTTCCGACAGTTTTCTGCGGACAAAAAAGAGGCCGACTCGGCCTCGGCCTGGCAGCCGGACCTCGTCGGCCTGGAGTTCTTGATCGTCCTGCGGATGCGACGGTCAGTAGCGGCGTCCGCCGCCGTAGCCGCCGCGACCGCCTCCGCGATTCCCGTACCCGCCGCGGCCTCCCCGCTCTTCACGGGGCCGAGCCTCGTTGACCGTCAAGTTGCGGCCGTTGTGCTCCTGCCCGTGGAGGGCGTTGATCGCGGCCTGGGCCTCGTCATCGCTGCCCATCTCCACGAACCCGAATCCCTTGGATCGGCCAGTGTCCCGGTCCACGATGATCTGGGTCGAGACGACTGTGCCATGAGCCTCGAACAGCTGTTGAAGCTCGCTCTCGGAAACCCCGTATGCCAAGTTTCCCACGTACAACTTCCTGCCCATGAAGGGCCTCCTCACATTGACGCTCGCCGGATCATCTGCCGTACCCTACGATCCGCGATCCGACAAGCAACCTGCTTCCTCTGGAAAAGAACTTCACTTGGGCAGGCAGACAACAGACAGGCAAGATGTTCTTGGCAGGAACACGGCCATGAAAGGTCGCTCGGCCCTCGATCAGCAGTATCCTACTCATCGCACGGATCGATTCCAAGGGGAATCTTCCAAAACTTCGCCAAATCGAGGCCGGGACTGCCCGTTCGCTGCTCGATGCCGACCGCTCGCCATGACACCGCTGCCTCGCCTTCTCCCTCACCGTTTGTGAAGATGCGTCCTACAATAGTTTTGCGCTTTTCTCACCAGCGGCGTGAGCGCGGCCGGACATTCGTGAGGCGTCCATGCGGCTGATCTTTCTTGGCCCCCCTGGCAGCGGCAAGGGGACACAAGCGAAACTGCTTTGTCAGCGAGCGGGCCTGACCCACATCGCCACCGGCGACATTCTCCGCGAAGCCGTCCGCCAGGGTACGCCTCTGGGTGTGCAAGCCCGCAGCTACATGGATCAGGGCCAATACGTCCCTGATGACCTGGTCAACGCTATCATTGCCGAGCGGCTCTCGGCCCCGGACCGCCCGGAAGGCTTCGTCATGGATGGCTACCCTCGGACGCTGGCTCAGGCTCAGGCCTTGGATGACCTGTTGCATCAGCTCAACCTGCCTCTGCACGCGGTCGTGTTGCTCAAGGTGTCCGACGACGAGATCCTCTCCCGCATCCGGGGCCGGTTGGTGCAGGAACAGCGCAGCGACGACGCCGAGGAGACCGTGCGTGCCCGTCTGAAACTGTATCACGAGACGCTGCCGGAGGTCATCGACTTCTATCGCCGCAAGGGATTACTCCGTGAACTGAGCGGCCAGGGCGACGTAGAGACCATCCATCGGGCCATACGCTGCGCTCTCGGCATGGGAGACGGACCATGCTCCGGGGCATGATTCCCGAAAAACCTCCGCTCAAAACGGCGGAGGAAATCGCTCTCATGCGGGAGGCCGGGAAGGTCGTCGCCGAGGCCCTGCGCCTGGCTCGCCAGATGGCCCAACCCGGCGTCACCACCGGCGAGATCGACCGAGCGGTCGAGGACTTGTTCCAAAAGCGTGGGGCAATCTCGCTCTTCAAGGGTTACCCTGGTCGTGTGCCCTATCCGGCTGTGACCTGCATCTCACTCAACGAACAGGTCGTCCACGGCATACCCGGTCCCCGCAAGATCCAGCTCGGCGACCTGGTCAAGATCGACACGGCCTGCAAGCTCAATGGCTGGTGTGCGGATGCCGCCATCTGCGTGCCCGTCGGTGAGATCCAGCCCGAGATCCGCCGGCTGATCCAGGTCACGGAAGAAACCCTGCAAATCGCCATTCGAGAGGTCGGGCGCAAGCAGTGGTGGTCGGAGGTGGCGGCACTTATGCAGAAGCATGTCCGCGACGCGGGTTTTTCCGTGGTCGAGAAGTTCGTCGGCCACGGCATCGGCCGGGTCATGCACGAACCGCCCCAGGTGCCCAACTACGTCAGCCCGCAGACCAAACACGCCGACTTCCGCCTCGTGCCCGGTCTGGTTCTGGCCATCGAACCGATGGTCAACATGGGCCGCAAGGAGGTGGTCGAACTGGCCGATCACTGGACCGTCATCACCCGCGATCGGCTGCCCAGCGCCCACTGCGAACATACCGTCGCCCTGACACTCAGCGGCGTCCAGGTGTTGACTTTGGATTGACGATTTCCCGTCACGGCCTGTCCGATGAGGACACTGCGGGCATCTTCTGCTCCAGCAGGAATGCCAGCAGATCGTAGAAATCCGGCTCGGGAATCTGCTCGATGAGATTGGCCGGCATGGGGGACAGGACCGAGGGTTTGCGTTCGGCCACGTCGGCGGCATCGACGCGGACTTCCTTGCCCTTGTCATCGGCGAGGACCAGGACCGCTCCTTCCTCCCGCAATACCAGTCCCTGGAGCAATTGCCCATCGGCCCGGAGAATCAGCGTCGAGCGGAAGGCCTGATCGACGTTGCGATTGGGGTCGATGATGTCCTCCAGGAGCCGATCCAGTCCGCGGATGCCGATGCCGTCGAGCTGCGGGCCGACCTTGGCTCCCTTTCCAGCCAGCGTGTGGCAATTGGCGCAATGCTGCTCGAAGACCTTCGCTCCCCGGGCCGCGTCCGCGGAGGCGCTGAGAAAACCTCGATGCCGACTACGCAGCAGGTCCGCGATGCGTTGGTCGGCCGGCGGCAGCCCCTTGGTCAGTGCGGCCAGCCGCTCGTTGAGGCGGGGCGGATTGGCGTTGCGCAAGCGCCCCTCGACGGCCCGCTCCTGAAGCAGCCGCGCTGAGGCTTTCCCTTCAGCGATGGCTAGGAGCAGCGCTTCCGCCCCTTCACGACTGGCAGCCAAGCCGACCGCCAGCGCCACCTGAAGCCGGGCCGGCACCGTGGGCAGATGCTTGACCAGTTCCGCCCGGGCAGCCGGGGAGTTGATCCCCGCGAGGACATTGGCTGCTTTTTCCCGCAAGGAAATGGCTTCGGAGCCGTCGGCGATCAGGCGGCCGAGAGGTTCGATCTGGCCGGCGGCGTCCAAAGCGATGAGGGCCTGCATGGCCGCGATGCGTCGGTCTTCATGTTGTTTGCGATCCTGGGAAATCTCCCGCAGTCGCGAAGCCGTGGACCCGATCCGCAGTTGCCCCGCCAAGTCCAACCCGGCCTGAAGCAGACCGGGATCGGAAGCGGTCAGCAGACGGCTGACGACGGCTTCCGCCCAGGTACGGGTCTCCTCATCGAACCGCCCGCCCCGTTCCCGGGTGCCCTCGTGGAAGGAGCGAAGCAACATCTGCTGATGGCCCAGATCGTCAGGCCGGTCGCTGCGCACATGGGCTGTCAGCTTTTGCACCGTCTGTGGCTCGCCATAGCGGGCGATGTGGCGGACCTGGGCGTTCAGCGGCGTGCCTCGCAGCGCCTCGGATCCGAGACGATCCATGAGAAACGCCGCCGCTTGGGGAGCCGGCAGGCCGAGACACACGTCGGCAACGCGCCGGATGCGGTCGTCGGACAGCTGAAGCGAGGCCAACGCCGACCAGTGACCGGCCGGGCGAAGCTGGTCGCGCAGGGCCATGCGAAGCGTGTGAATCAGTTGCGGATCATCGGCCGGCATTTCAGCCCAGGCATCGAGCAGCGGAATCAGATGCCGCGGCGCGGGATGTCGGCCGATGGCGTCGGCGGCGAAGCGGCGAACCATGCCATCGGAATCCTTCAGGGCGCTGATGAGCCTGGCATTCAGAGCCGCATCAAGGATGCGGCGTTCGGAGAGGATGCGGGCGGCAGCGGTACGGACCAGCGGCGAAGCGTCGTCCATCGCTTCCAACAACCGCCTGGCGTCCAGATTGCCAACTCGTTCCAGAATCCAGAGGGCCTGCTGCCTGCGCAGCGGCTCCTCGGAGTGTGACGCGGTCAGCACCAACGGCACAACGGCGGAACCGCGCTCCACGAGCTGATTCGCCGCTTTGGTCCGTACCGTCGGGTTGATGTGTCCCAGGGCCTCGATCAGTTCCTCGTCCCGGGCCTTGGTGAAATCGGCGATGGGTGAGCGGTACGGCGGAGTGTTCTCGCCCTTGTACACGATCCGCCAGATGCGGCCGCGTTCCCGGTCGCGCCGCGGATGCGTCAGCGGCACCTCGTAATGGCCGATGATGCAGTTGTAGAAATCCGCCACATACAACGCTCCGTCCGGTCCCAGCACCAGATTCACGGGCCGGAACCAGGGGTCGTCGCTGACCAGAAAATCCTTTTGCTGAATGGCCCGGATCGTCGAACCGCTGCGTTCAGTGCGGTCGTGGTTGATGCGGTTGGTGACCGGATTGCCCAGAAAGATCGTGTCCTTGTATTCCGGCGGGAAGTGGCCTCCCTGATAGTACACGATGCCGGCGATGCCCGTGGAGCCGTGGTCGCTGGGGCAGATCTCCGGGGCGAACCCGAGGCCGTCGTGCGGTTTGCCGAAGCTCTGATAGTATCCGCCGCGCAGCAGCATCATGATCGGTCGGCTGTGGCAGTCGGCGGTGAAGATGTTGCCGAAAACGTCCATGCTCATGCCGAACGGGTTGACCTGTCCCCAGGTGTACTGCTCGATGCGGGAGCCGTCGGGCTTGAACCGGAAGGTGTTGCCCGAATGCATGGTGATCGAGGAACCGTCCCTGGCCCGCAAGTTCGACGTGTTGGCGAAGCCGTGGGTGGCATAGATCCATCCGTCCGGTCCCCAGGTTAGCGAACTGCACATGCCGTGGGTGTCAATGTAGCCGAAAGTGCCGTAGAGGACCTCGCGGACGTCGGCCTTGTCGTCGCCATCGGTGTCGAGCATCAGGTAGATGTTGGGGATGCTGTAAACGATGGCTCCGTTGCGGATGGGCAGAACGCCGATGGGAATGTTGAGGCCGTCGGCGAAGGTGGTGATCTTGTCCGCTTTGCCGTCGCCGTCGAGGTCTTCGAGGATTTTGACGGCATCGCGGCCCTTGCGCTCGGGCGGAGCGGGGAAGGGGTACTCGACCGATTCAGTGACCCAGAGTCGGCCGCGGTCGTCGAAGGCGAGATTCATCGGCTTGTGGATGTCGGGTTCGGCGGCAACCAGCTGGGCCTCGAAACCGGGCGGCAGGCGGAAGGCTTTGCGCTCCTCCTCGGGCGTCTTAGGGTCGGTAGGGGCGACGAGTCGGGGATCGTCCTGCGAACGGCCAAGGGGTGACAGAGCGCTGAAGCAAACGACGCTGCCGATCACGGCGGCCCAGAGCAGTCCTCTCATCGAGTCCTCCCGCGATGCCGATTTGCACTTCGGGGCGACAGAGTGCATTGTGTCAAGGGCGGGGGCCGATGTCGAGGGAGCAGTACGGCCGCGTCTGGGTCGGCCCGCAGACTTCCGTTCCCGCCTTGGTGCTTGCGTTCGGCAGGAAAACACGACATAATTGTGTGTCGTAACCATGTCACTTGATCCGTCACGGGAAAGCGTCGTGGACGGCACCGCGTCAAACGAAACTGTGTGCATGCCGCACATCCCGGGCTATGAGTTCATCGAACCGCTGGGGGAGGGAGGAACGGGCATCGTTTTCCGGGCGATGCGGCTGGCGGATGACGAACTGGTGGCTGTCAAAATCCTGCACCCAGCCCTGTCGGATCAGCGGTCGTGGGACCGCGAGAGCCGCCTCATGTCCGCAGTCAAGCACCGGAACCTCGTCGCCATTCATGAAGCCGGCGAGGCGGATGGACGTCCTTATCTGGTCGTGGAGTACGTTCCGGGACCGAGCCTGAGAAAGTTCCTCACGCCCGGCTTTCCCTGGTCTCCGCAGGCCGCCTGGCTCCTGATCGACGCGGTCGCCGGGGCGCTCTCGGCCCTGCATTTCCACGGCATTCTCCATCTCGATCTCAAACCGGAAAACATCCTTCTGAGGGGTGGGTCCGCCCACGGCGACGCGGTCAAACTGACGGATTTCGGTCTGGCCCGTGGACAGCATGAGGTCCAGAGTCTGGCCGCTCTGGACGCCGTCCAGAGTTCCATGTGCTACAGTTCACCCGAGCAGCGCCACGGACTTCCTCTCGATGTGCGTAGCGATCTGTTCTCCCTGGCCGTGCTGACCTACGAGCTGCTGACCGGTCATCTGCCTGGTCGGGTTTACGTCCCGGTGCGGAAGCGGCAGCCGGAATTGGGACCGCACGTGGATCCGCTGCTCCAGGCAGCGTTAGCTCGTGATCCGGCGGAAAGACCGCCCAGCGTAGAGACCTTCCGCCGCGACCTCGCGGCAGCGTTGGCGGGAGGAGAGGCATGAAGATCGATCCCGCGGAATTAGCCCAGACTCTCTTCGAGGAAGCGGGAGATGCGCTCTTCCTCTTCGATCCGGACGAGGAGCGGGTGCTGGACGCCAACCCGATGGCCCAGCGGCTGACCGGCTGCACGCGGCAGGAGCTTCTGAAATACCCGATCACTTATCTGTTCCGCTCGGAAGCCCCGCAGGGGATGCAGCGGTTGCGGCACGCCTTCAAGCGCACCGGCGCCTTCCACTCCCAGGAAGGCTACCTGCTCAGACAGCCGCATGACGGCCGATGGATCCCCGTCAATCTCACCATCTCCCGCCTGCATGCCGAGCCGCGGACGGTCGGTCTGGTCACGGCCCGGGACGTGCGGGAGCAGCGGGAAACGTGGGAACAACTCCGAAAGACCGAGGCGGAACTCCGCCAGATCGTCAACTCGGTCAACTGCTATTTATGGGCAGCCGACATCCACCCCGACGGTCGCTGGGAAATGGTGTACATTTCCCCTAACGTCGAGAAGTTCACCGGCAAACCTCCGTCTCATTTCTTCGGTCCGCAGCCGCAGCGCTGGCTGGAGATAGTCCATCCGGAAGATCTGCCACGGCTGCGCGAACATTGCCAGACGCAACTCGGCAGAAAAGCCCCGCATTGCGACGTCGAATACCGCGTGGTCCTGCCCGACGGCTCGATCCGTTGGCTGCACGACTCCGCGACGTTCCTCTACGAGCCAGACGGCACCATCCGCATGAACGGTGTCGTCACCGATGTCACGCAACGCCGCCGCGCCGAACAGGAGAGCCGACGCCTGGCCGAGTACCTTCGGGCCATCATCGAAACCACGCCCGACTGCGTGAAACTGCTGGCCTGCGACGGCATCATCGTGGACATGAACTGCACAGGATTGAAGCTGATCGGTGTGGACGGCCTCGAATCCGTGCGGGGACGGAAAGTAGAGGAGTTCGTTCTGCCCCAATACAGAGACCAGTGCCGCGATTTTGTTCGCCGTATCTGTCAGGGCGAGAAAGTCCAGGGGCGATACGAGATGTGCAGTGTCAGGGGCGAGCACCTCTGGATGGACTGCCGGGGTGTGCCGCTGCGAGTCGCGGAAGACGACAAGGCCCTGGCCTTGGTGATCAGCACCGACATCACGGAACGCGTCCGTGCTGAAAAGGCACTTCAAGAAAGCGAAGAAAAATACCGGACCCTGGTGGAAACCACCGACGACATCATCTGGTCCGTGGACGCTGAGGGCGTATTCACCTTCCTCAACACCCAGGGCGTCCGCCGCATCCTCGGCTACGAACCCGAAGAGCTGATCGGCAAGCACTTCAGCTGCATTTTCCCTCCCGAGGAAGTCGCGAACCTGCAACGCATCTTCCTCAACGATCTCCGCAAGCTGGGACGCATTTCCGGTCTCGAATGCCAGGCGCGAGGCAAGGACGACCGACGTGTGGACATGAGCCTCAACGTCGTGGCCCTGTTCAATCCGCAAGGCAAGTACGCCGGGGCCTTGGGCACCTGCATCAACATCACCACCCTGAAGAAGACCGAGGAGGACCTTCGCCGCAGCGTCGAGTCGCACCGGCGGTTGATCGAGAACAGTCTTGCAGGGTTTTTCCGCGCCACCCTGGACGGCAAGCTGCTGGAGTGCAACGACGCCCTGGTCGAGATCCTTGGCGGCACTTCCCGGGAACAGGTGCTGGCGACGCCGATCTCGCACTTCATCCCGACTCCCGAAGACGAGCAACGAGCCGTCGAGGTCATGGAACTGATCCTGTCCCAGGGATTCGTCCGCAACTACGAGGCTCGGCGTCGCCGGTTTGACGGGCGCCTCATCTGGGTGCTGCACAACGTCGTGTGCGTCCACGATGACCAGGGCAATCCGATCGTCGAAGGCACGGTCATCGACATCACGGACCGCAAGCAGGCCGAGGAGGCCCTGGCGGAACAGGCGGCACAGTTCAGCCTGCAAGCCGAGGTCAGCGTCGCGCTGGGCTTGGCGGGCGACATCGCCACGGCCCTGCAACGCTGCGTCGAAGCGATCCAGAAGAACCTGCGGGTCGAGTCCGTGTGCCTGTGGATGTTGCGGGAACGCGAGCATGAACTGGAACTGAAAGCCCGTGCCGGCTCGCTGGCCTGCGGCTACCAAGGGCGAGCTTACCGGATCGGCGAAGGGCCGGTCGGCAAAGTCGCCGCCAGTCTCTTGCCCGAGATCTACGAGGAGTGTCCGCCCTCCATCTTCAGGGAACTGGCACCCGTCTCGGCGGACTATCCACGGCTCTCGTGGCTGGGCTACCCCCTGGTGATCGAGGACCGCCTGATCGGCGTGCTGGACTTGGTATCCGCCAAGCCTCCGACCAGCAGCCTCATCAACGTCCTCGAATCGGTAGCCGAGACCCTGGCCCAGTGGATCGACCGCAAGCGCGCCGAGGAAGCGCTGGTCGCCTCCGAGGCCAAATACCGCACCTTGGTTGATAGCCTGGAGCAATGCGTTTTTCTCAAGGACAAGCACCTGCGTTACCGGGCCGTGAATCGGCAGACGTGCCGCGTCCTGAACTGTGCCGAAGACGAGGTGATCGGGAAGACCGACTTCGATCTTTTTCCCACGCAGGTTGCCGAGCGGCTCCGGCAGGATGATCTGCTGGTACTTCGGGAAGGACAACGCATCGAGCGGGAAGAGGAAATCCCGATCCAGGGCAGACGGCAGGTGGCCCGGGTCATCAAGACTCCGATTCGCAATGTCCAGGGGGAGATCGAAGGCGTGCTCGGCATCAGCTGGGACGTCAGCGAGCAGCGGGCCTTGGAGGAAAAACTGCGGCAAGCCCAGAAAATGGAAGCCATCGGCCGCTTGGCCGGCGGCATCGCTCACGACTTCAACAACCTGCTCCAGGGCATCCTCGGCAACATCTCGCTGGTGCTGTCCGGCTTGGCGGAGGACGATCCGAACCGCCCGCTGTTGCAGTCCGCCGACAAGGCGGCCACGCGGGCTTCGGAACTGGTCCGCAATCTTCTGAGCTTCTCGCGTCGCAGCGAACTGCACCTCGACTCGGTGTCACTCAACACGGTCATCGAGGAAACCCTGGAAATCCTGCGTCCTAAGCTGGCTTCCAACCTGCGGATCCACCTCGAGCTGGATCCGCAACTGGGCCGGGTGCGGGCCGATGCTTCCCAACTGGGACGGGTGGTCATGAACCTGTGCCTCAACGCCTGCGACGCCATGCCCAAGGGGGGTACGCTCACCATCCGCACACGCAACGTCGAGGTTTCTCCTCGGGAGGCGCAGCAGTACGTCGGGGCCAAGGCGGGGTCGGCTGTGTGTCTCCAGGTGGCGGACACCGGCATCGGCATGCCCAGCGACGTTCGCTCCCGCATCTTCGAGCCGTTTTTCACCACCAAGGAACCGGGCCGCGGCACCGGTTTGGGCCTGTCGATGGTGCTCGGCATCGTGCAACAGCATCGCGGCTGGCTCGACTGCTGGAGCGAACCCGGCAAGGGCACCGTTTTCACCATCTGGCTGCCGCGTGACGACACTCCAGTCGTGGACGTTCCGCATCTGTCCCCGGCTGTTGCCGGCAACGCCCACAGCGGCGAAACCCTCTTGATCGTGGACGACGAACCCGTCGTCCGCATGTTGGCGCGAACCATTCTGCAACGGCTCGGGTACACCACCCTGGAGGCGGGCGATGGGCCGGAAGCAATCGCCCTGTTCCGCCGGGAGCACGCCCGCATCGCGCTGGTCATCCTCGATTACACCATGCCGGGCATGTCCGGCCAGGAGGTGCTGAAGGAACTCGTGCGCATCAACCCGCAGGTGCGCGTGCTCTTTTCCAGCGGCTACTCCGATACGCCGCCTGCTCTGCACGAAATCCGCAACGTTCTTGGCTTCCTGGGCAAGCCCTATCGTCCCGAGCAGCTCGGCAAGGCGGTTCGTCAGGCGTTGGACCAGACCCTTCCGGACGGCAGCCCGGACAGCGGCAATCGAAGGTCGCTCGCCTCGGCAGGTCCCCGCCGTTCCTGATGCCGTACCTATAATGACTGGATCAGGCATGAGAGGCAGAGAAGGAACTGCATGGCCACGCAGATGACCGCACTTCGCGGACTGACCGCCGCGGAGGTCGAGGCCAGTCGCCGACTCCACGGGGCCAACGTCCTCACGCCGCCGGAGCGGGACCCCTGGTGGAAGCTCTGGCTGGAAAAATTCGATGACCCCGTCATTCGCATCCTGTTGATCGCCGCAGTCCTTGCCTTCGGCGTCGGGCTGGTGGACGGGCGGTTCGCCGAGGGTTTGGGAATCGTCATCGCCATTCTGCTGGCGACTACCATCGCGTTTTTCAACGAATACCGGGCAGCCCGCGAGTTCGAAATCCTCAACCGCACCAGCGATGAGACGCCGGTCAAAGTCCTGCGCGACCGTCATTTCACGACCGTGCCTCGCCACGAGATCGTCGTCGGCGACCTGGTCCAGTTGGAGCTTGGCGACGAAGTCCCGGCTGACGGAGAAGTCCTCGAAGCCATCGGCTTGCAGATCGACGAATCGCGGCTGACCGGCGAATCGAAGCCGTCGGTGAAGGGGCCTTCGTCCGGCGGCGATGAGGCGCATCCAGACACGGCGTATCCGCCTGACCGAGTCTTCCGCGGCACGGTCGTCACCGACGGGCATGGATTGGTCCGCGTCACGGCCGTCGGCGATGCCACGGAGATCGGTCGGACCGCTCGGGCCGCCGCCGAGGTCGTCGCCGAGGAGTCGCCCCTGACCCGACAACTGGAAAAGCTCAGCAAGCTCATCGGCGTGGTCGGTCTGGGCGTGGCGACGCTGACTTTGACGGCTCTGATCGCGCGGGGCGCCTGGACCGGCAGTCTGGCCCTCGATTCCGCGGGCTGGTATCTCGTCGCGGTCCTCGGGCTGTCTGCCGTGGTGGGGCTGGTCCGAGTCTGGCTGCCCCTGGTGTACGACGGCATCGAACTGGTCACAGGCCGCGACGCCCGACCGATCTGGCTGACGCGATCCGGATTGCGCGGCTGGGTCGCGCCGCTGACAGTCGGAGTGATCGTGGGCCTCAGCGGCGTCGCACTCGGGCTGGCCGCCGGATGGCTGTCCTGGGATGTGGAGAGCTGGTTGTCCGCCGAGGCCGGTCGGGAATTACTGACTTACTTCATGGTCGCCGTCACCATCATCGTCGTGGCCGTGCCCGAAGGCCTCGCCATGAGCGTCACGCTTAGCCTCGCTTACAGTATGAGGCAGATGACCGCCAGCAACAATCTCGTTCGCCGACTCCACGCCTGCGAGACCATCGGTGCCGCCACGGTCATTTGCAGCGACAAGACCGGCACCCTGACCCGCAACCAGATGCGGATTGCGGCCGTGGATTTTCCGAGTTGCCCGGAACTGGCCCGGGGACTTCGGCCGTCGGGAAGAAACGCCTGGGCAACGATCGTGGAAGCCGTCGCGGCGAATTCGACGGCCCACCTCAGCCGCGACAACGGCGGCGACGTCCGTCCCCTCGGCAATCCCACCGAAGGGGCTTTGCTGCTGTGGCTGGCAGATTTGGACGAGGACTACTTCCGCTTCCGGCGTCAGTTCTCCATTGCACGGCAATGGACCTTCACCACCGAGCGGAAGTTTATGGCCACGCTGGGCCGTTCCGCCGTCACGGGCCTGATGACGCTCTACGTCAAGGGAGCGCCGGAAATCGTTCTGGAGCGGTGCCGGTATCTGGCGGTTCCCGACGGCCTGGCCGGCCTGGACGCCCATCGAGCTGCCATTGAAGACCGCCTGCACCGCCTCGAGGCCCAGGGGATGCGGACCCTGGCCCTGGCCTGCCGAACCCTGGACGATGCGGCAGCGTCCTCGGCGTCTGACGACGGTGATCGGCTCGACAACCTGGCCCGCGATCTGGTCTGGCTGGGCTTCGTGGCCATCGCCGATCCGGTGCGTCCCGAAGTTCCCCCCGCCATTCAGGCTTGCCGCGAAGCCGGGGTCATGGTCAAGGTCGTCACCGGCGACAACATCCAAACCAGCATCGAAGTCGCCCGTCAGATCGGCCTGTGGGAAGAAGGCGACAAACCAGAGGAGGTCTGGCTCGGCTCGGAATTCGCCAAGCTCAGCGATGAGGAAGCCCGGCAAGTGGCTCTGCGGTTGAAGGTGCTGGCCCGAGCACGGCCCGCCGACAAGATGCGCCTGGTGAGGCTGCTCCAGGAGCAGAATCAGGTCGTGGCCGTGACCGGCGACGGAGTCAACGATTCCCCGGCCCTCAACTACGCCGACGTGGGCCTGGCGATGGGCAAGACCGGCACCGCCGTCGCCAAGGAGGCCAGCGACATCATCCTTCTGGACGACTCGTTCCGTTCCATCGTCAACGCCATCCTGTGGGGACGCTCCCTCTACCAGAACATCCAGCGCTTCCTGCTTTTCCAATTGACGATCAACTTCTCCGCCCTGGGCCTGGCCATGCTCGGGCCGTTCCTCGGCGTCAAGCTGCCGCTCACCGTCATGCAGATGCTCTGGATCAATCTCATCATGGACACGTTCGCCGCCTTGGCGTTGGCCACCGAACGGCCCAACTGGGACGTGATGCGGAACAAGCCCCGCGATCCCAAGGCGTTCATTCTGACCCGGCCCATGCTGCTCAACATCCTGGCCACGGGGCTGACCTTCTTGGCCGCCATGATCGGGCTGATGCTCTACTTCCAGCGCATCGGCTGGCTGGCCGACGTCGATGAGCCGACCCACGGCGGCACGATCCTGTTCTGCGTCTTCGTGCTGCTCCAGTTCTGGAACCTATTTAACGCGCGGACCATGGGCGGCACGAAGTCGGCCTTTGCGGGCATTCACCGCAACCCGGCGTTTCTGGCCATCGTGGGGCTGATCCTGTGCGGCCAGATCCTGCTGGTCACGTTCCTGGGCAGCGTCTTCCGCACGGTGCCGCTGCCCTGGACCGAGTGGCTGGTGCTTTTGCTCGCCACTTCGGCGGTGCTGTGGATCGGCGAAGCGTTCCGCTGGCTGCACAGACGACGACTCAAGCCGGCTTAGCTCCCGGTCTGCCGGCCTCGACCACGAAGGAAGCCCGCGTCACCACGTTGCCGCCCGACTGGGTCACGTCCTCGACCACGACGTAGTCGCTGGTCCACAGCGTCGGCGTGATCGTGCAGCGGACGTAGCCCCGTTCCCGGTTGAAGAACTGGATGCACGGATTGGCTACCAGCACCCGCTGCGCTCCTTCGGGCAACTCTTTGGGGCCGTTGCCGCCGCTGGAAATGCTGGTGCCGACAAACTCCGTGGCGACCACCGGGGCGTCGTGAACCCGGTCGTCCACGCGGAGATTGTTGACCCAGTTGCAGTGGATGTCGCCGGTGAGCACGATCGGGTTGGGCACCTTGCGGTCGGCGATGAACTGCATCAAGGCCATGCGTTCGTGGGCATAGCCCGGCCATTGATCCATCGCATAGCCCTTGCGCAAGGGCGTGTCGAACTCGACCATCGCCATCATGACCTGCTGAGCTAGCACATTCCAAACGGCGGTCGAAGTGATGAGTCCCGCTTGGAGCCAGCCTTTCTGCTTGCGGCCCAGGAGGGTGTTGTTGGGATTGAGAGCGGCCTCGTTGAGCGGCTTGACGCCGTCGCCGTTGGGCTGGTCGGTGCGGTACTGGCGGGTGTCGAGGACGAAGAACTCCGCGAGTCGGCCGAACGACGCCTTGCGGTACAGCTGCATGTCCGGGCCGTGTGGCAGCGACCGGGGACGCAACGGCATCATCTCGTAGTAAACCTGATAGGCGGACGCCCGGCGGATGAGGAACTCGACGGGATGCTCCGGCTCGACGCCGGGCCGCTGCTCTTCCTGGATGTCGTTGGCGTAGTTGTTCTCGAACTCGTGATCGTCCCAGGTCACGAACCAGGGGCAGACGGCGTGCATGCCGTGCAAAAGCGGATCGTGCCGATACTGCATGTGCCGCAGCCGATAGTCGGCCAGCGTCCGGAGGCGGGTCCGCGTCGGCCCGGAATGCTTGCGGACCAGGTTATTCCGCGGCGGACCTTCGTAGATGTAGTCGCCCAGGTGGAAGACCAGATCGACGTCATCCTTCGCCATCTGCGCATAAGCGGTGTACAAGCCCTGCTCATAATGCTGGCAGGACGCGAACGCCATGCGGAGCTTCTCGGGGATGCTATCGGGCCGTGGAAGGGTGCGGGTCCGACCCACGGGGCTGACCGCATCGCCGACGTGAAAGCGGTACCAGTACCAGCGGTCGGGTTTCAGCCCCCCGGCCTCGACATGGACCGAGTGGCCCAGCTGTGGAATGGCCATCGCCTTGCCGCTGCCGACGATCCGCTTCATGCCCTCGTCCTCGGCGATCTCCCAGCCGACCTCGAAGATCTCCGGCTTCATGCCGCCGTCGGGATCTTCCGGCACGGGAGCGAGCCTGGTCCAGAGCACGACGCTGGAATCGTCGGGATCGCCGGAGGCGACGCCAAGCGTGAACGGAGTGCTGGCAAAGGCGACCCGGCGAGCCGACGGCTGGGCGCGCAGGGCCAGACTGGGCAGGGCGGCCAAGGCCGCACTCGTTGCCAGAAAGAGCCGACGGCTGACGCCGCCTTCGTAATGAACCGCTTCCGCGATGCGAGTCAGATCGAGCATGAGACAGGCTCCTCCCCCTTCGGACGGCTGACGCCCCCGCCGATCTCCTGTTCACGAGTCATTGATCCGGTGCGGCTTGCCACCCGTAGGTCACATATTCACAGGTCGAAGTTCCGTCGTCGTACAGGTCCACCAGCGCGTAGCCCTCGGCGAAGTGCTGGTTCTTGCCCTTCCACCAGCCGCCGCAGACCGCCCCGTTGCAGTAGTAAGTGGTGCCCAGATACACAACAGCATCGACCAGGTGCATGTGTCCGCTCAGGCAGACCTTGACGTTGCCGTGCTGGTGGAACAAGGCCGTCAGTTTTCGAGCGTCGAGGTGCATCCAGGAACCCGGCACGACCCAATCGCCGGTCTTCTCGTTGTGGCCGTCGAGAAATGCACACGCTGCCAGGATCGGGATGTGAGACAGGATCAGGATCGGCGTCGTCCGCAGCGTGGCTTTCACCTCGGCTGTCAGCCAGGCGAACTGTTCCTCGTCCAGCCGACCATCGTAGCCGTGCCGATTCGGATTGGGTTGAGTGCTGTCGAGGACGAGAAACTTCCAACCGGCCTTGTCGAAACTGTAGTACCGTCCCGGCAGACGCAGCTCCTCGACCGCCCAGGCTTTGCCATAACCGACGTCTTCCGGCTTGGCTCCCGAATTCGGTCCCCAGCCCCAGACGTCGTGATTCCCGATGCATGATTGATACGGCAGCGAGCACTCGGCCTTCAGCACTCGATGCCAGACATCCCACTGGGTCCGCGTCCGCTCCCGGGTCTGGTTGAAGGAATCCATGATGTTGTCGCCGCCGAACAGGATCAGGTCCGGCTTGACGGCCTGATTCTGGACATGGTGAAGGCAGGCGGCGAAGCCAGCGGCGGCGTTGCGTTCCGGCTGCACATGCACATCGGTCAGATGAGCGATGCGGAGGACGCGCTTGCGGGATGCCCGGTCGGCCCAGGCGGAGACGGCCAATGGACCTGCCAGCAATGCCGAAGCCGCCGCCAGGAAGGCGCGCCGGGTAGGATGGCGAGAGGATGGGGCCATCGCGGGGAACTCCTGATGGTAATAGGCAACATAACCCTACCAATACCGGCTGAGATTCGAGTTGTCTCGTGTTTTTTCAGTAAAAGCGGCGTGGAGAAATCGGCCTGGCCGGCGGACGCTGTTTCATGATCGTGGCTCAACGCTGTCGAGGGACGCCGCGCGGAATCGTCCCCGAATGAGCCAGTCCTCGCCGCTGGCTTCGACAGTCCAGCGGGCCAGGCGCAGGGCCTTGTGCAGCGTCGCCGCCCCGCGTCCGCCCACAGGTCCCAGGGCGGGCCGACCGCCGATGATGATCGGAGCCACGAAGACCATCGTTTCGTCCACCTGACCCGCATCGAAAAAACTGCCCAGAATCTCGGCCCCGCCTTCGACAAGCACCTGGGTGAAACGCCGACGTCCCAGTTCATCCAGGACCGCGTCAATGGCCTCTCGACGGCCCGTAGTGGGAAGGGAGACGCACTCACAGCCAGCCGCTTCCAAACGGTGCTTCGATGCAGCATCGGCCTGCGGCTCGTGGAAAATGAGCACGGGAACTTCCTTGGCGGTCTGGACTAGGCGGCTGCTGAGCGGCAGCCGCAGGCGGTTGTCGAGCACGATCCGGCAGGCGGTTCGCGGACCGTGGGGACGAGCGGTCAGGAGCGGATCATCGGCCAGGGCCGTGCCGATGCCGATCAGAATGCCGTCCACTTTGCCCCGCACCTCATGCACCTTGCGGCGGGACTCTTCGCCGCTGATCCAGCGGGCGTCGCCTGTCACCGTGGCGATGCGGCCGTCGAGCGACATCGCCCACTTGGCAATCACATAGGGCCGACCCGTCCGGACAAGTTTCAGATACGGAGCATTCAATTCCTCGGCCTCGTCGGCCAGACAACCGACTTCGACGGAAATTCCGTGTTCCCGCAGCAGGGCAATCCCTTTGCCGCGGACTTCGGGAAACGGATCGGACATGGCGGCGACGACGCGCTTCACGCCGGCGCGGAGAATGGCATCGGTGCAGGGAGGGGTTTTTCCGAAGTGGCAGCACGGTTCGAGGGTAACGTACAGCGTGCCGCCTCGGGCCGCTTCCCCGGCCTCTTCCAGGGCGAAGACTTCGGCATGCGGACCGCCGAAACGCTGGTGCCAGCCGCTACCGACGACTCTGCCCTCTCGGACGACAACAGCTCCGACCAACGGATTCGGCTCGACATGGCCCCGTCCCCTTTCCGCGAGGTGCAGAGCCTGTCGCATGAACTCGACGTCGTTGACGTCCATGCTCGCCAAGCCCTCACTTCGCAGTCGGCGGGCCGGAGCTTTGTTCGTCTTCCAGATGCCTCTGGAAGTAGCGCAGCATCCGAGGGACGGCGGCTTCGATCGCCGTCATATGGTCCGTGCCCGGGAATTGGACGACCCGGACGATCTTCCCCAGATGCGCCGCCAGCACTTCCATCGACGCGGCCTGACTGTAGTAGAGCTGGTCCTGACGCTCGCCGTAAAACAGGTACAACGGGCACTTCAGATCGCGCAGATGGCGGGCTGGCGAACGCAGGTCCAACTCCAGCGGGTCACGCCAATCGAACGGAATGAACTGGAAAGCGGGTTTTCTCTGCTCCTCGACGATGGCCCGCATGTCGGGGATGCCGCCGCACGCCGCCGCGGCCCGCAGCCGGGGCGTGATCATCGCCAGCAACATCACGATTGTCGCGCCGGCGTCGTGTCCCGCGGCGAACAGCCGCGTCCGATCCACGCCGGGCAAACCCGCCAGATGCTCCAGGGCCGCCTGAGCGTCCGCCACTTCGCCGTAATACATTTCGAAGTATCCCGGGTTGCCGTTCTCGCCGCGCCAGGCCGGAAGCATTACGACATAGCCCGCATCGGCGAAGGCACGAGGCACTTCGAGGTCGCCCCGGGACAGGGCGTAGCCAGCATGGCCGTACAGCACCGCCGGGGCCGATCCCTCCGACCGAACCGGACGCAGCACCCAGGCCAGGAGCCGACGGCCCTCCGATTCGTAGGTGATCGCCTCGACGCCCTCGGGAACTTCGGATTCATACGGCTCCGGCGAAGGTTGTTGTACCATGAGCCGGGTCTTGACCCGCTGCCGGGCTTCCGCCAACGAGGCCAAGCGTCGGTTCAGGATGCCCGGCGAAGTCGTCTCCTCAGGACCGCAGCCCGCCGCCAAGGCCGTCAAAGCGAGGAATGCCGTCAAATGTCGCGCCCCGATGCGCCCCCGTGCCATGTCCGGCCCCTCCGTGAACGGCTCCGCGGTGTGGTAGGGAAGGTCTAGTAACGATTATCAGCCTTGATCGAACAGCGAGCAAGTCCGCTGCAAAGGGACCATACATTTGAGCAGTATAACTATACGTTTGCATCGTATTTCGCCCTTGCTCCAAGTTGGCGTGTCGCTATAGTTGTCCTTTGCGACGCAGGAGCAGTGAAGCCGAAGGCTGGAAAACCTTTCCTGTTTCGGCGAGTGCCTGGTTCAATGCCTGGGAGGGATTTGTCTCATGGTCGTGGTCGGCGAAGCGTTGAAGATCGACATTAAAGCTCTGTTTCTGGAGAAGGAAGATTGCGACGCCGGAACAGTGCAACAGTTGCGAAACGGCCTGGCCCAGGGCAAGGGCCAGTTCAAGGCCCTGCGCGAGGCTGTGGAGGCGATGAAGTCCCGCTTGGCCGCCTCTGCCCCGCCCCAGGCCAAGAAGTGGCATTTGAAGCTCGGCATCGCCTGCTATTTCCTCGGACGCATCAAGGAAGCCGCTGAACATCTCTCCCATGCCGATACGCCCCTGGCCCTGTTCTATCTGGGCAAATCGCTGTTGTCGTTGGAGAAGTACGCCGAGGCCCTGCAAGCCTTCGACCGGGCCGAGAAGGCCGGCTACACGGCCAGCCAGGTCAACCTCCAGCGCGTGGCCGTCTATCGCCGCCAGGGGCACCTGAAGCAGGCCCGGGCCCTGCTCGGCAAGCTCGAAGATCTCAGCACGCACAGCGGCGAGTATCATTTCCAACTGGCCTGTCTGTTGCTTGACGAGGGCGACCGCAGTCAGGCCATCCGCCACTTCGAGCGCGCCGCCGAACTGGATCCGACTCACTCCGGCGCCCTGTTTCATCTCGGCTATTTCAACGACTTGTACGGCAACGACACCGACGCGATCTCCTACTACGAACGGGCCGTGGCCCAGCTTCCCGCTCACCTCGGGGCCTTGACCAACCTGGGCATCCTCTACGAGGACCAGGGCCAGTACGACAAGGCGGTCAAGATCTACCAGCGGATCCTGGACGTGATTCCCAACGAGGAACGGGCCAGGCTGTTTCACAAGGACGCCGCCGCGTCGCAGACCATGTACTACGACGAGGAAGCGGCCAAGACCTTCGACAAGTTCTCGCAGGTGCTGGAAACGCCAGTCACGGACTTTGAGCTTTCCGTCCGCGCCCGCAATTGTCTCCGCAAGATGAACATCCGCACGCTCGGCGACCTGACCCGCGTCACCGAGCAGCAGTTGCTCAGCAGCAAGAACTTCGGCGAGACTTCGCTCCAGGAAATCAAGGAGATGATGGCGGCCAAGGGACTGCGGCTCGGGCAGGCGCTCGAAGAGGGAGCGAAGTACGACAACCGCTTCCGCCCGCAGACCCAGCTATCCGAAGCGGAGCAGGCCGTTCTCAACAAACCCGTGGCCGATCTCAACCTCTCCGTCCGCGCCCGCAAGTGCATGAACAAGCTCGGCATCACCACGCTGGGCGAACTGATCCAGCGGACGGCCGATGAACTGCTGGAAATCAAGAACTTCGGCCACACTTCGCTCAACGAGGTCCGGGAGAAACTGGCGGCTCACGGACTGAAGCTCCGCGGGGATTGAGATGCCCTTCGCCTTCGAGGTCCTGGCGCGGGACGGGTCGGCTCGCCGGGGCCGACTCGTCACCCCGCACGGCAGCGTGGACACCCCCGTCTTCATGCCCGTCGGCACTCAGGCCACGGTCAAAGGGCTGACCCCGGAACAATTGGAAAACCTCGGCGTCCAGATCCTCTTGGGCAACACCTACCACCTGGCTTTACGACCCGGGGCCGATCTCATCGCCGAGGCCGGGGGATTGCATCGCTTCATGGGATGGACCCGGGCCATCCTCACCGACAGCGGCGGCTTCCAGATTTACAGTCTGGCCCCGACGCGGACCATCACCGACCACGGGGCCGCGTTCCGCTCCCACATCGACGGGGCTTTGTTCGAACTGACGCCGGAAGAGGCCGTGCGAATTCAGGAGCAACTCGGTTCCGACATCGCCATGTGTCTGGACGAGTGCCCGCCATTCGGCACGCCGCCGGATCGGTTGCGGGAAGCGGTGCGACGCACCATTCACTGGGCGGAGCGTTGCCGGGACGCCCATCGGCGAGGCGATCAGGCTCTCTTCGCCATTGTGCAGGGAGCGACCGATCTCGACCTGCGCGCGGAATGCGCCGCTGCCCTTGTTGCAATGGATTTTCCTGGCTACGCGCTGGGAGGCTTCAGCGTCGGCGAGACGCCGGAACAGATGCGGGCCGTGCTCCAGCCCTCGGCCGCTTTATTGCCGGAAAACAAACCTCGCTACCTCATGGGCGTTGGCCGACCTGTCGACATCCTCGATGCCGTGGCCGTCGGCGTGGACATGTTCGATTGTATTCTGCCGACCCGCAACGGCCGAAACGCCCAGGCTTTCACCCGCTCCGGCCCGCTCAAGCTGCGCAACGCCGCTTTTCGCCGCGATCCCCGTCCCGTCGAGGAGGATTGCACCTGCCCCGCCTGCCGCCGCTTTTCCCGAGCGTATCTCCATCACCTGTTCAACGTGGACGAAATGCTCGGGCCGATCCTGTTGAGTCTGCACAACATCGCTCACTACCTGCGGCTCATGAGCGACATCCGCCATGCCATCGAACAAGGCCGCTTCGCTCAGTTTCATGCGGAAATGAGGAGACGGCTCGACGGATCGCTCGAAGAATCGCAAAGCTGACTTGGGCTTTCAGCATCTTCTCATTTCACCACGAATTGCCAACACGCACCTTGAGCCGTCGCACGGAAAGATGTTACCCTGACTGAGTCGAGAGACGCAGCAGTCTTCGGTTCCCGTGAGGGGGAGGCGATCAAAGCCATGAGGTTCGTTGTTTTTGCCGTCGCACCAGTGGGTTTCTTACTCGCTGTCACGTTGCTGGGCGGACGGGAGCCGGAGGGCCGACCCGCTGCCGAGCGCACGGTCGTCAGCCCGCCGCCGGAAACGCTCAAGCTCGATGCGTTCTACGCCAAGTATGTTGACGCCGGGGGCGTTCCCATCATCAGTTCGGGCAAGGTGCCGGACGACGCTTTATTCATGGCCGCTGACCTGGTGCTGCGGATGCTCGACCGTCGCCCCGATGTCCTCAAGGCCCTGGCGGAAAACAAGGTCCGCGTCGCCGTGATGGCCAAGACCGAACTCACCACCGACATCCCCGAGCACAGCCGCCTGCGTCCCAAGGAGTACTGGGACAAGCGGGCCCGCGGGCTGGGCGGTACGCCCCACATTCCCACCACCAGCTGTGCCGAGGAAAATCTGCTCGGCTACAAAGACGACCGCTATTGCGGCGAGAGCATCCTCGTCCACGAGTTCGCCCACACCATCCACGAAGTCGGCCTGGCCGCACTGGACCGCCAGTTTGATGCGCGGCTGAAGCGGATCTACGACCAGGCCATGAGCCGGGGGCTGTGGAAGCAGACCTACGCGGCCACCGATCACAAGGAGTATTGGGCCGAGGGGGTCCAGAGCTATTTCGACTGCAATCTGCACGCTGACCCGCCCAACGGGAATCACAACCACGTTCGGACGCGGGAGCAGTTGTGGGAGTACGATCCCGACTTATTTGATCTGATCGATGAGGTTTTCGTCCGCAATCCTTGGCGGTGGGTTCCCAACGGTGCTCACGCCAAGAAATGGCCCAAGAAAGAGCAGCAGAAGTGACCGCCCAGACACCGAAAAATGTTGCGCGACATTTGTTGCGCAGGACTGCTTTCGATGCGCCAGCACGGTATGGAAGGACATGGGGAACGGAGTCGGTCCTGTGTCACAACTCGTTGTTGTGGAAGGGGTTCAGAGATTCGGTAGATTGCGACGAAGTGGGTGGCGCGGAAGCACAGAACAGCGGTTTGGTGCGTAGAAAGAATGTTGCGCCCCCGATCCGGGCGTATCGGCATGGGGGAAGGAATCAGCCGGATGCTGCCGGGGTTCCGTCTCTTGTCCGCGGCGAGCGGGTTCGGATATACTGACAGTGTGCCAAGGTATCGTCCGAAGCTCCCGCCCGACAACGAGCCATCCGACTGAGTCTTTCAAGTAAGCGAGCCTCCGAAGGAGAATCATCATGACGCCGCTTTTTGGTCTGTTCAACCTGGGACCGCCGGAAATCATCATCATTCTGGTGGTGGGCATCCTGCTGTTCGGCCGACGGCTTCCGGAGGTGGGTCGCTACCTCGGCCGAGGCATCGTCGAGTTCAAGAAGGGCATCAAGGGCGTCGAGGATGACATCGACGTGCAGGCGACCGGCAACTACGGCGGACAGGGTTACCAGGCTCCGGAACCGCCGCGACCGCCGCAACGGGTCGGTGCCAGCGGCCCGAAGTTCGAGGAACAACCCGTTGACAGCGAGGGCAAGGCCCGCTACTAAGGTGGCATCGGGGAAACCGGCAGCTACAGGGCTGTTAGCTCAGCTGGCTAGAGCGCACGGATCACACCCGTGAGGTCGGGGGTTCGAATCCCTCACAGCCCAATGATCGCATGTTCACTATATGGCACTTTGCGAAATCCTCCGGAAAACAAGGCATTTCGGTAGGATATCCCGTCCCACCGTTGGTTTCGATCCACGATTTCCTTGGTTTGGCTCAGCCGGGCTGTGGCGACGTGGCGGGGGAACGTCCGGGCTAGTTCCTTTGTCCGTGTGTTGCGGAGCGACAGAAACAGCTTCGGCCAAGGTTCGATGCTGCCTCATTCCCATTTTGGTTGAACCGTTCGGGAAGCGGGGCACGGGGCGGTAAAGGCTTGCATGGGCGAGACTTCGCAAACAGCAAGCATTCCCCGGCCGATGCTCAAGGCGTTACGGTCCATCGGCCTAGTACTGCTCGATCAGTGCGCGGAACTTGGGGTGGGTGCCGCAACGATGTCTTGAACCCACCAGTACCATATAGGCCAAGGTCAGAATCAGCGGCAGGTGGTCGAAGCGTTCTGCCTTCGTCACCTGGATCTTTCGCAAGTTCAAGGTCGGCCTGCTGGTCGGCAAGCACACCTGGGGCGGCTTGGTCGTCGTGTCCAGCTACCCGATGTTAAAGGACTGTGGCAACCTGACCGCTCCGAACATTTCCTTCTGGGCACCCGAAAAAGGTTTCACCGTGGAAAACGTCGGTGTCCCACCGGACTGCGACGTCGAGATCTGGCTCAAAGACTGGATCGCCGGCCGCGACCTCCAGTGTGAAAAGGCCATTGAGCTGCCGCTGGCCGCCCTGAAGCAGAACCTGCCCAGGCAAGATCAGCGGCCTGCCTTATCCCGAGCGGGCGGTGGTCGAATAGTTCCCTTGAGTCACGACGAGCGCCGGCTCAGCGGACGGGCACTTCGTAAATATGCAGGGCGACGGGAGCGTTGCCGTATCCGCTTCGCTCTCCCCCGTAACGCTGATACAGATCGACGCCGCGGAAGTCGTCGACGAAATAGCCATCTTCGGCGATGATCTGGCGATCCTCAAACAGGACACGCACTCGGGTTCCCTTTTTCAGGCCGGCGACCTGGATGCGGACCGCGGCCAGCGTCTCGGGAGCCGGTCGATCCTCATGGACGCCGAAGACGATTTCCTCTTTGCCGTCGGAGCTTACTAACGCGGTGTCCGACCACCAAACCCGTCCGCCGTGGTGGGCGAAAGCCACCCCGTCGAGCAGCTTGCCGGAGGCGTGCAATGTCTGGAGGGGGACTTCCAGTTTGACCCAATCCCCGGCCGTGGGCGGATCGCCCATGTCGGCGGCCTCGGCGGGCAGATAGGCGAGGGCATACGGAGGCGCTGCTTCTCCCCAACCGAGGAATCCCGGAGCGTGGCGGTAAAACGTCCGCAGGAACCAGAGGGCCAGGCGATTGTTTGACCGGATCAAGGGCAGCGGATTGGGCCCCCAGGAGGCGGCGTGGGTCCACCGTCCGTCGGCCTTGACCAGGGCCAAAAGGCTTCTGGGCTGCGCTTTCGGGTCGAGCTTGATCCAAGTGACCAGTTTGCTGCCGGCGGGCCAGGCTTTCGGCTCGATGAGGTACTGGATGCCGTGGGGAACAAGGAGTTGCAGGTTCGCGTCGCTGGCTGCGTGGGAGCCGTCTGATTCTGCGCGAACGACAGAGGGATCGGCTGTCACTCGGGCGGCTTTGCCGTCCACGAGGCCGGCAGGCCGCCACTGGCCGAAGCTCATGCCGTGCGTACTGGCGGCGATGATCAGCACCGAGTCGGCCTGACGGCGCACCAGGTGTTCCAGTGGCGGCTGGATGGTGACGTCTGGCGGCCGCTCCTTGGAATACAGCGCCGGCTGCAAGCGTTTCAATTCGGCATGCAGCCCGCGGAATGTCGAAGCGTCCCCGGGCCCGTGCGCGACCTGCCAGCCACGAGCGCCGCGAATCAACTCGACGTAGACATGGTAGCGCCAACGCTCGTACGGGACGCTTTCGTACATCTGCGGCCGAAGCCAGACCACTTTGCCTTTCCCTGCGAAGAGCGGCTTCATGTCGGTGTGCAGCGGCGCGGGGTAGAGCGGCTCAGTCTCAGGATCATAAATGTCAAAGAAGGGGACGCGTTCAAACTCCAGACGATTCCAGTAGCCGCCGTGCCCGACCATGACCGGCTTGTTCGTAGCCCGGCGCAGCTCCTCAACTTCCGACTTCAGGTCGTCGATCTGGTTCTGAGACAGGGGGGTGAAATAGCCGAAGGCCTCTTCCGGACCGCGCGAGACCGAAGCGACCATCGGGGCCGTTCGCAGGTAATCGAGCAGGTCCTTCGGCCAGGGACCGTGCGCCCGGGGCGGCAGAAACACGGTGGAGGCGTAGAGGTTCTTCTTCCACATGGCTTCGAGCTGCTCCCGGCCGATCTTCGGCCCTTCGACCAGGCGCAGGCAGTTGCCGTCCCACAGCGACCGTTCGCCCAAGTTGCCCCCGTGGCGGTCATAAAGGCTCCAGGCAGAGAGGTTCGCCAAGTCATGGTATTTGTCGGCTTCCGCTGGCCCGTCGTAGACAGGGTTGTGCCCGTAGGTGACGCCCCAGGGGATCCACGGTTTGTCGTTGATGAGGAAGTCGCCGTCGGCGTTGATCCGGACCGATTGGATCGGCGGCTGCGGTTCATCATGGGCCAGTCGGCAAAACGGGGGCGAGGTCATGCTCCAGCCTGGCTTGCCATCGACGTCGATGGTCGTGACGCGAACCAGCCAGTTCCGCTGCGGGTCATGGAAGGGCTGAACGGGGAGAAACGCGACGTCGAGATCCTTCAGGAGCAGATTGCGGAAATCGTCGCGCAGGCCGTCAGGGATCTTCGTCCGTTGTCGTTCGATCGCGGCAAGCGTCGCCGGGAGGGTCAGCGCGTGGAGCGATTCGCCCGTTCCTCGGCGAAGGACTTCGACCCGGAGCGCCTGAACCCGAGCCATCTCGGCTGCTGTCAGCCCCAGAGTGACGCGGACGAATTGTTTTTGGTTCGGGCGCAGATACAGGGCACCGAGTTCGAGGTCGATCGGGACGGTCCAGGTGGACAAGTCGAAGTCCGAAGAGGCCAGGGTGCGGCCGTCGGCGTCCACAAGTCGCAAGCGGGCGGGACGGCGCGAGTACGGGACGTCCGGCTGGCTCAGGGTGTACGGCACGGCGACACGGACGCGTTCCCCGCGGCGGACCGTCAACGTGCCCGTCTGGGAGGAGCGGACATCGTCGCCGTCCGCAACGTCGAGAGCAACGCGGAAGGAACCATCTGGCCCTGGATTGACCAGTTCCGCAGTCAGTTCATTGCGGCCGAGCAGGACTTCGCCAAGATCGACGTGTTCCAGACGCGGACCGGCACGAGAATCCGGTTCGTTCACCGGCCTCCCGCGCGGCGGGTCGTCGGGGGCGTTCGGGATCAGATACACGGCGACGTCGTCCCACCAGATGACGCCCGCGGCGTTCTGCTGCGGCTGATGGCCGGTGTCGTCCAGGGTGTAGCCGTTCATCCCGCGGGCGCACAGCTTCACTCGGATCGACTTCAACGCCTCCGTCGGCCGGAAAACCTGACGCACCAGTCGCCAGTCGTTGGTCCCGATCGAGAGTGGATTTTTGTGGATGAAGTTGAAACCGTCGAGTCGGCGGCCGATCTCGTCCTCGGCGTCGATCTGCATCATGCAGAGGCGGTCGGTCTTGATCCAGGCGCGCACCTCGATGAATTGGGCCTCGGGCAAGCCCAGGGGGACTGGATCGCTGACCACGCAGACTTCATCTCCGCTCGGGACGACCATCCGCAGGCTGTTTCGGCCGCGATGGGGGATGAGCGAATCGACGGCGACGGAGCCGCGATTATCCGAATTGCTGTTATGCCAGGTATTGAAGATGTAATAAATGCCCGGGGGAAAAGAGCGGTACTTCCTGGGTCCGGACCAGCCGGACGGGCGTCCGTCGCGGAGTTCCTCGAAGCCGCCGTTCGGGAGAAGATTGCCAGTGCGGGCGGGGATTTCCAGGGTCGCCTCGTGCAATTCGATCGAGCCGCTATGCTTGTCGGCCACGGCGATTTCACAGGTTGCGCCCATCGGGATTAGGGCGCCTTGCGAAGCGAAAGCGGGGTCCTTGCGGGCTGTCTCAAGCCAGGCACTCGCCGGGAGCTTTACCTCAATCCACTGGTCGCGATACGTTCCAGCCGGCACAGGAGCAGAAGCTGCTACGATTCGCTTCGTGCCGAGCGGATCATCCACCGGCGACGCGCCATTCCAGGCGACGATGACGGTCGCCGCCTGAGCTGGGAGATTATCGGCACTCAGTCGGACGCGGAACGTCAGGTCGCTGACCAAGGCGAGGGGGTTTTTGCTGCGGACCGCTTCCGCCGCCGGATAGCCCCCTGCGTCGGGCCAGCCTTCCAGTTTGGAAGGGTTGTTGATGGTCACCCAGTTGACCGACTGCACGGCGCGCGACGGCGAGGCGAGAGTTAGGCGGCGTCGGCCGCGCGGTTGGTCGGCGTCCAGCCAGCGCCAGGTTCCGCTCAGCCGCCAGCCGTCCGGGTTGTAATCCCGGCGGTTGTACACCTCGGTCGTGTAATTCCAGTGGTGGTTCTTCAGCTCCGGCAGCAACGTCAGCCAATCGTCCTGAAAGTCGCCGTTGCGGAGCAAGTTGCCGTCGCCCCACGCCGGCCCAACAAGCAGAACGAGCGAGACCAGCAGGGAACAGAACAAAGGAGAGACTTGGTGCCTCATCGCGGCACTCGCGGCGGGGTTCGGGCGGGCGATGTCGGGTGATGTTCTACGGACCTGAGGGTGAACCGAACATCCTGCTGCATCGGGTCGGTCGTGCGGTAGTCCAGGTCGCGGAGCTTGCGGCCCAGGCTTTTCCTCGAGTTGCTGGGTGACGGTCAGGTTGATCGCGGCGGGTGGGCCAGCCGCGGCTCGGCCGGTGGGGGAGCGAGGCGCGACTGGTACGGCCGGCCCGTGCGGCTCGCTTCCGCCATCGCCTCGTAAATCTCCAGGATGACTCGCTTCGTGCGGTACTCGCCGTACTGCTCTTCGTCCTTGCGGCGAACGATGGGGAAGGTGTCCAGGATGTAGGCCGCGTCGTCCCGGCTGATGCCGTAGAGGTGGAAAAACGCCGCGTCGAGTTCGCACCGCAGCAGGAAACGTCGCTCGGGATCCCAGCGGAACGGCGGGCCGGCGTAGCCGCAATCCTCCGCGAACGGCTGCATGTCCCAGGCGGTGTAGAGCAGCTCCAGGACCCGCGGCAGCAGCCAGGAGGAGAGTGAGTCGGGAGTGGGGAGTCGGGACTCGGGAGTCGGGCTGACCGCCACTCCCCGTTCCCAGGGGCACGGCTGAGCGTAGGTTTCGGGCGGAAGAACGGGGAGTTGCTTGTAGATGAAGAAGTTGAGTGATGACCCGCCCATTTTTTGACGCGATACATAGTCATAAACAAACGCAGAAAGATTTGCTAAAAGGCAACCTGCGCAACCTGTGTGAGTATCAGCTATTAACATCAAAGGCACTTTGTTCCCCACGCCCACACGCGGCAGGAGGCTGGCGATGACGGTGCGTTCGTTGGTGGTGTTGGTGATGTCGCGCCAGCCGAGGAGCCAGGGGCGATCCCATTTGTCCTCCAGGCGGGCTTCGACTTCGGCCGCGGGCACCCAGTACCGCGGTTGCACCTGAAACTGCGGATCGCGTTTCTCTTGCGCGGTGCCTTCCCGCACCCCCTCTCCCGACTCCCGACTCCCCACTCCCCCCTCATACGTCGCCCAGCGGTGATCGAACTGGTGCAGCATCTTCGCTTCGTACAGCGGCAGGTACTCGCGCCCGCCTTGGCGGAAGACATTCCCGTCCAACTGCCAGCCGTCCTTCTCCAACTGCTCCCGCGTGCGGAACAGGTGCGAGTCGTTGGCCATATGGAACATCGCCAGGAACTTCACGCCCCAGGGGTTGGAGGGGGAATGGGGAGTGGGGAGTGGGCAGTGGGCAGTGGGGAGTGGGGAGTGGGGAATGGGCAGTGGGGACAAGGCTTTCGACTCCCGATTCCCGATTCCCGACTCCCCCGCCTTAACTCCCGACTCCCCACTCCCGACTCCCTCCCGCACCAGCACGGGCACGCAGCGGTAGATGGCCTTGGTCAGTTCGGCATCGCGGCGGGTACGGAAAATCGGACAGGTGCGGGTGTTGGGGTTGACCAAAGCAATGTCCTCGGCAGAGAGTGTGAACCGCCGCTCGGGATCGGTCAGTTGTTCGGTGTTGTGCAGGAAGAACGCGAACTCCGCCCCTTGGTTCTGCGGCCGGGCTGGGCCGGTCAGCGTCAGCAGGCAGAACTTGTAGCTGCGGTGAACGCCGGGGAAAATCGCGTCCCGATTCTCGAAGTCGTAGAGGCTGACGAGGGAGCGTTGGTCCACCAGGTCCTGAAAGAACAGCTTGGTGGTGTCGTCGGTGGCGATGCCGGACGGGACGATGCAGCCGACGCGGCCAGTGGGGTTGATGAGCGCGCGGTTGAGTTCAGCAAAGAGCATGTAGGTATTGACATCGCCGCGACCGCAGAGGGGATAGCGGCCGGAGTTGCGGACGAAGTGGCTTTCGCCTTCGGCCTGTCGGCGGTCTTCGAGGAACGCCCGGTACAGGGCCGGGTCTTGTTCGGCCAGTTGGGCGATGAGTTTGCGGCGTTCGGCTGCGTTGCGTGCCTTGGCGATGTCTGGTCGGCGCTGGGCGAACCATTCCTGTTCCTGGAGCTTGATGCGTTCCCACGGCGGATTGCCCAGCACAAAGTCGAAGCCGCCGGTACAGTGGGGGGAGTGGGGGGTGGGGAGTGGGGAATGGGGAGCGGGGAGTGGGCACAAGGCTTCCGACTCCCGCCTCCCGATTCCCGACTCCTCCGCCTTCCACGCTCCTATCACAGGTCGGAAGACGTCAGGGAAGGCCAGGTGCCAGTGGAAGAACTGGTACTGCTGGGCGAGTCGGCGGATTTCGTCGTACATCCAGGGGGCGACGTCGTGGGGATGGCGTTCGACGCGGCGGAAGAGGTCTTCCGTGACGGCGTCATCGAACTGTCTGGTTTTTTTCCAGACGAAAGCGGCACACCAGAGGTCCGCGAGGAAGCGGCCGGAGGAGCGGTAGCTCGTTTCGGAGACCAGCTCGGCGTAGCGTTGCTCCTTGGAGCGGATGTGAGCTAGGCTGTCGCTGGGCAGCGCGTCGAGTTCGGCCATGGCGGCGGCGAGATTGCCGAGTTGTTCCCAGGGGAAGCGGAGCTGGCCCTGCTCGTGATCCGACCGCTCCTTTTTGTTCCGCTTCTTCAGGGCGGTGCACAGCGTCTTGTCGTCTCCTTCAAGGGGTTGGAAAGCTTCGTCGGGAATGCCCTGGGCGAGCAGGGCCGGGGTCGCGCCGAGGAGGCTGTTGCCGCACTGGATGTGGTGGTCGAGGAAGGAAAGGGGCTTGCCGGGGACGAGGGCTTCCATCCAGAGGGCGACCTTGCAGAGTTCGACGGCCATGGGGTTGAGATCCACGCCGTACAGGCAGCGTCCGATGATGTCGCGGAGGGCGTGGCGAAGGCGGCGGGTGAGGGTTCGTCCTCGCCGGTGCGGATGGAGGCGAGGCGTTTGGCCATGCGATGAGCGGCGGCGATGAGGAAATGGCCGCTGCCGCACGCCGGGTCGCAGACCTCGAGGGCGAGGATCGCGGCCTCGGCGTCGGGCTTTCGGGCAGCTTCGTCCAGCACCGGGTCGAGGGCGGAGTCGAGCAGGCAGTTGATGAGGCTGGCGGGGCTGAAGTAGCTGCCGGTGGTTTTGCGTTCGTGTCCGCTGGCGGTGTGCAGGGTGAAGGTGCCAGCTTCGCTGTTGAGGACAGGATGCAGCTCCAGGAGTGACTCATAGACGCTGCCCAGTTCTTCAGAGCCGAGGTTGCGATAGTCCACGGTGCGCAGCACGTCGCCATCGCTGGTCAAGGCCAGGGCGCGGATGGCTTCGAGCAGGTCGGCATTGGCAAGCTGGCAGCCGTGCAGGTCGGGGATGGCGTTCGGAGAGAGCAAGAAGCTGCCCAGGGCCGGCAGTCCGAGTTCGGGACAGCCGCCGTTGCCCAGCCGGTCCATGATCAACGTGAGCATTTGATACAGGTCAGTATGTTGGGTGCCGCGGAGGCGTTCCGCCAGGCGGCGCAGTCGGCTGGTCGAATAGAAGCGCTGGTAGCGTTCTCGGGCGGCCTCGCTGGCCTGGGGATCGAGGAGGAGTTCGCGGTCTTCGGCGACGAAGAGAAACAGCAGGCGATAGACCAGCCGGAGCAGTTGGCGGTAGTAGTCCTGGGGGTTGAGGCGGCCGGAGCGGAGGCGGTCGCGGAGGGTCTGGTTGGCAGGACAGGACAGGAAGCCGCTGCCCAGCCGGGCGATGGCCTGCTCGACGCCGGTGCGAAACTGGTCCAGGACGCGCAAACCTTGCTGCCGAGCGAGCCTGGACCATTGCTCCAGCCAGCATTCTTCAGGTATTTCCGCTTCGACACGCGACTGATGACACAGCCGCCACAGCAGGGCGAAGTCCGCATAGAGCTGGCCGTCGAACATCGCCTGAAGGTCGAACTCGACATAAGCCTGCCGGGTCAGGCGGATGTTGTCGCGGAGGATGCGGAGCTTGAGGCCGTTGCTGAGCAAGCCCCACAGGTACTCCTCGGAGCGGTTGAGGAATTCTTGCACGAGGCTGTGCGGGCTGGGACTGCCGGTCGTCCGCTTGTCGAGGTCAGCGCGGCAGCCGACGAGATGGATGGGGACATGGTGCCAGGCATGGGAGATGGGGTAGGCTTTTCCCCCGATGACGAAAGGGACCTTCAGGGATTGCAATCGGCCGTAGCCCAGTTCCTGAAAGAGGGGAAGCAGCCAGCGTTCGCGGGTCACTGTGGTGCCCGATTCGGTCGGGGCGAGTTTGTCCCAGGCGGCGCGGAAGGAGGCCCAGGCACTCTGAAGCCGGTTCCAGGCGCGGTTGGTGGCTTCGTTGAGCTTTTCGTCCTGGAGCAGGTGGTAGGAGGTCGGGTTCAGGCCGGGGAGGTCATTATCGCCGGCGGCGATCCGCAGAAGCAGGTCGGCCGGGAGGATGGCCCCTTCGGTGCGGAGCGTGGGAAAGCGGTCAAAGGACGATGTCGGCACAGCAGACTCCTGAAATCCTCAACCCTTTGGCAAGTGAACAAAGATGCCGAGTACGTCGGGAGGCAGTTGCGGCTCGACGCGGTGGCTGACGCCCTTGGTGCGGCTGGCGGCGCGGACGCGCCGGTGGGCTTCCAGGAGTTCCTCGCCCCGCTGGCGGGCATGTTGTTCGAGGTGAGGGCGCAACACGTCAAGACCGTCCAGGACGACTCGCAGGAAATGGGCCGCCTGGTCGGGCGTGACATTGGCTTCGGGTTCGGCCAGAAGCAGCGCCTCGGCCTGGTCGGCGGCCAGCCATTCCGCGTTCTGTGGCGACCCCGCGAAGGCCAGCAATTGCGAGTCTTCGGCGAGCAACGGGCGCTCCTGCTCGCCGTAGCGGGTAATGATGTGGAAGCGCAGGCGGAGCAACAACAGCGTGGTGCGCCGTCCGACCTTGCTGGTGCGGATGACGCCGCAACGCCGGGCCACACTTTCCAAGTGTGGATCGAGGGCCGTGTTCAGGACGTAATTCGCCAGCCGTTCCACCAGGGGGTGTGTTCGTGTCAACAGAAGCTGGCCTGAAGAAACCGGCAGCTCGAACCGAGCCGAGAAACGGATGGGCGCTCCGAGCGTATCGCGCAAGGAGCGAGGAGCTTCGGAAAGATCAACGCGAATCGGGTCGGTGCCGCTGACGCTTGCCCCGTAGGCAGCAAGCGCGGTGCGGGTGAATGCGGCCACATCGACGCCGGAACCGACAGCGGCCCGGGCAGCTTCCACCTCCCGGACCACTTCGTCCACCTTGATCGTCTCCTGGGCGAACATCGTCCGCGAGCGCTTCTCCCGCTCGGCAGAAGCTTCCCAGGTGCGACGCAGTTCGTTCCCTTCCACCTCACTGAGGTACTCTTCAAACAACTGCGGTTGGACCGCCTTTCGGCCGCGAAGCAACATGCCCTCAAAGACGGCCTGGATGACCTGCTCGCTATCCATCGGCAATGGTACGGAGATCCCCAGCGAATTGCGGATGGCGCGGTGCTTGCGGAGCAGGACGTCGAGAACGACGCCGTCGATCTGGTTGTCCGTGCCGTAGTAGGTCAGGGTTCGCACGTTCGGGCTGGGCTGGCCATAGCGGTCCACGCGGCCCTCGCGCTGTTCATGCCGGGTGGGGTTCCACGAGAGGTCGTAGTGGATGACGGCATTGAAATGTTGCTGAAGATTGATTCCTTCGCTCAGGCAGTCGGTGCAGACCAGGACACGTTTTTCGGCCTGTGCCAGTTGCGCCACCCGCTCTTCGCGCACGACCGGGGGCAAGTTGCCGGTGATGGCCACGACTTCGACGCCTTTGAGCCTCTCGCGCAAGGCGGAGGCGACGTATTCGGCAGTGGGGATGAAGCGGCAGAAGAGGATGGGCTGAAAGCCGTCGCGGATCAGTCCCTCGACGATGGGGATGACTTTCTGGAGTTTGGCATCCTTGCGGCCCTGGAGGGCGTCGGCCTCACGGGCCATTGCCAGGAGACGAGAGCGGACGGGACCGGCATCGTCGGCATCCTCGCCCGGATCGCTGCCGGGTGCCAGGTCCATCGCCTCGCTGGATTCCTCTTCGACGAGATCGAGCACCGTGCGGCGGCCGAGGGCGTCGGCCTCCTCGGGCGAATCCGTGTCGGCAGTGGCGGCGCGGGTGCGGAGCGTCGCAGCAGCAGCCGCGGGACTGGAGGCCATCGACCGGAGCAAGGCCAAGGCCGACCACCAGCGGACACGCTGCCGCTGGGCCGTGACTGTTGCTGCCGGGTCCGTCACCGTCTCGCGTGCATACTCCAGGACCTTTTGAAAAAGCTGCTTGTACTCAGGGGAAAGTTTGTAGGTTTCCTCGGCCTCTTCGCGTTCGGGGAAGGGGGTGTCGGCCTGCATGTAGTGGCGAATGTCACCACGCCGGCGTTGGACGAAATGGGCTGCCAGCCGACGGCGATGGTGCTGGTTGGCCGGGCCGCTCAAGTCATCCGGCAGGTTGCCGAAGTCCCGGTCGAGTAGGGTGAGCAGGGCGCGGAAGTTCTCCTCCTTGCCACTGTGGGGCGTGGCCGTCACCAGAATCAGATGTCGGTCCGAGTCGGCAGCCAGACCTTTCACGAGTTGATACCGTTGGTGTCGGCTGCCCCGGCCGTCCTCAGCCCCAAGGCAAGTGTGCGCCTCATCCACGATGACCAGCTCGGGACAGGCCCGGAGGAAGTCGTCGCGGCGGCGATCAGACTTGATGAAGTCGGTCGAGACGATGACGTAAGGGTGACGTTCAAAGATCGACTGGCCCAGGCGGCAGGCTCGCTCCAGCCGCGTGACGGTGCCCGGCAGGACCAATTCGGCGTCGAGGTGGAACTTGCTGCTCAGCTCCGTCTGCCACTGTTCGGCAATCTGTGGCGGACAGAGGATGGCAAAGCGGTTCACTTCGCCGCGGTCGATCAACTCCCGCACGATCAGGGCGGCCTCGATGGTCTTGCCGATGCCGACGTCGTCAGCGATCAGGATGCGCACCGGGTCGAGCTTGAGGGCCATGAGCAGTGGAACGAGTTGATACGGTCGCGGCTCGAACGCCAAGTGACCAAAGCAGCGGAACGGCCCGGCACTGGAGCGAAAGCCCAGGCGCAAGGCATCCCGCAGCAACCGACAAGAGCGGTAGTCGCCGAGTTGGGAGGGATCGGGCAGAGGGAACGAGGCTGCCTCAACACGTTCCAGGGGCAAGTAAATGCCCGCTGTTTCATCTTCTCCTCCGCCCAGAGGGCGAACGATGATCAGGTCGTCTTTTGATTCGGGCAGGACAACCCAATCGCGGCCGCGAGCCCGCACTAACGAACCGACAGCAAAACTCATGTCTTCTTCCCGAAAATGTGGGGGTAACGGGCCAGGATGTTCTCCCAGTCATCCTGATGGTGGAAGCGGATGACCGTGTAACCAGCGTCTTCCATGCACTCGGTCTTCATCAGGTCGCGTTGTGCTCGTTCGGGGTAGTCGTGGGGAGGTCCATCGATGTAGATCGCCGCCTGATACTCCTGGTAAAAGAAATCAGGGCGCGTCTGGCATCCTTCGATCCGATGTTGAGCGTGGCTGGGAAGGCGAAGGTTGTGTGCTTCCAGAAGCCTCAGCCAGCGCCGCTCCAACTCTGAGCCAGCCAAGCCCTCGAGCATGGCGAGGTGTTCGGCGCGGGTCTGGCCGCCCGGGGCGGTTTGCGCGCGGGCCTGGGCAAGCCGAAGCAGCAGGTCGCGGATTTTCTGGCGATCCAGGCGGCGATGCACCGGTTGGTTGCCGTAGTGCATCAGGCAGTCGTAACAGGCAGCTTCGCAATCCTCACGGGCCTGCTCTGCACGGCGTCGGTCTTCTCCGGTGTCGGGGTCGAAGTGGCAGATCTCCAAAGCTCGACGGGCGACTTGGGCGAAGGCATCAGCATCGTCGAGCAGCCGGCGCAGCACACCGGCCCCGCCCTCGGCAGACTCGTACAAGAGCAGGAGACGTGGCCGATCTTCATTGGGCAGCAGCTCGGTGGCCAGCTCGTTCTCCTCAAGTTGGTACTGGACCTGGATGGCGTTCTTCAAAGCGGCCTGCAAGGAGACCATGCAGTCGAGATCGAGCGGCCTGACCGGTTCAAAAAGCAGGCAGTTACGGTGGTCCTCGACGTAAGGGATCACCCGCTCCGTGCGAGGCGACAAGGGGTCTTCGAGGTCGTCTTCGTTCTGCTCATTGCGCGACCAGAAGCCCCGCTCTTTGTCGAGAACGAAGCCGAACTGGAACTTATTGTGGCGACGGGACCAGCCCAAATTGATTCGCCAGAGGGTGGCGGCCCTGCCGTACGTTAGCGTGGCCAGGAGGTCGGCCCTCTGCATCAGGCGTGCATTGCGCTGAACAGGCATGCCACCTTGTTCGGCCAGGCGGATGCCGGTGCGGATGTCGTAGCCGAGGCGAAGCCGCTCTTCCTCGTCGCAGTTGATCCTGTCGCGCCGCTTGGTCGCTACGTTTTGCAGGCGGAGGAGCGGTCGTAACGGCGGCGGCAGCGCGCTGCCGCATCGCTGGCACAAATCCGGGCCAAGACATTCGGGAATCGGATGCAAGTAGCCGCACTGGTCGCACTGCTTGGCCTGAGTAGTGAGCAGATCCTCGTCCTGCACCGGCAGAATAACTTGGTTAATGATGTATCGTGAGCCTTCATGGTAAACAATCGCTCGCGGACCGAATTCGGAAATGGCGAGGAAGCGTGGGCGGGACAGGTACTCCTCGCGTTGCCGAGTGCGGCGGGCTGGGATGAAGGCCGACAGCGGCAGACGCGGAAAGCTGTAGCCCGGCAAAAAGCCCTCGCTGGCGAAGTAGCGGTAGCTGTAGAAGTCGCTCTGGGCGAAGTCTTCGGTTTCTGTCAAAAGCTTGAGCTGTGCCTCGGCTTCGCGCCGCAGGCGCTCGGCCTGCTGCTTGTCGGCCAGCGGCCGGGAGGCGTCACGGATGATGCGGTCCTGCGCTGTCGCCTGGGTCAAGGCGGAGCGGTATAGCCCTCGCCAGCGTTCGCACGCCTGATCGAATTGCCGTACTACTTGGCTGAGCACTTCGTCCAGCCAGCCGGGGGTGTACCAACCGCCCTGGTGCAATTCCTCTTCGAGGGAGGCCAGCACGCGCTCGGCTCGGGCCTTAGCCCGCCGGCGCGCCTCCGGGGATTCGACAGCACTGCGGACGCTGGGCAACAGCTCGAGTGTCGGTTCGACACCTCTCAGGTCGAGCAGGTCGCTGAGGGATTTGCCCAGGCTCAGGCCGGTTTCGGCCAGCCATATCGCTTGGACGTGCGCGCGGATCATGTCCTCATTGGCGAGGTCCAGGCGCGGAGGCGTAACTGCCCCACAGACCATGCGTTCCGGGCGGCGAAAGAAATACTGATCGTGGGAACTGCCCGTTGAACAGTAGGAGATCACTAACGCAGGTTGGCCGCTCCGCCCGGCCCGACCGCTGCGCTGAGCGTAGTTGGCGGGCGTCGGCGGAATGTTACGCAGGTTGACAACGTTCAGGTCGGAGATGTCAATGCCCAGTTCCATCGTCGGCGAGCAGTACAGGACCGGCAAAAGCCCCTTACGGAAACGGTCCTCCCGATCGAGCCGCTTCTCGTAGGGAACTTGGGCAGTGTGCTCACGGGCCTCCAGCCCGTGCAGCGAGGCGGCCACGTTCTTGTAGAAATCCACGAAGAACCGGTTTGTCCGACTTCCGGTGGAGGGTAATCGTGGCACGCGGATGGGATCGTGGAGGGGACGCGTTCCATCTCCAGCGACCCAGAGCAGGGTCGAGGCGGGGACCTGGTAGCCAGGCACGTCGTCGTTGCCACGAGCCGGAACGACAGCCTCGACTAGACCGCCGATTTGCAATGCACGCAATAGGTCGCGGATGATCTGCTGCCGGTCGTCCAGGGTCAAGCGGCCCGGCGTCTTTCGGAAGGTGCTTCTCCGGCCGAGGTATTGGCCGAATCCGCCGCGTGCCGTCAAATAGACGTTGCCGCCGTAGTCATCCTTGCCTTGCCGGGGTCGTGGGAAAAGGACGGCGGCGTGTTCCATGTCCGACGATTCGTTCTCGTCGATGGCCCAAGGCTCGATCAGCCGCTGGCTGCTTTGCTGCAGGAGGTTCTCTTGGTAGGTCGGGTCGAGATAATCGACCTTTATCGCCAGCTCCCGCCGCATGAAGTCGAGAAGGACACGGGCCACACGCTGGCGGGTCTCGGCACTGGCTTGTTGCAATACTGGGTGACAGTTACTCCAAACGTCTGGGGCCTTGCAGACCTCTTCCAGGGAAAGATAGCGGATTTCCAGCAGGCCGCACTGTTCCAGATTCGGTGCGGTGACGCGCCATCCACGCTTGAGGTCACGGTAAAGGCGATAACCAAGGACATTTCGCAAGGCCCGCTGCGTTTCTGCCAGAGCCTGAAACTTGGCACTGGGGTTGCTAGCGTACATTTCCACCGGCAGCCTGAGCGCCTCGAAGACGCGCTGGGTCAGTTCCTCGTGCCGCAAGCCAGACTCTCCGGCAGCTCGGACCGCGGCGAACAGCGCGCCGCGCAGCAGGCTTACCTCGACAAAGTCGTTGAAATGTCCCGCTTGGAGCGAGGCGTCCTGGCGATTGTCGGTGAAGCTGAGCAGCTTATGCGCCTGCGGGTCCAGGTCGCTGGCCTTCAAACCCCGAATGGCCGACAGGCTCAGGATGGTGGTCGCCGTGCTACGGCCCTCGGAACCGAGGGCAGTCAATTTACCGAAGTCAGACGTCTGCAGAAAGTTATACGCTACGCCACAATTCAGGCAGAAACGGAACGGGGCGGTGACGAAGTAGCCGTCCCGCCCCTCAGTGCCCTCCACTCCATCCGGCCCGACCCGAACAGGCTGAGGGAGATCCTTCTGGCGGCTCGGCTTCACACGCTGCTGACCTCGGTGCTCTTCCACCCAGTCATCCGGAAGCCGGTCCAGCAATTGGTCAAGCTGATCGCCCGGCCAGGGATTGTTGCTGCTGAAATACAGGTAGCCCGCCACGTTGTCGTCGTTTCCAAAGCGGTCTCTCAGCTCGCGCGGCTCATAATGGATGCGTTGCCCTTCGTCTTCCGAAACTTTGCGGACGCAGTAGTATTCCTGGCCGCACTCCCGGCAGAAGACCAGCGGCAGCAGCACACGCTGCCGATCGCCGGGTACGAACTGCTGACCGTGCAACGTCAGGTAGCGGTCGGCCTCATTCTCGATGGAGGCGTAGACTGTGTCGCCTCGACTAATGAACTGGTGCAGTCGGAAGGCAAAGAGCGGTGGATTGGTCAGAGGGTCGCGCTTGCAGCGATAGCTGGCTTGAAGCTGGTCCTGGATGGCTTGAACGCATCGCCCGATGGAAACGCCTGTCAATCGACTGAGGGTGACAGCGGCTCCGTTAGACCCGCCGATGCTTTTGGGCGATACCCGGACCAGCCGCTCACTCCCCGGCTCCGCCTGAACACCGAAGGTACTTTCGATCCAGATCGACAACGGGTCGTTCACAAAGTCTTGGTAATCGGCAGGTGGTTGACGGGACGGATCGGCCAACCGCTCGGTCAATGCCGCAACGAACGCTGGGTCACGTTCGTCGCGGGGCGGCGTGGCCCGGCGCAGCGTTTCGCCGATGACGTGTTCCGGTCGGACGGGCACGCCGAAAAGCTGGCTGGCCACACTGGCAACCTGGGCTTGTTGCTCGGCGAAAGAGCCGGCGCCTGCCAGCGTCGCGGACGTGCCAATGCATTGCAGGTGCGGGGCGTTCAAGGCGTCGCGCACCCGCCGGATCAGCAGGGCCACGTCCGCCTTTGTCGTCCCCGGTAGGTGTGAAGCTCGTCCAGCACCAGAAACCGAAGCCCCTGACCGGCACTGACCAGTGGTTGCTCCTGGGGCCGCGTCAGGATCAACTCCAGCATCACATAGTTGGTCAGCAGAATGTCCGGAGGCTGGGCGAGGATGCGTTCGCGTTCGGCACTGGATTCCTGCCCAGTGTATCGCTAAAAAGTCACCGGGCCGCGCCCGTCCGGGTAGCCGTGGCAAAGGAACTTGTGTAGCTCACCTCGCTGGCTATTCGCCAAAGCGTTCATCGGATAAACGACGATGGCCTGGATTCCTCGGCCGCTACCCATACGCAGGACATAATTGACGATCGGTACCATATAAGCCAAGCTCTTGCCCGAGCCGGTGCCTGTGGTGAGGACGTAAGACTCGCGGCTCTGGGCGATGCGGATGGCGTCGGCCTGGTGGCGGTGCAAACGAAGAGGGCGGCCCGTGCTCGACGGCTCGGGCTTGATGCGAAAGACCCGACTGCACTCGCTGTGGAGGATGCCTTGGGCGACCAGTTCGTCGATGGACGGGCCAGACTCGAAGGACGGATTGAGCTGAATAAGTGGTTCGGGCCATAGAACTTCGGACTGGAGTTGCTGTTCCACGAAGTGCCGGAGCCGTTCGTCGCTGACTCGAATGAAGCTGCGTATGTAAGCCGCGTAATCCTCGATCACCCGGCAACGGAGTGCAAAGATATTCATCGCGCCTCTCCCCCATGCCAACAGGTGGCTTTCGACCAACCAGGCAATGATGCCATGAAACCTGGGGCTACTGCTCCGCAGTGTAGCTTGGTGGGAACGACACCCGTACTTGCTTTTTTGTCCATCCAAATGATATCCGCAAGCTGGGCAGGGAACAGCCAAGGTTCCGAAAGGCAGGAAGGTAGCAAAATAATGTTGAGCGCCGGACAAAGAAAGTGCCGGCGGATACACCCAAATCTGGAAGGACCTGGGCGCCCAGCTTGGACAAACGAAACGAACGGTTAGCGGAGGCAGAAGCAAACTTCCGTGCCCGGCTGAATTCCTCAACTCGTGATGATGCCCTCAGCAGCCTTTTTGACGGAGTTTCTTTACCAACCATGGGTCGGGCGAAACCGGCCGCGAGCAGTTCCTGCCTTCGTTTGATCCCCTGTTTCAGGCCAGCAGAGTTCATTTCCGAACACCGGTACCCTCCTTCACACTAATTGGCCTATGTTATGCTGCGAATTGCGGAAACGTTGGAAAAGTAAGAGCCAACAGGCAGAAGCTCGGTGAGTGTGTTATTATCAAGCTGCAATCGCAGTTCTGCCTTGCAGCTTTAACTTCAGCGATGCAGGAAGCCAGCGGAGTGATTTGCCATCTCGAAATGGGACCATCTTCCTGACTACAAGGCACGAGCTCTCGTGCGTTCGGCACTGCGCAGAATGAGGAGATCTCAAGGCGGGCCTTTCACCAAGCGTGAGATACGTGAAATCGTACCAGATGTGATGCAGTTGTCAAAAGAGGAGTGCAATATTTCAACTTGGACGAGGGAGAGGTGCAGACTTCTTCTCTTAAGACTCTTGGTTCGAGGCCTGATTTATGACCCTCGTCTCGAATCGGGTGCCTCACCCGATTCGGCGACACACGGCGAATCCGATAGTTCGTAGCTTACTGAGAGTTGACAGTGTACCGCGTTATTGGTCCGGACGATCAAGAACGGATTCATCGTTAAAGCCATGGGAACCGTGTTCCCCTTCGACGTGACAATTCACCAACCCGCTTCGTCCGGATTGATTCCTGCCCCTGTCATCGTCGGTTCCGCCACACTGATTTGCTTAAGCTCTTGCAGGTCGGTGTGGAGATCGTCCAAGTCACCCATCGCCCCGGTCCCATCGTTACCGACGGCGACGAGTCGCCGGGCTTGCTCCCGATAAACCTCGACTTGGGCTTCGTAGAGTTCCACAAGTTGCCCAACACACGCCTTGACCCACGCTTGCAACTGTCGGTCGTGGACTTCGACCTGCTCCTGCAACAATTTCCCCAGGCGGTTTTCGAGCGTCTGGCGAGTCACCCATAAAGCCAGACGAGGGAAAAGCGAAGCCCACCAGGGTCGGACGCAGTGCAACTTCTCCTGGAGCGGCGTGAGATCCAAGACCGGCAGGCCACGGAAGATCAAGCCCCGGATCGCGGTCTCATCGGCCTCGACCAGCGGTGCCGACTGTCGCAGAGCTTCCAGGCTGCGAACCAAGTTCTGTTGGAGAGCGGCCACCAACTCCTGAGCCATCCTGTCCCGTTGGGTCAGGACGTACTGAAGCGCATCAAGGACTGGCTGCCCATTTTTGCTGGCGCACTTCACCACCGCTTGGGCCGCGTCGCTCAGGGCGATCTTCACCAGGGAAGGCCCGTCCGTTGTCCGGTCTCGGCAGCGGACCTGGACTTGACGAATCTCCTCGTCGGTTTGGTCGAGGTACTGCCGCAAAGCTGTCGCGCTGGCTGAAGAACGGCCCTTGTCACTTCCGCCCTCGCTCCGTGTCGCAAGCGTCTGTAACTGTGTGATGACAGACTCCCGCAGGAGGTTGATCTTGCGCCGCAGGGACGCTTCCAGCAAGGCTCGATGCCGGACCAATTGCGGCTCGACCTCGTTCTCAAACCATCGGAAGAGCAGTTCCTCATTGGAGCCCATGGTGCTGACGGGATGGACCGGTAGTTCGAGGCTAAGCTCCCGCCGCACATTTTCGCGGATGTAATTCACCGCTCGTTCCCGATCAGCGGGCGTCAGCAGGTCGGCCTTGCTGAGCAGAACTTGGGCTGGCACGCCTGCCTCGTAGAGGAGCCGAAGCAGGTCCAGGTCCTCCGGGGTAAGGGCGGAGGCGGCATCGATCAGCACCACGCCCAGGTCGCAGTGCGGCAAGTAGGCCAACGTCTCCGCACTGCCGGACCGGGCCAACGAGCCGATGCCCGGCGTGTCCACGAGCACGATACCCTCGCGGAGCCTGGCAGCGGGGAGTTGCACGAGGATGTCAGTGACGTGTTTCTTATTGCCGGGGTTTTTCTCTTCCGAAGCGTAATTGCCCAGTTCCTCCAGGGGGACGGTGCGGGGCGGCTGTTCAGCGAACGAGATGAAAGCGGCAGCCTGATCGCCGCTTATCAGCCGGGTTGGCACGGCGGTAATCGGGGTGACCCCCACGGGAAGAACGTCTGCACCGATGAGGTGGTTCAGGAGCGTAGACTTGCCGGAGCTGACACGGCCGAACATGGCAATCTCGAAGCGGGGGGCTTCCAGCCGACGCACGATCAGGTCGAGCTGAGGCCGAAACTCGACCAGCCCCCAGCGTGTGATTACCCGGTCGAGCACCTGGAGCATCTCCACGTTGGCGGGCGCTGCCTCCAGGCGCGCCAGCCGTTGCGGCAGGTCCTGGCCCAGACCCTGGCGCAGATAGTTGGCGATGCGGTCGATGACCCGAGAGAGTTCCTGTTGAATCTTGAGGGCTTGTACCTGGCCACTGGCGTCCAGAGGACCGTAACCGCGCAGTCGATCCGGACTAAGCTCTGCGGTGGCGATATTCAAAAAGATCATGCCGCACTGCAAGGACCAGCGCAGGCTGGTCTGATGCACCTCCAAGGGAATGTCGGCTTCTTGCAGGCAGGCAAGCATGGTGCTGCGCAGGCGGTTGAAGTAGTCCTGAACTACTCGCCTCTCGGTCGGCGACAGGTCGTTGACGTATTGCGAGAAGGGGGAGGTATTCAGGCTCTGGGACAGCATGGCCTCCATCTCCGCCAAGCGCCGGTGGATATCGAGGAAGCTGAAAAGGACAGAACGCTTCTGGGATTCGTTCATGGTGGTCGCCTCTGGTTGGACCTGCCCCCAGCACGCCTCGCCGCAAAGGAAAAGCCCTCGGGAAGGCTCCCGAGGGCTTCGGCTCACTTACTTGGCCCCTACCCGAAGCGAATGCCTTCCGGTAGGGGTTATCAGCCGCATGAGGCGGCGGTTGATGGCGAACCCCATCGCCACGGTAAATCTATCCGCTTACGGGTTAACCGGCAATATGCCGTCATTTCAGGTCCCCAAATCGGGCATTAATTGACCTTCACTTCGCCCAACGACAGCCAACCTGGAGCGTCGGCGTCCTGAGCGACATTGGCAAAGCGCAGCGGCTTGCCACCTTTCATCGGATTCGGCACCCACACTGCCAGAACGTAACGCCCTGCTGGAACGCCTTTCAGCTCAAGGACGTCGCGCCAGACTCGCGGCTTGTCACCCGGAAGGAGGCCGATCAGTTTGCCTGAGCCGGGGAATGTCTTGATCGGTTTGCCATCGTTCAGCAGACCGAATTCCGGCCTCCAGTCGTAATAGAACGGAGCTACACCACGGTTTTCGATTTCCAGTTTCACCTCGATTTGGCTGCGTGCCAGGGTGCGGATAGTGACACCGGGGCAATGAAACTCATAACCCATCCGTCGGACCTCCTCCTTGGCCCGCTGGATCCGCTCGGGATTCTGTTTTCTGCGAAACATGCCGCTGTCCATCAGCCAAGTGACGTGTGTCGCCTCGACACATTGGCGAAAGTTCTGAATTCTCGGGTTCCCCGGGTCCGGATCGAAGACCCGTCCCCAGGCTTCCGGGCGAATCTCGCCGCCGATGGGATGGGTCTTCCACCGCGCTTCGGCTTCCGGGCCGGCCGCTTTCAGCGCCGTCATGAAAAACCACTCGTCTCCCCTTTTGCCCGTATGCAACGTCGCCCAGGCAAACGAATCGTCGTGGTAGCCGAATCTGCGGTGGGCCGTCGGGGCCTTGGTTGGGTCATTCGGACCGGCTGGGTAACGCAGGAGGATAGGCGTAGTCTGAAAGGCCGACTCGTAGGCGTCCAGGACTTCCTCCTGTACCTGCTTGCTGGCGAACAGATCATCGCGGGGCCAGTTGTGCCATTCTCCCCAGGTGCCCAGAAGACCAGCCGTGATGAATCCGATGCGGGGATCCCCGTCGTATTTCTTGCCCAAAGCGATGACGAAGTTTTTCAGCGACCGCCTCAACTTCGGATCCGAGTAGTCCGGGGTTTCCAGCATGGCCGCCGGTTTGTCCGGAAACTCCTGAAAGGGCCAGCGCGTCACCTTCAAACCATCCTTTATCAGAAACTCTGGGATGACTCCTGACTTGTTGGGATACTCGAGGAAGATCCGGAAGACCGTTTGATGGCCACGCGAGGCGATGTCGTCCAGGAGGCGTTCCAGCGGTTGCCAATCGAATTCGTCGTAACCCTTCACAAGTGCCGCGTAGGGGAGATAGTTGAACTCCATGCTGTGGGGAAAGCGGTCACGGACGTCTCCCTGATAGGGAACGAGTCCCTTCAGCGGGTTGTCCACCGGTGCCGGGGCATATGCCAGGGCACGACGGGCATCGTCTGCTCGGGTAGCGCTGAGAGCGGCCAAGACGACCAGCCACAGCAGAAGCACCGCCAGACGAAACATCGGGGCCTCCAGTTAACTCTCCCTGGGCCGCTCGACCTCACGCGGCGTTGAACGCCTTGCGAAGGAGTTCCAGGCTTTTCGGGATAGCGGTCACGGGGTTTTCCCTACCCTCGAATTCCAACGACACATAGCTGCGGTATTGATGTTTATGGAGAAGCCGGGCGATGCGATCGTAATCCAGGTCAAGCGTGTACCAGAGTCCGCCGCCGTAGTACGTCTTGGCCTGAACCAGCACTGTCTTGGGAGCGAGTTGTTCGAGTCGGTCGTAAGGATCCTCCAGGAAGTTCCCGGTGTCGAGCGTGACTTGCAGCCAGGGGGAGTTGATCGCGTTGACGATCCGCAAGACTCCTTCGGGAGTGCGTCCCAAACCCCAGTGATTCTCCAATCCCAGAATGACGCCGCATTTCTCGGCCGTTTTCAGGCAAGCCGTCAGCCCGTCGATCACCCACGGATAGGCGTCCTCATCGGTGTAGCCTTGGATCGGCGGCTCGAGGCCACGATTCTTCATCAGCTCGTCAAAGTTCTTGCTAGTCCGCCAAGTCCCCGTGTTGACCCGCAGCGTCGGAATCCCAAGTTTGTAAGCCAGCTCGATGCAGTGGATGGTATGATCGACGTTCTTCTGTCGCTCCTCCTTCGAGGGAAACAGGAAGCTCTGATGCGTGGAGAAACCTATCAGGTCCAAGCCGTTCAGGAATGCACGGCGTTTAATCCTATGGAGCGCGGCATCGCTCTCGTCCGTCATCTGTCGGTGAAGGATCTCTACGCCGTCGAAGCCCATGTCGGCTGCGGCGTCAATGCACCTGTCGATGTCACGCCACTCAGCTCGCTGGAACTGCCAAAACGAATAGGTCGAAACGCCGATGCGGTTGCGGATTCTTGCCTTGGTCGGCTCGGCCGAGCAGAGACCCGAGGTCAGACCTCCCGTGACCGCCACGCCGAGAAACGTCCGACGATCCCATAACATGGAGAAGCTCCCCGATGGCTTCAGGAAGTTGTAGCTGAACCAGAAAAACCGCATCCAGGAGGATAATATCTCGTCCTCCCTGCTGCCAGGGTTGGGCCAACTCCGCAGCTTTTGAGACATCCGCTGGGTCGGACATATGCCATGTCATTTTGATTCGTGTTAAACATGACTTCTAACTTCGTGATGCTGGCATTTGCTGCTGTGAATTGAGGGTCGCGTGAACGGGCAGCGGTCGGTGGCTCTGGAAACGGACCGAGACACCGCGGCTGCTCGCGGGCACTGGTGGCTCGGTCAGCAGGGTGTGGTGCTTGCGTTGGCTGGGGATCGAGGGCACAATCAGCGTCTCGGCCCGCGAATCGCCGCCCAGCACCGACCCACTGCCAACGAGGGCAGGTTGGTCCGGGCCGAATCAGGAACGGGAGGACCTGCATCATGTCCTGGAAAGCACGTTCGCAGCAGCGGCTGCCGGAATGGCCGTTGCTTCTGCTTGCCGTGGTCGTCGTTGCCGCAGTCTGTTTTCCGCTGTGGAGTTTCCTGGCCCCCAGCGAAGGAGCCGAGCCGATCCTGACCCGGGAACGGGTCGTCCGGCTGCTGTTGGGACCGGAGCAGATCGCCTGCTATGCCTGCTTCGTGTGGGCTGCCATGTTGCTCGCACTGCGCTGGCGGGAAGTGCGACGGCAACGGCGGGCCTTCGCCCTGAATCTGCTGCCGACCGATGAAACTTTGCGGATCCTGCCGGAAGACGCCCGTCCGCTCCAACGGCGCGTCAACCACCTGAGCGAACGCGGCGGGCCGTACCTGCTGACAAGCATGATTCACTTGGCCTTGAGCAAATTCGCCGTCAGCCGGTCGCCGCAGGACGCTAACCAGACCGTGCAGGCGCAGGCGGACGTCGAGCTGGGCCGCATGGGCACTTCCCTGGCCACGGTCCAATATCTCGCCTGGGCGATTCCGGCCCTGGGCTTTCTGGGAACGGTGCGGGGCATCGGACTGGCCTTGACCGTGGCCCCGACGCTGACGGACGAATCGCTGCCCGATTTCCTGCACGTCACGACCCGCTGCCTCGCCGTGGCCTTCGACACCACTCTGGTCGCCCTTTTTTTGAGTCTGCTTCTGATGTACGTCTTGCACGCGGTGCAGCGGGACCAGGAAGAGCTGGTGCTCGATTGTCAGGAGTATTGCCTGGAGCACCTGATTACGCGGCTGTACGACCTGGAAAAGACCGCGGCGGCGACTTCGGAGACGGAAACCGACGGCTTCGAGCCGATGCGGCCCTGGTCGGCGTAAGGGGGCGCGGAGGCAGGGCTGGATTTGGCAAGCACGTTCCGCTTAACAGGGGAAACACGACGCGATGACGCTGGCTGCCGTGGATTTCAGCGCGGATCGGATATGGGCGTGGTCTGGTGCTGCGGGACAAACGCCTCAAATCGTTCCTTTGGAAAGTGCGGACCCAGAATTGCCTTTGGCTGTAGCCGTTGTTGGGCGAGAGCTGCGGGCCGGTCGGTGGGCCTTGCACCGGGCACGATGTCTGCCGCATCGGGTCTGTCGGCACTTTCTGCCCCGCCTGGGTCAGTCCTGCGTGTGGGACTTAGGACGGTATCGCCTGACCCCGGAAGCGGCCCTTCGGACTGTGCTGCTGCGGATGCGGCCGCACCTCGTCGGAAGTCGGGGCGTGGCCCTGAGCGTACCGGGTTATTTGCACCGCGAGCAGGTCAGCCTGCTGGCCCGGCTGGGAGTGGAAGCCGGATTGCCGATCCTCGGGGCCCTTCCCCGCGCAGCTGCGGTGGCCTTGGCCGCCAATCCGTCCGGCATCGCTCCTTCCGTCGGCGTAGTTGTGGACGTGGATGACCATGCCCTGCTGTCCTGCGCCGTCGAGTGGAGCGGCCATGAGCTACTGATCCGTCCGCCCTGGATTCTGACCGGCCTGGGTTTGCGGGTCTGGCGAGAACAGGTGATTCGCTGTGTGGCAGAGCAGTGCATCCGCTGGTGTCGCCGCGATCCCCGAGACTCTCCCGAAGCCGATCAATCCGTGTTCGATCAAACCGATGACGTGCTGGAGCAATGCAGTCAGAGCCGTCCCGCGGTCGTCCGGGTGCAAGCGGTGAGTTGGTATCAGGAGGTAACGATACGACCGGAAGCGGTGGCGGCGGGCTGTAGCGTTCTCAGTCGCCAGGCTGCGGAAGCGATCTGGCAATGCGTGCTGCGGGCGTCGCCCTGCGGCCAGGAACCCGCCGTCTGGTTCACCGCCGAAGCCGCCCGGTTGCCGGGTCTGGCCGCTGCCTTCTACGCCCGCAGCGACGAACAGATTCCGATCAGTATGATCGCACTGTCGGACCTCGGTCGGGCCGTTCACGCCTTGGCCGGACGAATCGCTACCGGCGAACTAGCACCGGGATACCTGGAAACTGCTGTGCCCCTGCCGTCGTCCCGGGTCGATGAGAAAACGGAACACGCCGGCTTGAGCCCTCTGCCGCGGTATTCGGTTGGTGAGGCGACCTGAGTGCATCGGGAAAAGCCCCGTCAGGTTGCCGGGGAGGCCAAGAATCATGCGACACCGTCAGCGTACGCCGATGATCTTCAGCTTGTCCATGATCGACATGCTGTGCTGCGGCCTCGGAGCGGTCATTTTCCTGATGATCTTGTACTCCTGGGACGCCCGCAGGCAGTCGCGGGCGTTGACAGCCGCGCGACTACGCCTGGAGCATCTGCATCAGCACCTTGGCGAAGCGGAAAAAACTCTCCAGTCCACGCACGAGGACTTGCAGACGACCCGGCTGGCTCTGCAACGCAGCGAGGAAGCGGTTCGAGACCAGAGCGGCAAACTGGCCACCCTGGCCGCCTTGCTCGATCAGTCGCGGCGTCAGACCGCCCGCAAGGAAGAGGAGCTTTCCGCTCTGCAAAGCGAACTGAGTTTCGTGACTCTGGCACTGGCTCATCGGGAAGCGGTAACGGAATCGCTCCGGAAGGACTTGGCCGCCCGGACGCAGGAACTGCGGCAGGAGGCGGATCGGCGAGCCGCTGCTGAACGGAAACTCGCCGACGCTGTCAGCCTCGCCGAACAGGTCCCGTTGCTTCGCCGTCAACTGGCCGAGCGGGTCAAGGAACTGGAAACCGAAATCGCGGCGGGGAAGCGACAGATCAAGGAGATGCAGGACCGGCTGACGATGGAAGAGAAGCGGCGGACCATGGCGGAAGAACAACTGGCGATGCTGCCGCGACTCCGCGACCAACTCGCCGAGGCCCTTCGCAAGACGACCGATCTGGAAGCAGCCCGCTCTCAGGTGCTCAAGGAAAAGGAGCAAGGCACCCTGCGGATGACGGAATTACAGCGGTTGTTGGAAACCGCCCAGCGGGAAAACGTCATGTTGCGCCACCAGATCAGGCAAGAGCAGTCCACGACGGGAACGCTGCGCAAGCAACTGGCTGAGGCCGACGCACGCTTCGCCGGCATCGACCTGTCGGGCAAGCGGGTCGTCCTGCTGGTGGACAAGTCCGGCAGCATGGACTACTCGGAAGGAAACAAACCGGACCCGGCCAAATGGCCTGCGGTCTGCCGCACGGTCGCCCAGGTGTTGGGGAGCCTGCGGAGCGTGGAACGGTTTCAGGTGATCCTGTTTTCCGATCAGGTCTCATATCCGCTCGGCCGTCCGGATGGCTGGCATGAGTTCGATGCCGACCGCTCGCCGCAGCAGGTGCAGGAGGCCCTGGCCGGCGTCCGACCTGGCGGCGATACGAATCTCTATCTCGGTTTTGAGGCAGCGTTCCGCTTCAAGGCGATGGGCATGGACGCGATCTATCTGTTCTCCGACGGTCTGCCGAACGTCGGTCCCGGCCTGCCCAGCCCGCCGCCCAAAGACGAAGCGGCCCTGGCGGCGGCCCTGGGTCGGCATGTCCGCGACGCCATTCGCCGCGGCTGGAACGCCCGCGCCTCGCAGGTCCGCATTCACGCCGTCGGCTTCTATTACGACAGCCCGGCGTTGGGAGCGTTCCTGTGGTCGCTGACCAGGGAAAATGGCGGCAGCTTTGTCGGCCTCCATTAGACCGCGTTGCCGAGCGGGCCACATGCCCAGTCCCGCCCCGGTTCAAGGGGCTGACTTGGTTTCCTGCTTCTGATCCGGGTACTTGACGCGGGCGTGATACATGGCGATGAGGCTCATCGACAGGCTCTCTTCGATGATCCGCAGTTCGCTGAGCGTCAAGCCGCTTTCATCGAATTGGCCGTCCATGAGGCGTTTCAGGAGGATGTCGTGGACCAGCTTCCGCAGGCTGCTCGGCCCCGGTTCGCTCAAGGCCCGGCTGGCCCCCTCGACGGCGTCCGCCAGCATGAGGATGCCGATTTCCTTCGTCTGAGGCCGTGGCCCGGGATAACGGAAGGTTGATTCCAGCTCCGGACTGCCGTTGCCGTTTTCGTGCAGCTTCAAGGCTTCCTGGTAGAAGTATTCCACCAGCGTGTTGCCGTGGTGCTGCTCGATGAAGTCAATGATCGCCTGCGGCAGGCGGTGTCGGCGAGCCAGCTCGACGCCGTCCTTGACATGACCAATGATGATGAGAGCGCTGATGCCGGGGGCCAGCGAGGCATGGCGGCTGGTGCCGGACTGGTTCTCGACGAAGTAATCCGGCTTGAGCATCTTGCCGATGTCGTGGAAGTAAGCGCCAACCCGGGCCAGCAGCGAATTGGCCCCGATCGCCTTGGCAGCCGTCTCCGCCAGAAGGGCGACGGTCATGCTGTGCGTGTAAGTGCCTGGCGCCCGCTGGATCAGTTCCTGAAGCAGCGGGTGGCTCATGTCGCCTAGTTCGAGCAGGCTCATGTCCGTGAGGATGCCGAAGAGCCGTTCGATGAGCGGCAGCAGGCCGGTCAGAAACAGCCCGGACACAAAGCCCCACAGGAAGCGTCGGGAGGCGTCCAGACCGATCAGCGACCAGGGCTGATCGGTGACCAGTCCGGCGGCCACGGTCATGACGGCGTAGCCAAGCCCGGCGGCCACCCCGACCCAGGCCAGTTGCGAGCGGGTGCGGACATTGCGAAGCGCCAGCAGGGCCACGGTGGAACCGCTGACCAGAACCAGAAAGTGCCGGGCCAGATCGGTACCCAGGGCCAAGGTGACGACCAGGGCCATGCACACCGAGACGATCCAGGCGAAGGCCTGATTGTAGGCCATCCGCAGGATTAAAGCGGTCATGGTCAACGGCAGGATCGCCCCGTACCAGGGCGGCTGACTCAACAAGATCGCCAGTCCCAGCGCTCCGACGATCAAGCCGGAGACCAGGACGAGTTGATACACGCTGTCCGCCAGCTGAGGAAGCGTCTGGGCACCGTAGAAACAGACGAAAGCCGTCAGCGTGGCAATGATGACTAGCAAGGCGAACCAGCGGCGGAGGTGGTCCTGCCAGGTCAGACTGGCCAGGAAGGTCCGGTGTTCCTCCCGCAGCAGGGGAATGTCCTTTTCCTGGATCGGCCGGCCCTGTTCGATCAGCGGCGCGCCGCGCTTGTATTCCTTGCGTTGCTCGGGGACGCTGGCGGCGGCGTGGGCACGGGCCTGTTCCGTGGCTGCGGGGTTGTACTGGAGCGTGCCCGGCAGGCGCGTCGGCCTCCGGTCGGAACCGACGACGAGGCGGTAGAGGCGCTCGGCAATTTTCTCGTTTTGAAATGCCTTGGCGAACTGGAGGTAGAGCGGGCCGCGGTCGCCGCGGGGATCGCCGATCAGCTTGGACTTGAGGACTTCCTCGGGCAAAGCGTTGAAGCGGCTGCCGTCGGGACGGACAACGGTCAGCTGAGTAGCCCGGCGGAGGGTTTCCTCGGACTCGCGGACTTCGTCTTCCAGGATGCCCCCGGCCAGCAGCGAGGAGAAAGCCGCCTCGACGCGGGCGCGGAGGTCGTTCTCGCCTCGAATCGGATAGCGGGCCATTTCGAAGCCCAGGACGCCAAACACCTCCGCAGGGATCGGCGGCGGCGGAGCGGGAGCCAGCGGCACCACCGCCAGATAGCTCAAACTCCGCTCCGGTTCGTTACGCAGAGCGCTGCTCAAGGCCCGCAATTCGTCTTCCGACAACGACCAGAAGCGGACCATTTCGGGGTCGAGCTGGTCGAAGGAACCGGCGTGGGCGGCCAGCAGGAGTTGGGTCAGGCGGAGTTGCAGTTCCTGGAGCGGTTCCGGGTTGAGGTCGAGGATGGGATGCACAGCCGCGGCGGCTTGTTCACGCCGCAGCTGCGTGGCTGGCAGGTCGAGGACCGAAAAGTCGATCTTGACGCGAATATCGCGGGGATAGACCTCACCTTCGCGGAAGGCGAAAGGCGGTCCCCAATTGCCTCCGCCGGCGTAGCAGACCAGACTGAGGGCGAGCACGGTCGCGGAGACGATAGCCAACCGGACCAACAGCGCCTTCCGCCGGGCCCAACGCTCCTCGGGAGTTCCGAGCCGTTCGCTGCGGGCCTGATCCTGCCAGACTTTCAGACGTGATTGGCGTCGTGGATTGCTAAACATGTCCCGCTACTACAGGGGACCCTCGATGGGCGGCTGCGGCTCCCGCGCGTTTAGAGCCGGGTGCTTCCTGTCATCCTTCACCCCTCGATGCGGATGGTACGATGCGAGTTCGGGCTGGGCTGCATTGCTCTTCCATGCTAACCGATCATTATACGGACTAATTGCACCGGCCACAAGCCGACAGCCAAGCATGGCCGTCCCTCACGGTTTCGGCAGATCGGGCGGCGATCCGGGGGCTGTGCCAGCGCGCGGTGTCGGTCGAGGCCGGCAATTTCTCCAGCTTCCAGTATGGTGGTCGAAGCCGCAATCGCAGATTCAACGCCGCGCGGGGTGCCAGTCCGCGATCGCCAGAGAGCCGAAGGCTCCTCTCTGCTTCATTCATTCAATGATTCACTGGGTGCGGCTCAGCGCAGATCTGGCGGGCCAATGCAGCCTCGGGGCTTCGGAGTTGGCAAGTTGCTTGTTGACGGCGAGGCGGCAGTCGTTTAACCTTGAAGAACTTTGGTGGAGGCGGTGTGGACGTTCACTCCGTGGCCGAGGGTCACGGTGCGGTTCTGGTCATTCCGGGAAGCAATCGCTTCAGGTTTGATTGTCGTTGTCGTCCGGAGGACGACCGAACGCCTGTTTGCCCAGAACAGAGAAGGAAGTCAGGACGATGCCAGAACACAGCCCATTCGCCAGTTCCGAGGCCTTGAAATCTCGACCTCAGTCGATTGCCCTGTCCCCGGAGCACCCCTTACTCAAAACGCTGGACCGGATTGCGGCGCTTCCCCTGACCGTGGATGCGTCGGACACGCTGGTGAAACAACTGGTCACAGCCGGAGCGGAAGGTCTCGGCTGGCCGATGATGGCGCTGCAACTGGTCGATCCGCAACGGCCGGTGCTGCATCTGCGCGCGGCAGTGGGTCTGCCCCAGACCTTTGCCGATCAGGTCCGTGATCTTCCCCTGGGAGGCCCTCAGGTCGGCATCTGTGCCACGGCGATCCGGCAGGCTCAGCCCATCATCATTGAGGACATCGTTAACGATCCCCGTTTCCCCGGCGTGGCGGAGTGGTTGACTGGCCAGGGCATCCGCTCCGTGTGGTCAATTCCGCTGACCGGACTGGACAACCGCTGCTTTGGCACATTGGCGGTCTTTCACCCGGGGCCAGCCTCGCCCGGCCGGGATGCCCTGGCCGCGTTGCAGTTATTGGCTCGGGAAATCGCTTTAGCCCTCGAAACGGCTCGATTGTTGTCAACCACTCGGCGACAGGCCGAGGAGTTGGCAGCCTCGCAAACCACTCTGGAAGCTGCCCTCGATCAAGCGGACGAAGGCTATTGGATCATTGGTCCGGACCGCCAGACGCTGGCGTACAACCAGGCGTTAAGTCGGGTCTTCGGCGGATCCCCTCCGGAACGCTTTTGCACCCCGGAAGACCTGATTGCCAGGCCGATGTTCTTTCACCCTGATGGCCGACCCGTTTTGTTCCGCGAATGTCCAGTTTTTCGGGCCTTTGATGGACATGTGTGTCAGGGTGAAGACATCGTGGTTCGCCGAAGCGACGGATCGCAGGTCTTCGTTTCCGTGAAGGCCAAGCCACTTCAGCGGGACGGGAAGATGCTCGGCGTCCTGGCTGTGGTCCGCGATCGCACTGAGGAGAAACGGGCTGAGCATCAACGGAACACGCTTCGGCGCCTGTCCGAACAGTTGGTGGCCGTCGATAGTCCCCGCGACGTGGCCGAGGCTGCCTATCGGGCCGCCATCGAGTTGTTCAAACCCGATTGCTTCCTGCTCGACTGGTACGACACACCGACCCACGTCATGCACTCGGTGCTTCTGATCGATCTCGACAACACCGGCATTCCCCGTGAATACCTCCGGGAGCCGCTTCCGGTATCCGAAGACATGCGGGAGGTGATTCAGGGTCGGCCGCTGGTCATCAATCGCATTCAGGGCACGGAACGGCTGACCCTGCGGCCGATCGGTTCCGGCCGACGTTCCGCCAGCTTGCTTTTCGCTCCGGTGCGAAGGCGCGGCGAGACGGTGGGGCTGCTTTCCGTGCAGAGTTACACGGTGCTTCGCTACAGCGAAGCGGACTTGCCGCTCCTTCAGGAACTGGCCGACTTGATCGGCCCCGCGCTGTTGCATGCCCATCTGCGGGAAGAACTGGAAGCCCGACGCTCCCAGGAGGCCCGTCAGGAGCGGCTCGTCGCTCTGGAAAAAATGGCGGCCGGCATCGCTCACAATTTCAACAATCTGCTTACGGGGATTCTGGGCTACGCCGATCTTCTGTGCTACCGGGACGACCTGGATCCGTCGGCCCGGGAGATGGTTGAGCACATCCGCACTTCGGCCCTGGACGCCGCGGCCGTGGTCAAGCGGCTCCAGGAGTTTCACCGCTCCAAGAGCAGCGTCGCCGAAAGCCAGATGCTGGATTTGTGCGAACTCATTCGCGGCCTGGTGGAAGCGGCTCGACCCCGCTGGTACGACATGCCGCGTCGAACCGGCGTTACCGTGGACGTGCAACTCGATCTTCAGCCGGTCCCCCGCATCCGAGGATACCGTCAGGAAATCCTCAACGGGCTGAACGAGTTGCTGTTCAACGCCGTCGAAGCGATGCCCAAGGGCGGCGTCATCCGCATCGCCACCCGGCAGGACGGCCAGGACGCCGTGGTGACTGTCGCCGACACTGGCGTCGGCATTCCGCCAGAAGTCCTGGAACACTGTTTCGAGCCGTTCTTTTTGAGCAAAGTAAGGCGTGGCAGCGGGCTGGGCCTTCCCTCGGTACATGGAATGGTGGCCCGTCACAGCGGACAGATCAGCGTCCGCAGCGAAGTCGGTAAAGGCACGGAGTTCACCCTTCGCTTTCCGGCAGAAGCAGTCTCCCGTTCTCAGGCTGTCCGTCCGTCGGTTCCGGCCGGTGGAACCCGGAAAGCCTTCCGAGTTCTGGCCATTGATGATGAACCGATCGTCGGCCGCATCATTCAGGCCACGCTTTCCCGCCACGGCTATTCCGTGTGCCTGGCCAACGACGGGCCGAGCGGACTGGGCATGCTCAAGCAACAGCCCTTCGACATCGTCATCACCGATCTGGGCATGCCCGCGATGGACGGCTTCGAGGTGGCTCGAAAGATCAAGGAACTGTTGCCCACCCTCCCCGTCGTCATCCTGACCGGTTGGGAGCAGAACACGCTCCCGCTGGAGGGCGTTCCCGTGGATGCCGTGCTACAAAAGCCGATCGGCGTCCACGATCTCATCTCGACCATCGAAGGCTTGGTAAGCTAAACAACCGGGGCGTCAGAACTCTTCCTGAACCGGATCCGAGCCGCCGGTTCCGGGCGTGGCCTGGTCGAACAAGGCGGCGATGCGCGCGGCCTCGGCTGTGAATTCAGGCACCTGTTCGGGATGGCAGGTTGCGCTGTCCCGATAGACGAGGAGCATTCCTTCCTTGCTCTCGACGGACCATCCCGGATGGCTGGCGAAGTAATCAAGGACATCGGGGTTAAAGGCGGCCCGGATCTGTTCCTCGTCTGGACCTCGCAGCAAGTACTTTCTGGAAAATTCCCGGTGCTCCTCGAAGTTGATGTCCCGATAGCCGAGCGCCTGCATCACCTTGACCAGGAAGTTTTCCGGTGACAACTCGAAATGCGGAAGGCGAGTGGCCAGTTGGGGGAAGACCGCCACCGTCTGCGTGTGCGTCGAGCGGTTCTTGCCGCTGCCGGTCGTGTATTTGTAGTCCATGACGAGGACTTCCCGCGAGGCGACCTGTCCCCGCATGGCGTTGTAGCCTGCTGCTTGGCCGCCGCGATTGAACAGGGAGAAATGACGCAGCTGGCTTGTCAGGATCCCTAAAGACTTATCCAGCCAGTCGAAGCCCATGAGCTGGGCGGCCTCGGCCAGGGCCTTGCGACGTTTCTCGCTGACGTAATTTCCGTAGATCCCTGTCGCCACAGCCAGGCCGATAAACAGCAGAAAACATACGCATGGGATGCTGAATTCGAACATCGAGACCCCTCTCGGATCAGGCACCGTGGGCAGGGCGGCTGCTGCCCTTTCGGCGCAGGTGATCGTCTCTGCAACAGCCGGATTGCATAATGCACTTCATGGATACTCTGCCTCAGATTCGCCTCAAAATCGAGCGCCGTTCAGCCCATCCGTGGATTTACCAAAAAATGGTGGAGAAGCCCAGCCGCAAGGTTCCCAACGGCAGCGTTGTGGACGTGGTGGACCGCACGGGTGCCTGGGTAGGTCGGGGTTTCTGGAACGGCCATTCCCGCATCAGCCTGCGCATCTTGACCCGCGATCCTAACCAGGCCATTGACGCCGAGTTCTTCCGCCGCCGCATCGCCCAGGCCATCTCCCTTCGGCGTCACGTCCTCAACCTGGACGCCGTCACCGACGCCTATCGCCTCGTTCATTCCGAAGGCGACCAGCTCAGCGGTCTGGTCGTGGACCGCTTCGGCCCGGTGCTCGTCATTGAGTTCTTCGCTGCCGGGATGTTTCGATTTCGAGAAGAAATCCTCAAAGCCCTGGGAGAGCAGTTTGCCGACAGCCGCTTCTACTGGTTTGCCGAGGAGCATGTGCAGAAGCAGGAGTCGTTCGACTGTCGGGAGCCGCCGGCTCCTGATGCCGTCGTCATCACGGAGCACGGCCTGCGGTTCCGCGTCGCTCCGGGAGCCAAGCATAAGACGGGCTTTTTCCTCGATCAGCGCGACAACCGGCGTCGGCTGGCGGACTTGTGCAGCGGTCGCCGCGTCCTGGACCTGTGCTGCAACACGGGCGGATTCGCGCTCTACGCCAAAGCGCTGGGGAAGGCGGAAGAAGTGATTGGCCTCGATCTCGACGAAGAAGCTCTCGAACTGGCCCGTGGGAATGCCAACCTCAATCAGGTCCGCATCCGCTTCGTGCAAAGTGATCTGTTTCCCTGGCTGCGGGATGCCATCACCAACGGTCAACGCTTTGACGTGGTAGTTCTGGATCCGTCCAAGCAGACCCGCTCCCGGGAAGAACTCGGCGAAGCTCTGAAACGCTATCTGGACATGAATCGGCTCGCCCTTCAGGTGGTTGCTCCTGGGGGCGTGTTTCTGACCTGCTCCTGCACCGGCCTGGTGCGAGAGGAAGAATTCCTGGACGTGGTTCGGCGAGCGGCCTGGCAGGCGGGACGCTCCGTCCAGGTGTTCCACGTCAGCGGGGCGGCAGGCGATCATCCGTGGCTTCTGCACGTCCCCGAAAGTCGTTACCTCAAAGCCGTCTGGTGCCGCGTGGAATAATCGCCGGTGATCGGCTACACTGTCGAAGCTCCGTGAATCAACCGGGAATCATGTATGCGAATTCTGGTCATCGGCGACATCGTAGGCAAACCGGGCGTGGAAGCAGTGGCGGCTCTGCTGCCGGAACTGATCGCTTCGGAGAATATCCATTTTGTCGTGGCCAACGCCGAGAACGCCAGCGGGGGAGCGGGTATCTCCCTCAAGGCGTATCGCAAGCTGCGCAATGCCGGCGTGGACGTGGTGACGATGGGGGACCACATTTACAACAAGGCTGACATTTACCGCCTCATCGCAGATCAGGAGCCTGTCGTCAAACCGGCCAATTACCCCAGTGAATCCCCCGGAGCGGAGTTTTTCATAGCCCCAGCCCGGGACGGCACTTTGGTCGGCGTCTTCAGCCTGCTCGGTCGTCTGTTCATGCGGCCGGTCGATTGCCCCTTCAAAGCCGCCGATCGCGTTCTGGGTGTGCTGAAGGAAGAAGTGTGCTGCATTGTCGTCGATCTGCACGCCGAAGCGACCGGCGACAAAGCGGTAATTGGCCGCTATCTGGACGGCAAGGTTAGCGCGGTGATCGGCACGCATACACACGTTCCGACGGCCGACGAGTGCATTCTTCCGGGGGGCACGGCCTTTCTGACCGACGTCGGCATGACCGGGCCGTATGAGAGCATCCTGGGACGGCGCATTGACCGCGTTCTCCAGGCCAATCTCACCTTCGTTCCCACACCGTTCGACGTGGCCGAGGGCGATCCTCGTCTGGCCGCCGCTCTGATCGACGTGGACGAACAGACCGGCAAGGCCCGTTTCATTCGCCGTGTCATGCGGTCTCTCAAGTCCTTAGCCTGATACAAGTTACAAAAACCGACGGCAGCCGGCGGGGTGCCTGCCGCGCCGTGCTGCCGTCCGATGGAGGTCGGTTATCCCGGTCTGGGTCTTTTCCGGGAGTGCTTGCCGGACTGCACTGCCTGAGATCACAGATTGTCGCGCTTCTGTTGCACCAGGGTCTTGATCCGCTGGGCCAGAAGGGCGACATCGAACGGCTTCTTGAAGACCTCGTTGAAGCCGTAGTTGAGCAGAGCTTCGGGGTTCGGCTCGTCTTCCAGGGCCAGAGCCACGATCAGGGTTTCTTCGTACTGGGGATTGCGGCGGAGATTCTGAGCGATCTGCAGGCCTTCGCTGCGGCCCATCGCCAAGTCAACGATGATCGTGTCGGGATGAAAGCTCTCGGCCTGGATGCCGGCTTCGAAGCCGCTGTTAGCGCATTCAAACTTGTAATCGTCGCGTTCGGGGAGCAGGTCCTTCATCCGGTCGATGAAGAGCTTCTCGGCTCCGATGATGAGAATCTTATGCCAGCCCTCCTCTTCGAGTTCTCCCAGCGGCATTCCATGTTCCTTAAGGAACCGGATCAGATGCTCGCGGGGAATGCGGCGATCCTGGCTGCCGGGAATGCGGTAGCCGCGGAGCCGACCGGAGTCGAACCATTTGCTGACCGTGCGCGGGGCCACTTTGCAGATCTTCGCCACCTGGCCGGTTGTGAACACTTTCCTCATGGCAGGCACTCCGTTTTTGTTTTGTGAGCCACTTGGGCCATGACGGGACGGACGCGGGATCGTCCACGGCATGGCTGCCCGCGGGCCGGCTTGCAGGCCGCCGACCGGCAAATCGCGGGAACAATTTGCCGGTCCGGGCCGGCTCCGTCTGACCTCCGGCCGCGGGTCGGGATTCCATCCGCTGCCGGCGTACCGCCGTGTTTTTCCCTCCGCACGGTCCGGCACAGTCCGGCTGACGGTTTGCGATGCACTTCGCTTATCTTCCTTTTCGGCCAAGAATCCCCCGGAGATAAGAAAAAGGCCACAACTTGGGAAACTTCTGCGACTTGCCCACCAAACCCCTGCCGCGTCGTCCCGCGCAACTTTCCCGGCTGTTCGTTTCGTTCCATCCTTGCCGCCTGCCCCATTTACCCAACTCCTTATCTGGTCTTGACATGCAATCATTCGTCAGGCTTTGCACTGCGATTTTACGCCCCGCCGACAAGCCCAAACCGCATTCAACGCACCCTCGATGCGCAACGTTTTCCAGCACCAACCCGGTGCAGAGAAACCCGTTGACGCCGCTGCCAGATGCACCCGGCTTAGCGATGCGCAACATTTTCCAGATCTGTTGTGCGGAACCTCTTCCAACCCCGCATCGAAGCGGTCAATTCGCCCTAAGCGATTCCAGATGCCAGACTTGCAATCGAAACTGATGTTGAATCCAGACTTTGGCCAGGCCGTTTCTTCCCAATCTTTCGCGCAACAAATGTCGCACGGCTGGTTAGAACAGCGTTCGCTGCGAAAACGATACCGGAAACCAGATGCCAAAAGCTTACAGATGTGCAACAAATCCCCGAGCCGAAGAAAGTGGCGCAACATTTTTCTGAGAAATGGTGACGGGCCAGCTAGCAGGTCCAGTCGGACGGACCGGCGGTGGACAGACTCTGCCTACCCAACCGCTGGTCTTTCCCGAGGCTAGCATGTGGCTTCTGGCTTCGACAACGGTGGTAGGCCATGCTTGGTCGGCCCGGCTTGACCGGCTCGACTCCCCCTGCCGCGCTCGCGACGACCCTGCCTTCCTGCCGGTGGAATCTTGTGGCGGAATGATTGTTCCCGTCGCATTTCGCCTTCGACGACACGCTCACCGTCGGACCCCATCAGCAAGCGGTCTTGTTGCATTTTGCTTTCCGTGATAACCTCCCCGTCCGCGGCAGATGGCGATTTTACGTCGCCTTTGTAGGCCTGGATGCCTGCCCTATGGATGCAGTAGCGCTACCCGGAACGCCTTCGACCCGCCTGCGCTGGATCGTTTATGGTTTGGCAAGCCTGATCCTCGTGGCTGTGGCGGTGCAGTATGCCGTCAAGGCCTCGGAGGACCGTTCCGCGTTCGTGCGCTGGCGGAACCAGGTGGAGGATCTCGGACGCGGCGTGGACATCTATGCCGTCCACATCTACCCCAATCCGCCGATCACCGCCCTGATCCTGTACCCGTTCGTCCAGCTTCCGACGTGGACCATCGGCAACTTCGACCTGGATTTAGGAGCGCTGGCATGGTTCGCCGTCAAGACGGCGATGACGATCCTGGCCTTCGCATGGACGGTGCGGCTGATCGAAACTCCCACGGCTCCATTTCCAGGCTGGGCGCAAGTGTTGACAGCGGTTCTCGTGCTGCGGCCCATCATCGGAGACTTGCGCCACGGAAACGTCAATCTGCTCATTCTCTTCCTGGTGGTTGCCGCGTTGTATGCGTTCCATCGGCACCGGGACTTCCTGGCCGGCGTTGTCTTAGGACTGGCAATTGCCTGCAAGGTCACGCCTGCCCTGTTCGTGCCCTACTTCCTCTGGAAGCGGGCCTGGCGGACCGTGGCGGGCAGCATTCTGGGATTGGTGCTGTTTCTGGTAGTGGTGCCCGGAGCCTTGCTCGGCTTCCGACACAATCTCGTCCTGCTGCACAGCTGGTACGAGCGCATGGCCGCTCCCTACCTGCACGGCAACCAGATTACGACGGAACACTCTAACCAGTCCCTGCCCGGCCTGATCTACCGCCTGACGACCACCAGCCCGTCGTTTTTCGACGAGGAAGACCGGCCAGCGGATTACCACAATGTGCTGAATCTGGAGCCTTGGCAAGCCCGGAGAATCCTCCAGGCGTGCGGCCTGGCCTTCCTGGTCCTGATGGTCTGGACCTGCCGGACGCCCTTGGATCAGCGCAACGGCTGGCCGATGGCGGCGGAGTTCGGGCTGATCCTGCTAGGGATGTTGTTGTTCAGCGAACGGACCTGGAAGCATCACTGCGTCACGCTACTGGTTCCCGTGGCGGTTCTGTGTTCCTGTCTGGCCTGGCGGTGGCATGACGGGTGGTGGCGGGCCTATCTCATAGCGACGTTGGCAGCGTCTCAGCTTCTCATGGCCAGCACCAGCACGGCCTTGTGGGAACCGATCGGCTTTCGAACGGGAGCGAAACTCGCTCAGGTGTACGGCGGATATGTCTGGGCTTACGTCGTACTTTTGACAGCTCTGGCTATCCTGCTCAAGACAAAGCCTGAACGATTTCCTCGCGCACCGGGCCATCTTCTTCCACAACCAGACGGGCGTGCAGAGCCTGCCTGATTGAATCGGGCTGAATATTCTCATGCAGATAGCGGCCCAGCGCCCAGGCCACGGCTCCCCGCACGAGCGGTTCTTCGTCGTTCAAGGCCCGCAGGAGAACCGGAAGAGCAGCAGGATCACGGCGATTGCCCAGAACGATGGCTACGTTGCGAAGCAAACCGGCTCGACGGGGCCGAGTCAATGGCGTTCCCCGGAACACCTCACGAAACCGCGACGGCGACAGCTCCAACCAGGCGATCAGGTCTGGGGTGGCGAGCATCGGCCACGGTTGAAGCTCGGGATCGGTCGTGACCGGGACTTTGCGGTTCCACGGGCACACGTCCTGGCAGATGTCGCAGCCGAAGACCCAATCGCCGATCTGCTCCCGCAATTCCCGGGGAATCGGCTTGCGCAATTCGATGGTCAAGTAGCTGATGCAGCGGCGGGCATCGAGAACTCTGGGTTCGGGGAAGGCCCCGGTCGGACAGGCTTCCAGACAGGCCGTGCAGGTGCCGCAATGGCTCGCTTCGTGCGGCGGATCGGGGTGCAGCGGGACGTTGACGAGCAATTCCCCCAGGAAGAACCAGCTGCCCCAGTACTTGTTGAGGAGCATCGTGTTCTTTCCGAACCATCCCAGGCCGGCGAGCCGAGCGTAGTCCCGTTCGAGCAACGGAGCCGTATCAACGACGACTCGCCCGTGACAATCGGGTACCCGCTCCTGAAGCCAATCGAGAAGCCGTTTCAGCCGTTGCCGCAGCAGATCATGGTAATCCCGCATCCGCGCATAGCGGGAAACCCGCCCGGTGACGGAAGGTCGGGCGGGAGTTTCATTGGCCGGGTGAATCGGAACGCCGTGGGCATCGGCGACGTAGTAGTTCAGGCCGACGACGATGACCGACTGGACGTCGGCCAGGACGGACTTGGGATCGGCACGGGCGTCGCGGTGCTTCTCCATGTAGGCCATGTCGCCGGCCTGCCCGCGGCTGAGCCACTGGTCGAAACGAGGAAACCCGGGAGGCGGGACAGCGGGAGCGATGCCGACAAGATCAAAGCCGAGGCGTCGGGCCTCGGCTTTCAAGAGCTCTTCCAGCGAACGCATGGGGAGGAACCCCGCCCGTCAATCGCCCTGGCCGTTGCCATTGCCGTGCATCAGCCCGTACTTCTTCATCTTTTTGTAGAGGGTGACGCGACTGATGCCGAGTTCCCTGGCGGCCCGGGAACGGCTGCCGCCGTGATTGGCCAAGGCCCGCTGGATAACGCTCCGCTCCAGGACTTCGCGGTTGTACAGCAGGGTGTCCACGGGGGCCTTGATGGCCGGGACGTGGACCAGGGAATGTTCCTGGATGGCCTCGGGCAGATGCTTCAGTTGCAGGACCGGCCCCTGACTGACCAGGACCGCATGTTGGATGGCGTTCTCCAGTTCCCGAAGGTTGCCGGGCCAGTGATACGACTCCAAGGCCGCCATCGCCTCCGGGCTGATTTCGTAGAGGTCTTTCTTGAACTTGGCGTTGAACCGGGCCGCAAACCCGCGCACCAGCGGGGCGATGTCTTCCACCCGTTCCCGCAGCGGGGGCAGATGGAAGGACATGACGTTGAAGCGGAAGTAGAGGTCTTGGCGGAAGCGGCCTTTGTCTGCTTCTTCCTTGAGATTGCGATTGCTGGCCACGATGAGGCGGCATTCAGTGCGATGCGTCTCGGTGCTGCCGACCGGCTCGTACTCGCCGGTCTCGACGACGCGAAGCAAATTGGCTTGCTGCTCCAGGGGCAAGGCGTCGATTTCGTCGAGCAGCAGGGTGCCGCGGCCGGCGGCGGCGAACTTGCCGATCTTGGTGCGGTCGGCTCCGGTGAACGCGCCTTTGACGTGCCCGAAGAATTCGCTTTCCACCAGGTTGGGGGCCAAGGCTCCGCAGGGCACGATCAGGAACCGCTCGTTGCGTCGCGGGGAAAACTCGTGGATCAGCCGGGCCAGGAAGGTCTTGCCCGTGCCGGTTTCACCGGTGAGCAGAACGATGACGTCGTGGGACGCGGCCAAGGCCAGCTTTTCGACCAGAGGCACCAAAGACGGCGTATAGGCCAGCAGGCGCCGCGCCATCTGATCTTCGACGGAACCTTCCGGGAAGCTGCCAAGGTCGGGTTTGCGGCGACGCAGGCAGGAGTTGCGGACGACGTGGGCCAACTGAGCGGCGTCCCGAGGCCAGTAGCAGACCTGGGCGACCCGGTCCGAGACTTCGCTGAGCCATTGGGGACTGCACTCCTCCACGGTCAGCAGAACCACCTGATAGGAGAGTTTCTGGAGGCTGATGATCTGGATCAGTTGACGAGCCTGCTCGGCCTCGGCAGCGGAAGCGGCCAGCAGGACGAGCAAACCATCGCGTTCGCGCGGCGCTTCGCTGATGATGCTCTCGTAGGATCGGACGCTCAGAGTACAGCCGGCCGACTTGCGCAGCTGCGGCACGATGCCCTCCGCCGAGGCGCGGTCAGCTGTCACCAGATACTGACCCGGGTGCGGGGCGTTCCTGGCATGACCGTTCCGTGATCCTGCGGTGCGTCGGACGACCGAAACCTTGTCAGCGTCCAGGCAGGGGTTTTCCGATATCAAGTCCATGGACGAACCTCTTATGGGTGTTCCGGATGGCGGACCGTCGGTCGAGGAACGCCTCCTTCCTCATGCTGGGCTGCACCGACTCCCGCCGGCTGGCATCCTTAGTCGCTTGTTGTTGACACGGGCCTGTCAATCCGATCCTGAGGCGCGACCGGAGCGACGGGCCTTAAGGTGTCTCCGGGATGTCCCATCTGGTCACGAGGGATGAATCCAGGTTGAGTCTTCGGCAAGAGGAAGTCCCACGAATGTCCGGGACCTTGGAGGGGCTGATGATCCCCATGCCGAATCCGCAGCCACGATGCGTCCGATACCCCCAATCGGCACGCGATGGCGGCGGCCCAGAGCGGCGCTTCATCGGAGCCCGCGTGGGCGACGATGCTCGAGCTACGAGGCTCCCTACCATCCAACTCTCAAGCGGGGAGAGCGGGAGTTGGCCGAATCAGACGCTTCCTGCGCCGAACCATCTGTCTCGCCCAATCCCATGTGGCGGGTCTAGCATGGACCCGTGGAGACATTGATGCGATGAATGTAGTCGGAGTGCTCCTGCCTTGTCAACAGGGTAGTTTCCAAAATCTAACACTTGGGGAGGTCGTACCGCCTTTGCCGGATTTTCAGGCTCCCTCCCGCTCGGCGGTCTGAGGCGGAGCGGCTTGCGTTTCTCCATGCGGCAGCGGACGTTGCGACCGCTTCAGGAGACGGACGTCGGGGGCCGGTCCCTTGGCATTCTCTCCCTCCCAGATAAAGCGGGAATCCAGGATCGACTGCGCGATCTCGCGGATCTTCTTGCGCTGCCGGCGCGACTGCACCCGCATCCGCATGTACGCCTCTTCTTCCGACAGGCCCAGCGTCTGCATCAGCACGCCCTTGGCTTTCTCGATGACGATGCGGTCGCTGAGACGTTGGCTGAGACTGGCCACCTGATTGCGGAGCAGGTTCTCGCGGCGAGCGGCACAGCAAAGACTCTGCAGCGCTGCCCACACCTCTTCTGCGCCGGCGGAGGCGGGAAGGAACGCCAAGGGGTACTTCTCCGCCAGGGGAAGCCAGCCGGAGATCGCCGAGGCAGTGACGGCCACCAGCAGGGGCAACCCGGTGTCGAGCACGATCAGGGCCTCGCTCGGCTCCGTGCGGCTGATGCCGTTGTAGAGGACAGCTTCCAGTTGACCGGCCCGCAGGCGCTCGCCTAAGTCCGCCACCCACCCGCATACCCCGACCAGGACCAGCTGCTTGCCCTCGCGGATCAGCCCGTTCACCAACGGTTGCAAGCTGGCCTGGGCGGGCGTGGTATCGGCGTCCTCGATCAACCAGACTCGCATGATCCTTCCCCGTTCTGGCCCGCAGGGGGCGGCAGTGGAAGCTGCACACGGCGTTAAGCGATCTTGCACGGCAACTAGGAGGGTCGCAGGAGCGGCCCCACCAGCCGGGTAGGGGAGGGATTCACGTTTTCTCCCGAACGGGACGCCTCCTCTCGTCCTGCGGGAGATGGCTGCATGAGTATCGTAATTCGCACTTGCTGTACAGGCAAGGAAACATTGCTCCAAAGTTTGACTCCCCTCTGTCACTTCATTCAGAAAATTTCAGAACCGGCGCGAAGTGCCCTGCGAACTGTTCAGCTTTGGCTACACTGCTTAGGACGGTGAAGCGCCGCGCGAAGTTCCCGATCCTGGGAAATTGTTCCGATCCTTCTTGACATGCCGACCGGCACAGTGGAATATGAGAAAGGCGAGAATGCGCGGTGGACACTGCCACAGCGCAGTCGCAGCCAGGTGGGCCGGATTTATTGTTGTTCATTGCTTGGAGGTCATACCATGTTCCCTGTCAGGCCGAAACAGCGGCGAGCATTCACCCTGATCGAATTGCTAGTGGTCATTGCCATCATCGTGACGCTGATGGGCTTATTGCTGCCGGCAGTGCAGCGCGTCCGCGAGGCGGCAGCCAGTCTGACTTGTGCCAGCAACCTGCGGCAGATCGGCGTGGCCATGCACAACACGGGCCCCAGCAGCTACTTGCCCACGGGCGGCGGTCATCGAGACGATTCGCGCACGTTCGTTGGTATCAGCATCGGTCAGCGCGACAATCAGGCCTGGGGCTGGCCCTACCAGATCCTACCACAGATCGAAGGCGACAACATCTGGTCCCTGCCTGCCGGGCAGGAAGGTATCATCATCACCTCCACGACCAAGCTGTACTTCTGCCCGTCGCGGGGAGTGCCCCGGAAGGTCGCTAACCGGGCCATGATCGACTACGCGGGCAATGCAGGCACAGCGATTTGGGCTGCCATCCCGTCTGCTGGAAGCAGCGGGGCGGTTCGCAATACTGCTTCCGACATTCCCCATGACGGCCTGATTCTAAAAGTGCGTCCGAGGGATCCAGTAATTTCCGGCAGTCCCGGAGGTCCCGACCAGCCGATCAAGCTGACCCAGATTCCTGACGGCTCGTCCCAGACGATCCTGGTCGGTGAGAAGCGTTTGAACCTCAATCTCCTCGGTCAGGCCCAGGAAGGCGACATCATGGGCTACGCCTCCGGCTTCGACAACGACATCGTCCGCTCTGCGGACATCCGCAATCCCCTTGGTGCCATTGGGCGAGACCTGGTCGGCCGCTACGCCTTTGACCCCAGTGGGGCTGCGATTCAAGTCATGGACGGCTTCGGCTCGGCCCATCCGAGCGGGTGCAACATCCTGTTCGCCGACGGGCACGTCACTTATGTGCGGTACGATGTCGATCCCCAAGTCTTCCTTCAGCTTTGCAATCGCGCGGGTGGCGTCCACGTGGACATGGGCCAGATCGAGTGACCGTGTTTTAACTTGCTGAGCCATTGCGTCAGCCCCACGGCTTGTTGCCGTGGGGCTGGTTTATTTCACCTCCGCACCAGCAGCAGCATCAGGCCATCCGAGGCGGAGCCGCTGATCTCGGCAGAGCAGGTGGTTTGCGTCTTCACGGCGTTGACAGCAAGCCGGCTTTTTGCAAGATCGCACGTAGCTTTTCGAGCTTGTCAGGGGAGAGCGGTCCGACGGGAGAGCGACAGGGCCCGATGGACAGGCCCATGAGCTCCAGGGCCGCCTTGACCCCGCTGGGCGGCGTGCCGAGGCCGAGGCTTAAACGGATCGGGTTTAAACGCCATTGAGCTGCTCTGGCGGCCTCCTGATCGCCACGCTGAAATGCGTTATAAATCTCGACACACAGAGCCGGGGCGACATTGCCCGAAGCAGGGATCGCTCCCTTGGCTCCGAATTGCAAACTGGAATAAATCAAGGTGTCCCGGCCTTGCAGCACCGCAAACGACGGCGTAACGACGCGGATATATTCCAGCGTCGTGGTCATATCTCCGCTAGAATCCTTGATTCCGATGAAGCGGGGATCTTCGGCCAGCCGGGCCACCGTGTCCACGTCGAGTTTTAATCCGCCGCAGGTCACCGGATTGCTGTACAAGATAATCGGCAGGCTCGTAACGTCGGCGATGCGGCGGTAATGGTCCAGAATCTCCTTTTGATTGGGACTGATAAAATAGGGCGTAATGATCGAAACCGCATCGACGCCTTCGCGCTGGGCCATGCGGGTCAGGCGGATCACTTCGCGGGTGGACTCCGCGCCAGTGCCTGCGTAAACCGGAACGCGGCCGGCAACGTGCTCCACGGCCGTTGCAATGACCGCCTGTTTCTCCCGCTCGTCGAGGGCGTAAAACTCGCTGTTGGTGCCAAGGACGAAGATGGCGTGAACTCCCGCGTTTAACAAGCGGTCGATATACCAGCGCAAACGCGGGAGATCGAGTTCCTCGTCGGGCCGCATCGGCGTCGCTACCGGCGGAATGATCCCTTGCAGCGACTTCATGGTCACGGTTTCCTGGATGGGGGATTATTTCTTCTCGGTTGTATCAACGACCGGCGTAAGTATGACATCCAGTCCGATGTTGGTCGTGGCGATGGTCCATTCGGAGCGGTCCCAGCCGGTGATGATCTTCGTGGCTTCGAGGCGGTCGAGCAATTGTTCGACGAACACCGGCACCTGATCTTCAAACTCCTGGATTAAATCCAGTTTCCGTCCGATGAAATTAAGCAATCCGCTCAAGGGCCGCCGACCCTTTTCGCCGTACAGTTTTTTACCTTGGGGAGAAGCCGGGTCCGGGCCGCGAAAGGTCAGTTCGATGGACTTGGCGGCCCGGCCGATCCTGGCGAACACGCCGTCGCCCAGACCGATGTAGTCGGCGTGAAGGATCTGCACCGTGCCTTTGCGCACACGGGCGGCTTTATACACCGATTCCAGCTCGTTCTCCAGGAAACCATGCTCGAAGGCGATGTTGATCGCCTTGGCCATGTTCTGCAAGGCCTTCTGCACCGGCACGGCAGAGGGCGAGACGGGCAACTGCATGTCGTGCAGCCCGGCCGCCATTCGCGCTGTGACCGGCTCACCCGGCAACTTGGGCGATACAGCGATGTTCAACTGGCTGATCCCTTGCGGTGGATTCTTGGCCATGCGGTGCTCCTCGTGCTGACGGCCGCGCAATCAGATGCGCCAAAGTTTCTAGATTCTGCAACAGGTTCTCACAAGGTCGGTCCGATGCTCCACGGAGCAAACTCTTCTTCGCCGACGCCGTGCAGTTCGCTTTTGGTCTTTTTGCCGCTGGCGACTTCGAGAATCTCCTCGAAGATGCGCTGGCCCACTTCGGCCACCGAAGCCCCTTCGAGGACGACGCCGGCGTTGATGTCCATGTCATCGGGCATCCGCTCAAAGAGCGGCGTGTTGGTGGCCACCTTGATCGAAGGCACCGGCTTGCAGCCGAAGACCGAACCACGGCCCGTGGTGAAGACCAGGATGTTGGCTCCTCCGGCGACCAGGCCGGTCATGGAAACCGGGTCGTACCCTGGCGTGTCCATGACGACGAAACCTTTTCGCGGGATCGGTTCGGCATAGCGCACCACGTCCATCAGTGCCGTGCTCCCGCCCTTGGCGATGGCTCCCAGCGATTTTTCGTAGATCGTGGTCAGGCCGCCTTCCTTGTTGCCCCAGGAGGGGTTGTTGTTGATCTCGGCCCCGAAGACGCCGGTGTACCATTCCCACCAGCGGATCCGCTCCAGGAGTTTCTCGGCGACTTCCGGGGAAATCGCTCGGCGGGTCAGCAAATGTTCGGCCCCGTAGATTTCCGGCGTTTCGGCAAGCACCGCTGTGCCACCGTCGGCGATGAGCCGATCCGCGGCCCAGCCCAGGGCCGGATTGGCGGTCACGCCGCTGTTGCCGTCCGATCCGCCACATTGGGTTCCGAGAATAAGTTTGTCGGCACTCAGCCGGACGCGGCGGACGTCGTTGGCCAGCGGAAGCAGATCGGCGACGGCCTTCAGCCCCGCCTCCACGGTTTGCCGGATTCCCCCGCACTCCTGAATCGTCAGCACGACGGGCGGTTTGCGAATCTGTCCCGAACCGTTGCTTCGCGGCGACAGGGTGAGGAGGCCTTCCGATTCGATCAGATGCACCGCCTGTCCGGTTTCGCAGCCCAGACCGACGAGGACGCAGGCGGCGACGTTGGCGTGGCGGGCGAACCCGGCCAGGGTGCGTTCCAATTGCCGATGATCGGGACCGCCGAACGCCATCGCACAGCCGCCCTTGTGGGTGATGGCGAAGACGCCGTCGATGTTCGGAAAGCGATGCAGCAGTCCGCGCTGCCGGACCTCGTCGCAGATGTAGCGGCTGGTGCTGGCGGAGCAGTTCACCGTGCTGATGACGGCGACATAATTTCGCGTGCCGTAGCGGCCGTCGCCACGGTCGTAGCCCATCCAGGTCGCCGGGACGGCGGGCCGTGGCGGAGGCGGCGGCACGTCCCGGCAGAAGGCGTAATCCCGGGCGAAAGCCTCGGCCGTGACGTTGTGGACATGCACATGACAGCCCGCGGCAATGTCGCAACCGGCGAAGCCGATGATCTGTCCGTACTTGCGAATCGCTGAGCCTCGGGGGATTGCGGACAGGGCGACCTTATGGCCCAGGGGAATCGGGTCCGCAATCCGCAGCGCAGTTCCATTCCATGCGAATTCCTGACCGGGAGCCAGTTTTCGGGCAGCCACGGCGACATTATCCAGCGGGTGGAGAACCACGGCGACCTGGGAGAGACTGCGTTCCGGCATGGCGGCGGTTTCCGAAGGCTCGACGATCCAGAAGTCACCATACCCGCTCCGAAGGAGATCGCAAAGGGGCTGGTCGCTGGGACGCCCTGATGCTGCGGCCGGGCGCTGATGCGATCGAACCGTACAAACGGTACTTCGTCTGGAAAGGTGCTTCCGGTCAGGTTTTTTGGGCGTAGATGGCCAGCAGGACCTCCTCGGGATTCTCGTAGCGTTTCCCGGACTGCCTGACCTTTTCCAGCAGTTGCCGGGCCTCTTCGGCGGTGTGGCCGACGCTGCGGAGGGCCTCGTAGGCCAAGTCCCAGACATCGGGTGCGGTCGGTTGCTCTGGCGGCCACTCCGCTCCTTTGCGCATCAAAGCGAATTTCGTCACCTTGTTCCGCAGGGCATTGATGATCTTTTCGGCCGTCGCTTTGCCGATGCCGGGAAGTTCTTCAAGCATTCGTCGATCCGCCCGTTGGATGGCGTCGGCGATTTCAGTCACGGGCCGACTCATGGCCTTGAGGGCCTTGCGGACGTTGACCCCCTCCACAGCGCAGAGCAGCTCGAAGAACTCCAGTTCCGCTTCGGTCAGGAAGCCGATCAGACGGGGAACCAGACGTCCCTGCATCGGCGAGCCTTCGAGATAATGGCTGGTGTGCAGCGTGATTTCCTGACCCGTGTTGCCGTGAAGTTGGCGAACCACCAGTTCCGGCACCAACACTTCATACTCCAACGGTCCAGCCTGGATCCGCACGGCGTCGGCGAGCACGCGGTTGATGGTTCCCGTGATGGCTGAAAGCATGGCTGATCCCTCGTGTTCGGGATATCGTATAGCAAGAGAGCAGCGAAGGGTTCCGCAGAGTGGAAATCAGACCAACTAACCGCAAAGCCCCGCCGAAGTTCGAGGTGAACATGAAGACTCGTCTGCATCAGCTGGCCGTGGTGATCGCCGGGTTGCTTTTGGTGTTCGTCGGTCGGGCCTGGTCCGACGCCCTGACCAACGCCGCTGTCGAAGCCCGGATGCTGGAAGACCTCAAGTATCTGGCCAGCGAAGAGTGCGAAGGCCGGGGCGTGCTCACCCAGGGCCTTGAAAAGGCCGCTGAGTTCATCGCCAATCGCTTCAAGGAAGCCGGTCTGAAACCCGCCAACGGCGACAGCTGTTTCCAACCCTTCGAGATCAGCACCGGCAGCCGGCTGGTTGGTGGTGAGACGGCCAATCGGCTCAAGCTCAAAGGTCCGCTCGGCCAGGTCATCACCCTGGATCTGGGGAAGCATTTCACGGTCCTGGGCTTCGGCCACTCGGGCACGGTGAACGCCCCCGTGGTCTTTGCGGGGTACGGCGTGACCGCTCCGGAGCATCAATACGACGACTTCGAGGGTCTGGACGTGGCCGGGAAGATTGTGATCGTGCTTCGGGGGGTGCCGCGTGCCTCCGCTCCGGAAGCGGCAGTGTTCCCTGCCAACGACGGCCAGATCAACCGCCATGCCCGCATGGACTCCAAGGCGAGCAACGCCGAGGTCCGCAAGGCTGCCGCCGTCATCTTCGTCAACGACAACGCCACCGCTGCCGAAAACAAGGACGCTTTGCGGACGTTCAACGAAACGGCGATGAGCTTTGATCCCATCGGCATCCCGGTGGTGCATGTGCGTCGCGGGCTGGTCAATGCCATGATTCGCAGCCAGACGGGGCAGGACCTCTCGGCCATCGAGAAAACGATTGACCGCGACGTCAAGCCGAACAGCTTCGCGCTGGAGGGCTGGACAGCGGAACTGGAAACGAAGATCGAAAGAACCAGCCGCCTGGTGAAGAACGTCATCGGGGTGGCCGAGGGATCGGGACCGTTGGCGGACGAAACCATCGTCATTGGTGCCCACTACGACCACCTGGGCCGCGGCGAGCGTGGCAGCTTGGCCTTCGGCAGCCGGGAGATCCACTATGGAGCCGACGATAACGCTTCCGGAACGACGACGCTCATCGAACTGGCTCGCCGCTTCGGGGCACAGACCGACCGCAAGGGCCGTCGCATCGTGTTCATCGCCTTCACCGCCGAAGAAAAGGGCTTGCTCGGTTCCCGGCACTACACCAACAAGCCGCTCTTCCCCCTCGAAAAGACGGTGGCCATGATCAACCTCGACATGGTGGGCCGTCTCCGCGAGGACAAGGTGCAGATTTTCGGCGTCGGCACGTCCAAGGATTTCGGCCCGATGCTCGACCAGCTCAATGGCAAGCACAAGTTCAACATGAACAAGTCGCTGGGCACGCAGTTGGCCGGCGGGTCCAGCGACCATGAGTCGTTCAATCGCAAGAACATCCCGACGCTGTTCTTCTTCACCGGCAACCATCCGCAGTACCATCGTCCGACCGACACCTGGGACCTGATCAACGTCGAGGGGATGCGCCGCATCGCCGAACTGGTCGAGGACATCACGAACATCCTGGCGGCCAGCGAGAAGCGGCCGGAGTTCGTTCGGGTGACGGCCCCAGCAGGCGGACCGGGCCGGGTCACGGCGCGCGGACCTCGGCTCGGCATCATGCCCGGATACGCCGAGGACGATAACCGGGACGGGTTGCTGCTGGACGGGGTTTCGCCGGGCGGTCCTGCCGAGAAAGCGGGCCTCAAAGCGGGGGACCGCATCACCGAGATCAATGGCAAGCCGATCAAGAACATTCAGAACTACATGACCGTCATGGGCGGCTTCAAGCCCGGGGACAAGATCGAATTGACCGTGCTCCGCGAGGGCAAGCCGGTCAAGATCACGGTCGTTCCCGAGTGACGGACGCCGAAGCGGAGTGACAATGGTTTGTCAACTCCGCAGGATCAGGTGAATGGCGGGCGTTTTCACCAGCGCGGTGACCGCGTCGCCAGAGGCCAGTTCCATTTCCCGGCAGGCCAGGTGCGTCACCAGGGCCGTCAGTGGGAAACCGCAGTCCATCCGCACCCGCACCAGCGGCCCTTCCGGAGTCAGGCTCTGGATGCAGCCGTGCAACTGGTTCCGCGCACTGGCACTGCCGCTGGAGCCTTTTTGCAGCATCACGTCGGCGGCGCGGATGCAGACGAAGACCTCGTCGCCGACGGAAACCGGTTCGGCCACCAGCAGCTTCGCCGTCCCGACGGAGACCACGGCCAGACTGTCCTGAAGCGCCGTGACCCGCCCCAGCACGACCGTTTCTACTCCCACCAGACGGGCTACCGCCACGTTGGCCGGACGGTTGAAAACCTCCTGCACCGAGCCGGTCTGAAGCACCCGGCCCTGGTCCATCACGACGATCTGATCGGCCAGGGCGATCGCTTCGCTGCGGTCATGAGTCACGAAAATGACCGGGATGCCGAAGCCGGACAGCAACCGCCGTAGTTCATGACGCAGCTGCTCCCGCGACACCGCATCCAGCGCCGACAACGGTTCGTCCAGAAGCAGCAGCCGGGGCCGTCTCACCAGAGCACGGGCCAAGGCCACCCGCTGTTGCTGTCCGCCGGAAAGCTGGTGCGGATAGCGATGCTCCAGCCCTTGCAAACCGCACAGCTCCAGCATTTCCGCGATCCGCTCCCGTTTCCGCTGCGACCAGGGCAGTCCGTAAGCGACGTTGCCGAAAACGGTCTTGTGCGGAAACAGGGCCAAGACCTGAGCCACGAAGCCGACGCCGCGCTGCTGCGGCGTGCGGAAAATGCGCTTTGCAGTATCCAACCAGGTCTCGTCTCCGCAGCGGATGGAGCCCTGTTCCGGACGCTCCAGCCCGGCCAGGCAACGCAGCACCGTCGTCTTCCCACAGCCCGACGGACCGAAAAGCACAGTCAGAGAAAAGGATTTGACAGCTTGGCGGAGCTTGCCCTGGATCTTGGTGCCGCCGGGAAACTGCTTGACGAATTCGGCAACCAACTCCGCCGTCATACCGGCAGTCTCCGTTGGCCCAGGGCGTAGGTCAAGCACAGGACGGCGAACGAGAACACGAGCAGGACCAGGGCGGTTTGACCGGCCGAGGCGTAGTCCAGGGCTTGCACGTCGTCGTAGATGGCGATGGACAGCGTGCGGGTGACGCCGGGAATGTTGCCGCCGACCATCAAGACCACGCCAAACTCTCCGACCGTGTGAACGAACGTGAGAATCATTCCCGTGACTACCCCCGGCCAGCTCAGGGGCAGCGTGACGCGGAAGAACGTCGCCAGGCGGGACACGCCCAGACACCACGACGCCTCTTCCAAACGCCGGTCCACAGCGGCGAACGCGGCGGCGAAGGGTCGAACCGCGAACGGCAGATTGGCGATCACACTGCCGACAAGCAGCCCGGGAAACGTGAACGGCAACAGGCTTCCGGTCAGGAATTCATAGGCCCTGCCGAGCGGACTGTTCGGACCCAAGCCGACGAGCAGATAGAAACCGAGGACTGTCGGCGGCAGCACCAAAGGCAGGGCGACGACGGCTTCGATCAAGAATTTGCCCGGAAAGCGGCTGATACTCAGCCAGTAAGCCAAGGGAAGCCCCAGCACCAGGAGGATTGCTGTCGTGCAGATCGCCAGTTCCAACGTGAGCCGGAACGCGGTCCAATCCATCGCTCACTCCCCGGGAACTAGGAAGCCGTAGCGTCGCAGGACCTCGCGACCTCGCGGATCGAGCACCATGCTACGCCAGGCTTGGGCAGCCGCCCGGTTGCCGGTTCGAGAGAGAATGACGCCTGCCTGGTCGATGGGAGGATAAGCGTCCAGGGGCACAAGCCAGTATCGGCCCTTGTCTTTCAAGCCCGGAGCGATCGCCAGGGCCAGGGCAATCACGCCGACATCCGCTGCACCGCTTTCGACGAAGTGGGCCGCCTGGGCGATGTTCTCCGCCAGCACGAGCCGGTCCTGGACCCGGTCAGTGACGCCGAAATGCTTCATGGCAGCCTCGGCTGCCATGCCGTAGGGAGCATGACGCGGATTGGCGATAGCGATCTTCCGCACCGACGGATGGAGAAGACTGTCCATCCCCTGCTCCTCGACGGCAATGGGCGACTTGGCAGGCACCCAGACGACGATCTGTCCTCGAGCGTATGCGAAATACGAGTCGGCCTCGGCACGTCCTTCCTCGATCAATCTCTTCGCAAACTCCAAATTGGCAAACATGACTACGTCAAAGGGGGCCTGATTCGAGGCTTGCGAGTAGATCTTGCTCGAAGAGCCGAAAATGGTCTTCACCGTGACTTCGGAATGCTCCTGCCGAAACAGGCTCACTAGTTCCGGCAACGCGAATTGCAGATCGGCAGCCGCTGCTACGGTCAGTTCGGCAGAAGGCGGCTTGGCATCCGGGGCAGCTCCTCCGCACCCGGCAATCAAGGGCGCGGCGAGAACAGCGAGCCACAATGGAGACAGGATGGATGCAGAAGGGGTCGGCGGGTTCACGGAACGCTATCCCCATCTGGACAGAAACGCGGGGTCAGGTCCGGCAGGCAGAGCCGACTGTGGGACTCGAACCCACGACCTGCGCTTTACGAAAGCGCCGCTCTACCGGTTGAGCTAAGTCGGCTGAAAGGGAGCGAACGACAACGCGGGATTCGCTCCGTCGCTGGAATGTTATCGTAGAAGGCCCTGCGATCAACAGCAAGCCGACCGCGAACGGCTGTTCACTCCCCGGGGCAGCCCGTGGTCTGCGTTACTCGGCTTGGTGGGTTTGGATGTTGGCGGTACAATGCGGCAGTTTAAGAAGAGATGAGGCGTGGTCGGTGCGGCCTGTCGGTCTGGGTGAGGAGGATCCCATGCCCCGTGCCGAAGCAAATCGCCTGGCGGTCATCGGAGCCGGTCCCATCGGCCTCGAAGCCGCCGCTGTGGCAGCACGACTCGGTTTCGACGTTCACGTTTACGAGCGGGGGCGCATCGGAGAGCATCTGCACCGCTGGGGACACGTCCGGCTGTTCACGCCGTTCGGCACCAACAGTACAGCTGCGGGACGAAACGCCATCCTTGCAGAAAACCCGAGCCACGTTTTCCCCGCCAACGACGAGTGCATTACCGGCCGGGACCATGTCCGCGTTTATCTCGAACCCCTGGGCCGGTCGAAGCTGCTCAAGGACCGGATTCACACGGAATGCCAGGTCGTCGCCATCGGTCGGGAGCGTCTGCTGAAGGAAGATTCCCGCTTGGATGCCAAAGTCGGGCATCCATTCCGGTTGTTAGTGCGGGAGAAGAACAAGGAACGTATCGAAACCGCAGATTGCGTTCTCGACTGCTCCGGCACCTACACTGAGCATCGCTGGCTCGGGGAAGGAGGCATTCCAGCCGTGGGCGAGACAGCGGCGGAGTCGGCGATCTGCTATGGGCTGGACGACATCCTGGGCGAGCGGAAAAACCACTACGCCGGCAAGGCCACGCTGGTCGTGGGCAACGGTTTTTCGGCAGCGACGAGCGTGGTCAGTCTGGCCGAGCTGGCCGCGTCCGCCCCGGAAACCTGGGTCGTCTGGCTGGCCCGGACGCCGAGCACTCTGCCCATTCGCCGTGTTGCCAATGACCCGTTGCGTGAGCGGGATCGGCTGGCCGTGCGGGCCAATACCCTGGCCACCCGCACCGATGGCAACGTCGAGTTTCATCCGCACAGCGTCGTCACGTCGGTGGAGAGTCTCGGACAGGACAAGGGGTTCCGAGTGACAGCCCGCATCGGCAGAAACGGCCAGGCGCGGACCTGGGAAGTGGACCGCATCATCGCCAACGTTGGCTACCAGCCGGACTGGCATCTGCTTCGGGAGCTTCAGTTTTCTCCCTGTCCCGTGACCTCGGCCCTTGCGCGCCTTGGCGCGGTATTACTGGAGCATCGCGGCGAAGCGGGCTGGATTCCGCCGCTGACGGCCGATTTGCTGCGTACCCCGGAACCCGGCCTGTTTGTCCTGGGAGCCAAGAGCTTCGGGCGCGATTCGCGGTTCCTGCTGTCAGTCGGCTTCGAGCAGATCCGCCAGGTTTTTCAAGCGTTGACCGGCAAGCCAGTTTCTCTGTAATCCTGGGTGTTGCTAGGCGGCGCGGTGGACGGGGCGTGTCGGCTTGTCGAGGTTGATGGTGCGGCGGATCATGTAGGCCGTCTTGCCCTGGCTCTCGAAGTACGTCCGCGCCACCATCTCTCCCAAAAGCCCAATGGAGATGAATTGCGCCCCGATGACCGTCAGCATCACGCTCAATAGCAACAGCGGGTTGCCGGTCATGTCTCCGCCCCAGACCAGCTTTTCGAGTACCACCACGAACAGCGTCAGGAAGCCGGCCGCGATGCACAGCAAGCCGCCGCTGCCAAAGACGTGCATCGGTCGAGTGACATAGGCGTCGAGGAACTTGACGGTAATGAGGTCCAGCAGGACGCGAATGGTGCGGGACAGGTTGTACTTGGTCCTGCCGAAGCGGCGCGGATGATGGCGTACCGGAATCTGCGTGATGCGGTGGCCGCTGTTGTGGACCAGCACCGGAATGAAACGGTGCATCTCGCCGTACAGGGAGAGTTCCTCGGCGGCATGTCGCCGCAGGGCACGCAGGGTGCAGCCCATGTCCTGCGTCTGCACTTTGGTGACCCAGCGAATCAGGGCGTTGGCGATCCAGCTGGGGATTTTGCGGTGCCATAAGCCGTCCTTACGGTCCTTGCGCCAGCCGAGGACGACGTCGTAACCTTCCTTCAACCGTGCGAGCAGTTCGGGAATGTCAGCGGGATCGTTTTGCAGGTCGCCATCCATGGTCACGATCACGTCGCCGCAGGAGCAGTCAATACCGGCGCGCAGGGCCGGCGTCTGGCCGTAGTTGCGGCGGAGTTGCACGACCTTGACGCGGGGATCGGCGGCGGCCAGTTCGGCCATGACCTCGGCCGAGCCGTCCCTGCTGCCGTCGTCCACCAGAATGATCTCGAACTCCAGACCCAGAGGTTCCAAAGCCCGATGCAGTTGCTCATGCAGCGGATGCAGGTTGTCCCGTTCGTCCTTGATCGGAATGACAACAGACAGGTCCACGTTGTTCCTCCCTGTACTCTCGGGTGAATCCTCCGGCGACGAAGACGATCCCGCCGATCAGACTGGCGACGGCCAGCATCGTCAGCCACAACAGGCCGAGGGCCACCGCTTGTGCCGCCGAGACGCCGACCGGGGCCAGCAACAGCATCAGAAAGCCTTCCCGCACGCCGACGCCGTTGACGCTGATCGGCAGCAGGGTCAGCAGCGTGACCAGCGGCACGACCACGGCAAAGGCGGTCAGCGGCACCTCCATGCCCAAGGCTAGGCTCAAGATCCACACTTGCAAGATGCCGGCGATTTGAATGGCCAGCGAGAGGAGCGAAACACCGGCCAGGGTGCGGCGTTGGCTGCGATACAGACTCAAGGCGTGGGTCATCTCGCGGAAGCGCTGGAAGTGTCGGCCCAGGATCGGCAGCAGGAGCACGAAGCCGATGCCCGTCGCCGTCGCCCCCCAGACCAGTCCCATCGACCACCAGGGCAGAACATGCACGTTGACCCCAGAGGCCAGGCAGGCCAGGGCCAATAACATCATCAGACCGGCGAAGCGTTCGCTGAAGACGCTCAAGACCGCCTGCCAGCGTCGGCCTGGTCCGCCGGCCAGGAGCCAGGCACGCACCACGTCGCCGCCCATCGACGTCGGCAGGAACAGATTGAAGAACATGCCGACGAAGTACAGGGCGACCAGACGGGGCAGCGGCGTCGTGAATCCAACCGCCCGGGCCAGGAGTTGCCAACGGTAGCTGCTGATCACCTGAGCCAGGCAGTATAGCCCCAGGGCCGTGAAGAACAGGTCCAGCCGTGCCCCGCGGAAGAGCAGGGCCAGCGGCTCCCACTCGGTGCGGCGAATGAGCCAGGCGAGGATGCCGACGCTGAGGGCCAGCCTGCCGCCCAGGCCGAGCCATTTCCGCAGCGCCTTCGCACGGGTTCCCGAACAGGGCGGCTCACTCGCGGTCAACGGTCACCTCCGTCCGGAAGGGCGGGGAGCCGACAAGGAAGAACCAAGTCAGGTTTTCCTCGGCCATGTCCACCATCAATTCGTATTGGCCCGGTTTGTGGATGGCGGGCAGACTCAAGGTCAGGTCGAGACTCTCTCCAGGGCAGAGAGTGTGCTCGAAGTATCCCGAGCCGCCCGTGAAAGCCGTCTTCCGATCGCGTGTCCGCATGAGGTATCGCAGGTGAAAGCCATAACCCGCGGCCTGGCGGAAGTACCAGGGAAAACGGCTGCGGTTGTGGACGCGGAAGCGAGCGGCCACGGGACGTCCCAGGGGCAATCGCTTCGGCACTTCGAGCGGCTCGATCTCCGCCCAGTACGGCCCCGGCCGATAATAGCTCCAGGCCCAGGTGCGAAACACCTCGGGAGCGTGTTCGGAATTGCTTTCCGCCAGCCAATCTTGATACCAATCGAGCACCCACTGGAGCCTGCCGGTTGCTCCCCAGGGAATGTGTCCGTAGCGCCAGGACAACTGAGCACGAGCATCGCTCAGGGTGCCATCCGGCTCCAGCAGCAGACACATGGCGGCGACCAGACCGGTGCGATCCGATCCACGTCGGCAATGGATGAGCAGGGGCCGTTCGGCCATTTGAAGAATCCCGATCAGTTCATGCATTTCCCCCGTGCCGGGTACCATGCCGCTCGACAGGGCCACGTCGTATTGCCGCACGTTCAGGCGGTTCAGGGTCCGGGTCTCGCTTTCGTACCAGGAAAAACCCGGACACCGGCCGCGGAGGTTCAACACCGAGCGGATGCCGTGGTGGGCGACGACCCGTTCCAGACCGGCCGGGTCGAGTTGGGCGCTGCGATAAACGGAGCCGGGAACGACCGGGTGCAGGTTGTCGCCGAACAGAACACGGACTGCTTCGGCTGCGACGAGGCACACGACGGCCAGGAGCGTCAACCTCAGAACGTCGGTGAGCCAAGGCGACAAAGCCCGGCGGCATGCTCCGTCCCCGTTGCCCTTGGACGGGCAGGAAGCCGCCTCTCCGGTCGTCACCGAACTATTCGGTGGGTGGTCCGGTTCGCCTGGGGCCATGTTTCGCCCTCTCTACTCCGCGTCGAGTATGGCACAGGGTGGTTTTTTCGCAAAGGGCAAGTGTTTCGGCAGGAAATTTTGTGGCCATTTCCGAAACCTGTTTTGCGAACCGCATCGCCTGGGAGATTGCGAAAAACGCGGCAAACTGCGGCAGGGACGCTGGAGCACGCCGACGGGCAAAGAAAAGTGCAAGCCCGTGACAGCGAAATTAGATTAGGGGTAAATGGTATGCCGAGGTCTGGCAACAGCAGATAAGATGACACAAAGGCTTCCCGTGTGCCGGAGATAACCCATGTCCCAGGACGTTGCTCCGCCTGAACCGAATCCGGTCGCTGAAAGCGTGGCGTACTACGAAGAACTGGAAGTCCGCATGCAACGTCTGGAAGACGCCGTGGCGGCTCTTTGCGATCTCCAGGGCATGGAAGACCGACTCTACGAGCGGCTGGTCGAGCGGTTCAAGAAGAAACTTCCAGTCGCTGAACCGTTGCCAAGCGGCACGGCTGTTCCGAAAAGTTCTTCAAACGCGGCTGGACCGGAAGGCTTGTCGCTGAGCTGGCCATTTCCGGGGCAGGTGGAAGCGGCCACAGTGTTTGGCGAAATCTGGCAGGACATCAAGTCGATGTGGGCAATGATGCGCGACCCGCTTTACACCATCCCCTGGTTGACCAGGCTGGTCGTGCTCGTCCCCCTTGTTTACATCGCCTGGACCACGTTGGCTGGGTTTCACAACGGCATCTTGGGGCTGTTCGGCTACATCATCGACGTGGTGCTGCTGGTTCCGCTGTTGTACCTGACCTTCAAAGTCTGGCAGCGGGAATTGCGGCGTTATCGGCAGGCTCAGACTGCCTACGCCGCTCGCCGCTGATCCGCGGCCCTCCCTCGTACCGAAGGTTTTGTCGAGACCCGGGGCACGAATCGCGGCGAGCTGCAAGGTGTCAGCGGGAGCGGATCACGTCCCGGATTTATTGAGTTCCAGTTTAATGTTCCGGTCGCCGCCCGAGGGGATTTCCCAGGTTAGCGGCGTCTTCTCGACGGACTCGTAATTGGGGTGGATGGCCGGTCCGGTCGGCTTGGGCGGCCCGCCCTTGGCCATCTTCTCCATCGCCTTGATCATGTCGCCGGGATCCTTGGGACTTTCCGACGGCCCACCGGCCCCGGTTTCCTGGCGTTTCACGGTCACTTTGTAGGTGCCCGGAATGGCCCCGTCGCCGGTGTTTCGGGTGGTGAGGCGGAAGGAGCCGTCGGCTCCGGAGACCCCGGTCGCCGGTTGTCCGGCACCCGTGGGAATGAAGGTGATCACGACGCCGGACAGCGGTTGGCCATCGAGCGTGATCGTGCCTCCCGACGGCACCGGCTTGCCTCCCACGCCGCCCCGAGGACCGCATCCCGATGCGACCAGCGCGGCACATCCAAGCACCAAGCCGAAGGTCATAAATCCACGACACCGTACCATCTGATTCCTCCCCTGACTTCAGGTCAGTTCGTTGCAGCGAATCGGCGAGTCGAGTGCGTCAGCACCGATTGCTCAATGAATACCATGCAGGCACGGAATGCAATCAAAAAGCCGGGACCGGCTATGCCAGCCAGCCCCGGCCGTGCGATTTCTTTTGCGAGTTACTGCGGCAGGCTGATGCCGATCTGGTCGTTGCGGCAGCCGAGGTACTGGTAGGTCCAGTGGTCGATCTGCTGGCTCAGATGCACGACCGAACCATCGCCCATCAGGAAGTTGGCCCCCGAGGGATGCCGCGACCGGAAGCCCCAGGACACGTTCCAGTTGCGGTTGGTGAACGGCTGGGCCGCGCTGCAACTGTTGTCGTGGTCCTGGATTCTCAGGTTGATCGGCGGCAGCGTGGTGCAGTGGGACGCACCACCGTTGTAGTGCAGCCACTTCGGGAAGCTGTCCCAGGCGTAAATGTGGTCGTGAGTCGCCGGCCGGCACTCGCCCACCATGATCGTGTTCGACGTGCCGTCGATAATGTCGTCCAACCGAATCTTGGCTGCGAGCCGATTGAACACGCCACGAATGTCCTGGCCCCATGGGCTGTTGCCGTGGTCCGGGCTGGGACCGTATCCGCGGACCGATGGATTGTTGGCATTGGCGTTGCAATACAACTGATACAGGTCGGCTCCGCAGCCGCCGACCGAGCACTGCGGCCCGAGCGAACCGACGTAATTGAACGCTGGCCGCGTAAAGTCCCAGTCATCACTGGGGCACTGGAGGTACTTCGGCGTCGGCATCTGCCGGAAGGTTGGCATGGCCTGGATGTTCCAGTACCCGACCGGCGTATGTTCCGTCAGGTAGGGGACAAACAGCCGGAAGGTTGCGTCCTGCTCCATGTAGGGCAGCAGGTAGAGGTGCCAAGTGCCTTGGTCCTGGCCCCAGTCCATACCGGGGTTCCACGGATCGGTCTTGCTGCGCCAGTTGAGCTTGCCGCCAGGAGGCAGGCGTCCGTGGTCGTTGTAGTACATGTGCAGGGCGATTCCAATGTTGTGCAAGTTGCTGCCGCACCGCATCCGGTTAGCCGCTTCACGGACCTTCTGGATCGCCGGCAGCAGAATCGCCATGAGGATCGCAATGATGGCGATGACAACCAGCAGTTCGATCAGCGTGAAGCCCTCTCTGCGCCTACTTCCCCAGTGAACCATGCCACACCTCCCTTGTCAGACAAAGGAAATGACCACGAACGCAACGTATGTTGATTGTCCGACCAGGACTCCCCTGCCTTCGCTCGATTGCTTGTCTTCTGAATTGTCAGAACGGCGTTCATCGCCTGAAACATACAACCCGCTCCGCAGGAAAAAGTTGCGAAGACCGGGTGGAGTTTATGCATATTCTCAACTACAACGATGAAGCTAACCGCCGATTCCGCCCTTGTCAAGTAGATTGACCAACGATTCTCCCGAATTCTCAAGCTCTTAGGAACAGGCTGAAGATTCCAGTGGGAGATTGCCGGATAACCATACGCCTCAGCCATCCGACGGGGAGCACGAACCAACTTGGGTCGAAACCCGGCGGTCGCTTGCTCCCTCTCGTCTAGGCCGTTAGTATGACGGCCGAACCCGAAGCGTACACTCAGGCTGGCTCAAGTAAGGATGCAGAACATGGCGAAACCGCTGAACATTGGCATGATCGGCTATGGCTTCATGGGTCGGGCACACTCCAACGCTTATCACAAGGTCAACCATTTCTTCGACTTGGCCTACCGCCCCGTGGTGAAGGCCGCGTGTGCTCGCAGTGCCGACAAAATCAAGGCCTTCGCTGACAAGTGGGGCTACGAAAGCGTGGAGACCGATTGGCGAAAGCTGGTAGAACGCAAGGACATCGACGTCATCGACATCTGCACTCCCAACGACACGCACATGGAGATCGCCCTGGCAGCCGCCGCCCACGGCAAGATGATCCTGTGCGAAAAACCGCTGGCCCGGAACAGTGAGGAGGGCCGCAAGATGGTCGAGGCCGTGTCCAAAGCCGGCGTCCCCAACATGGTCTGGTACAACTACCGTCGCGTCCCCGCCGTTACCCTGGCCAAGAAAATCATTGACGAAGGCCGCCTGGGCCGCATCTTCCACTACCGGGCCAAGTTCCTTCAGGACTGGACGATCAGTCCGGAGCTGCCCCAGGGAGGAACCGCCCTGTGGCGGCTCGATGTCAATGCGGCAGGCAGCGGCGTCACCGGCGATCTGCTGGCCCATTGCATCGACACGGCCATGTGGCTCAACGGCGGCGTGGCAGAGGTCTGTGCCATGACCGAGACTTTCGTCAAGGAACGCAAGCATAATCTGACCGGGAAGGTGGAGAAGGTCGGCATCGACGACGCCTGCGCGTTTTTGTGCCGGTTCGACAACGGATCGCTGGCCACGTTTGAATCCACCCGCTACGCCCGGGGTCACAAGGCCCTGTACACCTTCGAGATCAACGGCGAACACGCCTCGATCTTCTGGGACCTGCACGACCTGCACCGGCTCCAGTATTTCGAGTACCGCGATCCGATGCTGCAAAAGTTCAAGGAAGCTGCCAAAGCCGCGGGAGTCACTGTCGAATATCAGGAGGCAGGGACGTTGCGGGGCTGGCGGTCGATCCACGTCAGCGACGGCGATCATCCCTACATGGGCCATTGGTGGGTGCCGGGCCTGCAAATCGGCTACGAGCACAGTTTCGTGCATCAGGTCGCCGATTTCATCAAGGGGCTGGAGACCGGCCAACCGGCCATGCCGGACTTTCAAGACGCCCTGCGGACGCAGCTGGTCTGCGATGCCGTCCTGAAGTCCGCAGCGGAACGGAAGTGGGTTCCTGTGAGCAAGTAGCATTCGGTATCCTGGAGAAGGGCGACATGCCCACGCTTTCGCAGATGATCGTCTGGGCACTATTCGGGCTGATCGTGGGCCTGATCGCCAAGGGGCTGATGCCGGGACGAGATCCCGGCGGACTGATCTTCACCAGTTTGCTGGGTATCGCCGGGGCCTTGCTGGGCAATTACCTTTACTTCCTGGTGACCGGCGCGGAGCGACATCCGGAAGAGACCTTCACGTTTACCGGAGCGCTCCTTGCAGTCGGCGGGGCCTTCGTGCTTCTGGGAGCTTACCGCGTCATCTTTGGCCGACCTCGGGGTTGAGCGACTCGTCGAGGCTTTCTATGCGTGTGACCTTGGATTACGGCCGGACCGGATTGCCTGTCGAACTGCCTGATCAGACCATTGGTCCGCTCACCATCCGCGACGTGCCGCCGCTGGACGATCCGATCGCGGCAGTGGAAGAAGCCCTGGCCAATCCGCTGGGCACGCCGCCCCTGCGGGAATTGGCCAAGGGACGCAAGAGCGCCTGCGTCGTCATCTGTGACATCACCCGACCGGTCCCCAACCGCCTCATCCTCTCCCCTTTGCTGCGGACGCTGGAAGAAGCCGGCATCCGTCGGGAGAACATTTTGCTTCTGGTGGCGACCGGACTGCACCGACCCAACGAGGGAGCCGAGTTGGAGGAAATGGTCGGGCCGGAGATCGTCCGCAACTACCGGATCGAGAACCATCGCGGTAAAAACTTCGAGGAACACGCCTATCTGGGCACCACGCCGCGCGGCGTGCCGGTGTACATCGACCGGCGGTACGTCGAGGCCGACCTCAAGATCACGACCGGGCTGATCGAGCCGCATCTGATGGCGGGTTATTCCGGCGGCCGCAAGGTCATCTGTCCGGGACTGGCCGCCCTCGAAACAGTCAAAGTCTGGCACGGTCCGGATTTCCTCGAGGATCCCCGGGCCGATTGCGGCATCCTCGACGGCAACCCCGTCCACGAGGAGAACACCCGCATCGCCTGGATGGCGGGTTGCGACTTCATCGTCAACGTTTGCATCGACGGCAAGCGTCGCATCACCTGGGTCGGGGCTGGGCACATGGAATTGGCCTGGCTGCAAGGCGTCCGCTTCTGCGAGCAGTGCGTCAAGGTCACGCTCGATGAACCGATGGACGTCGTTGTCACCAGCAGCGCGGGGTATCCGCTGGACACCACCTGGTATCAGGCCGTCAAAGGCTTGACCGGGGCTTTGCCCATCGTCAAGCGGGGAGGAACAATCATCCTTGCCGCCAGCCTCAGCGAAGGCGTGGGCAGCCCGGAGTTTCAGCAGCTCATCCGGGACAACCCGGACCTTGGCGAGTTCAAACGCCGCATCCGGGGCAAGGACTATTTCGTGATGGACCAGTGGCAGTTGGAGGAACTGGCCAAGGTCCTCGAAAAGTGCAAGGTCAGAGTGTACAGCGATGGCTTGCCAGCGGAGACCTTGCGGCAATGCTACGTCGAGCCGGTGGAAAGCGTGGAAGCGGCCGTGATGCAGTGCCTTGCCGAGTATGGTCCAAAGGCCCGCCTGGCCGTCATCCCGAAAGGACCTTACGTTCTCCCCACTTTGCGGGCCTGACTAGAGGTTTCCGGGGAAGGCTTCTTTCCCACCTCCAACCGCCAGTAGTTGAGCAGATCGGAAACGGTCTGTGTCATCGGAATTCGCGGCTGCCAGCCGGTCAGGGACTTCAAGGCGGACACATCCACTCGCACCGTCGCCGTGTCCACGGGCCGCAGCAAGGCCGGATCGACCTCCACGCGAACCTCGACGGGCGTCAGGGTGAGCATGAGGTCGAGATAGGTCTGCATCGGCAGAGTGACGCCGGAAGCGACGTTGAACACAGTGCCCGAGGCCGCTCGCTCCATGAGCAAACGATAGGCGGCGACGACGTCCCGCACGTCGGTCAGGTCCCGCTGCGAGGCCAGGTTGCCGACCCGCAACAGCGGCGGCTGAAGGCCCTGCTCGATGGCAGCGAGCTGCTCCGCAAAACTGGCCAGAGCGTAGCGGGGCGACTGCCCCGGCCCGATGTGGTTGAACGGCCTAGCCCGGATGATGTCCATGTCCCGAGAACAGCTCATCTCGAAGCTGAGGAGGTCCGCGGCTGCCTTGCTCGTGGCATAGGGACTGTTGGGCCGAAGTTCGGTTCGTTCGGTGATCGGCTGGCTCGGGTCTGTCGGCTCTCCGTACACAGCCCCGCTGCTGACGTAGAGAATGCGCGGCTTCCCGCCCCACCTCAAAATCGCGTTGTAGAGACAGCGCGTGGCGGTCAGATTGCCCTCCCAGGCAGCGTCCGGCTCCCGATAGGACCGACTGACCTCGGCGTAACCCGCAAGGTGATAGATGTGGGTTGGCCCAAAGCCCGCGAGCACTTCCAGCGTCTTGTCCGGATCGAGCAAATTGACCGAAACCAGGGGAACCTGGTCAACGAGGTCCGGAGCATGTAATGGCCAACTGCGGTGCAGGGACAGGCCGAGAAGCTCGCAGTCGGTCTGCTCCTTCAGCAGGCGGGTCAGGTGGCAACCGACGAACCCCGTCGCTCCAGTGATCAAAACGCGCTGCTTGCTGCCGGCCATCACACCAGCACCCCGTACTGTTTCTCGTAGTAGCGGAGATACTCCCCGGTGCGAATGGCGGCCACCCAGTCCAGATTCTGCTGATACCACCGGATGGTTTCGCGGAGGCCGTCTTCGAATCCGATCTGGGGCTGCCAGCCCAGTTCCCGCTTGATCTTGGTGCAGTCGATGGCGTACCGGAGATCATGCCCGGGCCGGTCCTTGACGAAGCGGATGAGGCTGGTCGGCTTGCCCAGCGCTGCCAGCAGAGCGTGCGTGATCTGGAGGTTGGTCCGTTCGCATTCGCCTCCGACGTTGTACACTTCGCCGACCCGGCCGTGGCGCCAGACCAGGTCAATGGCCCGACAATGGTCGAGAACGTGAATCCAGTCCCTGATGTTCGAGCCGGTTCCGTACACGGGCACCGGCTGATCGTTGAGCAGGTTGGTGATGAACAGCGGGATCAGCTTCTCCGGAAACTGATACGGACCGTAATTATTCGAACAGCGGGTGATGAGGGCGGGCACGCCGAAGGTGTGGTGATAACTCCGCACCAGGAGATCCGCGGCTGCCTTGCTGGCCGAGTAGGGACTGTTGGGAGCCAGGGGCGTCTCTTCCGTGAAATAGCCCGTCGGCCCCAGGCTGCCGTACACTTCGTCGGTCGAAATCTGCACAAAACGGGGTATCCGAAACTCGCGGACGGCATCCAGAAGCGTCTGGGTGCCAAGGACATTGGTGCGGAGAAACGGTCCCGAGTCGTGGATGCTGCGGTCCACATGGCTTTCGGCCGCGAAGTTGATCACGACATCGACACCGGCGACCACGCTCCGGACGGTTTCGCGGTCGGTGATGTCGCCGCGGACGAAACGGTAGCGAGGATGGTTGGCCAAGTCGCTGAGGTTGGCCAGGTTGCCCGCGTAAGTGAGCTTGTCCAGGTTGATGATGCGGACCTCGGGGTCGCTATGGAGCAGGTAGCGGATGAAATTGCTACCGATGAAGCCGCATCCTCCTGTGACCAGCACCTGCGTCATCGCCTTCGCCCTTGTCCGAGCCTTCGTTCCGGTCCCAGAATCTTTTACCGTTGTATCACCTCGACGACGCTTCGCAAACCGCTCCGCCAAGCAGGCTCGGACGGCGGGGCGATGAGGTCCAGAGATCAATTAACTTGACACTACCCCTAGCGATTCTTACACTTGTTTCGCATCTTGGGACGGCAAACCCACTCGGACTGCCGTCAGTTCCTACTTCCGTGGGAGACGCCACTCGTGACCAAGAAAGAGATCGTCAAGGAAATTGCCGAGCAGGTCAATCTGACCCAGCTCAAGACCAAGGAAATCGTCCAGAAAACCTTTGACGCCATCGTGGACACCCTGGTCGAGCAGGGGCGGATCGAACTGCGCAATTTCGGCGTCTTTGAGGTCAAGCAACGTGCCGCCCGCAAGGCCCGCAATCCCCGCACCGGCGAACGGGTGGACGTGCCGCCCAAAAATGTCGTAACCTTCAAGCCCGGCAAGAAGATGGAAGAACGCATCCGCAACATGACCAACGTGCCGGTGCTCTCCGCCGACGACGAGGCCGATCTGGACGACGGCGAAGACCTCATGGAAGCGGTCGGCTCCCAGTCCGAAGATGCGGAATAGCCGGAAAGTTCTGCGAATTCCGCTTAAGTTTCCCTGTCCGCAACGCCGATACCCAAAGTGGAACCGACGGACCAGCCGACGGCTTGGCGTCCCGAGGTCCGCCGTTTCCACGGTTGCGCTCGACATGGGGGAGGTTGCGGTCATGCGGCGTTTCGCCATGCTCGCCTTGATTGGTCTGATCGCGGCAGGAAACACCGGCTGCCTGCTCAACATCTGGTCCGGCGATCCCGTCCGCCGCAGCCGACAACTTCTCGTTGTCTCGGAAAATCTGCGGGTCATCGAGGACGAATGGGAACGCATCTGGTTCCTGGACCAGCCTTCGCACCTGACGCCGTACCGCGTGGACGGCGGCATTGTGCCCTGAGGTCTCGAAAGAACTGGTCCCCCCGGTTCCATCCTCCGCCCCGGGGCGGCTCCAAGAACAGAGGTGGCTTTCCCTCCGATCGCCGCCTATAAAATTCATCAGACGCAACTGAGACATCTGGTACGAGGTGCTTCATGGCCGGTGGAAACGTCCTCGAGTTCACTTCCGAGAATTGGCAGAGCGAAGTACTCGGCAGCGATGTCCCCGTTGTCGTGGACTTCTGGGCCGTCTGGTGCGGTCCCTGCCGCATGATCGCCCCTATCATCGAGGAACTGGCTCAGGAGTACGCCGGCCGGGTCAAGGTGGGAAAAGTCAACGTGGACGACCAGCAAGAACTCGCCGTGCAGTACCGGATCAACTCGATTCCCCAAATCTTCATCTTCAAGGGGGGACAGGCCAAAGAACGACTCGTCGGGGCTCAGCCCAAAACTGCCTTCAAGGCCGCCATCGATAAGGTCCTCGCCGGCTGAGAGACTGCGAGCAGCGCATCTGCCACAGCGGGAGCCTTTACGCAGACCGGATCTGTTTTAAACCTGGAATCGCCTTGACGCATCGCAGGCAGGTGCGTATGTGCCTGTCTGTTAAACGTTAAGGAGAACGATATGGTCCGCGTCAGCGGGGCCGTTCTCGGTCTGCTGGTCGGCTGGTCGCTCTGTTCGGCACAACCCACGCTGCCAGATGCTCCTGTGGAAACCACGGAGGAGCGCCTTGCTCGGCTCGAAGAGCAGAACGCCTCGCTGTTGCGGATGATCGACACCCTCGCTCAGAAGCAAGAACAACAGGCGAAAAGCGGCGGACAGTCTGGGCCATTGGGCAGCGCTTCCAGCAGCAGCGAGAATCCACCATTCAAGGTCACCTGGCGGGATCAACTCTCCTTTCAGACCACGGATCGCAGCTTCCGCTTGCACGTCGGCGGCCGATTTCACTTCGACTTCGCCTGGTTTAGCGCTGAGGATCAGGTCGAGAGAGGACCGGGCGGCGTCGGGCCTCTGGAAGATGCGGCGAACTTCCGACGTGCCCGGCTTCGCATGGAAGGAACGATCTACGATCAGATCGACTTCGTCTCGGAATATGATTTCACCAACCAGCGGGACGAGCGCGGCAATTTCCTCGGTTCCGCTATCTTCGACAACTACATCGAGATAACCCAATTACCGATTATTGGCCGCTTCCGGGGCGGCCATTTCCGCGAGCCGTTCAGCTACGAAGCCTACGTCAGCGGAAATGACTTGATGTTCCTGGAGCGGTCCTTGTGTCAGGACGCTTTCGTGCCTTTTCGCAACGTCGGCTTCATGGCCTGGGACAGCATCCTGCATGACCGCGTGACCTGGTGGGCGGGATGGTTTCACGCCAACGCCAGCAATGTCAACGCCACCAACTTTCAAGACGGCGGCTACGCCGGAACAGTCCGCGTCGGCTGGTGCCCGTACTATGAGGACGAAGGCTGTCGGGCCGTCCACGTCGGCGCGGCCTACAGCTACCGCAAGACTGTCCGTGATCCTGGCGGCGGGTTGGATTTCGTGGTATTCGCCGCCCGACCGGAATGCCGCGTGGTCACGCCGCTGTTCGCCGATACCGGCCGCATTGCTTCCCCGCGCTATCAACTCTTCGAGGCCGAGTTCGCCGCCGTCTGGCACCGTTTTCAAGTCCAGTCCGAATACATGTGTGCCTGGGTGGACGATGCCATCTGGCCCTACGTCGGCGGCACGCCGCGTGGCGATCTGTTCTTCCAGGGCTTCTATGTGCAGGCCAGTTGCTTCCTGACCGGCGAGTGTCGGCAGTACAATCTCGTGGAAAAACGGCCGATGCGGTTGAAACCGTTGAACAACTTCCTCGTCGTCGGCAATGAAGAGACGGCTTGGGCGTTGCCGCAGCACTGCGGCCCCGGCGCCTGGGAGATCGCCGCCCGCTATTCGCATCTCGACCTGAACAACCGCGGCGTTCGCGGCGGCATCCTCGACGACTTCACCCTGGGGCTGAACTGGTATCTGAACCCCAACACCAAGGTCCAGTGGAACTACATTCTCGTGCTGCGAGATGCTCCCAACCCGCTGTCCAGCGGCGTGGCCCAGATTTTCGCCATGCGTTTGGCCATCGACTGGTGAGCTATTACATCCGAGCGGGCCTACTGGGATTCGCGGACTCGGAGGTTGCGGAAGGCGACTTTGGCTCCGTGATTCTGCAAGCCGATGCGGCCCGTGGTCCGCTTCAGCCCCGGATGCTCTTGAGCTACCTCCGGGTTGCGGAGCAGCACGTCCAGGTTGGCGTCGTAAAGCCGTTTGCCGTTGAGAAACACGGTCAGATCCCGTCCGTGCAGGCGGATGGTCATGGCGTTCCATTGTCCAGCCGGTTTGGCCGCCCGCACTCCCGGGGCGAGGACGTGGTACAGCGCGCCGGTGTACTGATACCAATCCAGCTTCGCGTACTTGGGATGGTCGTCGTCGAGCAACTGGATTTCCATGCCTTGACGGCTGATCTGGCCGGAGGTCGGAGCACGCAGATAGACGCCGCTGTTGCCGCCTTCCGGCATCCGGTATTCCAACCGCAACTCGAAGTCAGCGTAATCCCGCCGAGTGCCGAGCCAGCCGCGGCCGGAGCCGGTGCAGACCAGCAGGCCGTCTTCCACGGTCCAATTGGCTGCTCCGCGAGTGTCGTAGAAATCCCAGCCCTCCAGATCACGGCCATTAAAAAGCGGCAGGAAGCTTTCCTCGCCATCGTCCGTCGAATCGGCGGAAAGCCCCAGGGGACTAATCACAACCAGGCAGGGCAACATCGCCAGGACCACGCACAGCAGAAGCATGTAACGCCCTTCGGTTTGCACGGTGGATTCCCCTCCCGGAGGCCCAGGATTCAGTGGCATCACGCTCCCGGGCTTCCGTTGCCGTTGTTCAGTCCGCCCAGTTCCACATGGCCCTCGCCCAGAAGCAGTTCCAATTGCTCCAGGGGCAACTGGCCGACGTCCACCCAGAACGCCTCGCCGACCCGGAACCACGCTCTTCGGCCCAGGGGATCCGCAAACTGCAAATAGACGGGCGTCCGCCCTTTGGCTCGTTGCAGCAGCCGGGCGATGGCGTCCAGGTCCGCTTCCTGATGGACCCCGGTGACGAGTTTGAGCACCACGCTGCGGGTCAACTCCCGGGGAGCCTGATCCAGCGAATAGACATGCGACACGATCAGGCTCGGCTTCTCTCCCATACGGTCCACACAGGCCCGGAGGAAGCAGATGTTGTCGTTGCGGACCTCTGAACGAAAACGTTCGTAATCGTCAGGAAAGATGACGCAGTCGATGCTGCCGCTGAAGTCGGCGAAGGTGAAGCGGGCCATGCGGGTATACCCGCTCCGGCTACGTCGAGCAGTCAGCAGCCGGACTCCGCTGACCGCACCCCCGACGACCACTTCGTGATTGGCGGGCAATTCCGCCAGCCGAGCGATTTCATGCGTCGAATAACGGCGCAAGGTCTCCCGGTGGCGGGCCAGCGGATGGGAAGACACATAAAAGCCCAGGGCCTCTTTCTCGTGGGCGAGCCGTTCCTGCTCCGACCAGTCGGGCACGTCCGGCAGGCCGCGCGCCGCCTTGCCGTTATCTTCCGAAGCGCTGCCGAACATGTCGAAGATGCTGCGTTGTCCGTGCCGACGGTCTTCCCGGACCGCGCTGCCGGCTTGCAGGGCCGCAGCGAGGCCGGCCCACAAGGCCGCTCGATTCCGGTGAAAGCAGTCGCACGCCCCTGCCTTGATCAGGGTTTCCAGGGCGGCCCGCGTGACGATCCGTTGATCGACCCGTTCGCACAGATCGAAGAGGTCGCGGTACGGCCCCTGTTCGCGGCGTTCCTGGACGATGGCCTCGGCGGCCTTGCGGCCCAGACCGCGGATCGCGGCCAGTCCGACGACCACCTTGCCTTCGACGACCGTGAAATCGCTGTCGCTGACGTTGACGCTCGGCGGCACCAGCTCCAGTCCCAAGGCACGGACGTTCTCGATATGCTCCGCGATCTTGTCGCTGTCGCCGATTTCGCTGGTCAATAACGCGGCCATGAACTCGGCCGGGTAATGGGCCTTCAGGTAAGCGGTCTGGTAGGCCAGATGCCCGTAGGCGGTGCTGTGCGACTTGTTGAACCCGTAGCCGCCGAAGTGCGTGATGAGGTCGAAAATCTCCGCCGCCGTCTCGTCCGAAACGCCTTGCTTGCGTGCTCCGGCCAGGAACTCCGCCCGTCGCTGGTCGATGACCTCCTGTTTCTTCTTGCTGATGGCTTTGATGCAGGCGTAGGCGCTGGACAGCTCGATGCCGCCCAGGCGGTTGAGGATGCGCATGACCTGCTCTTGATAGCACATCACGCCGTAGGTCTCGGCTAGGACTTCTTCGAGGACCGGATGCGGATAGACGGGCATTTCTCGACCGTGCTTGCGGTTGATGTAGGCGTCCACCATGCCGCCGCCGAGCGGCCCGGGACGGTAAAGCGCGTTGACGGCGATGATGTCGCGGATGCTGTCGGGCTTCATCCGCTGGAGCAGGTCGCGGATGCCGCTCGATTCAAACTGGAACACTCCCTGGGTGTCGCCGCGCTGTAACAGCTGGAAAGTCTTGGCATCGTCGAGGGGAAGCCGTTGCAGGTCGATGTCCAGGCCGCGCGTCTGTTGGATGAGCTTGACGGCCTTGTCCAGAAGCGTCAGCGTCCGCAGGCCGAGGAAGTCCATCTTCAGCATGCCGACCTTTTCCAGGTCTTCCATCGTCCATTGGGTCGTGACCGCGGCCCCCGGGCGGTTTTCGCGTTGGACCGGAACGTAGTCCGTGAGCGGACCGTTGGCGATGACCACGCCGGCGGCATGCGTACCGACACTGCGATTGGTGCCTTCCAGTCGGCGGGCGATGTCGATCAGTTCCCGGACCTGGGGATCGTTTTCGTACTCGCGGCGAAGGTCCGGATTGGCCTGCAACGCCTGGTCGAGCGTGATTCCCAGGGGGGTCCGGGGGATCATCTTGGCGATCTGATCGACGCGGGACAGGGGCATGCCCAGAACCCGCCCCACGTCCCGGACCGCCGCCCGGGCCGCCATCGTGCCGAAAGTGGCGATCTGCGCGACACTGTGTTCGCCGTAGCGCTGGCGAACGTATTGCAGGACTTCCTCGCGCCGCTCCTGGCAGAAGTCGATGTCGATGTCGGGAGCTTCGGCCCGGTTTGGATCGAGAAACCGCTCGAACAGCAGATCGTATTCCAGCGGGTCCACGTGGCTGAGCTTCAGGACGTAACTGACCAGCGCGCCGCAGGCGGAGCCTCGCGCTCCGTAGGGGATGCCGCGTTCCCGGGCGAAGCGGACGAAATCCCAGACGATCAGGAAATAGCTGGCAAAGCCGAGCCGACAGATGATCTGCAATTCGTTGTCGAGCCGGTGGCGAGCTTCGGCTGGCGGGTTGGGTCCGTAGCGGTCGCGGAGGCCTTCCTGGCAAAGCTCCCGCAAATACTGCTCCGCCGTCTTGCCCTGCGGCGGCGTATAGACCGGGAAATGCCGCTTCTTCAGATCGAGCCGCAGGTCGCAGCGGTCGGCAATTTCCTGGCTTCGCCGCACGGCCTCGGGGAGGTGGGGAAAGGCGGCGTACATCTCTTCAGGAGAGCGGACGTAGAACTGGTCCGAGCCGTAGCGAATGCGGTTGACATCGGACCGCTTCTTGTCCGTGTTGATGCACAACAGCACGTCGTGGGCATCGGCGTCGCCGCGGCACAGATAGTGGGCGTCGCAGGTGGCGACCAGCGGCAGGCCGAGCCGTTTGGCGATGTCGATGGCCCCCTCGGCACAGCGCTTCTGAATCTCCAGCCCGTTGTCCTGGATTTCGATGTAAAAGTTGTCGCCGAACACCTGGACGTACCACTCCGCCAGGCGGGCCGCTTCGTCCAACTGCTCCTTGAGAATGAGCGTGCTGAACTCGCTGGAGGGACAGCCGCTCAGGCAGATCAGGCCCTTGGCGTGAGCGGCGAGCAGCTCCTTGTCGATCCGGGGGCGGTAGTAGAAGCCTTCCAGAAAGGCCGCCGAGGCCAATTTGATGAGATTGTGGAACCCCTCTTCGTTGCACGCCAGCAGCGTGAGGTGGTAGCTGGCCTCCTCGTTGCCTTTCCGCTCCTTGTCCAGGCGGCTGCCCGGGGCGACGTAGGCCTCGTAGCCGAGGATCGGCTTGATGTCGGCGGCCGTGGCGGTCTGATAGAACTCGATGGCTCCGTAAAGATTGCCGTGATCGGTCAGCGCCACGGCGTTCATGCCCAGTTCTTTGACTCGTTGGACCAGTTCCGGAATACGGCTGGCTCCGTCGAGCAGGCTGTAATGGCTGTGGCAATGCAAGTGGACGAAAGCACGATCCGTCGTCATGCGGAATGCTCCGACTGTTCCGAGAAGCCGGCTGGCAGCCGGTCGCCACGGTTAGTTTTGCGGAGCGTGGAGGAAATGCAAGGGGGGAAAATCACCCCAGCCGCGAATCTTCCCAGCTGTCCGGCTCGGTGACGGCCCGGTGATAGCGGGCCAGGAGCATTTCCACCTGAAGGACTTTCTGCCATTGCTCGAAATCGAGCGTAACTTGCGTGCCGTCGGAATTGGCTCGCACCTTGTCGGTGATCTGGCTCAAGGCCCGGTGGAAAAAGTCGAGGATCTCAGCCAATCGAGCGGCTTGCGAGGGACTCAGCTGCTTGGGCAGGGGGGGGAATTCACGGTTGCCAATGAACAGGCCGGCACTGGTGACGCGAACCTCGTCGCGGAGATCGAACTTGAGGTCGTCTTCGCCCAGCGGCGCGTCCAGACACCCGGCCATGATCGTCTGCTTGAGATTGGTGGCGGCGGGATCCAGCGGGGGCAGGGGCGAACCAAATGAGGCCTTCAGGGCAGCCATCCGGCTGGCGATCTGCTCGTTCGAGCCGAACAACAGCACCGACCGACCCAGGGCCACGCAGTCGCCGTAACGAAGCCGATGGATTTGCACGAGATTGCCGTTGACCCGGGTGCCGTTGGTGCTCTCCAGGTCGGTCAGGATCAGATCACCCTGGTCATACTGAACCTTGGCGTGGAAGCGGCTGATGCGTTCGTCATTGAGGCGGACAGTGTTGCCCTCCTCCCGACCGATGGAGACGGGCGTAACCAAGTCACGGAACACGCGGCCCTTGTCCACCCCGTCTATCACCTGGAAAGTCACGGTGGCCACACGACGGTCCTTTCCCGAGGCGTTCACGGCAAATCACCCGCTGAAAGCCCTCGCCCTGACAGATCGTTCGGCGAGAAGTCCCCTCTCGTCGTTGTCCCGCGCCCACAAAACCTTATAACACACGCTCAAAAGAGGGGTCAAGCTGCTAGTCTCAACGAAGCGAAGCAGCTGACCTTCTCCGCCTCCTCTGTGCTCAATTTGTAGTACCTGCTCCGGCGTTTATCGCGCACATGAAAATCTTGCCGTTGCACGACTGGAACCTCATCCCCAGGGAGGCCGTCGCTTTTCAGAAACAGCTTGCCGACCGCGTCGATCTCCGGTCGCCGCTGACCGATTACCGTCTGGTGGCCGGAGCGGATGTCTCCTACGACCGCCACGCTGGCCGGATGTATGGCGGAGTCGTCGTTCTCCGAGCTGAGGATCTGGCTGTCGTGGAACAGCACTCTGTCTCTCAGTCCATACGCTTCCCGTATGTTCCGGGTTTGTTGTCTTTCCGGGAGGCCCCGGTTGTTCTGGCCGCCTTCGAAAAGCTGCGCCGCGAACCCGACGTCGTCCTGCTCGACGGGCAGGGGTATGCTCACCCCCGCCGTTTCGGCCTGGCCTGTCATGTCGGACTCTGGCTAGGCATTCCCACGTTGGGTTGCGCCAAATCGCTTCTCATTGGAACCCACGGGCGTCTGGGGACCCGGGCCGGTTCAATGGCGCCTTTGAAGGACCAGGGCGAAGTGATCGGCATGGCGGTGCGGACCAGGGCTTCGACCCGTCCCGTCTATGTCTCCGCGGGGCACAGAATCGACCTGCCCTCTGCCGTGCGGGTAGTGCTGGAGACCTGCCGCGGTTACCGCATCCCGGAACCGACCCGGCAAGCCCATCACCTGGTCAACAAAGCCCGCCACTGCGGTTGTTCCGATTCGGCATGAGCCATAGAATTCATTGTTCGAACCGGCCCTGCGCCCTCCGGAGCCGACCATGCCCGAGTCCCGGCCGCTGATCCTGAGCGTGCCCAGCGAATGCAGTTATCTGCCCGTCATTCGGGCCTTCGTCGAGGCCGCTTGTCGGGTGGCTCGCTGTGACGAGAAGTTCACGCAGGGCCTGACCCTGGCCGTGCATGAGGCCGTCTCCAACGTCATCTGCCATGCCCATCGAGGCCGGCCGGAAGCTCGGTTGCACGTCGAGTACCACACCAGCAGCGAGGCCATCGAAGTCCAAATCCATGACGAAGGCGAACCGTTCGACGTGTGCGCCGCGCCGCATCGGGATCCTGGCGAGTTGCGTATTGGCGGACGTGGTATCTTCCTCATGCGGGCCTTGGTGGATGAGCTGATGTGCTGCCCACGAAGCACGGGAGGCAACATTCTGCGTCTGGTCAAGCGTCGCCGACGCTCGGAGCCGAGCCAGTCGGACGCAGATTGAGTGTGCTTGGCGCGGCCCGTCGCCTCGGCCTGCAAGGTCCAAAGGGTGTCCTGCTTCCGACCGCCACCGCACACCGCCCGGTTCGCTTTCCCGGAGAGTGCCCGTGGGAAATCGCTTAAACCTTGCCGACCGGCTCGACGATATTGTGCGTGGACAACCTGCCCGACAGCAGGAACAACGACAGGCGACTTCCGCCAGCGCCTCTTCGTCACCGCGGCCACGGAAACCCGCATGGGAGATCGGCTGCGGGAGAATCCCCAGACCACGGACGGCACCCTTGCAGCCGCCGACCTGTGCGGCAGGTCGTCGAGCCTGCTCCGGCGAAATCCGCCTGAGCAAGCAGAGGGAGAAACGCTGTGCACGCCGCCTGCTCGCTGGATCCTAACTGCACCAGGACCGACAACCGGGAAAGAACATCGCCATGATCATGCACCGTAATGAACCTGCAAAAGAGCCTATCCGCACCGATCTCGTGGCCCGCATCCGCCAGGAAATCCGGCAGGGCCGCTACGATACCCCGGAAAAGCTGGAAATCGCCCTGCTGCGGCTGCTGAGCGAGGTCGAAGAAGCCGAAGAGGTCCCAGACGCTCTTCCACCGCTTTCCCCCGGCGTCAGTACCGAGACCTTACCTCCTCCCCGCAGACTCCGGCCCTCCGATTCGCTATAATCTTGTCAAGAATGATTCTTGATAGATGAGGAAGCTCTCGTGTTGACGCCCGTTCCGGTTTCTCAAAGTCCGGAAAGTAAGTTTCGAGAATACCTGGCCAGTCGGCCCAGGCCGCAGCGCTTCACGTCGGCGCAGCAGAAGATGGTCCGTTTCATTTTCTCGTCCCATCAGCACTTCGACGCCGAACAGTTGTGTGCGGACATCGCCCGAGCCGGCCTGAAGATCAGCCGGGCGACGGTGTATCGCACCCTGGCCAAGCTCGTCGATGCCGGATTGCTGCGTCGCCTGCAGCTAGGTGAGCGCGTGGCCTACGAACACGACTATGGCTACCCGCACCATGACCATCTGCACTGCCAGACTTGCGGCAAGATCATCGAGTTTCAGAACCCGACCCTGGAACGGCTCTACCAGGAAGTGGCCCAGCAGCACCGCTTTCTGCCCAGCGGCTACACCTTCGTCATCCGGGGCACCTGCGCAGACTGCAATCAGGCCCGGATGACCAAGCGCCGCCTCGATCTGGTCTGAACGGGGTTGGCTACGCCGTCGATGCCCCGCGATGCCTGCTCCTATTTGATGCCGAGACGACGCAGAACCTGCGACAGCGGCAAGGTGTTAAGCACGTCTTTCCTGGTGAGCCAGCCTCGGCGAGCCACGTCGATGCCGAAGGGGAGGAACTTCAGTTCGCTGGGAGCGTGGGCGTCGGGATTGATGACCAGCATCACCCCCAGACTCTTGGCATGCTTGCAGTGGATCCAGTCGAGGTCGAGGCGGTACGGATTAGCGTTGATCTCGATGATCTTGCCATACTGGGCCGCGGCCCCCAGGACCTGATCGAGGTCCACCTTGTAGCCTTCCCGACGCAGCAACAGCCGACCCGTGGCATGACCCAGCATCAAGACCTTGGGATGCGACAAAGCCCGCACGATCCGCCGTGTCATCTCCTCCTGCGACTGGTTGAAGTGGCTGTGGACGCTGGCAACCACGTAGTCGAAGGTTTCGAGCGTCTTGTCGTCGTAGTCCAATTGCCCGTCAGGAAGGATGTCGCATTCCGTTCCTTTGAGCAGGCGGATGCCGTGAAGCCGTTCATTCAGGGCGTCGATCTCGGCGTGTTGTTTGCGAACCCGCTGGGGAGTCAGACCGTTGGCCACGGTCAGCGACGGCGAGTGGTCGGCGATGCCCAGATACTTCAGCCCGAGCTTCTTGGCCGCAACGGCCATCTCCTCCAGACTGGCTGAGCCGTCGCTCCAGTCGGTATGGACGTGGAACGTGCCCCGCAGGTCGTCCACTTCGATCAAATCCGGCAGCTGGTGGGCCGCGGCCGCTTCGATCTCGCCGGTGTTTTCCCGCAGTTCTGGCGGGATGTAGTCCAGATCGAGGGCCTTGAAGATGTCGGCTTCGTCCTTGCAGCGGATGCTCTTTTTCGGGCCGGAGAGCTCGTATTCGTTCAGCTTCAGACCGTAGCTTTGTGCCCTGGCCCGCATGGCGATGTTGTGTTCCTTGCTGCCGGTGAAGTAGTGCAGGGCGAAGGGGAACTGTTCGTCGCTGACGATCCGCAGATCGCAGTTGATGCCGTTTTCCAGGACCACGCTCGACTTGGTGGTGCCGTGGGCGATGACTTCGGCCACTTCCGGCATCTTCACGAAAGCGTCCATCACCGGGGCGGCGTTGGCAGAACTGAGCAGAATATCCAGATCGCCGATGGTTTCCTTCCTCCGCCGGAGGCTGCCGCACACTTCGCCGCGAAGGACACCCGGCAATTGCCGCAGCCGCTCGAAGACCCGATGGGCGATTTCCTGGGCCTCGGAAAGCAGAAACCGCTTGCCGGCCTGATCGAGAAACTTCAGTCCTTCGAGGATCTTCTGCTGCGTCTTTTCACCGAAGCCCTTGAGTTGAGCGATCTGTCCGCTTTCGCAGGCCTGGCGAAGCTTTTCCAGGGAGTCGATGCCGAGTTCGTCATAGACGGCCCGGACCTTTTTCGGTCCCATGCCCGGGATGCGGAGCATTTCGACCAGCCCATGCGGGAGGCTGGCCCGGAGTTCCTCGTAATAGGGCAAGCGTCCCGTCGTCAGAAGCGTGGTGATCTTCTCCTGCATCGACTCGCCGATGCCTTTGATCTCGCCGAGACGTTTGTCGGCCACGAGTTGTTCGAGACTGCCTTCGAGTTGCTCGATAGCCCGGGCGGCGTTGTGGTAGGCGTTGGCTCGGAAAGGGTTCTCGCCCTTGAGTTCCAGCAGGGTGCCGATTTCGTTCAAAATGGCCGCGACGCGGGATTTGTCCATGGTCATCGAAGCGTTGGCCGGAGTCCTGTCGGTTTCGCGATCTCGCCGACATTGTACCGCCGCTGGCCCGATGGACTATCTTGCGGCGAAGTGCAGTTCTGGTTCTCGCCTGGCAAATTGTCGCCGATGGTCCGTGCCGAGGAGGAGCGTGACGCCGAAGAGCAATTTCCGCATGGCTGCTTTTTGAAGCGAAGCCATTGTAAGCAGGATTGTTTCGCTATACAGTGTTAAAAGGCATTTTTCAATAAAGCAACAGAGCTCGAGTTCAGGAACGATTGTATGGGCAGGTTTGACCGCATTTCTGAAGCGCTTCGCTACACGGTTTATGCACTGGCAAATCGCAAACATGCTTACATTATCAATGTGCGAGGACCAAAGGAGATTAGACGGAACGAAGCGGCAGCATTCCAAATCGTTCCGGCTACTTACGTCTAAGACGACGGCAACCTCGATCCAACGCTGCATTTGACGTTTGATCCCGAGTCTGGGGACGTCGGTCAATTTCTGCGCTTTCAGCGAATGCCCGGCAGCGAGCAGTTCGACCAAATGAATATTGGTGGAATACCCACTTTCGCCTTGCGCTTAGGCTACAATGTTAACGTCGCGAAGCGTTGGATTGAGCATGTCCTGACTCACGTCATGAAATACCCGGAAGGGACGGATATTGAATGCGAAGTCTATGATGAAGGCCGCATGAAATAGTCCAAATTGAAGCGGATTGAATAGGTGGTCCTGCTAGAAAAACCCCAGTTGCAGTCGGGCCGCTTCGCTCATCCGCTCCATCGTCCAGGGCGGATCCCAGACCAGTTCCACCTTGGCTGAGCGGACGCCGGGCAACTCGCTGATCCGCCGCTGGATCTCCGGCGGAAGCGAACCGGCCACCGGACAGGCCGGCGAGGTCAGCGTCAGCTTCACGAACACGTCACCTTCGTCGCTCACGTCCAAGCCATAAACCAGGCCCAGTTCCCAGATGTTGACCGGGATCTCTGGATCGTAGCAATTTTTCAGCACTTCTATGACGCGGTCCCGCAGGGAGGCCGGCGGAGCGGAAGGTGTGCCTTCTCCTTGATTGCCCGGCTGCTCGTCGGTCGGCTTGATCTTGCTCATTCCCAGGGGCACTCGCATGGCGTTTCGATCCCGGTCCAAAAACCTGTCATGACACCCCGGCGGAGACGCTCTTGGCAGGCCGTTGTTGCGTTTCCTCCTTGAGCCGTTCCTCTTCCTGGCGAGCCTCCTCGGCGATCTGTCGGGCCAGGTCGCGGATGCGCTGCACCATCGCGGCCAGACCATTGCGGCGGCCCAACGTCAAATGCTTGTCCAGACCCAGCCGGGCGAAGAAGTTCTCCACGTCGAACGAGAGAATGTCAGAAACCCGCTGACCTGAATAGACCTTCTGCAAAATGGCGATCAGACCGCGGACCAAATCGGCGTCGCTGTCGGCGAGGAACTCCAGCACGTCGGAGGTGCCGGGGCGTTTGCGGGCGGCAATGTGGACCGTACTCTGACAGCCGCGGACCCGGTTCGCCTCGGTCTTGAGTTCGTCCGGCATCGGCGGCAGCTTCCTGCCGAACTCCAGAATCATTTGGTAGCGTTCCGGCCAGGTTTCGAGAAAATCAAAGGTTTCGATGAGCTTGGCGGCGGCGACGGCTGGGCTGGGAGCGAACGGCTTGGGGAAGATCAATTCGCGGGGCACCTGCGGTGTCGGTCGGGCCTTTCCTGCTGCCTCATTGACGATTTTCGCCAGCACCTCGGCAACGTAGTCGATCTCGGCGATGGTGTTGTACATGGCGAACGAGATGCGGGCGGTGCCGGGGATGCCGTAGCGATCCATGACCGGCTGACAACAGTGGTGTCCGGTACGGATCTCGATGCCGTGCAGATCGAGCTTCACGCCCACGTCGAGGGCTGACAGGGGCGGATCGTCCACGACGAACGAGATCACCGCCGTCTTGCGGGCCGCCTTGCCGATGATGCGAACCCCGGGGATCGCCTGAAGCCGCCGGGTGGCATGTTGCAGCAGGGATTCTTCGTGGGCAGCGATGTTCTCCAGACCGACCCGTTCCACATAGTCGATGGCGGCACCGAGCCCGACAGCCCCGGCGATGTCCGGCGTACCGGCCTCGAACTTATTGGGCAGATCGGCGTAGGTGGTCTTGGCAAATGTCACCGAGGCGATCATGTCGCCGCCTCCCTGCCACGGCGGCATCTTCCGCAGAAGTTCCTCCTTGCCGTACAAGACGCCGATGCCGGTCGGACCGTACACCTTGTGGCCGCTGAAGGCGTAGAAGTCGCAATCCAGGTCCTGCACGTCCACCCGCATGTGGGAAACGGCTTGTGCGCCGTCCACGAGTACCGGAATGCCGCGAGCATGGGCGATCCGAATGATTTCCTTGACTGGATTTATCGTGCCCAGCGAGTTGGAGACATGCACGACCGAAACCAGCTTTGTCCGCGGCGTCAGCAGCTTTTCGTACTCCTCCAGGAGCAGTTCGCCGTTCTCGTCGATGGGGATGACCCGCAGTTTCGCTCCCTTCTCCTCACAGAGCATCTGCCAGGGGACGATGTTGGAATGATGCTCCATGTGGGAGATGACGATTTCATCACCGGCCTGGACGAAGGCCCGACCGAAGCTCTGAGCGACAAGATTGATCGCCTCCGTGGCCCCCCTGGTAAAGATGATCTCCTTGGCGGAGGCGGCGTTGAGGAAGCGTTGCACCTTGGCTCGAGCTTCCTCGAACTCCTGCGTCGCCAGCTGGCCGAGGAGGTTGACTGAGCGGTGAATGTTGGCGTTGTACTGCTCGTAAAAGCGGCTGATGACCTCGATGACTCCCTGCGGCTTCTGGGTGGTAGCCGCGTTGTCGAGGTAAATCAGCGGATGCCCGTTGACGGTGCGGCGGAGGATTGGAAAAGCCTCCCGAATCCGCACCAGATCGAACAGCGGCGGCAGATGGGCACGAGGCCGCGATTCCGGCGTCTGCTTCATGGCTGGGCCTCCTGCAATGGCCCGGACCGGCTCAACAGGAGCGCCTCCAGCCGTTGCCGCACCGGCTCGATGGCGATGCGGTTGATGATGTCGTTGGCGAAGGCGTAGGTGAGCAAGGCCCGGGCTTCCGTCACATCCAAACCCCGCGAACGCAGATAGAACAGAGTGTCCTCGTTGAGGTTGCCGACCGTCGCTCCGTGAGTGCATTTCACATCGTCGGCGAAAATCTCCAGTTGCGGCTTGGTGTTGATGACGGCGTCATCCGAGAGCAGAAGCGTCTGGTTGGTCTGCTTGGCGTCGGTCTTCTGAGCATCCTGGCGGACGAAGATTTTGCCGTTGAACACGCCCCTGGCCCGGTCGTCGAGGATTCCTTTGTACAACTCATGGCTGGCACAGTGGGGCAAAGCATGGTCGATCACCGTGTGGTTGTCCACGTGCTGCGTGCCGCTCCCGAAGTACAGGCCGTTGACCGTCGCCTCCGCGTTCTGGCCTCCGAAGCGGACCCGGCTCTCGTTGCGGACCCAGCCGCCGCCCAGCGACACCAGATGCGTCGTGAACCGGGCTGAAGTCCCCAGACTTGCCGCCAGGTTGCTGAAGTGAAATGCTTGCCGATTCTCGCGCTGGACGCGGACATGGTCGAGCACGGATTCGGCGGCGAGGAGTACTTCGGTGACGGCAGCCGTGAAAGTCGGTTCCTGGCCGGCCTGGAGCGGCAGACCGACCCAGCTTTCAATCACGCTGACCCGGCTGCCGCGGCCGAGGACGATGAGATTGTGGGGGTAGCTGACCCACGGCGTCGCACCGCCCAGGGCCACGTGCAAAAGGTGGATCGGCTGCTCGACGGCAACACCGTCGGGAATCACGAGCACCGCACCGTCGCGGAAAAACGCTGAGTTTAAGGCCGTGAACGTCTGATCTTTGAAGTCGGCGACGCGGCCCAGGGAATCAGTAAGCAGTTCCGGCTCTCGGACCAGAGCATCGGCCAGACCTCCGGGAACGACACCCGGACCGAGGGGCGAGATCCGGGACAGTCTTCCGATCAGACGTCCGTTGACGAACACCAGGCGGATCGCTTCGCCGAAGCTGAACGGTTCCAGGTCCTCCTCGTTGACGGCCGAATCCTCGAGTCGGGGAGCCGGGTGAAACGGCACTTTGAGCAGATCGGCCACGCTGGTGAAGCGCCAGTCCTCGTTGCGGCTGGTCGGGAAGCCGATCTGGTCGAAGCGGGCGATGGCCGCCAGGCGCAGATGGCGAACGGCAGCGGGATCGCTCCCGGCCAGTTCCCGCTCCAGCCGCTCGAACTGCTCGACATAGAACCGCTTGTCGCTTGCCGTCTGGACCGTCGTCATGGTTCACGCTCCTGCTGCTGACGCCCCCACTGTCTGCCGGGCTTCCCGCTCGATCCAGCCGTAGCCCTTCTCCTCCAGTTCCAGGGCCAGTTCCTTGCCGCCGGACTTGACGATGCGGCCGTCGTAGAGGATGTGGACGAAGTCCGGGACGATGTAGTTCAAGAGCCGCTGGTAGTGGGTGATGACCAGGAACCCACGCTCAGGGCTGCGCAGGGCGTTGACGCCGTCCGCCACGGTCCGCAGGGCGTCGATGTCCAGACCGGAATCAGTCTCATCGAGGATGCACAGCATCGGCTCCAGAACAGCCATCTGGAAGATCTCGTTGCGTTTCTTCTCGCCGCCGGAGAAGCCCTCGTTGACCGGGCGTTTGAGCAATTCTTCGTCCATGTGCAGAATCCGCATCTTGGACCGGACCAGTTGCAGGAAGGCGACGGGATCGAGTTCCTCTTCGCCGCGGGCCTTGCGGATGGCGTTCAAGGCGGCCCGCAGGAAATAAGTGTTGCTCACGCCGGGAATCTCGACCGGATATTGGAAGGCGAGGAAAATCCCTTCTCTGGCCCGCTCTTCCGGGTCCATTTCGAGCAAGTTCTTGCCGTTGTACAGGACTTCGCCCTGGGTCACTTCGTAGAGCGGCTTGCCGGCCAGCACTCCGGCCAGCGTGCTCTTGCCGGAGCCGTTCGGTCCCATGATGGCGTGGACCTCGCCAGCCCGGATTTCGAGATCGAGTCCCCGGAGGATTTCTTTGTCCTCAACACGAGCATGGAGGTTGATGATTTTTAGCATGATGATGTTTGCCCTCACCCTGACCCTCTCCCGGGGGAGAGGGAATCCATTGTTAAGCCTCTTCACGGGGGAAGAGGGTGTTCTTGTTAAACCTCTCCCGGGCGAGAGGGTGTTTCTGGTTCAGTCGCTTCCAAGGACGCGGAGGGTTATCGTCTTGGCCTAGCCGACGCTGCCTTCGAGGCTGACGCCGAGCAGCTTCTGGGCCTCGACGGCGAATTCCATCGGCAAATTGAGAAACACCTGCTTGCAGAAGCCGTTGACGATCAGGTTGACCGCGTCCTCGGTGGACAGACCCCGCTGCTTGCAGTAGAAGATCTGGTCTTCCCCGATACGGGACGTGGACGCCTCGTGCTCGACCTGGGAGGTCGAGTTCCGCACTTCGATGTACGGGAAGGTATGCGCCCCGCAGCGGTTGCCGATCAACAGGGAGTCGCACTGGCTGTAGTTGCGGCTGTTGGCGGCCCCCTTCATGATCTTGACCAGACCGCGATAGGTGTTCTGCCCCTGGCCGGCCGAGATGCCCTTGGACACGATGGTGCTGCGGGTGTTGCGGCCAAGGTGGATCATCTTCGTGCCGGTGTCGGCCTGCTGGCGGTTCTTGGTCAAGGCCACCGAGTAGAACTCGCCTACCGAATTGTCCCCCTGAAGGATGACGCTGGGATACTTCCAGGTGATGGCCGAGCCGGTTTCCACCTGGGTCCAGGAAATCTTCGAGCCTTCGCCGCGGCAGACGCCCCGTTTGGTCACGAAGTTGTAGATGCCGCCGCGTCCCTCCTTGTCGCCGGGGTACCAGTTCTGCACGGTGCTGTATTTGATGTGGCTGTTGCGGCCGACCGCAATCAGCTCCACCACTGCGGCGTGAAGCTGGTGTTCGTCCCGCATCGGTGCCGTGCAGCCTTCCAGGTAGCTGACGTAGGCATCTTCCTCGCAGATGATCAGCGTCCGCTCGAATTGGCCCGTCTCCCGGGCATTGATGCGGAAGTAGGTCGAAAGCTCCATCGGGCAGCGGACGCCCTTGGGGATGTAGCAGAACGACCCGTCGCTGAAGACCGCCGAGTTCAAGGCCGCGAAGAAGTTGTCGTTGTATGGCACGACCGAGCCGAGATATTTGCGGACCAGGTCGGGATGGTCCCGCACCGCCTCCGAGAAGGCACAGAAGATGATGCCGTGCCTGGCCAGCTCCTCCTTAAAGGTGGTGGCGACGGAGACGGAATCGAAGACGGCATCCACGGCGACCCCGGCCAGCCGTTTCTGCTCTTCCAGCGAGATGCCGAGCTTCTCGAAGGTCCGCCGCACCTCGGGATCCAGCTCATCGAGCGAACCAAGGGCCTTACGCGGCTTGGGAGCGGCGTAGTAGATGATGTCCTGATAGTCGATGGGACCGATGGTCAGGTTCGGCCACCAACGCGGCTCCTCCATCGTCAGCCAGTGGCGATACGCCTTCAGCCTCCATTCCAGAAGCCAGTCCGGCTCCTTCTTCTTGGCCGAGATGAGACGGATGATGTCCTCGTTGAGGCCCTTAGGCACCGTCTCCATCTCGACGTCCGTGTAAAAGCCTTCCTTGTACTCCCGGCTGGCCAGTTGTTCGATGGTGGTCGTGGGTGTGGTCATGGTTCGTCGTCCGTTACCGGATCGGTTTCCGTTTTCAACGTGCCCAAGGCGATCAGGGCCGGCCGAGGCTGGAAGACCGACTCGGCCAAGCGCTGCCGCAGCAGTTCCGTGATGTCGCTTTCGCTTTGCATCAGGTCCGCCAGGGTGATACGGTCGAGCGTGTGCCGCATCCAGTCTTCCAGCGTCTGCCACAAGGCCCGCAGACTGCACGAGCCGAGATGGACGCATAGGCCGGTGCTTTCCACCCCGGCGTGGCGCTGGCAGTATTCCGGCTCCTGGAAGAGCGGTTCGCCGAGCACCCGGAGCACGGTCCCGAGGCGGATTTCCTGGGCCGGAATCGCCAACCGATAGCCGCCGGCCCGGCCCCGCACGCTCTCGATCAATCCGCCCTGCCGCAGCGTGGCCAGAAGCTTGGCCGTATGAGCCGCCGAAAGCCCTTCCCGCGAGGCGATGTCGGGGATCGTCAGCGATCCGCCTTCGCCCGCCGAAGCCAAGCAGAGCAGACACCGCAAACCGTATTCTTCCTGGGCCGTGATCTTCATGGTTTTCAACGTTTCGACCGCGGTTTCCAAGCGGCCTCAATGGCATCCTAGAAATGTGGAAAGAATTTTCAAGTATCCGAATTGCAGTTTCTTGGCTAGTTTATGGCATGATCCTTATTGCAAGCAGGCTTGGCAGTTACAGCGACGGGCCAGAAGCGATGGAACTTTTCCCCGACCCTACGGATTCCCTGGAAAGTCTGGCGGCGCGCCTGGAAGCCGGTTCTTTGACCTGTCGGGAGCTTGTGGAACGCTGCTTGCGGCGCATCGCGGAGCGGGAGGCTGAGATCAGGGCCTGGGTGTTCGTTGATGCCGAAGGTGCTCGGCGACAAGCCGACGAGCGGGATCGGGAACTTCAAAGCGGGCTGCGTCGCGGTCCTTTGCACGGCATCCCCGTCGGCATCAAGGACCTTTTTGACGTGCGGGGCTGGCCGACCAAGGCCGGCTCGCGACTCCTGGGGCAAACACCGGCAACGGAAGATGCCGTGGCCGTGGCTCGTCTTCGGGCTGCCGGGGCGGTGATTCTCGGCAAAACGGTGACGACGCCTTACGCCTCCTTCGACCCCCCGCCGACCCGCAATCCGTGGAACCTTGAGCGAACGCCGGGCGGATCGTCGAGCGGATCTGCGGCTGCCGTGGCAACAGGCATGTGTCTGGCCGCCTTGGGGTCGCAGACCGGCGGGAGCATCACCCGACCGGCCGCCTACTGCGGGGTCGCCGGCTGCAAGCCGACCTATGGTCTGGTCAGCGTTCGGGGCGTGTTCCCGCTGGCCCCGAGCATGGATCACCTCGGCCCGATTGCTCGGTGCGTCGCCGACCTGGCTCGTCTGCTCGAGGTGATTGCGGACGTACCCCCCGGTCTGTTTTCCGTCACCGTCACCAAACCACCGCAAATCGGGCGGCTACGCGGGTTCTTCCACGATCAGGCCGATGCCGAATCCCAGGAGCTTTTCGAACGGTCGCTGCGTCGGTTTCGGGAAGCGGGTGCGGAGGTCCGGGAGGTTTCACTGCCGCCGTCGTTCGCTGACATCCATCGGCGGCACCGGATCATCATGGCCGTCGAGGCCGCCGCCTTTCACGAAGCCCGATTGCGGCAGCATCCGGACGACTACCCGCCCCGGATCACGGAGTTGCTGACGGAAGGCCTGAACACCTCGGCAGTCGAGTATGCCAAGGCCCGGCACCAGCAGGAGCGAGCCAAAGCAGAGGTCCTGGACTGCTTCCACGAGTGCGACGTTCTGGCCGCTCCGGCCACGACCGGTCCGGCTCCCGATGCTTCAAGCACGGGCGACCCCGCCTTCAACTCGCCCTGGAGCTTCACACATTTGCCCGTGGTGTCGTTCCCGATCGGCGTGTCGTCCGACGGCCTGCCCCTGGCCGTGCAACTGATCGGCAGGCCGTTCGATGAACGCCGACTTTTTGCCGTGGCCAGGTGGTGCCAACAGGAGTGGCGAAGCTCGCAGCAGCCGCACTGACGGATTGTTCCTCTGATCTGAATTCCGCAGAGCAACCGCCACCTTCCGCAACGTCCTGTGCAAGTTTCCCGGATCTCCTCCGAGGTATCTCTTGCTAACGGCTTCGGAACAAAGTATGTTTCAACGGAAACGGCGAGTGACATCGCTGTGACAAAACTTTAACGAGCCGGAACTTTCGGGGTAGTGGCTGGACGACACCTGCGGTGGGTGAGCGTCTCGCGCTGGGAGCCACTACCTCGCTTTTTTTGCGCCTACCCTTCCTGTCGGCGATACTTACAGTAACCGTATGGAAGTTCCGGCGATTCAGGTCGTCCATGTCCGCATCAACGACCAGGACACCGGCAAACCGGTGCCGGTACGCATCCGGCTGACCGGGCCGGACGGCAGATACCTTCCACCCCTGGGACGCTCGGGCAGCTTTCCCACGGACGAAGGTCGGGCCGTCGGCGGCCAGGTGCTCATGGACGGCAGGGCGTTCGCCTATGTTGACGGCTCCTGCGAGGTCCGCCTGCCTGCCGGCATGCTGCACGTCCATGCCTGCAAGGGCTTCGAGTACGAACCCCTGGAAACGACGGTGCTTCGTCACCCGGGGCAGATCGCTATCCGTCTGAGCATCCGGCGGCGCGTCCGGCTCGAAGAGCAGGGCTGGTTCGCCGGGGACACGCACGCCCAGTTTCTCTCGCCGCAAGCGGCCGCCCTGGAAGGGGCCGCGGAGGGATTGCACGTCGTCAACCTGCTGGCTTCCGCCGAGCCGGACGGCGTGTCGGCGATTTATCCCAATCTGCTTGAATTCAGCGGTCAAAAGCCGATAGCGAGTCTGGAACAGTGTCAGGTCGTGGTCAACACGCTCAATCGCGGCGGAGCCTGGGGCGACCTGGCCTTGTTGAACGCCCATCGCATCGTCTTTCCGCTCCGCCTGGGCGAGGAAGGCTTCGAGAACTATACGCTGGCCGACTGGTGCCGACAGTGTCATCGCAAAGGCGGTCTGACAGTCCGGGTCCGCTTTCCACACGGGGACGACGCTTTGCCCGACGACAGCCTCTATCGCGGCCTGGTGGATGCCGTCGAATGGACCGGCGATGATCCGTTCGACGCGGGTCTGAAAGCCTGGTATGGGCTGCTCAATCGCGGTCTGCGGGTGCCGCTCGTGGGCGGGAGCGGCAAGCGGAGCAACCAACAGGTGCTCGGGCAGCCGCGGACCTATGCTCGCCTCGCCCCGGGGCAAGCCTTCAGCTACGGAGCCTGGATCGATGCGGTGCGCGCGGGCCGGACGTTTGCGACCCGAGGGCCGCTGGTGCGGTTCGAAGTGGAAGAAGCCCAAGGGTTGACGCCATCCGCTCGTTGCGGAACACTGCATGTCCGCGTCGGCCTGTGGATTCCCGATGCAAGTCAGAGGCTCGAACTGGTTCAGAACGGAATCGTGATCGGCGAGGCTTCAGGCGATCAGTCGTTGGAACAGCAAGTGGTCAGGGACGTACCGGGTTGGCTGGCGGCACGGTGCCGCTCGGGGAATCGGCTCACCGCCCACTCCTCCCCGGTGTATGTGTCGTAGGGATGTCACGGTGTCAACGGTGTGTCAACGCCGCCGGAACCGCTCGAAGAACTGGACTAGCTCCTGGGCATCCACCAAACCATCCTTGTTGGCGTCGATTTCGCTCAGACGTTCGCGGGGGATGAAGAAGGGCAACTCGTCGGCGGAGAGTTTGCCGTCGCCGTTGCGGTCGGAACGACTAATGATGTCCCGGGCACGTTCTTCCGGCGAACCACCGAATCCACCCCTTGGACCGCCGCGGCCACCACCGAAGCCGCCGGGTCCACCGCCGAAACCGCCCGGATTGCCCTGACCGAAGCCACCCGGACCGAAACCACCTGGGCCGCCTTGACCAAACCCGCCTTGAACGAAGCCACCCGGACCGCCGCCCTGACCGAAGCCGCCGCGGCCAAATCCGCCACCGGCCCGCATGAAGGCCACCATCTCCGACATATCGAGGACTCGGTCCTTGTTGGCGTCGAATTGCTCCCAGGTGAAGCGGAGCATCGTCGTGTTCTGGATTTCCGCTTCGTCAAGTTTGCCGTCGCGATTCCGGTCGAAGCGGTCTAAAAGTCTTTCCTTGACCATCTGTTGAAGCCGCTGCTCCTCCTCCCTGCTACTGCTGCCACTAGAGGAAGGCGACGCAGAAGCCGTGGTTGACGGCGTGCTACTCGACCCCGACGAACTGGAACCCTCCCGGTTTCCACCGGTCGAGCCGTCGGAACTGGAGGCTGTGGCGGGCGGCGTGGCAAAGCGCATGGCCTCGGAGATGGTGATGATGCCGTCGCCGTTGCGGTCGTATTTGGCGAAGTCGGCCAATTGATCCCGGGGCCATTCGTCCATGGTGATCTCGCCGTCGCCGTTCTTGTCGTGGGTGGTGAAGAAAGACGGAATGTTGGACGGCAAGGTGGGCGTCTTGAATCGCGTCGTCAGCGGCGGCGTCGTGAACTCAAAGACGCCGGAACCTGTCGGGTTGTTGCCTCCGAAGCCGCTTGGTCCGCCACCGAAGCCTCCCGGTCCGGCTCCAAAGCCGCCGGGCGGAGGTCCGAATCCGGATCCGCGAGGCTCAGGTCCCGAGCCGCCACGGTTATCCCCCCGTCCGGACCCTCCGGGTCTTCCTTCATCGCCACGGCCTTCGGAAGAAGGACGAGAATCGCCTCCACTGCCGGATCGGGCTTCCCGGCGGTTGAATCGGCTCGGTTCCCGGCTGCGGTCGCGGTTGTCATTGCGGGCGTCGGGTCGTTGTTCGCTTCCGGGCCGCGCCTCATTCCGGTCGCTTCCTCGACGCCCAGGTTCAGTCGGGCTGCCTGATTGAGAACTGCCGGACGGCTGAGCCGTATTAGCTGACGCTGGGCTTCCACTGTCCGGCTTGCTTTCCGAGTCTGTCGAACTGCCGTTGGAGCCAGAGGCGGGCACGTCGCTGACCGGGCGATTGCCCGCAGAAGATACCGGATTGGCCGGGGCACTGCTGGCTTGGGCGACTTGCCGGCCCGTGTCTCGGACCGTCGGCGGAGGAGATTCATTTTTCGGAGCCGGAGGCGGGACTGAAGGCTTGGCGGGCATCAGGCGTTGCGGCACCTCGGGAGGCGTGTAGCTGGGCTGGAGGGATTCCTTGGGCTTGATCGGCAAGGCTGCCCGCTGCTCCGGCGAACCGGATTCGCCGCAGCCGCCTACCAGCGCAACAAAACCGAGGATCATCAATCCCGATCGCCAACGCATGGTCTGGATCCTCGTACTCCCCATGACAGGGTTGCCCTCGGAATCGCCTGCCAGTCGCAGGTGCGCAACAAGATTACTAGACGGCACCATCTCTCGAGTTTCCATCATCAACGATACGCCTTCAGCAATTAAACCGTCATTAAAAGTGCCAGGATCACCCAGAGTCGCGCAACATTTTCTCCAGGGCTGCTCGACTGCGTTCCGTGTAAGCCGGTCCGTGCGAATCATGGCGCGGCCAGATTGCGGATGCCATCAAGCTCCGTCGGAGCGAACCCAGATCGCGTAAGTATCTGCCTGGCAATGTCTTCCGCATTTGGCGGGGATTCCGAGGCAGGCCTGCGTCGATCCATGCCCAGTTTAGCCATCTCGGCCTGACGAAGCTGGGGACCAAAACCGCCTCCGTCGGGGCCGCCGATGTGCACGTCCAGAGGAGGAAGCCGATCGTCGTCGCGGGGCCGATCCGCTTGCCGTTGGGCAGCCATTCGCCCTAACTCCAAGGCCAGCAACGCCGCCAGTTGTTCGTCTCGCGGACACGCATCGACCGTTCCCTCGCTCAACTGGACGAGCCGGTCAGACTTGCGCAACATTTTTCGCTCCGCCCCCGGAATCACCTCGAACCGAGGATGCAAGCCTAACTGCTTGTTACGCTCCAGGATACGGCTCGTAACTGCATCTACCCGTGCTTGTTGCGGCGCAACATATCTCCCAGATGCCTGTTGAATCCCCGAACTCGGGGCCGATGGGCCTGACGGTTTAATATAAGGCGGAGGAGCTGCCGGATTGGCAGTTTGATACGGTCGGTGTTCCAGGCAACCGGGCAGAGACCCGAATGCCATGAGCAACCCAACCGGGGCTGTCATTTCTTTCCAATTCATGGACTCAGCCTCCTGTTCCGTGGTTCGGCTGTGCCGCCATTCCTGAACCATACCCGATTCGCCGCTTCTTGCGAAGGTCGTCTTACGGGCCGAGTTGTTGAAGCAACTTTTTAAGCAGCAAGCGGTTAGCCTCCGGAAACGGAAGCGACGCCAGGTCGGACATGGGAATCCACTGGAACGGGGGGCGCGGTTCGGAGTCCTCAAGCGGTTCACAGAGGAAAAAGACAATCCGAAGGCGGCCGTGCGGGTAAACGTGTTCGACCTCTTCGATCCGCTGGCGAACGGCGACGATCAGTCCGGTTTCTTCCCGGCACTCTCGCACAGCGCACTGCTGCGGGGATTCATCCGGCAGACACTTGCCGCCGGGAAATTCGGCCAAACCCGGCAACGGCCCCTCGTCGCCTCGGCGGCCGACCAGCACGCTTGACCCCTTGCGGACGACGGCCACCGCCACCCGGGTGATCTCGGCGGGGGGAAAGATCAGGTCCTCCGATTTTTCCTTCGCCATCCCGACGCCCCTTGGCTGCCGGTTCGACTTGCTCCGCTGTTGTCGCTCTGATAAGCATATGAAATCCCCCGGGTCTGCCTGACCGGGACGTGTCTGTGGAGACATGATGGCAAGAGCGTCCGGCATACACCGGCGGCGAGGTGCAAGCAACCATGATCCCGATTGATCTGAGCGGCAAGGTGGCTCTGGTGACGGGAGTGGCCGACAACGAGGGCTTCGCCTGGGCCATCGCCAAGGCCCTTCAGGCGGCCGGTGCCCGCATCGTCTTGTCCTGTCATCCGCGGGTCATGGGGATCGTCGAAAGCATCCTTGAACGCGACCAGGATGCCGAGTCCCGCATCCTACCATTCGGGGCCGGCTCTTTCAAACCGGAAAAGGTCCTGCCCTGCGACGTGGCCTTCGACACGATGGACGACGTGGACGAAAAGACCCGCACCGACCGCCGCTACGCCAAGTTCGCCGACTACTCCATCAAAGGCGTCATGGAGGTGATTGGCCGGGAGTACGGGGTCCTGGACATCCTCATTCACGCCGTCGCCTTCAGCCCGGAGATTAAGAACCCGATGTGGCAGACGAGCCGCAAGGCGTACCATACCGCTTTGTCCGTCAGTGCGTATTCGCTGACTGGCCTGCTGCGAGCGGCCCAACCGCTGATGAAAGACCGGGGGGCGTCCGCGGTGGCGCTCACCTACGTCGGCGGGGAGCGGGTGGTGCCGCACTATGGTGGGGGCATGTCCACGGCCAAGGCAGCGCTTCAGATCGACGCCAAACAGCTGGCATTCAACCTCGGCCGCAATGGCGGCATCCGGGTCAACCTCATCTCCGCCGGGCCGTATGCCTCCCGAGCGGCCCGGGCCATCGGCGACATCAACGCCATGATCCAGCACGCTGCCGAGCACAGCCCGCTGCCGCGGCCGATCGAGGCTGAGGAAGTGGCCAACACGGCGGTCTTCCTGTGCAGTCCGCTGGCATCGGCGATCACCGGACAGATCGTCTACGTCGATTGCGGGTACAACATCATGGGCGTCTAAGGCCGGAGACGTGCCTCTCTCACGGACGCTCGGCGGGGCGAAGGATCCGCTGCGGTTCGTAGTTGGGCAGGTCGGACCGATCCACCGCAAAGGCGTGAATGATCGTCGGCACCGAGGCCACGAAGTCGTTGTCCACCGTGACCAGCAGCAGCCGCCGACCGTCGGGCAGATCGGGACCCAACGCCAAGCCTTCGTGCTTCTCCGGTGTGGACTCGCCAGCCAGACCGAACCGGGGATCCAGGAGATCGAGGAACAGCTCCTTGCGGATCGCCTTGACACCGTTGGGCAAAGTGGTGGATGGCAGCCGTTCGATGGAGCTGACGTCGCTGGCCTCCCGGATGTCGATGCGGAAGATCTTCTTGAACTGAGCCGATGCTCCCGCCTTGCCGTCGCGTTCGAGAACCAGAAACTCGTGGTCGTTGACCGCCACGATCTCGCTGATTCCCAGGCTCGGATTCTCCAAAGGATAGACCAGTTCCCGGGTTTTTCCGTCCGTGAGGTCGATTTCCAGGAAACGGACGTGAATGCCGACCCGCTTGTTGTTGGCGTCCAAGGCTCCGTCCTGAATCAACGGACTTTGCAGGGCAGCGAGCAGCTTGCGGCCGTCCGGCGTGAGGGCCAGCCCTTCGAGTCCGCGATTTGGCTGTCGTCCGGTGAGGTTGTGCGGGGGCAGTTCCTGGTCGGGTCGACTGCTCGGTTTGAAGGGCTGGAAGCGCTTCGGAATCGGCAGGCTCCGTAGCCTGTTGCCTTGGGCGTCGAACTCATACAGATAAGGGCCGTACTCGTCGGAAATGAACCAGGTGCCCCGCGGTCCGACGCGGACTCCTTCAGGATCGAAACGCAGTGACCGTTCGGGCTTCTCGGCATCGATGGCCGTCAGACTGCCCACCAGCGGCTGACCGGCTTCATTCTTGAGAAGGACAGTGGCTCGCAGTTGAACCGCGATCGGGGGCTGTTGGTCGGGTTGGACGACGATTTCGAGGAGGTGGACCCGGCACGGGTAATCGGTCGCACCGTCGAGCGGTCCGCGGTCGGAGGCCAGGAGGTAGAGATGGTCCCGCCCCGTGTAAGCGATGGCGGAGCCGAGGCCACCGAGACGATTGACGGGAGTTCCATCGTTGAAAGTGCCTTTCAACCCGGAGAGATCGAGGGCATCGCCGGGGATCGTTGCGGAGCCGACTAGTTTGATTTCAGCCTGGACGGAGGCCCATGCGGTCAGAACCAGAACACCGGACAGCAGAAATCGGAAGCGGCCCATCGTGATCTCTCCGGGTTGAGAAGGAACGGGATCGAGATTGAAACTTGGAACCAACCGGCCGATTACCAGTCGTCGCCGGGGATGTCGCCGCCGCGAGCCGTGACCAGCGCGGCCAGGGTGGCGGGGCTGATTCGCTCGGTGAGGAAGCGCACTGAACCGTCGCACATGCAGACGTTGATCCCGCCGGCATGGAAGCTGTACAGCTCGCTGTCGTTGGTGCAGTTCATGAAGCAGCGTCCGCCGGTGGTCACGAGGTTGTCCTGCACGCCGTCCACGGAGAAGCCGCAGTCAGGATCGGCCCAGCCGTGGCCGTCGGCGGTGGCGACGTTGCGATCCATGCGGCGGTGCCAGAGGTTGGGCCGACCGGCATCCTCGGCGATCAGGATCGTGTTGCTCGTGCCATCGCGGATGGCGGTGATCGGCGTCGGGATGACCCGCTGGAGCGCCCCGGGCACCTCATCGCCGGGGCGGGTGCCCACTCCAGGGAACAGTCCGGGAATGCCATTGGCCACATAGAAGCGGTAGCGGATCGCATTGACCGAACCATAGTCGCCGAAGCCGAGCGGACCGAACGGCGGCGAAGGCAGCCGGTCGTTGGGAGCGGTGGGGCACTTGAAGAGCTTGAATTGCGTGCGGGAAACGGTCAGGTTAGGCTCTACGTTCCACTTCACGCTTTCGTTCCACAGCTTGGCGACGTTGTCTTGCTCGATGTACGGCAGAGCAATGGGCGTCCAGCTGCGGAACTTGTTGTCGGTGCCGACGGTGATGCGGCTGGCGGGGAAGGCCTGTCCGTGGTCGTTGGCGAAGTTGTGCAGGGCCAGGCCCAGCTGACGCATGTTGTTGAGGCACTGCATGCGGGAAGCGGCCTCGCGGACCTTCTGCACGGCCGGCAGCAGCAACGCCATCAAAATAGCGATGATGGCGATGACCACCAGCAGTTCGATGAGCGTAAACGCCGAGCGGGCGCGACTGTGACGCTTCATGTAGGTTTCCTCTCAGCTGAAACAGGGGAAGATCAACAAGCTCCGGCGGTATGGTAGAAATCCGCCGCGAAGAACCGGCGATGGCTTGATGAAAATGGCGTGAACGTTTTCAATCGTTACATAAAGCGGAAGCAGGGAGCTGGGCCTTGTACTTTACCGGGAAGCCGCATCCATTGCTTTTCGCCATTGCCGGGCCTGCTCTTGCGTCGCTTGATCGGCTCGCTGCGGCTGATAGCGGGACGGATCGAACTGTTCGTAGCAGCGTCGCCACGCAGCCGGATCGAAGGCGGGATTGGGCGTGTTGAGTTGAGCGGACACGGCTTTCCGCCAGGCATCCAGCGCTTCGCTCAAGCGGCGGGTCTGCTCGGCTTCCATGCCTGACAAATCGCGTGTTTCTCCAGCATCGGTCCGCAGGTCGAATAGTTCGCGTCGGCCGTCTTCGTAATGTTCGATGAGTTTCCAGTCGCCATCCCGTACCGCTCCGCTGGGACGCCCGCCTTGATTGGTGTAATTAGGCTGGTGCCAGAACAGCATCCGCTTTGGCAGCGGCTCGGTACCCAGCAGCTCGGCGGCGATGCTGATGCCATCGAGTCCGTCGGACACCGGGGCGCCGAGAAGGTCGAGCAACGTGGGGACCCAATCGTGAGAGATGACGGGAGTATCCGAAACCCGTCCGGGGGTGATGCGACCCGGCCAGCGAACCAGAAGCGGAACGCGAATGCCGCCTTCGTAGAGGAAGCCTTTGCCGGCGCGGAAGGGGGTGTTGTGCGTGATCCGTTCGTGCCCGCCTTCGGGTACATGCAGTCCGCCGTTGTCGCTGGTGAAGATCACCAGCGTCTTTTCCTGGAGTCGCAGTTCCTCCAGATGAGCCAACAGCTGACCGACGCTCTCGTCCAGCATTTCAATGAGCGCCGCGTAGACCGGCTCGAAGGCGTTGCGGTGGCGGGCTGCCCGGTCTTCGCTCACCCGGAACGGTATGTGGGGGGAATCGTGACCGAGGACCACGAAGAATGGCCGATCTCGGTGCTTCGTCATGAACCGCGCGGCCGCCCGGGTGAGGTGAAACTCGCCGCGGGCACCCTCGACCTCGTTGCACGCGGAGAGCGGCAGGCTGGGAACCTGTTCGTCGAAGCCCTGTTGGAGTGGAGAGAACCCCCGGCCGCCCAAGTGCCACTTGCCGAAGGAGCCAGTGGCGTAGCCGAGACGCTGGAGATATTCGGCCAGGGTGACTTCTTCCAGAGGCAATTGCTGACGAATGACCGGCTGAAGCAGCTTGTGCGAGGGCCGATCCGTTCGACCGGGGAGATAGTTGGTGATGTGCAGGCGGGCAGGGGCCTTGCCGGTCATCAGGGCGGCCCGCGTCGGCGAGCAGACCGAACCAGCCGCGTAGGCGGAGGTGAAGCGAATGCCCTGACCGGCCAACCGATCCAGATGCGGGGTGCGATGTTCGCTTCGGCCGTAGCAGGCCAGATCATTGACACCGAGATCGTCGGCCAGAATCAGCACGATGTTCGGCCGGTTCTCAGGAGCGCTGGCCCATGCCGAGCTGGTCGCGGCCAAAGCCACAGCCATGCTGAGAGCAAAAAAACTCCAAGTCGCCGGTTGGATTCTCTTCATGCTGCACCTCGCGGTTTGCAGGACTGGGACGGTGCCGGGCTCAGGAGCCTGACCGTCGCTTTGTGACCCGAAGACGCTCCGCCTTTACCCCAGGCAGCAGAAAACTCATGAGGAATCCTTCTTGACTCAGGCTCTCCTGGTTGTCAATATGAGGGCATTATCATTAACCACTCATGATTTGGAGGACCAACCATGCCAGGGGTCCGCCTCACGCGAGGCTTCACGTTGATCGAACTGCTCGTGGTGATCGCCATCATCGCCATTCTGATGGCTTTACTGCTGCCGGCCATCCAGAAGGTGCGCGAGGCAGCCAACAAGATGAGGTGCGGCAATAATCTCAGGCAGATTGCCATCGCTTTCCACCACTATCACGACAACTACAATTTTTTGCCGCACGGCGGCAAGAACATCTGCGATCCTCCCGTGCATCCGGCGGCCCAAGCCAATTGCTCCAATCGGCCGACGCCGGATTGGGGATGTTGCAGCCCGTACAACCGCGACGAATGGAGCTGGACCTATTACATCCTGCCCTTCATCGAGGCGGACAACGTCTTTAAACAAACCCGCGACACGGCTGTGGGGCAATCGATCATCAAGATCTACTACTGTCCCAGCCGTCGCAGTGCGGACCTCTACCGCAATTGGGCCAAGATCGACTACGCCGCCAATGCAGGGAGCCACGGGAACAATGGCATCCTGGTGCGCAAGGGGAGGCCGCAGATCCGGCTCGCCGATGGGTATATCCCGGACGGCACTTCCAATACTGTGATGCTTGGGGACAAGCAGCTGAATATCACCCGCTTCGGCCTGACTTACGACGACAACGAGCCGTACAACGCTCCGGGTTGGGACTCCGAGATTTACCGGCTGGGCAGCGCGTCCTATCCGCCCGGTCACGATCGGGAGCATCCGTCGTGGACGCATCCGGATCCCTACGTCGGCTCGGGACGCTTCGGCTCTTCGCATCCGGTCACGTTCAACGTCGCCATGACGGACGGTTCTGTGCGATCGGTGTCGTATCGCGTCAACAGCACCGTCTGGACCCGGGCTTGCATCCGCAACGACAGCCAGGCTTACAACCTGGATGACCTCAATCCGTGAGGGACGTCGGCCATGTCATCGCCGGTGCGATTTCTGGTCCTGCTGTTGGTGTGGGCGCTGTCGTGTTCCTGTGGCGGAGGCAAGGTCGTGCCAGGCCAAGGCCTTTCCGAGGAAGAGGAACGGCGCATTCTCCGAGAGCTGGAGGAAACTCAACAGGCCGAAGGACGTGGCGAGAGACTGCCGGCTGACCAATAAGCTCCCGGCGGTCCATTCCCACATCCAGAAGGTCGTGTTCTACTTCGGCGTCGAGACCGACTGGGCACCTGCCTGCAGCTCCGAGCGGAGGGCACCCGTGGGCTTCGCGGGGGTTGTTTCGTTTCCGCGCCAAGCACGGATGTCGTGCACGCGGAATTCGATGGGGATGACGGTCGTGGCCCAGACCCAGCGGCCGCGGACGTTCTCCCTTCCCTTTCGCAGCTGGATCCGCCAGATCAGCTTCTCCGATGGAGGCAGCTTTTTGATTTCGTCCATGACTCGGCCGTTGGACGTGTCCTGAGCGGCGATGAAGAGCGTTTCCATTTCCTCTTCGGGCAGAAGTTCTCCGAAGTTCTGGCCGCGGACCCGCTCGGTGGTCGGATCGCTGACGATGCCGTAGAACCGCTTGTCGCCGATGCTCAGATACGTGTACGGCTGAACTCCCTGGCGGTAGGCCCGGTTGAAGACCGGATCATGGGGATGGAAGACGATGTTGGAGATGTTTTTCAGCCGCACCCGCAGCACCAGGACTTCATCGGAACTCTCGTAACCGCGTGCTCCCCGGTAAAAACTGAAGGGCACCTTTTGCCGCACCACTTCCAGCGGCGTCACTTCCAGACCGCCGACCTGGTATGACTCACCGAGCTTGATCGGCGGACGATCCGGAGGAAGTTCGGTAAGCGGACTGATGACCTCCTGGCGTTTGCCCTCCTGATAATCCTTGTACAACCCGTCGTCCTGAATGCTTTCCAGGGGATGCACGACCGGCTCGCGATGTTCGGTGAGCCGCTGGAAGGCGATGTAGAAGGCCACGGGAACAAGCACCAAGGCCGAAGGCAGCAGCACGGCGATGAGCCAGAGGGCGATCGGAATCCGGGGCCGGGGCCGGGCTGGGGGACGGGGACCTCCTGGCACGGTGGAAACGCCGGCAAGCGTCGCTGCCGTGTGTTGGCCGACCGTCTGCATCGAGTCTGAAACTGACGGCGAAGGCGTCGCTTCCTGCCACGGAGCGGTTTGAGCTTCGCTGGCGGCAGGGACGGTCTCGGCTACTTCGGGAGCGGGGCCGAAAGCGAATGTCTGGGAGCCGTTGCCAGGCGCCGGTGGGGACTCGGCCAGGGCGAACGGGAAGTCCTCCTGGGCGGCTTGCCCGTCCGTCGGCGCTTCCGCATCGGCAGCCGCTTCCGCCGGGGCGTTGGTGAAAAAGTCATCCGGAGGCTCAACCGCGGGGACAGTGACAGCCTGTTGACACTGCGGACAGGGCACGGTCTGACCGCGTTGTTCCTCGGCCAGGGGGATCAGGTTGCCGCAGGATTCGCATTTCACCAACGCGCCGGAAGAACTCATACCGTTTGCCCCCGGAATGACGACACTCGATGTTGGTTGGCTGCTCCGCAGGCAGGCCAATGTATTCTAAATCCTGTTCTGCTGGTCCACCAGCGACACCTCGACCGGCGTGCCCCGCTGGGCCGCCAAGGTCCGGGCCGCATTACCCTGCACCTGAGCGATCTCCAGGTGGCCGCTGCTGGAGATGAGCGTCACCAGTTCGCCCAGAGGCGCTTCCGCGTAGGTCCGCACCCACCGTTGGATGCGTCGGCCGGCCACGGTTGCTGTCAGCCGTCCCTCGGCATCCTTCAGCGCGCCCAGTCGCTCCAGCAGTTTCTCGTCGATGTTGGTGAGTAGATTGCCGAAGCCGTCCACGAAGAGGACCTCGCCACGGAGGACATCTCCCACGACCGGCTCCGGGATCGGCAGCGTCGCCGGGTCATGCACCTGCGAACCGAGATGAGCCGGTTCAATGCCCAGGGCCAGATGCGCCGCTGCCGGGGCGAGAATGTCTCGGCCATGAAACGTGTGGCTGACGGTGGACAGACGATAGCGGGGTTCCAACAGTTGGAAAGCTCGCTGGAGCGGAAACCGTTTCAGCAGGAAACTGGCCAGGCCGTTGTCCGGCAACACGAGCCGATGGGGACCGATCTCGGCGTAAAGCAGCCGCCGAGCCGTGCCCACGCCAGGATCCACGACCACGACATGGATCGTTTCCGGGGGAAAGTACGGAATGCAGGCGGCCAGGAAGAAGGCTCCATGCCAGACGTCCTGCGGCGGGATTTCATGGCTGAGATCGAGGATGCGGACCTGCGGAGCGACGCTCAGAATCACGCCTTTCATCGCGGCCACGTAAGGACTCGCGGTGCCGAAATCCGTGGTCAGGGTGATCACGTCGCTTCGCATGGCAAACCTGGAACCTTCGAGCATTCATGAGTACCGCAACTAACCGGCCCCTCCCCCGTTCCGCCCGGTGCACGATGTTATTATGACGATCTGACGGTAGGAATTGTGTCCCGAGGCGGCAGCATGGCGGACATCCCCCGGACGGAAGCCCCGCCCTTGAGCGGCAAAGAGGAGGAAGAACGCCTCCTCAAGGCGCTGATCGGCCGGGAACTGCTGACCAACGAGGAAGCCCGGGAGTTCCTCTCGGATCGCCCCGCGGGGGAACGGGGTGCCCACGAACTGCTGCGACAGCTGGTGCAGTTCAACTACCTCACTCCGCATCAGGCCCGGCGGGCCTTGGAGAACCTGGAAAATTGGTTGCACCAACCGATCCCCGGCTTCCAGATCCTGGAGAAACTGGGCCAAGGCTCGATGGGCGTGGTTTACAAAGCCCGGCAGTTGAGCGTCAATCGCCTGGTGGCGATCAAGGTTTTGCACTCCAAGCTGGCCTCCAAACCCGGCTACGTCGAGCGTTTGCTCAAGGAGGCCCACGTCGCCGCCATGCTCAGCCACAACAACATCGTCCAGGCCATCTCTGCCGGATCGGTCGGTCCTCTGCACTACTTTGTTATGGAGTACGTCGAGGGGCCGACGATCAAACAGGAACTCGACGCCGGGAAGATCTTCGAGGAACGCGAGGCCCTGGAGATCGCCTTGCAGATCGCTCAAGCCCTGGAGCACGCGCACCGGCGGCAGCTCATTCACCGGGACGTCAAACCGGCCAACATCCTGCGAACGCCGGAAGGTCTGGTCAAACTGGCTGATCTCGGCCTGGCCCGCCGTGTCCAGGACGAAGAACGGGCGGAAGAGGAGCGCGGCACCACCATCGGCACTCCGTACTACATCGCTCCCGAACTCATCGGCGGCCAGGTCGAGGCCGACATCCGTGCCGACATCTACTCCCTGGGGGCGACCCTCTACCACATGGTCACGGGACGACCGCCGTTTCCCGGCCAGTCCACCCTCGAAGTCCTGCAAAAACACCTGTCGGAAGAACTGATCCCGCCGGATCACGTCAACACCCGGCTTTCGACTGGCTTCGGGGAAGTGATCGAGATGACGATGATGAAGGACCGCAACCTTCGTTACCAGGATCCCGGCGAACTCATCACCGATCTCGAAGCCCTGCTTCGCGGCGAACCGCCCAAGCTGGCCCGCAAGAAACTGTCCTATGCCGACCTGTCTCAACTGGCGCAGGGCGAAGTAGAAGCCGACGGCCGAGCCGCCCCGGAGGCGCCCTTGGGCAAAGTCTCCGCCTTCTGGTTCTATGTGGCGGTCGCGGCTTTAGTCCTCAGCGTTTTGTTGAATCTCCTGCTTTTATCGCTTTGACCAAGGAAGCAGGACTTTGTGCAACGTCATTTGGCACGGATGATGAGCCGGGCCGAACCGCCCTCCCGGGGCAGTTCCCGCTGCACACGCTCCAGTTTCATCACGGATTCTTCCTGCATGGTCAAGCTGGACTGGATTACGGTTTCATCGGTGACGGGGAAGATGGTGATGAGGGTGCCGCTGGCGTCGGCCCCGTACACGGCTTCTTCCTTTTCGGGATCCGGCTGACGGAGATTGGAGCCGGTAAAGTGCCAGGTGACTTTCGGGAATGGCTTGCCGGTGCGGGTATCGGTCAGGACCTCCTCGATGGCGACACGACGGGTTCGGCCGGAACGGTCCCATTCGAGAAAGATTTCCACTTCCGGTCCTTCGGCCCGACTCTCGCCCTTGGCCGGTCGGCCGGGCTTCAGACCGAACTGCTGCAACGCCTTGGCCACCTCGCTGGGCCGGATGCCGGTGAAAACGACGACCGTTTCGTGGGCTTTCTGACCGGCGGGCGAGGGGTAGGTGGCGATCACTTCCAGCGGGTAGGTGTCCTCCAGGTGCGACAGCTTGCGGGGAGCGATCTTGCACGGCACGACGACGCTGCGGTTGGCCGCATCCACGACGAGTTCCGTCTTGGGACCGGGCGGCTCCGGCGAGGGAACCACCTTCAGCGGACCGCGGGAGGGGCTTTGGGCCGCCACGCTCCGCACCGGCTTGGGCAGCGGCATCAGGGCGGTGATTTCCATGTCCAGATACAGGTCTGAACTGCCTTGCCGGTTCCGCACCAATACTGCGATCACATTGCGTCCCGGCTTCCACTTCGCTGCCGGAACTTCGATCTCCCGATTCCAGTAGGCGAATTCATGGTCCTCTTCCGGGTCCTTGTCGATCAGCTCGCCGTTGAGATAGACCTCGGCACTGTCATCGCTGGCGACGCTGACGCGGATCACGACGCCGGACTGCTTCAGCAGATCGGTCGGCACATCGAGGGAACGACGGAAAACGAAGGCCTGCCCTTGCTCCGCGATCGTGGTGCCCTGACGCTGCTCGATCTCGGCTTCGCCGTAGCCGATGGGGGCCTTCCCGGTTCGCCAGCCGGAATGGTCGAAATCGGGCAATTTCCAGGCGTCCCCCGCGTCACGAACCGCGGAAGACGGCAGGAACCGCCAGCCGGGCGAGCTTTCCGCCAGAAGCGCGATCGTCTTGAAGTCTTCGATGTCTTCGCCGTCCTCCCCGCCCCAGCCTACGAAGTCGCGCTTCGGGTTGTAGTCCAGCAGTTTGAGGCTGGCTTTGAGCCGCTGCACCTTGCCTTTGCGCTGGTGCAGTTGCTCCTTGTTGCCATCCGCCAGGCAGGTGACGACCACTTCCTTGTCCTGGAGAATCTGGCGGACCGCCTCGGCCAGTTTCTCGGGTTTGCCGTAGAAAGTCCGCAACAGGAACGGTTCGCCGTGCGACATGCCCCACCATTCACCTTCGGGGTAGCACTGATACCAGTAGGTGCCGATGCAGGTCTCGCTGGCCCCGCCGTTGTGGAAGAAAACCGCCTTTTTGCCCGGTTCCGCCCAGGCCATCACTGCCTGCCATTCCCGCGGATGGAAGCCGCGCTGGCCGATGTTGTGCTTGATCTCTGCGGTCGGATGCTTGCCCTTGAGGTCTTCCAGTTTCCTGTACACGATCAGCCCCTTCTCCTTGTTGACCCGCGACACTTCCATGAGCACGATGTTGGTCGAGTCGCGGACCACCAGGCCGAGCGTGTGCGGCGCTTCGATGTAGGCCGTCGCGGAGGAGAGGAAGATGGAAGCGGCGGCCGTCCAGACTGCGATGGAAACACTGCGTCGCATCGGTGCCCCCGTTGGCGAAGCACGACGAGATGGTTGGATGGGCTGGGAACCGGCCGCCCCTGGGAGGCGTGATCCGGCCCCTTACGGTCTTCACCGATTCTAAACCGAACCCGTCACGGCCTCCAAGGCAAAAGCCGCCGCGACGCTGCGGATTTTTTGGACCTCATGAGACGGGCGGGGATTGGCCGGTGTCTGCCGTGCCGCCTCGGCGCGAGCGGTGCAGCAGCCAGAGCACGAGGCAGAAGCCGAGGATCAGTGACACCCCGATGACAATCTGCACGCCCTTGAAGCGCGTGAATTCCTCCTCGGTCGGCCCGCTGCTGACGCGCCCGTCGGAAGAGAGGACCGAACCGATGGTCATCGTGGTTTCGGCCCGATGACCTGCCCCGGCATCGACGACGACGCGGTACCGGCCCGGCGAGGGGACGGCGAAGTGCCACAGGCCGTTCCCGTCCGTCGTCCCCGAGGCCACCTCGGTTCCGCCGTCGTCCAGCACCCGCACCTTGGCTCCTTGGGGCCGCGTACCATCGTCGAAGACCGCCTTCACTTCGACCCGCTCGCCCCGAAGAAGGCATTCGACCAGGAGGGCATGCGCCGCCGACCGTTCCGGCCACGCAAGACAGATCGCCCCGGCGAAGAGAGCCAGAATGGCAAACCTGGCCAGACGACACCGGGAGGGCGAGGCAGGGCAAGCCCACGGCTCGGTCGTTTGTCCAGCGCAACCGCTTCGCATGGCAGAACCATTACCCGTAGCAAAAGTTCTCAAACCTGTCTGACCGATAGTATCACCATGCCGGATAGGAGCGGCAATTCGCCTGGCGGGAATCGTCTGCCGGTGACACGCCCGGGTCGGGCAGGGAGGACGAAGCAGGCAACCGCAATCTCCGAGCAGGAGACCAACCGGTACGAGGGTGGGGGCGATGAAGCAGACACGACGCAGCAGAGAGTCGAGGAAATGCGCATTCCACGGTAAGGCGTGGGTGCTCCCCCGCCGAGCAGCATCGAAGCTGATGTGCCGCAGCCTGGGAGTGCTTATCGTCGCCGGCTTGCTGCACGCTTCGGCCCTGGCACAACAGCCGCCGGCGGGCCAGCCTGCGCAGCCGCAGCAGCAACCGGGGAGGGCGGCGGATGCCATGAGCGGTAAGACTCGCTTGCCGGTGCTGGGCATCGCTCCCAAGCCCGACGTGCAGACCCTCGAAAAATACAAGCCCTTC
>CALFAY010000023.1 GCA_937944855.1 uncultured Planctomycetota bacterium
CAACCGATTTCTGTAAAACTCGATAAAAACCGGCCAAGAGGCGCAGCTGACGGCAGGGCGAGTTTGTAACGTGGCTGCATGGATCTTCCCGGCGCAGGATGTCACGAACGTGAGGCACGCCTTGGCGCGCCGGATGCTCCCGTGGCGGAGCCGGGCCGACCTGCTGCGCGTCTTGGAGCGGACCGACCTGCCGTTGCACTCGAACACGGTGGAACGGGACTTCCGCGATGGGACTTCCGCGACTGGGCCACGAAGCGCAAGATCAGTGCGCGGACGCGCGGCCGGCTGGGCCGCCGTTGCCGGGACACGTTCCTGAGCCTGAAGGCCACCTGCAAGAAACTGGGCCTTCGCTTCTGGGCCTACCTGCAAGACCGGCTGTTGGGGGCAGGCCGGATCCCTGGCTTATCGGAACTGGTCCGCCAGCAAGCGGCCTCTTCCGCTTTGACATAAAGACATCTCGACACGCCCCGTCGCCGCCGTCGGCGCCATCCGGCCGGCCGGGATTCGCTACGCGCTTTGAACTTCGGAGTTATTGAGAAGTTACTCGGGCACGGCAGGCATTTCCGGGGTCATCATCTCGGCCCGTTTGCGGTCGCCGAGGTACTTCAAGTCCACGATCCGCCAAGTTTCCTTTTCGGAGTTCAGCTCGGGAGTTTCCAGAGCGAATTGGCAATCGACTTCCCGAGGTCCGGTTTCGACGGTGGTTCGCAGAACCAGATGCCAGCGCGGGCCGTCCTTGACTGCTCGCAAGACCACGGGCTGTCGATTGCGGTTGAGCACCGGCACTGACACCGCGGCCCCGGATTCGCCGCGCCGCAGCGCCGTGTAGAGGCGTTCAAACTCGGCATCCAGGAGCGGGGACCGTTCCAGATACTCACGGGCTTTTTCCTTGTTGGCAAAGGCGATGTGGCTGATCCATTGGTGGACGACACGAAACGCCTCGTTGCGGGCCTGAGTCAGTTCCAGCCCGTAGGGCGTGGTCACCATGTTGTCCGGAAGCATCTTGGAGTTGTTGATGTCCACTCGCCATTCGCGGCGAGGACCGGTCGGCCGGTCCACCTGATCGCTGACGGTCAGGAGCTCGAAGTCGGCCTCGACTTCGGGGGTTTTGATGCGGTAGCGGTGCTTGAAGTACCAACTGCCTTCGTAGTAGAAGTATTCGGAAATGCCGAGACGCTGCCAGGAGATGTCCTTGCCCCCGCGCAACAGCAATTCGGCGATGGGTGCTGCCAGGAAGAAATCGTAGGCCGAGCCAAACGGGGAGGGAAACCGGACCCGCAACATACGCGGTTCCAGGTCCTCGGCGGTGATCTCGGACGGGCGGTTGCCGGGACGAACCGTGGCAATGAAGGCCAGCCCATCTTTGCCGTCTCGGACGCATTCCAGCCAGCGTTCCACAAAAGCGGTGGCTTCGTTTTGCAGTACCAGGGTCATGGTGATCTGCATGGTCAACCAGCTTAGGCCGATGACCAGTCCGACGGCCATGCCGAAGCGGGCCACCCCCGCTCCGGCCAAGGCGTTGTCCGAGCGTTTGATGCGGTACAGGGCGATGGCCGAGATCAAGAAACCCAACGCGGGCAGAAAGATCAGCCATTCCGAGCCAAGCAGGTAAATGAGCGTGGACAGCAGGCTGAGTCCCAGGCCAATGACGGCCAGCAGGCTCAAGGGCTTGTAGGTTTCTTCCGCCGGTGGTGCGGAGACGAGTCCTGGATCGGACATGGCAATGTTGGCTCCCGTGTCTTTGCCGGAACCGGCCGGGCAAGGGTCCGCGAAAGGCTGAGCTTCCGGACCGGCCGGCTCAAACCGCTAATCCAGGTCGAGACTGTCGGAGACGTCGCCGCTCATGCCGTCCCGCAGATGTTCGACGCCCCGCTCCCGTACTACGCCGCTGGCATCCAAAAAGATCTTGTCCTCCAGGATTTCCCGGAGAGCGATCTGCATTTTGTCGTTGGTCTTCAGATCGACCAGGGGCGGCGCGCCGCGGTTGAGCATAATGATCCGCTTCTGAATCAGGGTGCACAGTTTGAACCGGCCGCCCACCTTCTCGACGATCCGTTCTTCCTTCAGTTCTTCGTACATCCAGTAGCCCCTCCGAGACCTTGAATTAGCTGCCGGAACTGCCGGACAGCCGAATCCAAGTCGTCGTTGACAATCTGATAGTCATAGCGGGATGCGGCAGCGAGTTCCCGAACGGCTCCTTGCAGACGCCTCTGGATGGCCGCCTCGTCCTCTGTCCCCCGGGACCTCAGACGCCGTTCGTATTCGGCCAGCGACGAAGTCCGCAGGAAAACCAGAACGGCATCAGGAAACGCCCGACGCACTTGCTCCGCTCCCTGCACGTCAATTTCCAGCAGGACGTGGATGCCCTTTTTAATATACGGCTCAACCTCGCTTTTGAGCGTGCCGTAACGGTGGCCGAACACTTCCGCCCACTCCAGAAACCTGCCCTCGGCCACGGCCTGGTCGAACGCGGTCGGGTTCAGAAACCAGTACTCCCGGCCGTTAACCTCTCCGGGCCGAGGCGGTCGCGTGGTTGCCGAAACCGACAGCCGCACCGGCAGGTCCCCGGGTTCCAACAGCTTGCGAAGCACCGTTGATTTCCCGCTGCCGCTTGGCCCGGACAACACGATCAGCCGGCCCGTTTGCTGGCAGGCTTCCGGCTGCGGCCTGGCTGCGGAGTCACCCTGGCTCATTCGACATTCTGGACCAGTTCGCGGATCTTTTCGATGGCCCCCTTGACTTCGACGACGTGCCGGGCGATTTCCACGTCGTTGGCCTTCGACCCAATCGTGTTGGCTTCGCGGAACATTTCTTGCGTCAGAAAATCCAGCTTCCGTCCCGGGCTTTCCTCCTCGTCGAGCAGGTCACGAAACTGGCCCAGATGGCTGTCCAGACGCACGACTTCTTCGGTGACGTCGCTGCGCTCCGCGAACACGGAGACCTCTTTGATCAGGTCGCTGCGGTCCAGTTCGATGTCCATATCGCGGAGCAGGGCGGTAACCCGCTCATGGAGCTTGTCCCGGTACTCCTCCACCACTTTCGGAGCGCGGAGGCGAATGGCTTCCAGATGCCGGTGGATCTCCTCGAGGAGGCGAAACAATTGGTCGGCCATGGCCCGGCCTTCCTCGGCCCGCATGGCCTGGAGACGTTCGAGGGCCTCCAGGAGGACCGGCTCGACCAGGGGCCAATCGTCGGTCGGCTGGCTACTGAGCGGGTCCGGCTCCTCGACCACACCGGGCAGGGCCAACAGGGGGGCCAAGTCGAGTTCCGACCCCAGCCCAAGTTCCTTCTGCATGGCACGCAACTGCTCGGCATAGCTCCGCAATGCGACCGTGTTGACTCGGTAGTCGGAAGGCCGATTCTGCCGCCGCACGGCCAGCAGCACCTGCACCGTGCCCCGCCGGACATGCCGCCGCACGACCCGCTCGATCTCCGGCTCCAGAAGGCTGTACGGCTCGGCAGCCCGGACCGAAACCTTCAGATACCGATTGTTGACGGTACGCAGTTCGACGGCGACGGCCAGATCGTCGCTGTGAAAGCGGGCGTCGCCGTAACCTGTCATGCTTAATAGCAAGGTGGCCTCGCCTCAGCACGGGAAACGGATCATTCGGAAGAAGGCCGGGCTTCGACCGGCGGTCCCGCGTCGCCAGGCCGCTCCTTGGGCGGTTGCAGATAGAGAATCTGCACGATGTTGAGCAGGATCCAAATGACCGCCACCACCAAGGTAATGCGGGTGAACGTATCGCCGGCCCGGGAACCGAACGGACTGGAACCTCCTGCTCCGCCCAACATGCCGGCCAGTCCCCCGCCCCGCCCCCGCTGGATCAGCACGAGGAAAATCAACACAATGCCGGTGAGAAAGATCAGCACCGTGAGGATGACTGCGAACACGTCCACCGTCTGCCCTCCTCGAGACGCCGGGACTGGCATTCTTGAGCAATAGCTGAAATGGTATTGTAAAAAAGGCACAGGTCCATAGCCAAGCCCGCAGGGAACCGGCACATCCCAGAGACCGTCCCCAGTCATTCCCCGACCGCAAACGACGGCGACAACATTGCCCAGAAACCCGGCACGCACGGCCGTTATCCGTGTCCGGCTCGGTTCACACAACCTCTTGTCCGATCGCCAGTAACGCCATGAGCGACAGACTGTAGGCAATCTCTGGTCCGCCATTTGCTAGCACATGGTTACCAGTAACGTCCCGCTTCCTCTCCTCGGGCCGTGGTTTCTCCGCGTTCTGAGTTCAGCCTTCGCATCGGGAGTCCACTGGGAGACACCGAATGGGTGAAACTGCGCGCTCCCGCAGGCCGCCGGCGGCCAATGGCAAGCTGTTGCGTCCGTGGCAGCCGGAAGTGCTGCCTCCGCCTCCGGAGCAGGTCGGCAGACTGCTCGACGACGCCATCGTCTGCATGTGCCATCAGATCACCAAGGGACAGATAATCCAGGCTCTTCAGCAGGGTTGCCGTTCCCTGGAAGTTCTGGGGCGATGCACCGGGGCTGGAACCGGCTGCGGCAGTTGTCAGGCCAGCCTCGGTGCGTTGCTTGGTGAGGGCCGAACGGACTCCGCCCGGCCGACTTCGCCAAAGCCGCAAGCCTGTTCCAACAAAATCGAAGTCCTTAAAGCGGCCAAAGACGGTCTGGATTGTCTCGACGACATTTTCCGATTCGCTTCCACGGGCACTTGGCAGGAACTCAGCGAGGACGACAAACAGCGCTTCAAGTGGCACGGGTTATTCTTCCGAAAGCAGACCCCCGGCCATTTCATGCTCCGCATCCGCATGACCAACGGCATGACGTCGGCGCGGCAGCTTCGTGTCATCGCTGATCTGAGCGATGAATACGGTAAAGGGTTCTGCGACATCACCACCCGGCAACAGATCCAGATGCGCTGGTTTACGATCGCGGACGTGCCGGACATCTGGCGTCGGCTCGAAGCGGTCGGATTGCACAGCAAGCAAACCGGCATGGACAACGTCCGCAACGTCTGCGGCTGCCCGGCGGCCGGTCTGACGCCGCACGAACTCTTCGACGCTTCCCCCGTCTGCCGCAAGTTCACGGAACTGATCCTGGACAATAAAGCGTTCACTAATCTGCCGCGCAAGTTCAATGTCACCATCACCGGTTGTCTGCAAAACTGCTGTCACACCGAGACGCAGGATTTAGCATTAGTGCCGTCGTACCGGGAATGGGAAGGCAGGCAAGTCAACGGTTTCAACGTCCTGGTCGGCGGCAAGCAAGGCTCGGGAGGTTATACCCCGGCTCAGCCGCTGGATGTTTTCGTCAGTCCGGTAGACGCAGCCGCCCTGTGCGCCCGGATCGTGGAGATCTTTCGGGATTACGGCCCCCGCGAGAGTCGGACCAAAGCCCGGATGGCTTTTCTTCTGGAGGAACGAGGTACGGCCTGGCTGCGGGCCGAATTGCAAGCCCGCTGGGACAAGCCCCTGGAGCTGGCGGGTCCGGATGTGCGCAAAAAACAACACGTCGATCACCTCGGCATTCATCCGCAAAAGGTCTCGCCGCACAGCGAAGACCCACCGCGCTACTATGCGGGGCTGTTAGTCCCCGTGGGACGGATTACGACCAAGCAGTTGCGCGGCGTGGCCGACCTGGCCGAACGCTACGGCACCGGAGACGTTCGTTTAACCGTGCAACAGAACCTGCTTATACCAAACATCCCGGAAGACCGGCTTGGGGCGTTCATGGATGAACCGTTGTTAAAGGAGTTGTCTTACGATCCCTCGCCGATCATGCGGGGACTGGTGGCCTGCACCGGCATCGACTATTGCCACATGGCTTTGATCGAAACCAAGGAATGGGCCATTCGAGTGGCCCGGGAATTGGAGCAGCGGACGGCGGGAAAACCGCTTTTGCCGTTGTCGATCCACTGGTCGGGCTGCTCGGCAGGATGCGGACTGCACCAGGCCGCGACCATCGGCTTGCAGGGCTGTCGGACCCGGGTGGACGGGCGGATCGTCGAGGCAGCCCATGTTTTCGTCAATGGTCGCTCCGGACCGGAAGCGCGGGTCGGCGACGATCTTCTCTATGACGTGCCCTGCACCGAGTTGGCCGATGCGTTAGCACCGCTGGTTAAACATCTACCTCGTCCGGGTTCGGCTGCCCCATGAGCAAAGAAGACTTTTCGGTCATCGGCGACACGATTTGCCCTTACTGCGGCGTGGGTTGTCGGCTGCGTTTGGAGGGGCGCAGCGGTCGGCCGGAACGTATCCGCGGTGTACCGGAAGCGGCTGCCAATCGCGGCAGCCTGTGCGCTAAAGGTGCCCTTTTGCATCAGACGATTCATACGCCGGATCGGCTGCTTCAACCGCAGGTTCGCCTGTCCCGGGGCGAGCTATTTCGGCCCGCGAGCTGGGAGGCCGCCCTGCGCCACATCCGCGACCGGCTTATGCAAATTCGCAGCACCTACGGGCCGGACGCCATCGCGTTTTACGGCAGCGGGCAGCTCGATACCGAAACGGCGTATCTGGCCTGCAAATTGTTCAAAGGGTGCCTGGGCACGAATAATACCGACTCGAACAGCCGCCTGTGCATGGCAGCGGCCGTGGCCGGTTATCGCACCAGCCTGGGCAGCGACGGGCCGCCCTGCTGCTACGACGACATCGACCACGCCGACGTCATCCTCATCATCGGCAGCAACATGGCGGAGGCGCATCCCGTCACATTTAATCGCGTCCGGGCAACCCGCAAATCCGACCCCGGCAGGTGTTTAATCGTCGTCGATCCCCGCCGGACCGCGACGGCCCGGGAAGCGGATCTGCATTTGCCCGTGGCTCCCGGAGGCGACATCGCCCTGCTCAACGCGCTAGGACTGTTGCTTTTGCAGCGCAGTCATTACGACCGATCCTTTATTGAAAACCACACAAAGGGGTTTGACGAATATCGGCAATTCTTGCACGGCCAGGACCTGAATGAGCTTTGCCGCGTCGCCGGCCTGCCGCACGACCTCGTTGGCCAGGCCGCTGAGCGCATTGGCCGTGCAAAGACGTGGTTGAGCTTCTATTGCATGGGGTTGAATCAAAGCACGGTCGGCATGTGGAAGAACAACAGTCTGATCAACCTCCACCTGTTGACCGGACAGATCGGCAAGATCGGGGCTGGGCCGTTCTCGCTGACCGGACAGCCCAACGCGATGGGAGGCCGCGAAGCCGGGCTGTTGTCGCATCAACTGCCGGGTTATCGGTTCGTGGAGGACGCGGAGCACCGCCGCGAGGTGGAAGCCTATTGGAAGCGTCCGCCCGGTTCGATCCAGGGCCGGCCCGGGTTGACCGCCGTGGAGATGTTCCGCGCCTTGGAAAAAGGCCAGCTCAAGGCCATCTGGATCGCAGCCACCAATCCCCTGGTCAGTCTTCCGGATTTGCATCAGGTGCAGCGTGCCCTCGGCAAGGCTGAGCTGGTGATTGTTCAAGACGCTTACCATCCGACGGAGACGACGCAGGCCGCCCACGTCCTGCTGCCTGCCGCCCAGTGGGGTGAGAAGGAATGGACTAGCACTAACAGCGAGCGGATGGTGAGCTACAGCCCGAAACTCTTCGATCCGCCCGGATCGGCTCTGCCAGATTGGAAGATTCTGGCCCGCTTTGGTCAAATCGCCGGTTTTTCGAGCTTTGGCTACAACGAGGCCGCGGAAGTTTGGGACGAGTTCCGCGGTTTGACCGCCGGTCGGCCCTGCGACATGAACGGCATGACGGCAGCCCGTCTCCGTCGGGAAATCAGCTTGCAATGGCCGTGTCCAAGCGAGGACCACCCCGGCACGCCGCGCCGGTATCTGGACCGTCGTTTCCCCACGGCTGACGGCCGGGCCTGCTTTCTGCCCCGCGACCACCGCGAACCGCGGGAAGCCCCCGATCACGAGTTTCCCTTCGTGCTGACGACCGGACGCCTCTCCAGCCATTGGCACACGCTGACGCGCACCGCCAAATGCGCCCAACTGGTCCGCCGCGAGCCGGAACCTTTCGTGCAAATCCACCCCCAGGATGCTGCGTGTCTTGGGGTGGTCGAGGGAGAGCCGGTGCAGTTGACCACCCGCCGCGGCACGATTCGGCTGCCGGTTCGGCTGTGCGACGGCGTCCCGCCCGGGATGGTGTTCGTGCCGTTCCACTGGGGCGATTTACATGCTCCGGGCCATGCCGCCAACTATTTGACCATCAGCGCCATCGGTCGAGTGGCCAAGCAACCCGAGTTGAAATTCTGTGCCGTGCATCTGGAAAAAGTCGCCCCTGGAAACCGTGCTGCCCATCCGTCTGTGGCTCCCCTGACGCTGGGGCGGCCTGATGCCACGCCCCAACCCCAATTCCTGTAATGCGAGGAAAGCAAACGATGCAGCTTCGTGAGTTCTGGCGGGCTGGTCATGTGCCCACGCTGCTGAGCGCGTTTCTCTACTTCGACGTCAGTTTCATGGTCTGGATCCTGATCGGGGCCTTGGCCAATGCCATCGTCGCGGAGGTCGGCTTGACGGCAGCGGAAAAGGGCCTGCTGGTGGCCATGCCGATTCTTGGAGGTGCTTTGCTCCGCTTGCCGCTGGGCATGTTGGCCGATCGCTGGGGCGGACGTCGCGTCGGGCTGGCGGCCCTGGCCTGGACCTTCCTTCCTCTGTTGTTGGGCTGGCTGTGGGCGGACAGCTTCGTTCGCTTGCTGGCAACGGGACTGCTGCTGGGAGTGGCCGGGGCTAGTTTCGCAGTCGCCCTGCCGTTGGCGAGCCGTTGGTATCCCCCGCAGCATCAGGGCCTGGCCCTCGGCATCACGGGAGCGGGCAACAGTGGCACGGCTTTGGCCACGTTCTTCGCTCCGCGCCTGGCGGAAGTCTTCGGCTGGCAGGCCGTGTTCGGCCTGGCACTGATTCCCGTCGCGTTGACGTTCCTGATCTTCGCGGTTTGTGCCAAGGATGCTCCGAATCGTTCGCCCCTGACCGGCTTCAAGCACTACGCCAAGGTGCTGGGAAGCGTGGATGCCTGGCGGTTCTGCGGGCTGTACGCGGTGACGTTCGGCGGCTTCGTCGGATTAGCCAGTTTTCTCAACATCTACCTGCACGATCAGTACGGCCTGACCCGGGTGACGGCAGGAAGCGTCGCTACGTTGTGCGTGCTGGCGGGGTCGTTACTCCGTCCGGTGGGCGGCTATCTAGCGGATAGGCTGGGGGGAGCCCGGCTCCTGACGGTGTTGCTTTCCGGAGCGGCCGTGACCATGCTGGGGGTGGCCATGACGCCGCCACTGATGGCCGTTGCCGTGTTGCTATTCCTTGCCATGGGGTTCCTTGGCATGGGCAATGGGGCAGTGTTCCAAATGGTGCCCCAGCGTTTTCCGCGGCAGGTCGGCGCAATCACAGGGCTGGTCGGCGCGGTCGGGGGTGTGGGCGGTTTTCTGCTGCCGACAGTGCTGGGCAGTGCGAAATCCTTTTCTGGCAGCTACGCCGGCGGCTTCGTCGCCTTTGCCGTGGCTGCGGCCCTGGCGGGCCTGTCCCTTCGCCGCCTGTCCGGCGCTTCCCCGGAACTCTGCGAGGACGTGGCAGCAGCCTAGGAGGCGGGAGGACAGGCGTATTGTCGCTGGGGCAAACCCAACCGCGGGGCCGTGTCTCGACCCCGCGGCAACAATGAATGCCCCACCGACGCCTTCATACGGACATGCTCAAGGTGAATTTGTTGGTCGCCACGTTCCCAGTGCCGCTTCCCCCGGCTGCATAAGAGTAGGCATGAAATGCGATCTGGAACGTCGATCCCGTGCGAGCCGTGATCGTTACTGTGCGAGAAAACGTCTCAGTTCCCCGACTCGAGTCCGTCCCTCCCATGTACTGTGTGCCGTTGACGTAGAAACTGTATGAGTTGTGCGCATTCCCTGTGTTGGACGGTCCGATGGTGCTGACGAAGCTGGCGGTCAACGTCACGCGGACCGTCTGTCCGATGCGTTCGCTGCCCGAAGGGTTGACCTGCACGGTGATGTACTGATACCGACTCCCGTCCTGTGTGGTACGCAGGAAGGCTTCGGCCGACCGGACACTGCTATAGGCCAGCGCCGAAGTAGTACCATCGACGTACTTGGTTGGAGACGCTCCCGAGTAATTGCTTAGGGAGGCATAGGCTCTGTTCCACCCGGAACTCACCTTGGCAATGTCGCCGCTGTTGAAGTTCTGTAAGTAGCGGACTCCGGTTTTTGCCGAACCGCTCAGTGCCGCCCCGCCCAGAACCGCGGCCGAAGAGACAAAAGACAGCGTGGCCGGGGATTCTCGCGTTTCCAGTTGCTCTAACCCCAGCCGTGCTCTGCGAACAGCAGACCGGGTCGAAGCGGGCTTGGCACTGCGTGTCAGGAAACCGAACATGAAATCACCTCCTCTGCTTTCGGGTCTCTCTAGACTGGGTTGCTGCCCCTATCTGGTAAGGCGAGGTGCGCTCCGCTGACAGCTCAAAAATCCAGAAACTTATTGTGGCCTAGACCCGGGCGGGTTAGATTCGAATTTGGAGGTTGACGTGACCAAAGATGATGCCGATGTCAGGCAGTCGTTGTTGCAGCGCCTGCAAGCGGGAGAAGCGGCGGCCCGAGATGAGTTGATATCTCGGAGCTATGAGCGGCTGCGCCGGCTGGCGGCTCGGATGCTGCGCGACTTTCCCATCGTTCAGAACCGAGCTACGACCAGTGACGTTCTCCACGAGACCTTCTTCCGCCTCCGGAGGGCCTTGGAAATCGTCCCCCTCACCACGGCCGTAGAGTTTTATCGGCTCGCCGCCCTGCATATGCGGCGACAGTTGCTCGACATGGCCCGGAGTCTCCGCCATCAGCCGGAGTCGTTCGGCCTGCACTCATTGACGAATTCGCAATCGTCCAGCAGTGCTTCCTACCCGGAACCAGGCCACACCACTCTCGATCCGGCCGCGCTGGCACGTTGGCAGGAGGTTCATGAGCGAGTCGAAGCTCTTCCTGAGGAAGAGCGTATCGTCTTTGATCTACTCTACTACCATGAGCTGAGCCAGGCGGAGGCCGCGGAAGTCCTCGATGTTTCGATTGCGACAATCAAGCGGCGTTGGACGGCTGCACGCTTGCATCTCGCCGCCTACCTTGGCGACGCTTCTCTTTGACCGTCTGTGAGAACCCCATGAACAATGACGCCCGTTTGCTCGATCTTTTGACGCAGTACGAAGACGCCAAGGCCCAAGGTCGTCTGCTAACGGCAGAGGAACTCTGCTCCGACTGCCCCGAGCTGCTTGACGAGGTTCGCGAGAAGCTCGCGGCCTTGGAGCGGATGAATCTTCGTCTGGCTGCAATAGGTCCCGCACCCGATACTCCCTTGGTTTCCGCGGATGACGAGCAGTCCGGCCATTGGCTGAATGTGGTTGAGAGCTTGACGTTGTCGGGCCGGTACGAGGACATTCGCTTTTTCGCCACGGGTGGCATGGGCGAGGTCTGGACGGCCAAGGACGTGAGTTTAAACCGTCTGGTCGTGGTCAAGGTCCTCAGACATGAACATTTCCGCAGTGCCGAGGCCGCTCGCCGATTCCTGAGCGAGGCCGAAGTCACTAGCAGGCTGGACCATCCGGGGATCGCTCCGGTTTACGCCGTCGGTCGCTTACCCGACGGTCGGCCCTGCTACGTCATGCGCTTCATTGAGGGATGCTCCCTGCAAGATGCTATTAACCGGTTTCACGAAGAAGAAAGCGCAACTCCCCCGAGCGATACTGCCCGGCAGGCCAAGGCCCCATTCCCATCCGCCCCCGTGTGCTTTGATTCCCTGGCCTTCCGCGATCTCTTGGGACACCTCATTGCCGCGTGCGAAATCGTCGCCTTCGCCCACAGTCGAGGAATTATCCATCGAGACATTAAACCCGCTAACGTTATGCTTGGTAATTTTGGCGAAACCCTGGTCATAGACTGGGGACTGGCCAAATCACTGCCCGACCAAGATGAAGCGGTGGAACAGGTGGTCCAGGACCGCGATCCATCGCACGAGACGACCCTCGGCACGGTGGTCGGTACCCCCGCATTCATGAGCCCTGAACAAGCGGAAGGTCGCACTGAACTGGTGGGTCCGGCTAGCGACGTGTACAGTCTTGGAGCCACGCTCTATGTTCTGCTCACAGGTAAGGCACCCTTTCGGCAATCCCGTCTGGATTTTTTGCTGGCCCGGGTACGCCGGGGAGATTTCCCACCCCCGCGAGCGACAGGCCAAGTTCCGGTCCCCGCCGCTCTGCAAGCCATCTGTCTCAAAGCCATGGCCCGCGAACCTCAGCGGCGTTACGCCTCTGCTGGGGAACTCGCTCAAGACTTGAAAAGGTGGTTGGCTGATGAGCCGGTGTGTGCCTACCGGGATTCTGTCTTGGACCGACTCCGCCGCTTTGCTCGCCACCACCGCAGTGCAACTCTGGCGTCGGCCGCGGGGTTGGCCCTGACGCTCTTGGTTGCCCTGACCGGTCTGATCGTAGTGCAGCAGCAGCAGCGAACCACGGAGAAGGCCTTACGGGCCGAGGTACAAGCCAAGGCCAAAGAAGCCGCCGCTCGCGCTGTCGGGGACCATGCCCGCCGGCATGCCCTGGAAGTCCTCCGATCCATGACCGACGATCTGGTCATGAATCAGCTCTCGCGGGCACTGGGTGACCCTCAAGGCAACCGTGATTATTATCAAGAGGTCCTGAAACATTTTGAACGCTTGGCCGCCATTACCGAAGACGACACGGCGAGTCGCTTGATCCGCGCCGAAGGGCTGGGCCGGGTCGCCTGGTTGCGTTATCAGATCGGTCGGATGCAAGAAGCTCGCTTGGCCTGCAAAGAATCCATCGCTGTTTTCAATGCTTTGCTAGACGAGCCCATCGCTCAGCAGACCGAATTTCGTAAGCAGCTCGCTACCAACTACAATCTCCTTGCTACCGTCCTGAAGGAACTCGGCGAACCTGAACGAGCGGAGATCCTGTATACCGACGCCAGGTCCATTCTCCAACAACTTAAAGCCGAGTTCCAGAACCGCCCCGATGTTCGCTCCGATCTGGCCATGTGTTGCAACAACCTCGGCAATTTGCTGGCCGACACCGATCGCATGCCCCAAGCAAAACTTTTCTACGAGGAGGCATCGATTCTCTATAAACAGCTGAGCGACGAAGAACCTGACAATCGACGGTATCTCCAGGAACTGGCAATCGTCTACAACAATCTGGGGATCCTGCAAGAAAATCTGTCCCAGCTTGAACAAGCTCACTCCTCATTTAGGCAGAGTTTAGCCATTTTTCAGGGTCTGGCAGCCGCTTATCCGGAGCGTTCTGAGTACCGGCGGGACCTGGCCATGTGCCATAACAACCTGGCTAACGTACTGGTTCAGACAGGTTGTTTCCAAGATGCCGAAGCAGCCTTCTCTAAAGCCTTGGGTATCTATCAGCAGTTGGCAACGGAATTCCCCAACCGTACTGAGTTCCGCCGTCAACTGGCCATGTCCCGCAATAACTTGGGCTCGCTCTTGCAAATCCTTAAAAGGTGGCAAGAAGCGCAATTCCAGTTAAGGAATGCATTGAACCTCTACAAGCAGCTGGCTACTGAATTCCCGCACCAGCCCGACATCCGAAGCGAATTGGCCAATACCTTGAACAATCTTGCCGTGCTGAGCAATGAGGAGCATGCTTTTCACGCCGCGATTGAGTGCCTCTCCGAAGCCGAACCGCACCATCAGGCGGCCTTGAATGCGAATCCAGCGAACCCAGAATTCCGTCAGCGCTATCGAAATGCCTTATGGGCCTTGGTCAAGGCCAACGCGGGACTGCTCGAACGGGCGAAGGCTTTGGCTGCCGCAGAGAAAGTCCGTGATCTCGGCTGGGACCCGGTGGCGAATGCCTATGATGCGGCTGTCGCCCTGGCCCGATGCATCCGGTTGGTCGAGAAACTAGATACTCTCAGTCAGGAAGAACGCGATGCGGCCGTATCGTGGTACGGTGAACGGGCTGTGGCGATGCTCCGCTACGCCGTGGAGAAGGGCTTCCGATCGTCCGTGACCTTGAAAATAGACACCGACTTCGCGGACCTTCGGCTGCGGCAGGATTTTCAGAGACTCCTGGCAGACTTGGAGAACAGTTACCAGCCAGCAAGATCCCAACCATGATCCGGCTGCAATCGCCGTGAAAGTCGTTATTTTTGGGCCCCGAAGGCCGACTTACTCGCCGACGTAGGGCAGCAGAGCCATGTAACGGGCACGCTTGACAGCATCGCTGACTGCCCGCTGGAAGGCGGCGCAGATGCCTGACCGCTTCCGACTGAACAGCCGACCCTGCCCGGTGCAGAGCTTCTTCAAACCCTGCACGTCCTTGTAGTCCACGAAGGCTGGACGCGGACAACCCTGCGGCGTGCAGAAGCGACAACGATTCTTCCGGCCACGACCGAGTTTCTTGCGAACCATGAAACTCCTCTGCCCACGGGTTTCTTGCTTGCTCTTCGTTCTCCTGTCTAATTCGAGTGGGAAATTGTACGGACATGCAGGTGGCTGGGCAACCGTCGTGGCTTCTTCCGTTATCTCCGAGCGAAGGGCGTAAGCCCTCCGATCTGGCGAGCCGACGACGTCAACCGTCAGGTCAATCAATCGAGCAGCGCGGAGGTGCGGCGGATTGGCCGTCGCGGACCTGGTCAAAGGGGTGCCTTTACGCGGCGTCCTCATAGGCTCCTTAACCCGGCTGCGGCTTGGTAGC
>CALFAY010000024.1 GCA_937944855.1 uncultured Planctomycetota bacterium
CCACGAAGAACCCAGCGAACGGCACTCCTACGAACAATACGCAAATCGCCGCCATTTCTAACAGGCGACTTTGGGAAATCGTTAAGTCAGCGAAAGACGCAGGCCGGAACCAGGCCAGGAGCGCGATTGCGGCCACATCCAGTGCGAAAGTCCACCAGGGGCTGATCGGGACCCGGCCGAAACAGCCGCAGTGGCTGCGACCTTCCAGGGCCATGTACAGTGATGCGACAGCCAACATGCCGAAGAAAGCCAGCGCGGCATACCGCGCCCAGCGCTGGGCCAAGCCGCTGAGCAGCCACAGACCCAGGAACAGTTCCACCTCGATGACCGCAATCTGTGCCCGCGGCGAGGCCAACAGCCCGTCACGGGCCAGAGGATCGAAACGGAAACCGTCGAGCTTGGCGAAAGCGGCGAAAAGCAGGATCAACCCGACCGCGATGCGGACGACGAGGAAGCCGCGCCCCCCCCCCGTTGCGCGCATTCCAAGCCCGGTCGGCTACGAGCCGGGCGTCGGGTCCAGGAATCGGCATCTCGGCGGCCATCGCTGGCCCTTCCCGCCGAATGGATGTTGAGGTGATTCGGAAACTGAGCGTGAGATTACTCCGGCCAAGGGAAGGTTGTCAAAAAAAATTTGGAAATTTTTTCTACGTTGCAAACAAGGCGACCCACCCGGGGTTGGCGTGGCTGTCTTTCGTTGGCTTCCGAGCCGCGACGGCAACGGAGCGGGGAAGAAACACCGCTCCCTGGCGGTCGCGGCTCGGAATGGCAGTGGCGGTTCGGAATCGCTGACGAATGACAGGCTCCGATCTGCCCAAAGCAACCCTTGCAATCGCGCACCAAAGCCGCTACCTTGATCGCTCTGACTTGCCCAGCGCCACCGATGTCAACATAAGCCCGTTTTTTTTCGGAGTTTCCACCATGTCCCATGCTGGAAACGCGACGATCAGGCAGTCCTCTCCCGATTCCCTCGGCGTCAAGGTCCGCCTGTCGATCATGATGTTTCTGCAATTCTTCATCTGGGGAGCCTGGTTCGAACTGAGCTTCGGCTATCTGCCCAGCCTCGGATTCAACGCCGAATGGCAGCAACCGTTGATTCTGGGCACGTTCAACCTGGCTGCGGTGCTCGCCCTGTTCGTCGGAACCCAATTCGTCGATCGACACTTCGCCGCGGAGAAGTACCTGGCCTTTAGTCAGTTGATCGGCGGCTTGGCCATGATCGGCCTGTTTTTCATCCGGAAGGAGGAGGGAGCGACCTCAGCGCCGTTCTGGCCCTTCTTCGGTTTAATGCTGGTTCATTGCCTGTTCTATGTGCCGACCATTTCCATCACCAATTCCATCGCCTTTGCCAATCTAAAAGATCCGCAGCGGTACTTCGGTCCCATTCGCGTGTGGGGCACGATTGGCTGGATCGTGGCGTCGTGGCCGTTCATCTTCATTCTTGTGGATTGGTCCAAGGTGCCGGCTTTTGGCAGCGTGGGGTTCACCGAGTGGCTGGGCACGGCCCTCGACCCCGAAAACGCGCTGAAAGGAGCGGCGTTCCGTCTGGCGTCGCGGTACATCTTTCTGGTGGCGGGAGTCGCGTCGCTGGTGATGGCCGGTTTCAGTCTCTTGCTTCCGCATACTCCGCCGCGGCCCAGCAACGGGGGCGAGCGATTCGCCTGGCTGGAAGCGATCAAACTGCTTCGCTATCCGTTCGTGCTGGTCCTGTTCATCGTCACCTTCCTCGATGCGGCCGTGCATCAGACCTTCTTTTTCTGGACCGAGCGTTTCCTGACGGGGCAGATCGGCATTCCGAGCAACTGGGCTTCGCCGGTGATGAAGATCGGTCAGGTGGCGGAGATTCTGACCATGATCTTCCTCGGCTATGTGCTGAAGTCGCTGGGCTGGCGGTGGACGATGGTGCTGGGCGTGCTGGGGCATGCGGCTCGTTTTGCGGTGTTCGCTTACTACCCGGAACCGTGGGCAGCCGTGGCCATCAACGCCATCCACGGCATCTGCTACGCCTTCTTCTTCGCCACGGTGTACATCTTCGTGGACGAATACTTCCCCAAGGACGCCCGCAGCAGCGCCCAGGGACTTTTCAATCTGCTGATCCTGGGCATCGGGCCGTTCGTGGCCAATCTCATTTCGCCCCGGCTCGGCGAGATGTTCAAGGAAGGAGACACCTACGACTTCCGCACTATCTTTCAGTTTTCGATGGCAACGGCCTTGGTCGCAGCCCTGCTGCTGATGCTGTTCTTCTGGCCGCCGAAGAAGGAGCAGATGGCTCCGAGAAATGCCGAGGGAACGTCTTGACCGGCCGCCTAGGGAATGGGATTGTCCGCCTCGGTCCTGGAAGCCCGGTGGTCGAGAGAGGACAGAGCCGCTTCGATGCGTTCGACGGCGGTTTTGGCGGCGGGATCGGAACGGTCCCGATACAGGTCGGCGAGGGCCTGGAGGCGTCGGCGGGCCTGGGAGACGGGTTCGCTCTGGGCCAGACGGATGGCTTCATCCACGGCCGCCAGATCCCGCGCGTCGGCTTTTTGCAAGGCGGAACGAGCCTTGTCCACCCATTCCTTCTGGGATTCGATGCCGTCGAAGGCGGCCACCAGTTTGTCCCAGATCATGCGGGCCTTGGCGAAGTTGCCGCTCTCGTATTCCCGCTGGGCTTCTCGAAAGAATCGCTCCGCCTCGCCGGCGGCGGTGGTGGAGTCGGCGGGAGACCGCCAGCGGGCCTTGACGGCGGCCTCGCGCTCGGCGATACGCTGTCGATACAACTGCACCTGCACATGGTAGGGATGCCCGCGGTACTGCTGCTCGATGCGATCCAGAAGTTCCCCGGCTGCCACCCACTCATCGCGGTCCAATAGCCGCCGCACCTCGTCGAGCCGCTGTTCCACGCTGGCCGGCCACAATCCCCAGATCAGCACTCCTAAAACGATGACCAGACCGAAGATCAGGACCCAGGCCTGATTGAGCAGGCGATGGATCGGCCCTTCGGCAGAGCCGGAACGCTCCTCGTCACGCAGGCGTTCCTCGACCGGCAAACCAGGATTGGCGGGGCCGAACTCCTCCGCGAAGTTGATGCCGGTTCCGCCCAGCGTCGTGCTGCTGCGGACTTCGTCGGTGGTCAGTTGATCGCGGCGAGCCAGGTGCCGGCGGATGCGTTCCAGGTTCCGAGCCACCACTGCGGCGTCCGGCGGACGGTCATCCGGATCCTTGGCCAGAAGCTGGCACACCAGTTCGTCCAGTTCGTAGGGAATGTCCTCGGCAAATTTGCGCGGCGGATCGAAGCGGGCGAAGCGGTGCTTCTGAAGCATCTCGACGGTGGTCGAAGCCTGGAACGGAGTCCGGCCGGTCAGGAGCGTGTAGAGCACTACCCCCAGCGAGTACAGATCGCTCCGTCGGGTCACCGGCTTGCCGGCGGCCTGCTCCGGCGAGAGGTACTCGGCTGTTCCAACGACGGCATTGGCCTGAGTCAGGTTCCGCTCGGAGAACAGCCGGGCTACGCCGAAGTCCAGCAGCTTGACCAACTTCTGGGTACTCAGAAGCAGATTGGTCGGCTTCAGATCGCGGTGGATGATGCCGTGGTCGTGGGCATGCTTCAAAGCCGAGCAGATCTGGATTGCGTGGTCGATGACTTCGTCCCAGGCCATGCGGCCGTTCTTGCGGAGCAGGTCGTCGAAGCTCGGCCCCTCGACATATTCCATGACGTAGTAGGGCCAGCCCTGATACTCGCCGGACTCATAGAAGGCGACGATGTTGGGATGCTTCAAGGTGCTCAGGGCTTCGATCTCCCGCCGGAAGCGGAGGACAAAGCCGGTTTCCTGAGCCAGGGCGGGAGACAAGAGCTTGACCGCCGCCAGGTCGGGGCGCTCGGCGGAGGCGCTGTCGGACGCGATGTTCCGGGCGAGATACACCGTACCCATGCCGCCACGACCGATCTCTTTCTCAATCTGCCATTGACCCAGCCTGGCCCCGATCATGCTCGACAACTCTCCGCGAGGATTGAGCCACCCCAAAAGGTAGCTTAAGACGCTGGGTCGGGAAACGCAAAGGCATGGGAGGAGAACGGGAGCCTTGCGATCGCTTCGGGGGCTGCGTACAGTGAAGAGAAGTGATTCATCCGACGGAACGAGGTCTGAACATGTCGCGGAAGTCCGAGGTGGTGGCGTTCAAGGTCGAGGCGGAACTGGCCAAAATCCTCAATGAACTGCCCAACAAAAGCGCCTTTATCCGCAAGGCCATCGTGGCCCAACTGAACATGGCTTGTCCGCTCTGCCACGGCACGGGCGTTCTGCCCAAGGGTCTGGTGGACCACTACGCCGCCCAATTGCCCAAGCTCAGCATGAGAAGCTGCGATGGCTGCGGCGACAAGGCCTCGGTTCACGTCGCCGACCCCGGCGAGCTGTCCCCGGCCGACCGCGCCCGGCTGGAGCAGTTTTTCCACGGCGGCCCGTTCTATTGCGACACCTGCTACGAGAAAGCTCCGCCCTGCGACGACTGCGGTTGGCACATCACTCCCGAGCAGGCCAAGAAGCACAAGAAAGCCGCACATCAGCATTCTTGAGGCAGTCTTCGGAAAAAAAGCGAAACTGCTCTTTCCTCGGAAGTGCGATCCGCTATAAGCCTGCCCCGCTGAGCCGGGAAGAGGCCAGACTTGTCGTCCGGCCAGCAGGGATTCTTCTGCAAAAAAGGATGTGTTTTTGCGGAATGGCCTGTGGAAAGTGCGGAAATGCGGGTTGACAGGACTTGGCCTCGTTGCTATCAGCCGCCTCCACAGTTGCGACCAAATCCGTTGGGGCGAGTATGGGAAAGTGAAGGCTCTATTGCGTGTCCGGTTATGCGGGAAACCGGCACTGCCCTGCCCTCCTGGGTAGAAGCGACAACCTCATTGGATCAAGTGGTTTCTGGGTCGGCCACTCCAGTGGGAGCTTCGCAATAGAGCTTTATCAGGACCGAGGGCCGGGCGTTACGTCCCGGCTCTCGGGGGAATACGCCGACACGCTGCTTCGTGTGCCGCTGATCGGCTTCCGCCTCGGAAGTTCCGGGGACTGCCGATCGGCGTCGCGGGAGGCGGCGTGTTCGGCTTTTTACTCGGCCCGACAGGCAAAAAACCAGTCCCAGGGCGGCTCCTGATCGGTGAAGTCTTCCCGCAACCGGAAGTGGTCCCAGGGCAACAGCACCTTCTCGATCCGGACGTCCCGGAACCCCGCCTTTTCCAACCGCCAGGGAATCTCGAACGGCTGCCAGAAGTGCTGCACGATGCCGCGAAAAGAAAACCGGCTGAAGGCGAAGTCGAAGTAGCGATGCTCCGCCAAATGGGCTGCGTTCTTCTCCGCGGCCTCCATCGGCATGCCCCGCCTCAATGCCCGGTCCAGCAGAAGCATCGTCCAGTAATGCACGCCGTCCATGGCCGGGACGATTCCGAGAAACCTTCCCCCCGCCCTCAGGCAGCATCGGACCTGCACCAGGACTGCCTCGATGTCCCGCACGTCGGGCATGACGAGGCTGTTGACGGCCACGGCGAGATCGAGTTGGCCGTGCAGGAACCGCAAGTCGGTCAGGCTGGCGTCATGGAAGCGGACGTTGTTCAGGCCGACGCAGCGTTGGCGGGCATGATGCAGCATTTGCTCAGCGAAATCCACGGCGTGGACGGTCACGAACTTCGCAGCCAGCAACGGCAGCAAGGGCCCCTTCCCGCAGCCGAGATCGGCCGCCGTCCCCTCGGACTGGTTGGGCAATCCGTGGACTTCTCTGAGCAGCGGATTGACCGCGTCGGCCCGGTACGGGTCAACGAACTCCCGCTCATAGTCGGCGGCGATGGCCGACCAGGCGGCCGACTGATCGGGGAGCCAACCTGCCGGCTTGCTCACGCTTCAACCCACGACCACGTTGACCAACTTTTTGGGAACGACAATGACGCGGCGAATGTGCTTGCCCTGGAGAAGTTCCTGAATGCGGCCGTCTGCCAGGGCGGCTGATTGCAGGGCCGCTTCGTCGGCATCCGCCGGGATGACGACCTTGCTCCGCACCCTGCCATTGATCTGCACGGGGACCTCGATCTCCTCGGCTTGGATCAGGGTCTCGTCGTAGCTCGGCCAGGCTTCGTAGGCCAGCGTGTCCTTGTGTCCCAGAATCCGCCACAGTTCTTCGGCCAGGTGCGGAGCGAACGGGCTGAGCAGAAGGACGAACGGACCGAAGACCTCCTTCGGCCTGCGCTCCAGTTTCGACAGGTGATTAGCGAATTCCATCATCGCCGCGATGGCGGTGTTGAAGCGCATCTCCTCCACGTTTTCCGTGACCTTCTTGATGGTCAGGTGCAGCCGACGCAGCGTCTCGCGGTCCGGAGGTTCCTCGCAGACCGCCGGATCGAGCCGCACCGTCTCTGCCCGTTCGTCCACGATCAGCCGCCAGACCCGGCTCAGGAAGCGGTACACGCCCTCGACGCCGCGCATGCTCCACGGCTTGGTCGCTTCCAGCGGACCCATGAACATCTCGTACAGCCGCATGGCATCCGCGCCGTATTCGTCCACGACCTTATCGGGATTGATGACGTTGCCCCGGCTCTTCGACATCTTGTAAGCCCGGGCATCGACCCGAATGGTCGGATCGCTCTTGAGCACGAAGGCGTCGCCCTGCTTCTCGACCTCGTCTTCGTTCAGCCGGACCCGTTCGTACTGCTCTCCGGTCTTGCGGTCCTGGGCAGCCAGCGGATCGACCTTTTCCGCGGAAACCCAAACGCCGTCGGAGCCGGCGGAACCGGCCGCCTTGCGAAAGGCCGTGAATTCCATTTCGCCCAGGATCATGCCCTGGTTGACCAGTCGCTGGAACGGTTCCGGCGTCGAGACGTAGCCGCGGTCGAACAGCACCTTGTGCCAGAAGCGGGAGTAGAGCAAATGCAGCACGGCATGTTCGGCTCCGCCGACGTACAGATCGACTGGCATCCAGTACCGCTCCTTGTCCGGATCTACGAACGCTTGATCGTTGTGGGGGTCGATGTAGCGAAGGTAGTACCAGCAGGAGCCGGCCCATTGCGGCATGGTGTTGGTTTCCCGCTGCCAGATCACGCCGTCGATCTCGACGCGGACCCAGTCCTTTGCCTTGCTCAGCGGCGGCTCGGGTCTGCCAGTCGGTTTGTAGTCTTCCAGTTCCGGCAGCGTGAGCGGCAGGTCCTTGAGTTCCAAGGGCCGGACGCTGCCGTCGGGACCGTGCAGAATCGGAAACGGCTCGCCCCAGTAACGCTGCCGGCTGAAGAGCCAGTCGCGGAGCTTGTAATTGACCTTGCGGACGCCCAGACCGTGTTCTTCGAGCCAGGCGATGATCCGCTGTTTGAACTGCGGCGTGGGCAGGCCGTCGAACTGGCCGGAGTTCATGCCCGTGCCGTCGCCGACGAACGCTTCGGTCAGCTTCTCCAGCGTGCTGCCGGTGGCCCGAAGCCAGTCGTCTGGCGGTCGGACCACAGTGCGGATCGGAAGGTTGAACTCCTTGGCGAACTCGAAGTCCCGCTCGTCGTGGGCGGGGACGGCCATGATCGCTCCGGTACCGTAGCTGGCCAGCACATAGTCGGCGATCCAGATGGGGATCTTTTCGCCGTTGACGGGATTGATCGCGTAGGCCCCCGTGAACACGCCGGTCTTGCGTTTAGCCAGTTCCGTGCGTTCCAGATCGCTCTTGCGGGCGGCTTCCTCCTGATAGCGTGTGACAGCGGACCGACACTCCGGCGTGGTGATGCGGTTGACCAGCGGATGCTCCGGAGCCAGCACCATGTAGGTTGCTCCGAAAAGCGTATCGGGCCGTGTGGTGAACACGGTGATGATGTCGCTGGCGACGCCCGGCGGCGGATCGGCCAAGCGGAAATGGACCTCGGCCCCTTCGCTGCGGCCGATCCAGTTCCGCTGCATTTCCTTGATCGCTTCCGGCCAGTCAACCAGCGCGAGATCGTTGAGCAGCCGCTCGGCATAAGCGGTGATTCGCAGCATCCATTGCCGCAGGGGCATGCGGATGACCGGGTGTCCGCCGCGTTCCGATTTGCCGTCCACGACTTCCTCATTGGCCAGCACCGTGCCCAGAGCGGGGCACCAGTTGACTGGCACCTCGGCCATGTAGGCGAGCCGATGGCTGTCCTGGTAGGCCCGCACTGCCGCCGGACCCTGACGGCGAACCTCGTCAGGGATCGGCAGTTCCGCGATGGGTCGGCCACGCTGCTGCTGGGCGTCGTACCAGGTGTCGTAGAGGACCAGGAAGATCCATTGCGTCCATTTGAAATACTTCGGATCGGTGGTATCTACCTCCCGGTCCCAGTCGTAGCTGAAGCCGAGCATTTTAATCTGGCGGCGGAAGGTGGCGATGTTGTTCTGCGTCGTGGTGCGGGGATGCTGGCCGGTCTCAACGGCATACTGTTCCGCCGGCAGCCCGAAGGCGTCCCAACCCATCGGATGCAGCACGTTGAAGCCGCGCATCCGCTTATAGCGGGCCAGAATGTCGGTAGCGGTGTAGCCTTCGGGATGGCCGACGTGCAGTCCCGCTCCGCTCGGATACGGGAACATGTCGAGGATGTAGTACTTCGGCTTGTCCGAGAAGTCGGGAGTGCGAAAGGTCTTGTGCTCTTCCCAGAACCGCTGCCACTTCGGCTCGATGACCTTGGGATTGTAACCGGGCATGGCCGCTCCGCTACAGCAATGAAAAAAGGCCCTCGTCGCCCAAGGGCCTCGCCACGATGCGGACCTACCCTGTCAAGGTACGTCGGCTAAGGGAGGGAGTCAATTGAAGCCAGACCGTCGCCGCTAGGGAGAGGCCGGGCGTTTTTCGCCTTCTTCCAACCTGCGGACCTGGATGTTCCGCACTTCGCCGGTGGTGCGATAGGTGGCGATGCCGAACGGCCTCGACCGCCGACACTCGCCGCGGATGCTGATCTGCTTGTTGGTCGTGTCGGCGTCCACAACCTGCTCGTCGTTGATCCACGCCTGAATGCGTCCCTTCATGACCCGGATGCGGATCGTGTACCACCGCCCCTTGGCGAACTCCATGTTCTTGGTTGTCTCGTTCATCGAAGCGTCCAGTTGATTGAGACTGGACAGGCCGACGATGCCGCCGCCCCAGCCGCCGACCACCAGCGAGCAGTAGTCCTCACCCACGGGAAAGGTGGTCGTGGCGAAGAAGTCGTCGCCGTCGAGCTTGCGGGCTTCGAGCCGCACTTCATAGTCGGTGCGGGGAAAATCCTCACGGGCATAAGTGATGCCGGTCATCGGCTCCCCGGCCTCGAGAACGACGGTGCCGTTGCGCAGGAAGACTTTCCCAGTCCCGACGAACTCGGACGACTTCCAGCCCTCCAGCGATTTGCCGTCGAAAAGGGTCTTCCACGCCCGCTTGTCCCCTGCCGGGTCGGCAAGAGCAACCATGGGCCCAAGCAGAATGGCCAACAGCCCAGCCAGAAACATCTTGGTTTTCATCGCACTGCCCCCGGAAACAGCATTGCGGAGGTCAAGTTACACTGACACAAACCGCCTCCTGCTTCGGGCGGCTGCCGCCACGCCCAGCAGCGCGCAGGCCAACAGCCAAATGCCGCCCGGCTCGGGAATCAGAGTCCCGTTGGGCGGGGGAGACGAACTTTGCTGCACGTTGTCGATGCCCAGGACCGACGTGCCGACGCCGCCCCCGTCGTTGCGGACACCGAAGAGCAACAAGAACGTCCCGCTGGTGGGGAACGTGTGAGTCACGTGGACCCAGCCGGTGGTGCCGAAGTCGCCTACGCCCACGATGTTGGCCGTGAACAGGTTGGCGACGAAGTTGAGGCTGCCGTCAAAGAGGTTGACAAAGGCATCGTCGTTGGCTGGATTGGCGTCCTCGGCCTTGAAGAAGACGTCGAAGCTGAGCACTTCGCCGGCAGCGACGTCGAAGAATTGGCCCAGTGTCGTGTACTCGCCCTCCTGACCCCCGCCGAGATACGCCAGGAACGAGCCATGCGTCGGAAAAAAGAATAGAGGCGGAGAAAATATTGAGGTGTAGTTTCCGGCGACGAAGCCGAAGCCGCCTGGAGCGGGGATCAGGCTCCAGCCGGTGAAATCACCGGTCTCGAAACTGCCGTTGGTGATCGGGGCTGCATTCGACGACGTGGACGCCAGCAAGATGGCCAGCGCGACAGCAACCAGATGTGGGCGACGCATAAAGCCTCCTGTCCTTGAAAGAATCCTTTGTAAACCTGGGCTTGCGCTTCCGGTAGGTCCGGCAAGATTTCATGAAGAAGCACGCTTGCCTGTCCTGGTTTGTCTTACCCTACAAAGGCTGATACTGGCTCGCAAGCCAATTGTCATCAAATCGTCAATTGTCGATCACGGGCGAGTATCGGCCAGCGATCCACGACCCTGCCATTCTCGACGACAAGGGCTTCCCGGTACAAGGCCACGGTCGAGCAGATGTGGGCCGGACTGCCGTACACTTCCTGTCCCAGCCGAAACCGGTCGGCGTGGGGCGACTCCAGGACCAGATGTTCCTCGTAGTGTCCGGCGATGCGATGGTCGGGAACGTCCCACAGGGCGATGCGGTTGGCCAGCGGCGGATCGGAGCCGACCGCCTTGGTGCCCAGGTCGAGCGTGACCCGTTCCGGCATCGGCCTGCTGACGACCCGGCCCAGCAGCGCGGCAGCGATCGTCATGTCCAGGTCGGGGAACTTGCTCTGATAGCCGTGGTCGTGAAGCACGCAGGTTCCCGGGGAGCATTCCAGATTCGGCAGGGTCGCGGCCGCCCAGAACGGAAACGACGGCGTGCCCCCAGCAATGATGCGAGGAACCGGCAGACCCTTTCGCTGCAAGGCATCCGTGAGTTCCTCGAGGCGGTGGACGATTTCCGTGACGGTGCGGCGACGCTGCTCCGGATCGGGATGGTTGTTGTGTCCGTCGTAGGCGTGCAGTCCGCCGCAGCGCAGCACCGGGGAACGGGCGATCTGCTCGTACAACGCCACTGCCCGGCTCAAGTCAAAAACGCCGGTGCGATGCTGGCCGACGTCGAGGTCCACCACCACTTCGACAGCTGGTCCCGCTTTCAAAGCGGCCTCCAGGCGAATCGTCGCCTCGGGATCATCCACGCAGGCCAGGAATCGCGTCTGCGGGAAGGTGCGGACCAGACGGGCGAAGCGATCGCAGTTGGGACCGACGAGCGGATAGGCGAGGAAGACATCGGCTACGCCGGTTTTCCCGGCCATTTCCGCCTCGGCAATGGTGGCGACCTTATGATTGCGGATGCCGATCTGAAGGGCGATCTGAAGGATCTCGCGGGTCTTGTGCGTCTTGTCATGCGGCCTCAAGCGCTCGGGACCGCCGGCGATTTCGACCATGCGAGACAGATTGCCGCGGATCAGTTCCGGGTAGAACAGCAGGGCAGGCGACGGGATAGCTGAGGGATCGTGAATCTGGTATCGTGAAACAGTCATTGCATGCCTCCCAGGCCGGGTCGAACCGTTGCGATGGTAACACGACTCCTTCCGAAAAGCGACCACCCGCCCCGACTCGGACAAGGCTTACTGATCGTGGTCATGGCGGCCGTCTGCGTGGGGGACTGGTCGCTTGAAGCAGAAGAGCCGTGGCAGTTCGAGGTCGTTCGGCATCAGAACGGCCACTCCTTCGAAGGGCTGATTGTCGAGGAGAAGCCGGACGAGATTCAGTTCAGACACGTGATTCGGCGACCGGGAGCGAAGACGATCGTCCTCGACCTGACGTTTCAGCGTGACGAGGTTCAAAGCATCCAGCGGCTTCCGCAGAAAGAACGGACCGAGTTGGCGGGCCGGATCGCCCAGCTGGATCGAGGCGGAGAGCGGGAACGGCAGCGGCTTCGGGAACTGGTGCTGGACGAGATCGCTTGGTCGGAAGGTCAGCCGGCTCGGCGGTACACAGGCCGGTTGTTCGAGCTTCAATCCGACCTCCGGGAAGACTTGGTCCGGCTTGCGGTGGTGCGGTTGGAGGACATTTTCCAGGCATTCAGCGACCGATTCGGCAGCCGTCGGCAGCCGACCCGGCCTCCCCTCATCCTCTTGTTCCGTTCGGCGAAGGACTATCGGGAACGTCTGGCGGCCCTCGGCCTGAACATCCTCAACCCGGCGTGCTTCGATCCGCGGTCGAACACCGTCCTGGCTGTGTGCGATTTCGAGCAGAGGGTGGCGGAGTACGAAGCCTTGAAGGCCAAGCACGAGACGTTACTGCGGGAACTGGATACGCAGGAGAAGCGGCTGCGACGGCATTTCTTCGGTCAGCCGCCCCGGGGCATGATGCTGCAAATCCTACAAGCACGGCGAAGCGTTCATCTGCTTAATGCCGAGAACGAAAGCCTGCTGGAACGGCAGCGTCGTCCGCTGTTGACGCTTTTGGCCCATGAGGCCTTTCATGCCTATGTCGAGAATCATCTGTATCCGGCGGAGGAGGGAGGCTTGCCGCACTGGCTCAACGAGGGATTGGCCCAAGTGTACGAAAGTGCGATCGTGGAAGGCGGCGAACTGCGGGTGGGCAGCGTCGATCCCCGTCGGCTTCAGGCGGCTCAGGACCTTTTGCGGAAGATGCAGTTTCCGGGACTCCTGGACGTGCTCCGGGCGGAGCCGCGACGCTTCCAGATCGCCCATCGCCACGAGAGCCAGGCCACGGACCAACTGTTCCTGGCCTGCTGGGCGTTGGCTCACTATCTGGCGTTCCATCACAAGGCGTTGACCCCGGCCCGAATCGAGGCGTATCTGGAAGCCCGCAAACGAGGAAGTTCGGAAGCCGAGGCCTTTCGCGCTCTCGTCGATGAACCGCTGGGGAACTTCGAGCCGCGCTTTCGCCAGTATGTGCAGGCATTGCGGCCCGACGGCACGGTGCGGATGAACGAGTGAGGGGGAAAGGCTCGGGTTGGTTCAGGGGGCAAGTGCCGGAGACAGGGATCGAACCTGCACGGGATTTAACTCCCACTAGGCCCTCAACCTAGCGCGTCTGCCAATTCCGCCACTCCGGCTTTGTTGGGGGTTCGATCCTTATTATCCCTCTGGAGTCAAAAGCAGGCAAGGGAACGGTTGGCCCCGACCGTCGCCACCCGGAGACGGGGACGGGTCTTCGTCAGCCTTTGCGATGGCGGATGCGGCTGCGCATGCGGCGCTTCTTGCGGCCTACCTTGCGGCGTCCTTTTTTCTTCTTGCGGCGAGCCATACTTCTCCCCCGAACAGGCGGCGGTCTGTTCCCCGTCACCCGGATCTCCCGCGGTGAAGGCGATTTTATAGCGGACCTCTGACCGACAGGCAAGGAGAAGCAGCGGGATCTCGCGGATCGCTCCCCCAATGGCGGAAACTTTGCCGCCCGGAGCGAAGCTGCCGATCCCGTTCTCTTTTCCGATCGTCCGATTCCTTGATAAGACGCGCCGAAGGAAACGGCACAAGCTAGTCGCTCTCGGCATTATTTGTCAAGAACGTCAAGTCGTTTCAGCAAGCCTTGCCGATGAGAGGAAGCAGGGCATTCGATCGAGGAACCATGCCCGGGTCTGAAGGCATCAAGCAACCAGTTCCACACGAAGGGAGTTTCCATGAGCAAAGGCTTGCGTACTACCCTCATGACGGCAGCTCTGGCCGCAGCCAGCGCTCTGCCGGGTCTGGCCTGGGGACAGCAGAAGGAAGCTGCCCCGGCTCCCATTATCGTCCACGAAGACAAAGGGCCGTGTTGCGCTCCGGAGCCGTGCTGTGGTCCGGGCGTGACTTGGTTCGGCTATGCCGACTGGCTGTACTGGCGGGCTCATCGCAACACCTCGCCGTTTGCCGGCTTCGGTCAATTCCTGGTGGGACCGAACATTGATCCGGACAGCTTCGTCATCAGTGCCGTGGATTCCAAGCTGGATTGGGATTCCGGGTTCCGGCTCGGCATCGGCGCCCGCATGGGCTCGATGGAAGCCGGCTTCCAGTACACCCGGTTCGACACCCGGGGCGCTACCAGCCTCGGCAATCTGGCCGATCCTAACACGTTCGTTCATGCCAATCTGATAGATCGTTCCTTCGCCGATGACATCATTGGCAGCCCCTTCGACGACGGCATCGTCGACTCGGCCAGCCAGATAATCAGCTTGGACTACGACGTGTACGATCTGTGGGTCGGGACGGAATTCAAGACTTGCGATCTGCTGGTCCTGCGGCCGTTCATCGGCATCCGCATCGCCGACATCGATCAGGACGAAGCTGTCCGCTATACAGCTGAAGGCACAAACTATGATTTGTTCCGCAGCACCCAGTTCCGCGGCTATGGTCTGCGAGGCGGTTTGGGTGCAGAAAGCTGTCTGATGGGCATCACGCTGTTCGGCCGCACGGCCGTGTCGCTGCTGTACAGCGAGATCGATACCCTCCGCATCGATACGATCACCATCCCGGGCGATAACACGCTCTACCTGCGTCAGTGGGGCCACAACTTCAGCGACATCACGCCGGTACTCGAAGTGGCCGCTGGCGTCAGCTATTGCTTCGGCCCGGTCAGCATCTCCGCCGGTTACGAGTTCAGCCGCTGGTTCAGCATCCTCCAGCATCCGGACGTGCCTGGCTGGGATAACGTGGACGGTGACGTGGGCAACTATCGTCGCGATCGTGGCGACCTGAGCCTGGACGGTTTCTTCCTCCGCATCGGCATCAGCTACTAAAGCGGTGTCTGCGACGCCGGAGTGACTCCTTTCTACCCGGGGGCTGGCTTCGTGCCACCCCCGGGTGCGTTTTTGGCCCGACTCGGGTTGCCTTTTTGAGGCGAACAGGGCAAGATCAGAGCCTGCATCCGGGACGAACTTTCACGGCGTTAGCAGCGTGTGCCTCGATCCGGAGCAGCGGCCAGGAAGCGGCTTGGAAGCCATGCACGATCAGAAAGGACGTTCGCTGTCGCTGTCCCCGTCACGGCGGATCATCACGGACCTGGTGCATTTCGCCAAGAAAATGCCGACGGTGCCCGTGGAGCGCGTCATGCAGATCGGGCCGCTGCGGCAAGCGCGGTCACAGTTGACGGTGCGTCCCAGCTGGTGTGCCATCTTCACCAAGGCGTATGCCTGCGTTGCCGCCCGGCAGCCTGCTTTGCGAAGAGCCTACCTGCCGTTTCCCTGGCCGCACCTGTACGAACACCCGGTCAATATCGCTTCCGTGGCCGTGGAGCGGGAGTTTCGCGGAGAGCACTGTGTTTTCTTTGCCCACCTGCGCAGCCCCGACCAGCAAAGCCTGGTGCAGTTGGACGAGCATCTGCGGCGTTTCAAGGAGGAGCCGGTCGAGTCCATCGGACTGTTCCGCCGGGCCTTGACCGTGGGCAAGCTGCCTTGGCCGATTCGTCGTCTGCTGTGGTGGATCGGTCTGAATTCGTCGGGATTCAAGCGGGCCAAACGGATGGGCACGTTCGGCGTCAGCGTCTATTCGAGCCTCGGCGCGGAATCGCTCCACCCGCTCTCGCCGCTGACCACGACGCTCAATTACGGCGTCATCCAGCCGCACGGGAAGGTGCGGGTACGCCTGATCTACGATCACCGGGTTCTCGACGGCGCCGACGTCGCTCGCGCCCTGGCCGCCATGGAAGCCGTGTTGCACGGAGAGATTCTGACGGAATTGCAGAGTATGGCTCGCCCCTTACGGGAGGCAAGTTAGTCATGGACGACGTGAATCACTGGCTGGAGGACCGCTGTGCCGTGGCCTTCTGGGACCAGTACAAAGCGGCTCCCTATCAGCAACTGTTGCAGGACACGATCCGCTGGGCTGAGCCGGGACCGGGACAGCGCTGGCTCGACCTCGGCTGCGGCAGCGGACAGTTGACTGCGGCGTTGTGGCAGAAGAGCCACGGCCAGATCGGCAGCATCGTGGCTGCTGATTGCGCCGCCATCAATCAACAGGCCATCGAACGGCTCCAGCGCCGCCTCAACCCTCCGCCCTTGCCAGGACAGATCGAATTCCGTCGGGTCAACTTCAGCGATGGGCTGTTCGAGTTCGAGACGGCCAGCTTCGACGGCATCCTGAGCGGACTAGCCATCTCCTACGCTGAACATCGCGACCCGCAGACGGGGCAGTACACCGACCGAGCCTACAACCAGCTGTACCAGGAAATGCGCCGGGTCCTCAAGCCGGGAGGCCAGCTGGTCTTCTCTGTCAACGTGCCCGATCCGGATTTCTGGAAGGTCTTCTGGCGGTCGCTGGGACCAGGGGTCCGGGTGGGCAAGCCGTTGCGGGCCTTGTGGAACGGCCTGCGGATGATGCGTTATGGGACGTGGCTGCGACGCGAGGCGCGCCGCGGCCGGTTCCATTTTCTCTCCTTGTCCGCAATCACGGAGCGGTTGTGCGCGGCGGGGTTCGAGGAACTGCGTTATCGGCTTTCGTATGCCGGCCAAGCCTACGTCGTGGCGGCCAAGGTGCCGGCGATGGCAATGGTGAAGGCAGCGTGAAGCGGCAGATCCCTTACGGATCGTTGCACAACAATCGTGCCACAGAAACGGGTTCGGCATCACTCGGCGGCGGGATGCCGAGGGCTTCCGCCAAGGCCCCGGCAATCACCTCCGGCCCGACCCGCTGATGGTAGGTTCCCGGGCGAATCCCCGGGCCGTACAAAAGCAGCGGAACGTGAGTGTCGTAGTCGTGCGGCGTGCCGTGGTTCGTGCCGACCTTGGAAACCGCCGGCAGATGATACGGCTTGACGACCACGAAGACCTCGCCCCCGCGATCCGGATGAAACGTCCGCCAAACCGACTCGCCGATGGCATCGTTGGGTTTCTGCGTCAATTGAGAGCGGGTCCAGGCTGCCTGCACTCCGGGTCGGGAGGTCAACCACTCGGCCAGAGCTTGCTCCACTTCGCGAAAATCGGCTTTGGCTCGTTCGATGGTCTGACGGTTGAGATAGTACCAGAACCCGGATCGGGCCTCGATCCATTTGCCCCGGATCGAATCGTTGCCGAAGCGGTCCTGCAACATCTTCTCGGAGCCGAAGTCCACCAACAGCGGAGAAATCCGAGCAGCATCCTTACCCTGCAACTTCGCCACTTCCGGGAACGGGCAGATGCCGTGATCAGCGGTCAGAGCGAGCACATAGCGGCCTTTGCCAACGTGTTCATCCAAGAAATCCATGAGTTCCCGCATGATACGGTCGCTGCGGAGCGTCGTGTCGAGGACTTCATGCGAATCCGGCCCGTAGCAATGTCCGACCGCATCGTTGCTGGAAAAACTCAGGCAGAGAAGATCGGGCACATCGTCCTGTCCCAGCTTTTCCTCGACAACGGCCCGTTTGGCGAAGTCGAGTAACAGATCATTGCCGAAGGGTGAGTTGTACAAGGCACCGTAGTACGATTTCACCAGCAGCGGCGGGAAGCCGAGCGGATGCGGAAACGTCCGGCCCTGGAAGGTGCCCAAACCTTCCGCTTCCACGTCGTCGGGACCGGCCCAGCAGTCGTAGTTGACGTCGGGCCGAAGGCGGTTCCAGACCGTGCCGAACCAGCGGTCGGCGGGTCGGCTGGCGTTGTAGTCTGCGACCCATTGCGGCAGGCGTTCCCGATAGTAGCGCGAGGTGACGAACGTGCCGGTGTCGCTGCCCAGCCAGCAGCACAGGTCCGCCTTGCGGCCTCCCGGAAGAATGGCGGAGCGATCCTTGAAGGAGATGCTGACGACCTTTCCGGTCCCGTGCGTGGCTTCCTTGAGGGCGTCGGCCAGCGTTGGCGACAGAAGCCTTTCCGGGGAATAGCCGCGCGGCTTGCTGCGAGTGCGGGGACGCGGCTGGTCGTCTTCGTCGTCCTCTACAGACTCCGCGGGAGGAACCCGACTGGCTCGTTCCGCCGCGGCTCCCGTCACCTGCACGCAGTTGACCGAAGATTCCTCCGAGCGCTCGTACCAGTCGTTGCCGATGATCCCATGCTTCTGCGGGAAGGTGCCCGTGGCGATGGTCGCATGACCCGGCCCGGTGCTGGTCGCAGCATGACGGTAATGGCAATTGGGAAACCAGGCACCCTCGGTCATGAGCCGTTCGAAGCCGCCTTCGTCGAACAATGCTCGCCAGCGAGGCAAAAAGTCGCCGCGGAGTTGATCGAAGACGACGATGACCGCCAGTCGCGGCCGCTGCGAGGACGGAGGCGGTCCTTCCCGCGCATCGGAGACAGTAATTGCATATGGCAGTAACGGCACGAAAAGTAAGAGGGGGAGAAGATGGCCACGCCGCACGGCTTTTGCTCCTGGGCCAAATCGTTCCGTTCCACCGTTCGGGCGAGTCACACCCCAGGGATTCTACGACTGGGCCGAAAAGACGCTATGCACAGGGGCGTGAAGATTCGGTGTTGAGATCGGGAACTTCGATCTGCTCATGAAGTCGACCAGAAATGGCTGACACACGCCTTGGGTGGTTAAGGGCGCCCTTTCTCGTCCGGAATGCGAAGGCGAATGGTTTGGCTCGCAAGTCTGCCATCCAACGTGACCACCTCCGCGCGGATTTCCAGTTCGGCATCCGGGGCTAGCTGACCCAACTCCACTCGACCGATGCCATTGGGCAGCAGAAGAGCCGGATCCAAAACTATCGTGCTGCCAGAAGTGGGGCCGCCAGGACGCTGGCGAGCCTCGGGAGACGGTGCCGCGGCTCGGCGAAGGGCCGATTCCCCCCTGATTGCTGGCGATGAAGCAGCCGCGCCGGCAAGCGGTTTGTCTGCCTCGTTCAGCATCGGTCGGGCAGGTAAGCCGCCCTGGCCAAACCCGGGCGCACCCGGAGCCGACGGAGCGGGCGATCCGTCAGCCTTCTCGGCCGTCACCAGTCCGGCCGCGCCGGGCATTTCCTTTTTGGCCTGGTTCAGTCCTTTGGCCTCAGTCGCTTTGGGACGGGCGGGGTCCTGGGGAGCAGTCGGTCCCTTTTGCCCGTCGGCTGGGGCCGCCTTGACTTCGGCGTTTCGACTCTGTGATTCGTCCGATTTGCGAATCTGTCTTTCTGTTTCCTTCCGGAAAGATCGAGCCGCTCGATCCTGTAGCACCACCATCACGTCGCCCCTCGGCCCTGAAGTGTGGAGGAAACGCACCGGCTGCGTTCCCAAGAGAAGGTCGAGGCTTTCGTTGCCGTGAGCCGGCTGATTCCAGACGGCTTTGGCCAACGCCATGTCTTCCGACACGATCTCCGGACCCAGGTACAGTTTGACCGGCAGTGACGCCGCTTCGGTTCCGCTCCCAGTCGGCGGTTCGCCCGTGCTTCTCAGGCGGACCGACAACGTCCAGAGGCCCGGCACCGGCCGATTTGGTTCATCCACAGCCCGCAGATTCAAAACAGCTGAAGAGGACGGACCCGTCCCAGTCCGTGCAGCCGTTATTTCCAAACGCGGTGCAGCCTTCGGCAGAAACAGCACCAGCCGCTCTGCGATCGGGATCCACTCCGTCGGCGCGGCCGACTGTTCCCACACCGTCAAACGACAGACTCCCGAAACCGCTGGAGTCGGTACGATTTCAACCGGGGTTTCAACCCCTGCTGGGACTTGGATTTCCCGATGGCCAAGGATGCGGCTGCGACACTCCAGCGTGAGCTGCAACTGTCGATCCCGCCCCACGCTGACGATCCGCAGGGGAATGGCACTGCCGTTTTCGAGAACGGAGTCCGGAACCTGCACAACGACGCCGCTGGAGACAGCTTCGAGCCAACGGCTGACCCGGCGTCCCCAATGGGGATTTTCCACTTCCAGGCGGTAGCGTTGTCCGTGTTGGGGAACGAAGCTGAAGCGGCCTCGGTCAGCAAGGATCGCTGCCCCTTTGGGACGGATGATCTGATCGGTTCCCAGTAGAGTTCGGTTGTGGGCGTCAAGCAGTCGAGCCTTCCAGTGCTCTTGGGCCGCATCAGGACGCGCAGGATCGGCAGAGATTCCGTTGTTGACGCGGAAATACACGCGATTCACGACGCCGGCGATCAGGCGGCCGCCCTCGGGATAAAGCTCGACTTCGGCCACATGCTGCTGATCCCCGGCGGGGACGACCGATGGGGACTTCGCCAACGTCGGGCTGACGTCGAAGAATACGGTACTGGGAGCGAAACGGTTGCGACGTTCTCGAACTTGCAGAGAGTAGCGTCCAGAGGCCGCTTGAACAGGGAGGGCCAACGACCTGAAAGTGACGACAGGCAGTCCATGACCGCTCTCGCCTTCCACCGAATGATGATCCCCCGGCTCGGCGGTCAATTCCTGACCTTGCGAATCCTGGGCAATAAAGGAGATGTCGAGCGGCGGCTCCGCCTGACCCGGCGCAAGCGAGAGTGAATCCAGAGCGAACGCCCAAAAATGGACCGTCTCGCCCGGCTGATACGTTGTCTTGTCCGTGGCCAGATGAGCGACGAACGGATACTCGGTAGGAATGCGGTTTCGCAGGAAGCTCGGATGGCCGTGGGCCTGAAACACAAACCCCTGACTGGCCAAGGCATCCTGGAGGGCAAAGGTCTCGCTCTGTGCTTGCTTTTCCGGCGCGGTCAACGGGCCGCTCGGATTCCGTTCCGGAGATGCAACTTCCCAATGTCCGGATTCTCCGGGCAGGACCGTCTGGGGCCGTTCCCGCAGCAGAAAATACGCCGGCGGAGCGACAATCGAAAGCACCAGCAGAATACTGGCGGCGACGGCCCAGGGCTTCCAGTCCCAGGAACGCCGGACCTTAGGCAGACCGACCACGATGGCCTCTTCCCCGGGAGCGGCTTCGGAAGGCACCGCTTCGGATGGCGGCTCGAACCGCACCATCGGAAACTCTCGCCGAGCAGCCGCTCCGATCAGCTTCTGCTGCCGCTTCGCTTGCGTCAGCCCCTGCCGACACTGCGGACACGCTTGCAGATGCGCTTCCAGAGCATACGCTTCCTCCGCGTCCAGGAGGTCGTACAGGTAGTCGAGCAGAAGCGGTTCCCAGCGGTGACAGTCTCGTGTCATTCCAGCATCTCCTCCGCGGTCAGGTCAGCACCTTGCGGAGCTTCTGAAGCGCGCTGCGCATCTGCGTCTTGACCGTGCCGACGGGTACACCGCGGACGGCGGCAATCTCCTCGTAGGTCATGCGGCCGTTCTGACGCAGCAGGAATACCTCTTTCTCTTCGTTCCGCAAAGCGACCAGGGCAGCCCGCAGCCGCTGCAATTCCTCTTCCTGCTCCAGCCCCTGGCTGGGCGGCGTGGCCGATCCCGGCTGCATGATTTCTTCCTCGTTGGCCAAAGCGCGGGCTTTGCGCTTCCAGGCGCTTTTCTGCATGTCCTTGACGGTGTTTAAGCCGACGCGGAACACCCACGCCCTCAGGTTCTGCACGCCGTCCAGGCTGGCCCGCGTCCGCCAGCACTTCAGGAAGGTCTCCTGGGCGGCATCCTGGGCGTCCTCGGCGTTGCCCAGCAGATACAGCAGCGTACTGACCAATTCGTCCCGCATCTCGGTGAAGGCGCGCACCAGGACGTCGCCGGAAACGGCCAGGCCATTCACCGCCGGCGTCGGCTGGACAGCGGTTGCGGGCGCGTGCTTGCTCATGCCTCCACCATATCAGACGATGCGGCCCGGGGGAAAGATTGCCGCCGCCACGCCCGGGAACATCCGCTGCCTAATCGCCGGGGAAATCGACCATCTCCCGCACATTGCCCCGCCAGGAAGTGTTGCTTTTGGCGAACGCCTGGTCCTGCTCGTGCAGGGTCATCGGCAAGCCGTGCCGGGCCGACAGCGTGATGTTGACAAAGCGGTCGATGCGAGCGTTGGGAACCAATTCCAGCCGAAAGGCTTGCAGAATCATGGAGAGGACGACCTTGATTTCCACCGTGGCGAAACCGGCCCCGATACACATTCGGGAACCGGCTCCGAAAGGCAGGTACTCGTAGGCTGTGGGGTCGCAGCTTTCCCATCGCTCCGGCTCGAAGCGCTGGGCGTTCGCCCAGATCTCCGGCATCCGGTGCGTGATATACGGCGACAACGCGACTTCGGTCCGCTCGGGGATCTCGTAAGGCGCCAGCGTCGTGTTCGCCATCGCCGTCCGGCCCAAGAACGGCACCGGCGGCAGCAGCCGCATGGATTCCTTGATGACCTTTTCCAGGTAAGTCAGCTTTGGCAAATCGTTCGCGGTCGGTTCGGCTCCGCAGAGCGTCCCGTGCAGCTCGTCGTACAGGCGGGTCATGACCTGCGGATGCTGCGAAAGTAGAAACAGCGTCCAGGTCAGGGCGTTGGCCGTCGTTTCATGTCCGGCCAGAAAGAGCAGATTGGCTTGGCCGATCAGTTCGTCCTCGCTCATTCGGGAGCCGTCTTCGTCGCAGGTGTGGATGAGTTGCGAGAGCACGTCGCCCTGCTCGGCCCCGGCGGCCCGCTTGGCCTCGATCATGGCCCGGAGTTGTTCTTCCAGTTTTTGTGAGGCTTGCAGGAAGCGGTGGAACGGCGTGAACGGGATGCGATAGCGGAAAAACATTACGCCCAGCGTGCCGCTCAGCCGCAGCCATTCGTCGATCTCGGTGGCCAGTCCCCCGGCCTGCGGGTCCACGTCCAGACCGAAAAACGCCCGGCTGGCGATACGCATGGTCAGGTGGCGCATCTCGGCCTTGAGGTCGCGGCGCTGCCCGACCTGCCAACCCTGGAGTATCTGCCGCGTGGTTTCGACCATGACCGGGACGTAGCCGTCGATGCGGGACTTCTGGAATGCCGGCATCATCAGGCGGCGTTGCTGCCGGTGCTTCTCGCCGTTCATGTTCAGCAGGCCGCGACCAAGCCGCCAGAACTCGGTGCCTTCCGTCCCAAGCAAAATACTGTTGTAAAACAGATTGGTATCGCTGAGGACCTGTTGGTTGTATTGGGGACCGAGAGCGAAGACGGTGCGGTGCACGTCGGGCAGTGTGCTGTTGAGCGGTGGATTGCCGCCGTGAACGAACAGGAAGATGTTGCCGTAACGCTGCCTCAGCTTCTCGACGTTGCCCAATGGGTCCTGATTGAAAGCGATCAGGTTGCCCCGCCAACCTAACAGCCAATGGGGCTTTTGTCCGGGCATCCTGGCCAGCATGTCAGTTTCGGTCAGCGGCATGGACGGCTCCGATTGACACGAAGACGGGTTCTCCGTGCAATTATAAGGACGGTGGTTGAGTGCATCCGTGAAGGAACTGCGTAGGTCTGAAGGATCTGCGCTGGCGGCGAGCGGGGATTTCTGAGGCTGATCGAAGGCAACGGGATCGGACGGAGACACAGGCGTGCCGGAACTGCCGGAAGTGGAAACTGTCGTGCGGACCTTGAAACGCCAGCTGCGAGGCTTGGCCTTTACGGGCGTCCGCCTCGGTCCCCGGCGGTTGCGACGACCCTGGCCGATCCACCGCAGCAGCGTCTTCGACAGTCCACGGCCTGTTCTGGGCGTGTCCCGCCGCGGCAAATGGATCCGGGTCCATCTGGCTGACGGCTGGAACCTCCTGTTCCACCTCGGCATGACAGGCCGCCTCTGGGTCGTCGAGGCCGGCGCACCGGACCAACCGCATACGCACCTGGTCTTCGATCTGGCCCCCGGCGGACGGCAACTGCGGTTTCAAGATGTCCGCCGCTTCGGCGTCGCCGATCTGTTAACCGACGAGGAATGGCAGCAGACGCTCGCTTCCGAACACCTCGGCCCGGAGCCGTTCGACCTGACCGCCGAAGAACTCTGGCAGAAGGCCCGCGCTTCGCAACGCTGCCTCAAGGCGATCCTCATGGATCAGTCCGTAACGGCCGGTGTGGGCAACATCTACGCAGATGAATCGCTATTTGAGGCCCGGCTGCATCCAGCCCGACGCGGAACCACTCTCAGACAGGATGAAGCCGAGCGCCTGCAAAACGCGCTGGTGACGGTGCTGCGGCGGGCCATCAACCGCCACGGCTCCACCATCCGCACGTTTTTCTATGGCGAAAACGGCCGCGGCGGGTACCAGAACGAGTTCCGCGTTTATCGACAGACCGGCAAACCATGTCCGCGGTGCGGCTCCAGCATTCGCCGCATCCGCCTGGCCGGTCGATCCACCCACTTTTGTCCCCGCTGTCAACCGGCTCCCCGGAGGCGGTTGAAACGGGCGGTTCCCAGGTAACGGATCGGTATGTCGTATCGTGCCATCAAACGTCTGTTGGGTGAAACCAGTCTGGAGCGGAAATGCCGCTTCCTGTTCGGGGCGGCTACGCTGCTGCTCATCAGCGGCAGTCTGGGCTGGTACGCCTGGAACACCGAAGACCTCATCGCCGATGTGCGGGCTGAACTGCTGCTCGCCACCGCCGGGCCGGAAGCCCAGCAACGCACGGAGGCCGAACGCAGGCAAATCCTCGACCGCTTTGAGCATCGCATGCACATCAACCGCGCCCTGCTCATCTCGACTGGCCTGGTCTCGGCGATCCTGCTCATGGGCGGAAGCTGGCTGATCGTCCGTTACGTCGTCGTCAAGCCCGTGAAGCATCTCAAGGAAGTCAGCGACGCCATCACGGCCGGGGAACTCAACATCCGCAGCGAAATCCAGACCGGGGACGAGTTCGAGGACCTCAGCCACGCCTTCAACCGCATGCTCCGCACCCTGGTCAACATGCAGGACCGCCTCCGCAAGGCCAACGCCGACCTCGACCGCAAGGTGGATGAACTCGGCCGGTTGAACATGGAACTGTATCAATCCAACCAGCTCAAAAGCGATTTCCTGGCGACCATGAGCCATGAACTTCGCACGCCGCTCAACAGCATCCTTGGTTTCAGCGAAGTGCTCTTGTCCAGCGGCGGACTGAACGAGCGGCAGGTCAAGTGGGTGACGAACATCAAGACCAGCGGCGAACGGTTGTTGTTGCTCATCAATGACATTCTTGACCTGGCCAAGATGGAAGCCGGCAAGATGCAGGTTCGCATCGAGGAATTCAGCATCCGCGACGTCTGCGAAAGTCTGCTCGGCATGTTCCGCCCCCTGGCGCAAAAGAAAAACCTGGCCCTGGAAGCGAGCATTGACCCCGGGATTCCGATCCTCCGCCAGGACGCCAGCAAGATTCAGCAGATCCTCTGGAACCTGCTGTCCAATGCCGTCAAGTTCACGCCGGAGGGAGGCCGGGTCGAACTCCGGGCCGAGACCGACGGCGTGCATCTGATCCTTTCGGTGATGGATACCGGCGTCGGCATCGCCGAGGAGGATCAGGAGATCATCTTCGAGAAGTTCCGGCAAGCGGGAACCGTGCAGGCCCTGACGAGGGAACAGGGGGGCACCGGCCTGGGCCTCAGCATCGTGCGGGAACTGGCGAAGCTGCTCGGCGGCGACGTCGCCCTCAAGAGCCAACTGGGCCGCGGAAGCACCTTCACTGTCACGCTGCCGCTGCACCTGACGCCCACGCCGTCGCTGGACTACGACCTGCCCCGCCTCAGCGACGCCGCGTTGCCGAAGCTGCCGGTCGGATCCACCCTGCCCTGATTCCAGACACCGCCGCGGGCGACGGCAACAAAGTTCACAGCTCCCGGATGCGGACGTTGCGGATGAGGACCGGCTCGTTATTCCGGCTGAGATGCTGGAAGCCGATGTGGCCCTCCCTTGGCCGGTCCTTGATGGGCGGTGCATCGGTTCCGTCGTGGCGTTTGATCGGCTGATCGAATCGGCTCAAATCCACGTCCTGGATCACCTCGCCGTTGAGCGTGACCTTCAGATGCTGTCCCCGCAGTTCGATGCGGAAGCGGTTCCACTCGGTGGGCTTGTACACCTGCTTGGACGGCGCGATGGCCCGATAAATGCCGCCGGTCAATTCCGAATCCTTGGCCGAGGGATTGTAGCGAAGGTCCGCGATCTGAAGTTCCATGCCGTCGAAGGCTGGGTCGCCCCGCATCGGGGCACGCAAAGCGACGCCGCTGTTGCCCACTTCGGTCAGCTTGATCTCGAACTCCAGGATGAAATCGCGGTACGTTTGCCGACTCATCAGCCAGGTGCCGCGACGCTTGCCAGGCTTGAGGATGCCGTCCTCGACGGTCCAGGCACACTCGGGCGGCGCGGGCTTGGTCAGGTCGTTCCATTCGGTCACGACCCAATCCTTGGGCGGATCATTCTCGGTGAACAGCGGACGAAACCCGTCTTTGTCGTCGGCCTCGGCGACAGCGATACCGAGCAGGAAGGCCAACACCAACAGCAGTGCAGGGAGGAAGCGGTGCATCAAGGCGGATTGGCTCATGGCTGCGAATCCCTTAGCGGTCACATGACGCGGTCTTCGGCCCAGGCGTGACGCCGCCCGGTGTCGTACTCCTTGTACTCGCCGGGAGGCGATTTGTGAACCGTCTCGGGATTGAACGCTGCGTTGACGGCCCGCAGCAGGGGAATGACGTCGGGATGTTCGTAGCCGACGTTGCGGATCTCGAAGCAGTCCTTGTTGACGTCGATGACGAGGAAGCGGTCCTTCCACAAGCGGACGTGACGAAGCGATCGCAGCTCCGCCCGCGTCCGCTTGAGGAACTCCAAAGCGGCCTCCAGACCGCCGGGCTGATAGTCATGCGTCGCCAGAATCTGCATGGCACAATCGGCTCATGGGCCGGTCAGCGCAGACCGGCCAACTCCTGAAGCAGCCGCCAGTTCTCCAACCGATCCTGATTGGCCCGCAAGAGGGTCTCGGACGGATTGCCGTCCTTGTCAAAATGCTTGGCGAAGCGGCCTTCGCTGCGGGCGAAGTCGATGAAGGTGAGCGGTTCGCCGGTCTTCGGATTGACGTACCAGTCTTCCTTCATGTTCGGGTTGCCGACCAGCGAGAGCCGATCGCGGATCTTTTCACCCTTGCGGGGATCGTAGATCAGCAGCGGGAAGGCCCGGGTGTCCACGGCCAGGCGGGCCTGTTCGCTGGCCATGTTGTCAGCGACGCCATGCTCCGGCTGGCAGGTCGTGTAGCAGGTGACGATGGCCGGGCCGTCGAACTCCAACGCCCCCAGCACCGACTTGTAGAAGTGGTTGACGTGAGCACAGGTCGTCTGGGCGACGTAGGTCCGCGGGTGCATCATGGCGATCTGGGCGATTTCCTTGCGGCGTTCCTGCTTGCCGCCCAGGACCTTGCCGTGCACGCTCATCTTCGTGTTCTGCCCGGTGTAGGACGACGTCGAAGCCTGGCCGCCGGTGTTGGAGTACACCTGCGTATCGAGTACGAAGACCTTGATGTTCATGCCGCTGGCCAACATGCGGGACAGCGATTGGAAGCCGATGTCGAACATGGCCCCGTCGCCGCCGATGCACCACAGCGGCTTGTCGTGCCAGCCCATCTGGTCCCAGCGCATGCGGACGCCGATGGCGTCGGCCGGTGCATTCTCGAACAGCGAGTTGGTCCACGGCACGAGGTACGGGTTGTACGGATAGGTCGAAGTGTACACCGTGTTACAGCCGGTGGCCGCCACGATGCCCCACTGGTCCCCGTACTTGGCTCCCGTGGCGGCACACAACATCCGCAACGCCGTCCCCTCGCCGCACCCGGCACACGACCCCGCCCCGCCGACGTAGATGTGCGTCTCCTCCTTGAGCATCATGTCAATGAGGAGGTTGTCGCTGATGTATTTCGGGTTGCTCGGGCCGATGTCCTTGAAGATACGGTGCGTCTTGCGGGCACGGGTCATGACCTCGTTGGTCTTCGGCACCATCTTCAGGGCGTTGTCGTCGCAGACAGTGACGCACTCGGCGCAGCCCTTGCACTTGGACGGGTCGATGACGATCTGGAACAACCCGCCTTCGCCAACCTTCTTCTTGCCCGCTTCGTAGTACTTCTTGGTCTTGGCCCACTGACGGCGATACATCTCGCGGTCGGCTTCGGGAAGCGCGGCGATCTTGGCCTCCAGCTCCGACTCGGCCAGCACCTTGCCCAGAATGGCCGTGTCCGGACACTCGGTCACGCAGTCCATGCAGCCGGTGCAGTTCTCGGGGATGTATTCCGGAATATCGGGCGCGATATTGCTGAAGTCTCGCAACGTGGCCGTGCCGGCGGGGATGAGCGACCGGGCCAGCGACAGATCGGCCGGCAGTTCCTTCTCGCCATACCCCTCCTCGTAGCCGCGAATGATCCGCTCGTTGAAGTCGATCACGTCCAGCACCGGCAGGCTGACGAGCTTGTAGCTGCCGTTGACCAGCGTGCCGTAGCTGTTGTTGTTGAACGGATCGCGTTCGCTGGCCTCGTTCATCGAGGGCAGTTTGATCGGCGCACCGTTAGTCGTCATGGCATCTCCTATCTTTCTGACGCCGTGAAGGCGCAGGTTCACTAGGACTCAACTCTGTTCCTGTTGTCGCAAGACCTCTTCGACCGCCGGACGAAGGTCGTTCGACTCTTCGATCCGCAACACGCAAATGGCCCGCACGGAAGCTGCATACCAGGGCAGACTGCGGGTCAAATCCATGACCGAAGGCAGCGACGAGGGGGAGGCATGAGCCACCCGCGTCCTGGACTCTGCCTGGAGCCACTTGACGTTCACGCCGCTCTCCTCCGTCCGCGGTTTTGCTAACCCCCGGCGATGATCTCTGGCGGAATCTCCCGCATTTCATTGTAGCCGCGTTTGATGCAGGTCATGTTGTCCTGGATGACCCGCTCGCCGCGCTTGCCGAAATACTTCCGCAACGCCTTCTCGACCCCGGCGTACACCTCCTCGTCGCTCATGTGGCTTTCCCTGGCGTAGGGCGTCAATTTGAGGAAAGCCCCCAGCAGGACGATGCCCTGCATACGCATCTGGAGGTCCGGTTCGGACGCCACTTCCCGGGCGATCTTGACCATGTCGGCGTAATAGACGCGGTATTTCTTCTCCCGAATCGTCTTGCGAATGTGGGGCGGAATGAAGTTCCAGACGTCGCGCGGATCGGTGTGCGGCGACTGCATGAAGATCGCCCCGCCGGGCTGAAGCCCGTCCAGCGTGTGGGCGCTGAGGATCGCCGTCGGATCATTGATGCACAGCAGGTCGATGTGCTCCAACTCGCTGTGCATCATGATGTGGCTGTCGGCGATGGTCAGGTAGTAGGTCGTGGGCAGGCCCTTCTTTTCCGAGCCGTACTTAGGATAGGCCTGCACGTCCTTGCCGAAGACGTTGCCGGCGATGGTGGCGATGACCTTGTTGGTCGTGACCGAGCCGAAGCCGCCGACCGAGTGGCCCCGCATCGAGAAGCCTCCCGGCGGACGCAAATCGGGATCCTCGGCTCGTTTCAGGGCCAGAGGATGGTCGATGCCGACGCAGAAGAAGTGCTGGCCGTTGGGCTTCATCATGTTGTAATAGGCCGCGATGATGTCGCCGGGGCGGACGTCGCGGCTGCCCAGCCCGGCCGCTCCGTCATAGATCCGCGGAATGCGGTCGATCTTCTCTTGGCCGTTGACGCCGAGCATGGCGTCGCAGAACGCGGCCTTGATTTCCCGCGCCAGATGGTTGCCGGTGGTCGAGAGCGGATCGTCCATCCGCTCGAAGACCGTAAAGGCCGTGCAATTCTTCAACGCCTGCACGATGTGTCGGCCGGGGAAGGGCCGGAAGACGCAGATATTCAACACGCCGGCGGGGATGCCTTTCTTGCGGAGGTAGTCGGCCGTCACCTTGGCCGTCTCCATGTAGCAGCCCATGCCGACCAAAATAAACTCGGCGTCCTCGCACAGATACGGCTCGACGAACCCGTAGCGTCGGCCGGTCTTGCGGTGGAACAAGTCGAAGCACTCTTCGAGAATGCCTTCGATGCGGTCGTAGTACCACCGCTGGGCGATCTTGCCCTTCATGTACGAATCCTGGTTCTGGACCACGCCGGACATGAGCGGATTGGCGGGGTCCATCAGGTTCATCAGCTTTTCCTTCGGATCGCCGACGTACTCCTTCATGAACTCAGGTTCGGGGAGCCGTACCGTCTCGACCGTGTGCGTGGTCAAAAAGCCGTCCTGGACGTTGAGGAACGGCGTGAAGCTGGCCTCGGCAGCCCGACGGGCGATGAGGCACAAATCCCCGGCTTCCTGGGCGTTTCGGCCGAAGAGGATGCCCCAGCCGCAGTCGGCCACGGACATGACGTCGTCATGTCCCGCGTGCACGTTGAGTCCCTGGCTGGTCAGGGCGCGAGCGCCGATGTTCATGACCACAGGCAGCCGCTTGCCGGCGATGGTGTACAGGACCTCCTTCATCAGGACGAGGCCCTGGCCGGAGGTGAAGTTGGTCACACGGCCGCCGGCCAGAGCGAAGCCCTCGCAGACCGTGGCTGCGGAGTGTTCGCTCTCCGGCTCGAAGAACATGAGCGGATCGCCCCAGAGGTTCGTCTGGCCATCCATGACGGCTGCATTGAAGCCGCCGCCCATGGTAGTCGAACTGGTGATCGGATAAGCGCCCGCGGCCTGGGAGATGTGGGTTTCGACGTGGACCACCGCTTCGGCACCGTCGCACGTGGTCGGAATCCCCGGGTATTCAAAGGCCTGTTCGACCTGTTCCTCCTGGGGAACCGTCGGCTGCGCCGGTTTTTTTATGATCGTGCTGCTCATGGCATCTCCTCAGTCACGGGTCAAGTGTCCGTGGACAGACTACGCTCCCTCCGCGTCTCGGCTCAGGGAGCCGCGAAGAGTCCACACGGGAAACCTGGAGAGGAAGCGCAAGCTCTGTTCGCTCTGCTGATTATAGCCGTACTGCTCCCCATCGCAAAGGCTAAGTATCAGGAGGATCACCAGGATCGCCGCAGCTGGCGCGTTGACATTTGCGTGGGGTTCTGGCATAGTTGGGAGGACATGGGTTGTCGAATCCTATCCTGCGAATCCGGCTTCGGAGCAAGAAAACGTCTCTGTGCCTTTGCCAGGGACGACCTGATAGGGCTGCGAGAAAAAGGCCGAAGCAGTCCGTAACCGAAGCTGCACGGCCGGCAAGGACTCGCCGAGCATCCCGTCCCTCTGGAGATGGAGACCGGAGCACGCGGCGCATCGGCTGCGTCATAAGTTCGACGATGTGACGGCCGCTACTGTCCAAGGCATCGCGCCAGCCCACGGTGCCCGGGACGGTCCTTGCAGTCGAATCTCACGGAGGTAGAGATGGCGGAGCAGACTCCGAAACCGCAGGCCCAGGCCACGGACCCGGCAGCCGCCGACCGCGATGACGCTCCCACCGTCATCAGCAAGACCCTGCACGCGCCCAACCCGACGCGGGCCGCTCAGGCCGAGCTGATCCGAGGCCAGCGTCTAGCTCATTTCGAACTCATCGAACCGATCGGCGTCGGCGGCATGGCCGCGGTGATTCGGGCACGAGACACGATCCTTGACCGCCAGGTGGCCCTCAAGGTCCTTCCGCCGGAGATGGCCAACGAGCCGGAAAACGTCAAACGCTTTGAAAACGAAGCCCGCGCCGCCGCCCGACTCGATCATGAGAACATCGCCCGCGTGTACTACTTCGGTCGGGATCAGGGGCTTCACTTCATCGCCTTCGAGTTCGTCGAGGGCAAGAACCTCAAGGAACTGATCGACGAGTACGGCCGCATCCCCCTTCCGCAAGCAGTCAACTATGTGCTTCAGATCGCTCAGGGGCTGGCCCATGCCGCCGACCGCGGCGTGGTGCACCGCGACATCAAACCGTCCAACATCATCATCAGCGCCAGTGGCCGGGCTAAACTTGTGGATATGGGGCTGGCCCGCAGCACCGACCTTCACCCTGGCGAGGGCCTGACGCAGTCGGGCACGACCCTGGGCACCTTCGACTACATCTCCCCTGAGCAGGCGATCGAGCCGCGCCAGGCCGATTGCCGCAGCGACATCTACTCCCTCGGCTGCACTTTTTACCACATGCTGACCGGCGTGCCTCCGGTCCCGGACGGCACCGCCGCCCGCAAGCTCCAGTTTCATCAGAATGAATTGCCGCTCGATCCTCGCCAGCTCAATCCGGAGATTCCCGACGCTCTGGCCGCCATCCTTTCCAAGATGATGGCCAAGAATCCCCAGGATCGTTACCAGCATCCCGCGGAGTTGGTCGAGCACCTGTCCGCGGTGGCGGTTCACTTGCAAGGCGGTTCGGCTTTGCCAACGACGCTGCCTCTGGACGCCATTCTGCCCCGTCCCCCGGCGGCGCGTCCGTGGTGGATTCTGGCTGGAGGACTGGCGGTGATCGTCGTCCTCGTCGGCATCCTCGGACCTGCCTTGGAAAACGATATGCAGCCGACCGGGCCGGCCCCTGCTCTTTCCCCGCGTGAACCGCCTACGCCGGAAACGGACGTGCGCCCCCTTCCGCCGTCCAACCCTGCCCGCAGCGGCGGTGGATTGATCGCCAAACCCCTCGAGCCGTCGTGGGAAGCCGACGTGGTGACAGTCCAGAGCGCGGCGGAGTTGGCCCAGGCCGTCGTCCACCGCCGCGTCCGCACCGTGCGGCTCAGCAACGGTGCCTGCGAACTGACGGGAGACCGGCGGCAGTCGGGCGGCGTCGTGGTCTTCGCCGACGGCGATTTCACGCTGGAAGGCCTGGGCGAACAGCGGGCGGTAGTGCGGCTGCGACCTCCGCCTGCTGATTCCTCCGGCTCTCCGGAATCCGCGACAACCGCGGTCGGCTTCGTGCTGCAAGGCGGAGCAGTCACGCTGCGAGGCCTGATTTTTGAAATCGACGCCTCCCGGAGTTCGGCCACTACGACTCTGTTTCAGCAATCGGGGGGGCAATTGGTTTTCGAGGATTGCGAGTTCCGGGAACTGGGCAACGGAACACCCCGGGTGCTTTTGGAAGTGACCCGGAAGCCGCAGGATTCCGAACGGGCACCGTCGGTGTTTTTCAAGCGCTGCGTCTTTCGCGGCGGCGACCGGCTCGTTGCCCTGGACGACGGGGCCAATGTCAGTTTTGAGGATTGTTTCGTCGGCCCGTATGCCCAGCCTCTCCGGGTCGCCGCTCAGGACCGCTCGCCGCATCGGATCCGGTCGAACATCAACGTCCAGAACTGTTCCTGGCTGCTGGCTTCCGAGGCGTGGTTGCATCTCGATTCGCAGCAACCCTGTCATATCGCCGTCAATCGTTGCGTCTTTTCGCACCTGGGTTCCACGACAGACGCTTCTTGGCTTCATCTGGGTCCAGGACAAGCCGCCGATTGTCGTCTGGTAAGTGGTCAGAACTACTTCCACAATCTGCCGTCTCTGGCGGTCGCGCGACGCGGTGACGGAGCGCGGGAACGATTGGCTGCCCAGCCCAGCGAACTGGCCCGGGTCGGCCCGACATTTCAGGACAGCGGCTCCACGGCCGATGCCGCCTCGCCCTGGGAACAACCCGATCCTCGGAAGTCGCTGGCCGAGGGCAACATCTGGAGCGCAGCCCAGCTCAGTGCCCGAATCGCCGCCTTGCGGATCGGCAATAAGGAATGGCTCGGCCCCCGAGCCTTGCTGGGGCGGGAACTGTATCACGGCAATTCTTCTGCGGAGACGCCGATCACGCAGAAGACCGCAGGTCCCCGGGAACTCCTGGTGGACGGCCAGGGCAACAAACCCGGAACCTACAAGACACTGGCCAGCGCCTTGGGCGATGCCGACGCCGAGGACGAAATCGTCGTCACCCTGCGGCTGGGCGGCCGCTTGGCGATTCGCTCCTTGGATGTCGGAAGCCGCAAGATCACCCTCCGCGCCGCGGAAGGCTACTGGCCGGAACTGGCTTTCAACGCGGAGCAGGTTCCCGGCGGAGACGGCGAAGCTATCCTGTTCCGCTTGCACGACGGCGAGGTGAATTTCGAGAACGTGGCTCTGCGGCTCAACCCCTTGCGCGAACGGGAAGCGACGCGCAGTCAAGCGCTCGTGGCCATTTCAGGAACGGGCAAGGTCCGCTTCAAGAATTGCTCCGTCGTCCTGGAGGAAGAAGCCGCTCCGCAGACCTGCCTCGTGGCTCTGGCGGATCCGACGGGCAGCATGATGGGCGGCGGCAAGCCGCCCCGACCGGGACAACCCGTGATCGAATGCGAGAACTGCTTCGTCCGCGGGGCCGGCGAACTGGCCTTCGTCCGCGCCAGCCGTCCCTTCACGCTCGATCTTCGCAATACCCTCGTCGCACTGGAAGGTTCCCTGCTGATCGTGGAAGGCAATCGGCCCGAGGCCAGCCTGCCTAGCGATGGGGCTACCGTCCTGATGGATCGTGTGACGGCCTATCTGACCGAAGGCCTGGTGCATCTCCGGGCGACGCCCACTTCGCCGGTCCATGTGCCGGTACGGGTCACGTCGGCGACCAGTTGTGTCTTCGTGGCAGCGCTGGGGAACCCGCTGCTTCGCATCGACGGTCCCCAGAGCGAGGATGACCTGCGCCGCCGGTTCACTTGGCAGGGCAAACGCAACTTCTACGGGGTGTCCGGGCCGCTCCTGGTCTGGCAGCCTTTGCAGAAGGACGAAATGCCACACAAGTACGGCAGCGAACGCTGGGGGGAACTGTGGGGCCGATCCGACGATCAGGCAGGTTTCGGTCAGGGCCTTCGCTTCGCCAACGCGCCGACCCTGGGACGGCCTTTCTCCCAGGCTCGACCGTCCGATTTCCGCATCGTCGGGGCTGACGTGCCCGACCTGGACCTGGTCGGACGGGGGACCGAACTGGAACTTCTGCCCAAGCCGAACGTCAACCTGCCGTTAGTGCCCTGACGAAATGCTTCTCCGAGCCGCGACCACCAGGTAGCGGATCCCAAACCGCTCCCTCGCAGTCGCGGCTCAGTGCGAGATGGTCCGGTACGAACGGAGTCATCCTCCGGGTTTCTCCTCGCCGCTCGGCTCTTCCTTCGCCTCGGGTTCGGGTTTCGGAACGGCGTCGTGCGGCTTGGGCTGAGCGGCGGGAGCCTTGGTCCGCGGCGGTCCTCCCGCAGCGACCGGCGGGTCGGGATGCAGAGGGATCGTGGCCTGTGGAATGTAATCCGGCTGCCGTGGGTCATGACCGCATCCGGCCAGGGCGAAGATCGATGCCACCCCGATGAAGAGACGCGGAAGCATACAAAAAATCTCCTGCACGCGGATGATCGCTGTCATCTGCGTCGAAGCAAACTCCCCGTGTTGCTCGCAGGAGTTACTCCGCCACGCCCGAGGGAGACGGTTTCTTTTCCTCCGGCGGTTTGATGGTTTCCTTGGGGATGGAAGCCTTGGGCTGGCCACAGCCGATGGCCAGTCCGACGGCCGCCAGGGTGAGCAAGAGCCAAAGTCGCCGCAGCATGAGGATCTCCGGAGCAAACAGGAACGCGGTCCCGGGTCGGGCCTTGGCCCCCCCCGGGACCGCAAGGATGGGCACGAAGTCGTTAATCCAACAACGCACTGGTTTCCTGGTTTCGGCCGTCGTTACGACCAGACAACTGCTGGAGCACGAACCAGTCTGGCGAGGCCGGATTGCGGACACATGTCTGACCGAAACGGACGCCGCGGGTCGAGCCGTCGCCGAAGGCGAACTGCACGACCGCTGCGTGCATGCTGCTGAACCGGACGACGTGAGCACCGGCCGTCGAAGAGTTCGGCGGATCACCGATCATGGTGCCACGACCCAGACCGAACTTGGTCCCCAGGCAGCCCGCACCCATCCAGCTCCACGCCCAGCTCCGCTGCCGCTGCGGTCCGACGTCGATTCCGCCTTCCCCGAACATCAACGTATTGCTGGTGCCGTCCAGGGCCGACAACTGCCCCAGCGTCAGCCGGGTTCGGTTGCCGAAGATGCCCTTGTACTCGGCGAGATTGACACCGGGTCCGTCCGCGGTCGAAGGCCCGTTGAGGGCGAATTCGCCGTTCGCCCCGGCCACGCCGACATAATTGCTTCGCCCCAGGGCCTGATAGTTCACGAACCAAGCCCACCCAGTGGAGATGCCGAACTGATGCAGGTAAACGATTACGCCGAACGAGGAGCCTGTGCGGGGCGAAAGATCCTCATACAACGTGTCTGAGGGACACTGAAACATCTTGAAGCGCGAGTGTGCCAGCGTCCAGTCGGGATTCCGGCTCCACCAAGGGCTGGCATTAGGTGTCGTACCTACCGGCGGCGGGTAGTTGTCAACGCCCATATTGGTCCCGAGTTGCTTGAAAACGTTGTCCTGCTCCATGTAGGGCAGCAGCAGGCACAGGACCCCGACGGACTGGAAGTTGTACGACGGCGGCCATTCGTCGCCGGGCCGCGGACCCAGGTAGCCCGGCGGCAACTGACTGAAGTCGTTGTGGTAGTTGTGAGCGGCGATGGCGATCTGCCGCAGGTTGCTGGCGCAGAGCATCTTGTTAGCCGCCTCGCGGACCTTCTGAACCGCCGGCAGAAGCAAGGCCATCAGAATGGCGATGATGGCGATGACCACGAGCAGTTCGATCAGGGTGAACGCCGACCTGCGACGGGTCTTGGGTGAAAGCATGACCAATCCTCCGAACAACGGAAATGAATTATCCCACGGCACACGCCGTTTGACTGCTATGGTCGCCTTAAGAAAGGCATCGCTTGGCTCATCGTGCGAACGGACATACGACCCGCGATGATCTACACTAACCCTTCAGGAAATCTACTGTAACGAACCCTGTTCGCATTGCAAGAAGAGAATCTGTGAACGGCTTCGACTAGGTATCGCGGCAGCCAGACACAATCAACGGGACGAAAACGATGAACCAAGCCGCTCCAAGCACGTCAAGCTGGGATGGGGCTGGCTGGGGGAATCCAGTAGCACGTTCCACGAGCAGGGAAGGGCGGCTTAGGGTTGGCAGTTCCCTTTGTAAATCTGCGGTTGCAAATAAGATAAACCGAAGGCGACATGCGTCACCGGCGGCCGCGGCGTCGGAGCGACGAGTGTCCGGTGGGCGTGACGAAGCCATGTTCACGGGACTTGTGGAAGCTCTTGGGGAGGTCGAGGCGGTCCAACCACGCGATGCCGGCCTGCGGTTGAGCGTCCGCCATCCGGCTCTGGCAGCTGAATTAAGTCTGGGCGAAAGCGTGGCCGTGGATGGCGTATGTCTGAGCGTGATCGAAGTCGGTTCGGATCGTTTTGCCTTTGACGTTGGGCCGGAGACGCTGGTCCGAACCACATTGGGCGATCTGCGTCCCGGGTATGCGGTCAATCTGGAACGCGCCTTGCGCCTGGGCGACCGACTCGGCGGACACTGGGTCCAGGGTCATGTAGATGGCGTCGGGCGGATCGCTGCGAGAGAGGCGCGCGGCGAGTGGCAAATCGTGTGGTTTGAGACTCCGCCCCTGTTGTCGCGCCAGATGGTCGTCAAGGGGTCGATTGCCGTGGACGGCGTCAGCCTCACCATCGTGGACCTGTACCGCGACCGATTCAGCGTCATGCTCATTCCGCACACGCTCCAGCAGACCACGCTCGGCCGCAAGCAGATCGGCGATCGTGTCAATCTCGAAACCGACATCCTGGCGAAATACGTGCAACGCCTCCTGACCGGCACGGAGTGAACAAGAGCCGGCGTACCACCCATGACCAGCCCCCGTCAGACCCAGTCGTATCTCCGAAACCTTTTCGAGTCCCGGGGGCTTCGACCCAAAGGCAAACTTGGGCAGAACTTCTTGATCGACCTGAATCTCCTCAAGGTCATCGTTGCCGCCGCTGAACTCGGGCCGGAAGACCTGGTGCTGGAGGTCGGCAGCGGCACGGGGAGCCTGACTGCCGCACTGGCGGCCGAGGCCGGCAACGTGCTCGGCGTCGAACTCGATCCTGACTTCTACCAGCTAGCCCGCGAAAACACGGCGGCATTCGCCAACGTCCTGTTGCTCAACGCCGACATTCTGGAATCCAAGCACCGCATCAATCGTCAGGTTCTCGAGACGTTACAGCGGATGCTTTCCGAGAAGTCCTGGCGGCTTAAGCTCGTGGCCAATCTTCCCTACGTCGTCGCCACGCCAGTCATCACCAATTTCCTGGTCAGCGATCTGCCTTTCGAGCGCATGGTGGTCACCATCCAATGGGAGCTTGCCGCCCGCCTGGTGGCCGAGCCTTCGACCAAGGACTACGGTTCCCTCAGCGTCCTGGTCCAGAGCTTGGCCGACCCGCGGATCTTGCGTCGGCTGCCGCCGCAAGTGTTCTGGCCCCGGCCAAAGGTGGACTCGGCTCTGGTTCTGATCCGGCCCAATGCCGCGAAGCGCGCCGCCATCCGAGACTTGCCCGCCTTCCAGCACTTCGTCCGCGATCTGTATCTGCACCGCCGCAAGAATCTCCGCGGGGCCTTGCATCCGCTGGTGGGCAAGCAGTTCGACAAGGAAGCTCTGGATGCCCTGCTGACCCGACACGGTTTCGATCCCGACGGCAGGGCGGAAGCCTTGACTGTGTCCGAACATCTTCGCCTTTTCGAGGTGCTTGCAGAGACGGGAGCGCTGGCGAAACACCCAGACGACCGGCAGAATGAAAAACCCCTCGACCCGCCGTCCTGATGCCGACGGCGCGCCGAGGGGAGAATCGTTGTCCGGTTCACCTTTACATCGAGAACGAACTGCCGCAGCCGCACTTGCTCTTGGCGTTGGGAATGTCCACGCTGAAGCCGCGGCGGTTGAGTTCGTCGTGGAAGTCGATCACCGCTTCGCTGAGGTAGAGATTGCTCTTGCGGTCCACCACGACGGGCAAACCGTCGAATTCCATCAGTTCGTCGTTCTTCTCGCTGTAGTGCTGGTCGAGGTCGAGACGGGGCTGAAATCCGCTGCACCCGCCGCCGCGGATGGCCAGGCGCAGATACACTTTCTGGTCCGGCGGCAGGTTCTGCTCCGCAATAATCCGCTTGACCTCGTTGATCGCTTTCGGCGTGATGCGAATGGGCATGGTCCTGTGCTCCCTTCTGAGTTCTTCGGTTTACCCTTATTATACGGTTTTCCCGTTCCGGAAGGATGCCGAATACCGCTCCGAAACGCCAGAGCATTTCTCGAGGCATCTCGGGTTGACAGCGCCTGCCCTGTTTTGACAGGCTGCGGCCCCAGCAACGGGCAACCCGGAGTGATCCTCGTCGGGTCACAAAGGCATGACGAAACCATCTGGGCAAGGAGCGTGACGGCTCATGGACGAGGCAGCATCCCCGAGCCGGGTCGGCTGGAGGCACCAAAGCGTGGTGGCGCTGATCGTGCTGCTGTACGGCAGCAGTCTGTTTTCATTTCGCCTCGGCGAAGCACGGACGTTCACCGGCCACGAGGGTCTGGTGGCTCAGATTTCCCGAGAAATGCTGGCCAGCGGCGATTGGCTCGTGCCGCGGATCGGCGGCAATCCCTGGCTTGAAAAGCCGCCCCTGCCCCATTGGTGCGTGGCCGTCGCCGGGGCCGTCTACGGAACCGTGGACGAATATGCCGCCCGACTGCCATCCGTGCTGGGAAGTCTGATTGGCATCCTCACCATGACGCTGCTGGCGCAACGGTGGTTCGGAGTGCAACGCGGACTGCTGACCGGCCTGATTCTGGCGACTTCGAGCTACGTCGTGACCTACGCTCGATTGGCCGAGGCGGATGTGTACCTGTGGACTCTCATCATCGGCTGCATGGCCGCGTTCTCAGCGGATTGGGTCCGAGCCGAAGGGGATTCACTCGTGCACTGGGGCGGGCCACGTTGGATCTTCTTCGCGCTGCTGGGCCTGACCCAGTTGACGAAGGGGCCGTTGTTCGGTGCCGTGCTGGTCCTGCTGCCCTGTCTGGTTTTTCTGGTAAACGTCGCGCTGGACGAGATTCGTGGGGAAAAAAAAGTCGGCCTCGGGATGCTGGCATGGACGCTCAGACCATTCCGCTGGTTGCTGCATCCGGGAATCCTGCTCGGTCTGGCCTTGGCAACGCTGTGGCCGCTCCTGATCGTCTATCGCTTTCCCGAAGCAGGCGAATTGTGGTGGATGCACACGTTTGGCCGCGTGACCGGACCCAAGGTGCTGAACCCCGCTCCGTGGTGGTACTACTTTTCCACGATGCCCTGGCAACTTTTGCCGTGGACGCCCTGTGTGTTACTCGGCATGACCGTCTCGCTGAGCCGTGCCTGTCAGCATCCGCGGGGAGCGGATCGCTTCCTGTGGATCTGGTTCGGAATTCAATTCGTCTTTCTGTCCGCGGTTGCCGCTAAGCACCATCATTATCTGATTCACGCTTTGCCCCCCTGCGCAGTATGGGCGTCCGAAGGACTGTTGCGCGTATTCGAGCGGACTTCGACGTGGTGGAATCGCTTCAGAACCGGAGTCGCTGTTCGCCTGATGATGGGGACTTTGCTCGGCCTCGCCCTGGCGTTCACGGCAGCCCTGCCCTTCTTCTTTCCGCACTGGCCCTACGTCACGGATGCCGTTTTGCTCACGCTCCTGGGCCTCGTCACGCTACTCGGCGTGGTCGTGATGCTTGCCCGGGGGGCAGGTGCCACGGCAGCGGCGGTGCTGTTTTTTGGGCTTTGGCTGGGCTATGGATGGATGCACTGCTCGATCTTGGGCAAGAGCGATGGCTATGTCCGCGAGACGGAGTTCCTGCGTTCTCTGGACCGCTGGGTGGATCGGAAGCAGCCGCTTTATGTGCTGGGACTGGAGCCGTCCCGACTGCTCCTGTACGCCCCGTGTTCGCTGGAAGTCTTCGTCCACCCCCTGGAGATTGCCGAACGCTGGAAGGAACGCGCCGGCAATCGCAGTGCCCAGCCCGATCCGAACGGACCCTGTTTCGTGTTGACGAGCCGCGGTCATGAGCCGCAGCTTCGCAAGTTCAGCGAAGTGGTTTGCGTCGTCTGCATGGATCCGCCCCCTTCCGGCAAAATCGACCCGTTCCGGGAATTGGCACTGTATCGGGTGACTTGGAAGCCTGAAGCCTTCAAACCGAAATCGTCGGCCCAGACAGCGTGGCGGCCGGGAGCCGAAAACGGGCCAGCAAGCCCTTGACGCAGCCGACGGCCCACGGCATAGTCTTCGGCCCCGAGACTGCCATCACAGGCGGCGAGGTTGTTCGAGGGAGGAGACGCTACAGATGGTTGCCAAGCGGATGCTGATCGGGTTGCTGAGTGTGATTGCCGTGGCGGGGACGAGCGGCTGTGCGACCCATACCGGCACCGGAGCCTTGGCCGGAAGTGGTTTGGGTGCTTTGGCCGGAGCGGCCATCGGCAGCGCGACGGGCAACGCGGGCAAGGGAGCGCTCATAGGTGCCGGTCTGGGGGCGGCGACCGGCGGACTCATCGGAGCGGCTGCCGACGAGAACGACCGACGCAACGCCGAACGCATTGCCGCCCTTCACGCCGCCGGACCGGCCCTGTCGATCCATGACGTGGTGCAGATGGCTCAGTCCGGCGTCAGCGACAGCGTGATCATTAACCAGATCCGCAACAGCAACAGCGCCTTCCATCTGACGCCGACCGATGTGGCCAACCTGCACAACCAGGGGGTCAGCGATGCTGTCATCCTCGCCATGCAGGAAACCGCCCGAAGGCCCGTGGTCATTCATCGCCGGCCGGTGATCGTCGAACCGGCCCCGGTGGTCATCTACGAACATTGTCCGCCGCCGGTCATCGGCTTCGGCATCTACCACCGCCACCGCTGCTGGTAGGGCAAGAGACTTTGAAAGACCAGCATTCCCGAGGTGCGGAACTTCCGCAAAATGTAGTCCTCTTCCATAACCGGCGTTCGATCATGCTTTGGACGTCTTGGCCCGTTCCGGACGCAGGGAGCGGACGATGGCGCCGGCCTGCCACATTTCGCTGTCGGCGATGGCCTTCAGTTCCCGTTCGAGCTGCTGGCGGTAATCCGCACGGCTGTTGGCTTCCAGGACCCGCCGTGTCTCTTCGCCGGAAGCGACCCTCTGGTACAACTCCTCGAATACCGGCTTGACCGCATCCCGGAAACGGCGATACCAGTCCAGCGCGCCCCGCTGAGCCGTCGCCGAGCAGTTGGCGTACATCCAGTCCATGCCGTTCTCGGCGATGAGCGGGTAGAGGCTCTGCGTCGCTTCCTCAACCGTCTCGTTGAACGCTTCCGACGGCGAATGGCCATGTTCCCGCAGCACCTCGTACTGGGCCAGCCACAGGCCGTAGATCGCTCCCATGAGCACGCCGCGTTCGCCGGTCAGGTCGCTGAAGACTTCCTTCTGGAACGTCGTCTCGAACAGGTAGCCGGAACCGATGGCGATGCCCAGGGCCAGGCAGCGGTCCCGTGCCCGCCCCGTGGCGTCCTGATGGATAGCGAAGCTGGCGTTGATCCCCTTGCCTTCGAGGAAGTAGCGGCGCACCGTGGTGCCGGAGCCTTTCGGAGCGATCATGACCACGTCGATGTCCGGCGGCGGGACGACTCCCGTCTGGTCGCTGAAAACGATGCTGAAGCCGTGAGAGAAGTACAGGCATTTGCCCTTGGTCAAATGCGGCTTGATGGTCGGCCATTGCTCTTTCTGACCGGCATCCGAGAGCAGGTATTGAATAATGGTTCCGCGTTGGGCCGCCTCGGGAAGGCTGAAGAGCGTCTCGCCGGGTACCCAGCCGTCCTGGCGGGCCAAGTCGTAGCTTCGCCCTGCCTGTTCCCGCAGGCCGATGATGACCCGCACGCCGTTGTCCCGCATGTTGAGCGACTGACCCCGGCCCTGCACGCCGTAGCCGAGCACGGCTACCGTTTCATTGTCCAGAATCTGCCGAATGCGTTGCGGCGGGTAGTCCGACCGCTCCACGACGGTTTCCTCAACGTTGCCGATCATGATCTTTCGCATCGCCTGCTCCTTAAACCGCCTGGGCCGCTTGTCGTTTCTTCTCCGCAATCTTACATCGTCCGTCAGTGGCGAGGACAGGTTGTCATGTAGATATTGGATCTGGAACGAATTGCAATCTTTGCCAGGGTTTTTCCCCGTCGCCCTCCGATCCGCCGAGGGCGACGCTGTCGGCCAGACCTTTCATTTCTGGCATCTTGCCGTCGGGGGGACGAGCCGGATAATATCCGCTTACCGTGAGAGGAAGCGGCCCGCCGGATCGGCTCCGGTGGGTCGTGCGTTCTACGGCGGCAGGCAAGAGCGAAGATCATGGCAGAAGCGGCTGTTTTGAATGCCAATGTCCGCAAGGAAACCGGCAAGCGGCGAATGCGTCGCCTCCGCAAGTCGGGTCAGGTTCCCGGCGTCATGTACGGCCACAAGGAAGAGACCATTCCCCTGGCGGTGAAGGCTGAAGAGTTGTGGGCGTTGATCCGTCATGGGCAGCGGGTCGTGGACGTCCGCCTCGACGGCAGGACGGAGAAGTGTCTGATTCGCGAGGTCCAGTGGGACGTGTTCGGCCGGGAAGTGCTGCACGTGGACCTGACCCGCGTCAGCGCTGACGAACGGATTCGCGTCACCGTGCCGATCCATCTTCGCGGCAATGCGGCGGGCGTGGCTGCCGGCGGCGTGCTCAATCAACCGTTGCACACGCTGGAAATCGAGTGCCTGGCGTTGGCGGTACCGGAAGCGATCCGGGTCAATGTCCAGGATTTGCAGCTGGACCAGGCCATCCACGTGAAAGATTTGAAACTGCCGGAAGGCGTGACCGCTCTCGACGATCCCGAAGCCGTCGTCGTGCAGTGCGTCAAGCCGGCCGAGGAAGCCGCGGCGGAGGAAGCCGAAGGACCGGCCGAACCGGAAGTCATCGGACGCAAGGCGGCGGAGGAGGAAGGCGAAGGCGAGAAATGATGCCGGCTTCGCGCCGTGCTGCCTTCCCGGTTGATCGTCGGCCGCGGGCAGCGGACCCACTGAAGCAAAATGAAGGTCGTCGTGGGTTTGGGAAACCCGGGCAAACGCTACGAAGGCACGCGGCATAACGTCGGCTTCGCCGTCATCGACTTGATGGCCAGGTGTCCGGAAGCTGGGCCGTTCGCATCCCGCTTTGACGCGGCCATCGCGGAACGACGCAGCAACGCCGAGAAGGTCTTGCTGGTCAAACCGCAAACGTTCATGAACCTGAGCGGGCAGGCGGTGCGGCAGGTGGTGGATTTCTACCAGGTGCCCTTGACCGATCTGCTCGTGATCTGCGACGACGTGAACCTGCCGGTCGGCCAACTCCGCATCCGTGCCCGCGGAAGCCACGGCGGACATCGGGGTTTGCAGGACATCCAACGGCATCTGGGGACGACCGAATACGCCCGCCTGCGCATCGGGGTCGGCCAGCCGGAAGCGGGTGATCTGGCCGATTACGTCCTGGATCGCTTCCGACCGGCGGAACGCAGCGTGATCGAGGAGGCGATTCAGCGGGCTGCTCAAGCAGTCGAAGTTTGGTTGCACCGCGGCATCGCCGCCTGCATGAACGAGTTCAACGCCCCAAGCGGCTCGAAGAAGAAGTCGGATCCAGCGAAGGAGTGAGTCCTTGCCTGCCAACGTGTACGAATTCATGGTGCTGTTCGACAGCAACAAGTATGCGGCCGACTCCGAAGGTCTGGTCAATCAGGTCCATGCCTTGTTGGAAAAGCACGGCTGCACGATTTTGGCCAGTCGGCCCTGGGATGAGCGGCGCCTGGCCTATCCGATCCGCCACCACAAGAAAGGCATGTACTATCTGATCTACTTCCAGGCGGACGGGAAGGTGCTGGACGCTTTACAGGCGGACATCCGGCTCAACGAGGCGATCCTCCGCAGCCTGATCTTGAAGATCAATCCGAAACTGGTGGATCAGATGCTGGCGTTGGCTCGGGACGAACACGCTCTGGCCCTGCGTGCGCCGGGCCTGGCCGACGAGCCTGCTCCGGCCGCTGTCGCCAGCGAACCGGAAACGGCCAGTTGACATCCTCAGCCCTTTCGGACCGGGGTTGACAGTTGGCGCTTGTGGCGATGTGCGAACATCTGTATAGTATGGGAAGGATGACCCAGACGGCCGCAGGATGTCGGCCCCGCACCCGCAATCCCGGCCCCGGAGGCTCTTGAGGGCGACATCATGGCGAATCTCAACAAAGTCTTGTTGATCGGCCGTCTGACCCGCGATCCGGAAGTTCGCACGTTCAGCAACGGCGGCAAGGTGGCCAAGTTCGGCTTCGCGGTCAACAATCGCCGCAAGAACAGTCAGACCGGCCAATGGGAAGACGACCCCGTCTGGCTCGATTGCGAAGCCTACAACCGCGGTGAGTTCGGCAAACTCGCCGACACCGTCGAACAGTTCTGCCGCAAGGGCAGCCAGGTCTTCATCGAGGGGCATCTGCAACTGGATCAGTGGGTCGATCGGGACAATCAGAAACGGCAAAAGCTCAAGATCGTGGTGGACGCCTTGCAACTGCTGGATCGGCGTCAGGATGCACCGGGCAACTCCGGAGCGGCACGCGGAGCGGTCGGCAAAGCCGCGCCTTCCGATGTCTCCGAGGTGCCAGTCGAATATGACGAACAGCCCGAATTCACGGAGGATGCTCCGGATCGTGATATTCCATTTTGACGGGGACGGACTATGGCAGCGAAAGCGAATCGGACCGGAACTGCGGACCAGAAGACCGCCGCTGAGCGGAGTCGGAAACGTGCCTTCCCCACCCGAGGACCGCACGGCGGAATGCAATTGTTGCTCGTCGAGGATGTCCCGAACCTGGGCAAGATCGGCGACGTGGTCGAAGTCCGGCCCGGCTACGCCCGGAATTACCTGCTGCCTCGGGGGATGGCAACTCTAGTCACGGACCATAACCTGCGCCTGGTCGAGCGGCACAAGGAGAAAGTGCAGAAGGCCCGGGAAGCCAAGCTCGCCGACCTCCGCATGTTGGCCGAGCAGATCGCCCGTGTCACCATCACCGTCGAGGCGCTGGCCAACGAGGAGGGGCACCTGTACGGTTCCGTCGGCCCGCAGGAAATCTCCAAGGCCCTCAAGGAGCAGAATCTGCTCGTCGAGCCGGACATGGTCCGCTTGGAGGGCGTCATCAAGCAGGCCAACGCCCTGTACGAGGTGGACGTGCATCTGGCCCCCGAGGTGGATACCAAGGTCAAAGTCTTAGTGATTGGCCAACAGAAAGCCTGAGCCATTCCGGGTTTCTGCCTGCGGGAGTGAATTCACGGATTCCCACGCTCCATGAACGACGTCGCCGCGCTTCAGGACCGCCTGCCGCCGCAGAACATCGAAGCCGAGCAATCTGTGCTCGGCAGCATGTTGCGGGACAATCAGGTCATCCTCGAGGTCGTTCAGATCGTCAAGCCGGACCATTTCTACCTCGACGCTCACCGCAAGATTTTCGAAGTCATCACCCAGATGTGCAACGCGGGGCATCCCGTGGACCTGGTCACGCTGGGGGAAGAGCTTCGCAAACGCGGCTGGGTGCAGGACATCGGCGGCTACGCGTATCTGGCGACGCTCTGGGAAGCGGCTCCAACTGCCGCTAACGCCACCCACCATGCCCGCATCGTTCGGGACAAGGCCCTGGTCCGCAACCTGATCACCGCCAGCACCGAAGTCCTGCGGGACGCCTACGACCAGACGGCTCCCGCCGAACAGCTTCTGGAGAACGCCGAACGCCGCATCCTGGAAATCGCCGAGTGGGGCGTCACCGGACAGACCCACGAACTGGAACGGGCCTTGAGCGAAGCCTACGACCGGATCGACTCCCGCCACGGCCGCGGTGAGCACACCATCAGCGGGTTGCCGACCGGCTTCATTGATCTGGATGAACTGACCGCCGGCTTGCAGGATTCGGAACTGATTATCGTGGCGGCCCGCCCCTCCGTGGGAAAGACCGCTTTCACGCTCAATCTCACACGACACATCGCGGTCGAGGAAGGCCATCCAGTCTTCTTCGTGAGTCTGGAACAATCGCGTATCGAGCTGGCCGAGCGCCTGCTCTGCGCTCAAGCCCGCGTGGACAGCCACAAGCTCCGCAAAGGCCGTCTCAACTCCGAAGAGATGCGCAGGCTGATCGCCGCCGGCGGCGAACTGCGCTCGGCCCAGGTGTTCATTGACGATTCCCCGGGGCAGAACATGCTCCGCATCGCCGCCAACGCTCGACGGCTCAAGCTCCGCTACGGCATCCGCCTGGTGGTCGTTGACTATCTCCAACTCGTCGAACCCGACAACCGCCGCGACAGCCGACAGGAGCAGGTCGCCGGGATTTCCCGACGTCTCAAGTTCCTGGCGAAGGAGCTGAAGATTCCCGTCCTGGCCTGTGCCCAGCTCAACCGGGCGGCGGAAGATCGCACCGGCAACCGGCCCCGCCTGGCCGACCTCCGCGAGTCCGGTTCCATCGAACAGGACGCCGATACGGTCATGCTCCTGCATCGGCCCGAATTGTATCGCACTTCCAGCGATGAGCCGGTCATGGATGAAGGCGTCGTCGAGGTCATCGTCGCCAAGCAACGCAACGGTCCCATCGGCGAAATCAAACTGGCCTACCTCAAGCAATTCATGCGCTTCGAGAACTTCGCCGTCGGCGCTCCCTTCGCCAGCTGAAACCAAAATCGTGGCAGGAGTCCGGGCGGAGGGCTTTGCGGCTCGCTTGCTCCGCGACTACGATGGGGTCATGGCGAACGGGAAGTGGATCACTGGGCTGAAGCCGGACATGGATCCGCGGGAGGCCGCCGTCCGCGTCCTGGAGAAGAGGCTCCAGGCGGTGCGACTTCACTTTCGGCCTGCGGTCGAGGTGCTCGATGCCGATGTCGAGCATGTTCATCAACTGCGGGTCGCTACCCGCCGCTGCCGGGCCGCTCTGGATGCCTTCGCCGACGTGCTCCGCTCCGCCACGCGGGAACGGCTGCGGAAACTGCTCCGGGCCATCCGTCGAGCAGCCGGTCCGGCTCGCGATGCCGACGTGCTTCTGCTCGATCTGAGCAGCCGTGTGACTGCCGCGCCGGCCGGAGCTGCTCCCGGAATTCACTGGGCCGCCGGCCAATTGATGGCCCGCCGAACGTCGGCTCAGGAACAATTGGAGGAGGCGTACCACGAGCTGGGCCCCGACCTGGAGCGCTTGAAGATCGAAGCGCTGTCTGGCAAAGAGGTGCGGAAGACGACCCTGGGCCGCATGACGCTCAAGCAAATGGCGCGGCATGTCCTGAGGGAACACCTCACGGAACTGGAATCCACCGGCCGCTCGGCTCGCAAGCAGGAGCAACTTCACCGGATGCGGATCGCCGGGAAACGCCTGCGCTACGCGATGGAGATTTTCGGCGATTGCTTCGGCACGGAGTTCCGCAAGGTGCTGTATCCCCGCGTCGAGGCCCTGCAAGAGATCCTGGGGACGGTCAACGACGCCTACAATGCCGCCCAAACGTATCGCGACATGGAGGCTGCCTGTCGCCGTTTCTTTCCCGGGTTGTGGCCCCAGTGGCGTGAAGGAGTCCGCTACCTCATTTCGGAACAGGTGGCACGTCAGAAGCGTGCCATGAACGAGTTCAAGCAGTTCTGGCGGCAGTGGCGGAAGGAGGACGTGGCAGGGCACTTTGATGCCGTGCTCAGTTGAGCCTGTGGCTCGGCTGGAGATGTAGCATCCTCAAAACACCACCACCGCTGCGATGGGCCGCTGCACCTGCTCCTCTATGAACCAGCCGAAATCGTGTCGCAGAAGCGATACCTGCCGGTTAGACTACTGAGGTTCGGTGAGTTTTCGGGAACCTGCGGCTAGCCTCAGAGAGCAAGGCTCGGCTCAGCATTGTCCCTCCCGAAGCGGCGGATCCCAAGAGTGAAATGATTGCGAAGTCTTGGCTTTCGATCCAGATCATTCTCGCCCTTCTCATCGGCTTGCTTCCCGTCCCCGTGGTCAGCCAAGCCCCCACGAAAGCCGTTGATTTCGACCGGGACGTCAAGCCGATCCTGAGCAAACACTGCTTCGCCTGCCACGGTCCCGACAAGCAGCGGGCCGACCTGCGGCTCGACCGGAAGGCGGATGCGTCGCGTGGAGGCGAATCGGGGAAGCCGTTCGTCCCAGGCAAGCCGGAAAACAGCCTGCTAGTCCGTCGGGTGACCGCCAAGGACGACAACCGTATGCCGCCCAGCGGTGACGGGCTTTCCACAGCCGAGGTGGCCATCCTCAAGACCTGGATCATGCAAGGGGCCGACTGGCCTGACGACGGTTCTCCCACCGACCCAGCCGACTGGTGGAGCTTCCGACCGCTGCGACGACCCGCCGTGCCTGACGTGGGCCTTGCGCAATGGCCCGTCGCTAATCCGATCGATGCCTTCATCCTCGCAAAACTCAAGGACAAACGATTGTCACCGTCGCCCCAGGCTGACCGCCGCACGCTCATCCGTCGGCTCTACTTCGACCTCCTCGGATTGCCGCCGTCGCCCGAGGAGGTGCAGGACTTCCTGCGGGATGATGCCCCTGATGCCTACGACAAGCTGGTTGATCGGCTCCTGGCCAGTCCGCACTACGGCGAACGCTGGGCACGGCATTGGCTGGACGTGGTCCACTTCGGGGAAACCCACGGTTACGACAAGGACCAGCCCCGGCCCAACGCCTGGCCCTACCGCGATTACGTCATCCGCTCCTTCAATGCGGACAAGCCGTATGCACGTTTCGTCCGGGAACAGGTCGCCGGCGATGTGCTGTTCCCCGGCACGGCCGATGGCATCGAGGCCCTGGGCTTCCTGGCGGCGGGGCCGTGGGACCTCATCGGACACGTCGAGTTGCCCGAGACGAAAATCGACGGCAAAGTGGCTCGGCATCTGGACCGCGACGACTTCGTATCCAACACCATCGGAACCTTCCTCGCTCTGACCGTGCACTGTGCCCAGTGTCACAACCACAAGTTCGACCCGATCCCGCAGGAAGATTATTACCGGCTTCAGGCGGTGTTCGCTGCCATAGACCGGACGGAGCGGACCTACGACCTCGACTCGGGCATTGCCGCCCGGCGAGCGGTGTTGACCCGGTTAACAGTCGGGTTGCCCGCTCTGGTCGGTGGGACGGCAGCAGAGATAGTCCGCGCCAGTCTAAAAGCGTTGCCTCCGCCAAGGGTCGCTTACGTCGGTGCCGTTCATACCGGCAAAGGCAACTTCGCCGGGACTGGAGCCAGCGGCGGAAAACCGCGACCGATCCACATCCTGGCACGCGGCGACGTGACCAAGCCCGGCAGGGAGGTCGGCCCTGGCACGATCGCCAGCATCCCCGGCGTCGCGCCGTTCACGCTTGCCCCGGATCACACCGAAGGCGACCGCCGCGCCGCCCTGGCCCGCTGGATCACCGATCCGAACCACCCGCTGACCTGGCGCGTCATGGCCAATCGCATTTGGCAGTATCACTTCGGGCGTGGTCTCGTCGAAACGCCGAACGACTTCGGCAGAATGGGCCAGCTCCCCAGCCACCCCGAGTTGCTCGACTACCTGGCTAGTGAACTGCGCGACCACCAGTCGCTCAAGAAGCTGCACAGGCTGATCGTCACCAGTGCGACCTACAAACAGGCGTCCACGGACCACCCGTCCTATTCCGAGAGCGACGCCGAGAATCGCTACCTGTGGCGGCAGAATCGTCGCAAGCTGGAGGCTGAGGCTGTCCGCGACGCAATCCTGCTCGTCGCCGGCAAGCTCAACCTGCGGATGGGCGGTCCAAGTTTTCAGGACTTTGTCATTGAAAAGCCCGAGCATTCGCCGCATTACCAATACCATCTCCATGATCCGGAGGATCCCCGGTCCCACCGTCGGGCCGTGTATCGCTTCGTGGTGCGGTCCAAGCAGCAGCCGTTCATGGCCGCCCTGGATTGCGCCGATCCGTCGCTGGCGGTGGACCGCCGCAACGTGACGCAGACGCCGCAGCAGGCCCTCGCCCTGCTCAACAACCGGCTCGTCGTCGTGATGGCAAGGCATTTCGCAGAACGGATTGCACACTTGGGAGCGAACGAGGAGGAGCGGGTGCAGGCGGCCGTCCGCCTGGCCCTGGGCCGTGATCCCACACCGGCCGAGTGCGAGATGTTGACGGCTTATGCCCGGGAGCATGGCCTGGCCAATACCTGCCGGGTCATCCTGAATCTCAACGAGTTTGTGTTTGTGGACTAGGGGCGTGCTACCCTCACCGCCTGGGCAACGGGGCTACGCATTGCAAGGAGAACGAGCATGAATCGCCGTGAATTCCTTTTCCATTCCGGCGGCGGCCTGGGCGGAATCGCCTTGGCAACCTTGCTCGGATCAGAGTCCCTGCTGGCCGACACGACCCGTCGGCCGGATGGCGGTCTGCATCACAAACCCCGCGCCAAGCGTGTCGTGCAACTTTTCATGGCCGGCGGGGCGAGCCATCTTGACCTGTTCGACTTCAAACCCGAACTGGTGAAGCGACACGGTCAGCCGTCCGACTTCGGCGAACCTGTCGAGGCCTTTCAAGACGGCTTGGGACCGTGGCTGAGGCCGGTCTGGGACTTCAAGCCCTACGGCCAGTGCGGCAAGCCGCTGAGCGAGGTGGTGGCTCCCTTGGGAGCGGTCGTGGACGAGATTGCTTTCGTACACAACATGGTTGGCAAAACCGGCGTGCATAGTCAAGGTACGCTCTTGCAGACGACCGGCTTCGACCGGCCCGGTTTCCCCGGCATGGGTTGTTGGGTCAGCTACGGCCTGGGCAGTTTAAACGAAAACCTGCCTACCTTCGTGGTGTTGCCCGATCACCGCGGTCTGGCCTCCAACGGCACTAAAAACTGGGACAGCGCTTTTCTGCCTTCCCACCACCAGGGCACGGTGATCTATCCCAGCGACAAGACGCCCATCGCTGACCTGTTTCCCGACGAACGCGCCAGCTTCGTGACGCCGGCCAGTAACCAGGCCGGCATCGAACTCTTGGCCCGTCTCAACCGCGTCCATGCCGCCGAACGACCCGGCGATGACCGCCTCGAAGCCCGCATCCGGAGCTATGAATTGGCGGCCCGGATGCAGCTGGCCGCGCCTGAGGCCCTCGACCTCACTAAAGAGCCTGCCCATGTCTTGAAGCTCTACGGCCTGGACCACGGGCAAAGTTCCTTTCCGGCAGAAATCAATGCGGTCGAAGAGACCGAATATTTTGCCCGGAAGTGCTTGGTAGCGCGACGGTTGCTGGAACGCGGCGTGCGGTTCGTGCAAATCTGGAGCGGCAACGACAACGGCTTTCCCCGTCGCAACTGGGACAGTCACGAGGACGTGCAACGCGACCACGGCCCGCTGGCCATCGGGATGGCTCGCGGCGCAGCGGCCCTCATCACTGACCTGAAACGGCTCGGACTGCTTGACGACACGATCGTTTTGTGGACGACGGAATTCGGCCGCATGCCCAGTTCACAGGGAGGCAAGGGCCGCGACCATAACCCCTACTGCTTCACCAACTGGCTGGCCGGCGGCGGTATTAAAGGGGGCATTAGCTACGGACCCAGCGACGACTTTGGTTATAAACCAGCAGATCGTAAACATCCCACGCAAGTTTATGACATCCACGCCACGATTTTGCATTTGCTGGGCATCGACCACACCCGACTGACCTTCCGCCACAACGGCATCGACCGCCGCCTCACCGATGTCCACGGCCACGTCCTGTCCGACCTGCTGGCCTGAGATGATAATAATTATAAGCTAATAAGTTCTGATATACTTCGATAATTAATAAGGCTTTCGGATCCGCACTGCTCGCACTTGTTGACGCCCGCCCCCCCGCGGCCTGTCTTAGAATCGCATCCAAGTGTTGATTGGCCAACCACCTGGCTTTTGCAGTTCGGAGACAAGCAATGTCATCTTCTGCCATTCCGGTCCCGGGAGGACCGATTGCCAAGCGCCCGCTCCATTTCTTCTGGATCGCTGATTATTCGGGTTCCATGGCCGGTAAGAAAATCGCGACGCTGAACCAGGCGATCCGCGATGCTATTCCTGCTCTGCGCCAAGCGCTCACCGGTCATCCGGAGGTGGCGATGCTGATGCGGGCGATCCGCTTTTCGGATCAGGCGGACTGGCACGTCGGTCCGAATCCGGTTTCTATCGAACAGTTCGTCTGGCCCGAGCTTTCCACCGCGGGCGGCACCAGCACGGCACAAGCACTCAAGCTGCTCGCATCGGAGTTGACTCTGGAGAAGATGCCCCATCGGTCGATTCCTCCAGTTTGCCTGTTGGTGTCTGATGGATTCTGCACGGACCCTGCCGAAGATTATCAGGCAGCCATCAAGGCCGTGCTCGACCAGTCCTGGGGCATACGCGCTGTGCGTTTGGCTATTGCGGTCGGCAACCCCAAGGAGTACAGCGAAGAGGAATTGCTGAAGTTCATCAGTCACCCCGAAATCGGCGTGCTGAAAGCTGACACCCCCGACAAACTAATCAATTACATTCGCTGGGCCAGTGTTGCCGTTACCGTGGCGTCGGTCGGCAAGAGTAAGGTGAGTGACCCGAGCGATACTGACAATCCGTATGTCCCCTTGCCTCCACCCCCCTTGGGAGGAGGTTCTGGCAGCGGCCTGGATGTCTTCTGAACGGGGCCACGGAGTTTAGTATGGACAGCAGCTATTGCGTGGCACCCCTCACCGAAAGCTGGGTCATGGCTTGCTGCCGCACGGGTGCCAGTCACATTCGGGAGGGTCAGCCGTGCCAGGATGCCTGCGCTACCTGGATCGGGCAATCTCAGGGCCGACCCTTTATCGTCCTCGCCGGGGCCGACGGCCACGGTGATCGACGCCATGAGCGTAGTGCCATTGGGGCCGAGCTAGCAGTCAACTGCACCATTCAGGAATGTGCGGAATTCGGTTTCAACTACAGGCATCCCCAAGATCTGGCTTCGACTTTCCAAAGCGATTTTCCGCGACGGGTCAGCACTCGTTGGCGGGAAGCCGTCAAACGGCACGCTGAGTCAGAGCCTGCCTCGGTCCGCCAGCTTCCTGGCGACCGCAAGCTTTGGAAGCTCTACGGCACGACGCTCGCAGTTGCATGGGTCACGAACGAATTGATGCTCTTGGGACAGATCGGTGATGGAGCGGCCGTGCTGGTGACCCGGGAAGGCGTGGTCGAGAAGGAATTCCCACCCGCTCCCAACGCAGTGGGACCAGAAACCGCGTCCCTGTGCTCGAGGGATGCGGAGAAACTGTGGACGATAAGAGTCGTCAGTGATCCATCGCGGTACGCCATGCTTTTCTTGTGCACGGACGGCTTGCCGAATTCCTTTGAAACCCAGCAAGGGTTGGATGCTTTTTTCGGGACTTTTGCCAGCTGGTGCGCCAGCACGGTCTGTCGCGGGTGGCCCAGGAAGTTCCTGCCTGGCTTGACAAGTTCTCGAGCGAAGGCAGCGGCGACGATATGACCCTGGTCGCGTTGTTACTGTCCCTCTCAGCCGTGCCGGCCAAGACAGCACCGGCACGAGCCGAGGCAGAGCAACCGTCCCCAGAGCCGATTCCTTCCGAACTCCCAGTGACGGAGATGCTACGCCATGTTGAAACCTGACCAAAATGTCTGGGCCTTGCAAATGAGGGTTGCTCTCCGGGTGGTCAAAAGCCTGGGAGAGGGAGGACAAGGCGTGGTTTACCTCGTCGAGGGGCCAAGCGAACAATTTGCCTTGAAATGGTACCATTCGAGCCAAGCCACGACCGCACAGCGTCTGGCTATCTGGGACCTCGTGATCCAGCATCGTCCCCCAGGCGGCCGCGCCGGCAAACGCTTTATTTGGCCGCTCGATCTGGTCACCGCCGAGGACGAACCAGGTTTCGGCTACCTGATGAAACTCATCGACACGAATCGCTTTGTTGATCTCACTAAGGTCATGGGAGGCCAAGTCCCGGCACCGGGTTTGGACAAGCTGTGCGAAATCTGCTATCAGCTGGCTCACAGTTTCCGTGCCCTCCACCTGGCCGGTTACTGTTATCGGGACATTTCCCGAAATAATGTTCTCTTCGAAACCAACACCGGCGATGTTCTGATCTGCGATAATGACAACATCGGGATCAACAGAGCTTCTACCTGCCACATCTAGGGAACTCTGGAGTATATGGCCCCGGAGTTGGTGCGCGGCGACGAAACTCACCCTTCGACGCAAACCGACCTGCATTCGTTAGCAGTGCTGCTGTTCTACCTCTGGATGTGGCACCATCCGTTCCATGGAGAGATGGAGTACCGGGTTCGCTGTTGGGATCTTCAAGCAAAGAAATTGATCTACGGAGAGAAGCCGGTATTTATCTGGGACCCGCAAAACACTGAGAATCGCCTGCCGGCCGATCCCGACTATCGCACCGCTAAAAAGCGCTGGCAAACCATGTGTCCGTCCAGCCTCCGAGATTTATTTACCAAGGCATTCACGGAAGGGGTCGAGGATCCCGGGCGTCGAGTCACCGAAGGAGAGTGGCAGCGCTTGTTTTTACAATTGAAAGACTCGGTATTGCCCTGTCCGGTTTGCCGAGCCAGCAACCTCTGGGATCCGCATTCGGCGGCTCAGAGATGTTGGCACTGCATAAGGAGTCTGCCAAGCCCCCCACGCCTGGAGTTCAACTACTCGGGAAAACCTAAGCACTATCTGGTTCTGACCAGGGGCGCCCGGCTTTTGCACAGGCATATTGATCCTCATGCTGACGAGGAACATGCCGATCAGGTCCTTGGGGAGGTTGTTCCTCACCCTTCCGACCCTAAGCTCTGGGGACTTCGAAACCTTTCTAAGACTCCCTGGGTCGCGACCGCGGCCAATCAACAGGTGGCTGAGGTTCCACCCAGCAAGGCGGTGTCGGCCGTCGCAGGCTTAAGACTGACCATTGGAGGAATTACCGCCGAACTGGTGAATTGATCACTGTTCCTTTTCCGCATACCTTTGTATTTTGCGCAAAGCTTCCGTGCTGCAAGGCAAATACAAGATCTTGACTGGTTTCGAAAGACGGAATCCATGACCCGCTCCGCACACACATCTTCCGACATTCCACAACGTTTGCGAGCGCTCATGCAGCAACACCGCGCTCTCATCTCCCAAGGCAACACCACTCAGCTAAAAGCCGTCATTCTCGATCATCTGGGCGGAGAGACGTATCTGAGAAAATGGTTGTTGATCGGCTTGCAAGAGAACATTCCCCAGGAACTGGAATCTGCCGGGAAAAACAAAGATCCCTCTCAAGCGATCAGGGGAAGCCTCATTGGAAGGCTGGAATTGCATTGTGGCATGAAACCCGAAACGGCGATGTGGGTTGCAGACACCTGGGCGTTCGCCTTGAACCTCATCGACAACGTCGCTCAGTCTATCGCGTCCACGGCGATTCCAGACGCAGCAAGAACGCAAACCGCCGCGCAGGTTATTCGGGTGGCCGAAATCGGGCCGGCAGACTTCCGCTCGCTGGAGGAGGCTATTAAACACGCTCCTCCGGCTGCATGAATACTGGTCAGCCCCGGCTTATACATCGGACTGTTCGTCGGCGACAAAGACCTGGAGATTGTCGGTGATTCCGCGAGTGGTTCGGTCATCTTACAGGGGGAAAGAAATGGCTGCGTCGTGATGCGAACCAGTCATCTCGTTATAAGAGATGTTCATCTGCGACTGCTTGATGCCTCATCCGAGGACAGTGCGGTCATCTCGGTTTCTCGGGGTATGTTGGTCCTGGAAAACTGCAAGCTGGAAGGAAGTGAAAGCACGTCGGCATGTCTTTTGGTGGAAGGAGCGGCCAGTCACGTCGTCGTGCGTTCGTGTAGTTTCCTGGGCAGTGCCCGGGGCTTGTGGTTTCGTGACAATAGCCGGGGCGAAGTCGAGGAGTGTCAGATCTATAAGGTCCAAGAAGTGGGAGTTAAGCTCCAAGGCCAGTCTAGCCCTGTTTTCACGAATTGCACGATAAGTGAATCGCGTGAAAATGGGGTATCGGTTCACGACGGCGGCAAGGGCCGGTTCGAGAACTGCCAGATTAGCAGCAAGAGGATCGAAGCGGGGTGCAACCCGAGTGGATTGGGCGATAATAATTCATCTGCATTATTGTTAAATGCAGACCATGGTGATAAGTGTGATAATGAGGAGGAGTTTTATTTAGACTTTGAAGAGGACGATGAGGACTTTGAGGACGATTAGAAGGAGTAGAGAAAGTTTGATTTAGACTTTGATGATAATCTTACATGGGGTAGAATCGCTGGGGATAGCAATTCTTGGCTGAATCTATCCAGGTGGCAACGCAAACATTAACCCGAGAGAGCAATCCGGTGTTTACCTGACCGGGGCGCGGGGGCGCCCCGGTTCAAGCATGGTTAACGCAGGCAGGGAGGCAACTACTGCGGCAACTCGCTCGGCATCAAAGCGGCAAACACCCGCAGGACTGTGCCGCCAACCTCCAGCCGCAGCCGGGCCGCGTCGCCGCCCCCAAGCGTGAGCTTGATCGTGTCCTTGGTCGCCTTCTCGTCCCCAAGCAGTTCTTTCAACTGGGCCTGCTGCTCGGCATCCCGCGAGGCGAACATCTTGAGGATCTTGCCAAGGGAAATCTCCAGGTGGACCGGGGCTATCCCGCCGACAGGGGCGAAGTCCTGGATCCGCTGCGCCAGTGGGCTGCCCTTCACCGCCGTCGCTTCAATGGCGACGCTTACGCTGCCGGCCTTTTGATCCACGTTGACGCTGGCCGACAGATCCTTACCTTCTTCCACGAACATCGTCAGCACGTCGTTGAGGGCCTTGCTGACGGCCAAGCGGGTGCGGTACTGCTCTTCCGTCTCGTCTTCGCGTTTCAGAGCATCTTCGATGCGTTGCAGGGCCAGGTCCTGCACCATCTGCCGCTTGACCTTGGCCGGAATCTGGTCGATGCGGGCGGTCAAGGCGATCAGATTCTTCCTGTTAGCCGCGGGCAGAAACTTGGACGGGTCAGGCAGTTGCCCCTCGACGTACCTGGTTTCCGGCGCCATATAAACGTAGTTGTTGGCAAACCGCAGGTGCATGGAAATCCCCAGCGGCGTGTCCAGGGTGTAGATGCCGTCTTCGGGTTTGCCCGGTTCCATGCCGGCCTGACGAAGCAGATCCAAGAACTCCTCCGGCTTCGTCACGGGAATGAAGATCACCACCGGCGTGTTCGCGCCTTCTTCCACATATTCGCGGATGTACATGCCGAAGGGCTTCTTGGTGTCGATGCCCGCCGGCTGATTGCCCGCCCCCAGCAGAGCGAGCATTCCGTCGATCTGCTGTGCCCGATCCTCCATGCCTGCCATCTTGAGGACGTGCTTGACGTCGCCCAGCAGGTCGTCATAGGAACGCACCGACAAGATCGCTTCCTGAGCGGCGGCCGGAGCCAGCGTCACCAGTGCCACCAGCAGGGCCGGGATTCCGCCTTTCCACAGTCGCTTCATGAGTGTTCTCCTTCGTCTCGAAGCGGAGGGACATTCCACCCAGATCTTATACCCCGGAAGCATCAGTTGGGTGTCTGCCGAAGCGTTCAGGGGGGCCAAGCAATACTTCGGGCATTATACGGACAGACACGATTTCGATGCTACGCAGACTGGTCGGCTGATGAAGTACCGGGCAGTGAAGTTTGTTCCCTTGGCAGCGGCCAACCTGCCACGGACCAGGGGCGACGGCAAGTAATCAATGGAAGTCGCACTCTTGAAACCACTTAGAGATTCTCCAAAAAGTTTCTGAACTTGGCACACAGATTGCTAAGTATTGGGGCAACTTGGTTTGGCAGGGTCCGACAGGCAGAGGATTGTTCATTAGCCCAGCAGACTCCGCTTGAGTTGCGGGCACAACTTCCGTGCGTTTGGGCCACCCGCTGCCACCAAGCCACCAAGTTTGTTATCAAGCAGGCTTGCCAACCTCACCTCCAGGCCCGCGGCCACGGTGGTCGCGGGTCTCCTTTTTTTCCGCGCCCCGCCCCGATTCTTGTTGCGTGATCAGAGAACGTCCCTACAATCGGGCCGATTCCCTCCGGTTCGCTCTGCTTTCGAGGACCGCGTATGCTATTGGCCTACCATCAGACCCTCGACCCGCTCGGCAATGCCGTATTGTCCACGCTCTTCGCCGCTTCTCCGGTCGTGGTCCTGTTCGTACTCCTGGTGCCGATGCGTTGGCTGGCTCCGAAGGCCGGGCTGGGCGGGGCGATCACAGCTCTGGTGGTGGCCATCGTGGTGTACGGCATGCCTCCCGTGTCGGCCTTCATGTCGTTTGTGCATGGAGTGCTGTTCGGCCTGCTGCCAGTCGGCTGGACCATCTTCAACGCCATGCTCCTGTACAACATCACGGTCGAAACCGGGCAATTCACCATCGTCCGCCGCAGCGTCGCCGGGCTGTCGGGAGACGCCCGCATCCAGGCGATTCTGATCGGCTTTGCATTCGGGGCCTTTCTCGAAGGCGCAGCCGGAGGTGGTACGCCCGTCGCCATCTGCGGGGCAATCATGGTCGGCCTGGGCTTCGACCCGTTCCTGGCCGCCGTGCTCTGCCTCATCGCCAACACCTCGCCGGTAGCCTACGGCGGTCTGGGCACGCCCTTGATCGTTCTCACCGGTGTCACCGACCTGCCCACCGAAACCCTCAGCGTCATGGCCGGTCATCAGTTGCCCATCATGTCCTGCATCGTGCCCTTATGGATGACCCGCGTCATGTGCAACTGGAAGCAGACGTTCGAGGTCTGGCCGGCCTGGGCCGTCAGCGGCGGGTCGTTTGCCGTCTTCCAATACACCTTCGCCACCATCCACACCTGGATCCCCGGCGTGGTGCTCTATCCGATGACCGACATCGGCGGCGGCATCTTCTCGCTGGTCGTGACCGCGATCTTTCTCCGCTTCTGGAGGCCGAAGAGCGAATGGCATTACAACAATCAACCGGCCCACGTCGCCGCGGACGGTTCCAAAGAGCAACCGTTGACGGCCTGGCGGATCGCCGTCGCCTGGTCGCCGTATGCCATCATGTCGGTACTGCTGCTGCTGACCGGCCTGATCCGACAGCAGGAAGGCAGAGGTCCGGTGTATTTCGGCCCGATTCGGACCAACTACATGATTCCGATTCCCTGGCTGGATCGGGAAGTGCATCGGGACGCCCGCCTGCACACGATCAAGACGGAACAGGCCCTGGCCGTCGCTCTGGCCTCGACCCATCCGCTTGAAGCGGTCGTCAACGTGCAACTGGCCAATCGCTTCGCTCCCAAACCTGAACGGGCCGAATGGAACTTCGCCTGGCTGACCGCTCCGGGTACCGCGGTCTTTGGTGCCGCTTTGATTTCGATGCTGATGCTGCGGATGAATCCCCGTCAGATCTGGCGCGTCTTCAAGCGGACCTGCTGGCAGATGCAGATACCGATTCCGACCATTGCGTTGATGTTGGGCCTGAGCTACGTGACGCGGTATGCGGGAATGGACGCCACGCTCGGCGTGGCCTTCGCCGCCACGGGGATGCTCTATCCATTCTTCGCGGCCATTCTCGGCTGGCTTGGGGTGTTCCTGACCGGCACCGACGCGGGCAGCAACGCCCTCTTCGGCAGTCTCCAGAAGATCACCGCCACCGAGGTCTATCGCTCGGGGGCTTTCAGCCACCTGTCGCTGGACCAGGCCCAGGTGCTCATCTGCACGGCCAACAGCACCGGCGGCGTGATGGGCAAGATGATCGACGCCCAGAGCATCTGCGTGGCCACGGCCGCGACGCACCAGATCGGGCGGGAAGCCGACATCTTCAAGGCCGTCGTCTGGCACAGCATCATCCTGGCCGCCATGATCGGCCTGTTGACTCTGCTGCAAGCCTACGTCTGGCCGTTTACGCTGCTCGTCCCCGGAGTTTCGTAGGTAAAACTGCCGGCACCTCTCAATCCTTGAATCATCAAACCTTGATGTTCGTCAGGCGCATCGAGGCCATCGGTCCTGGCGTGAAATGACTTTGCCTGACGCGGGCAAGGGCGACCCGCTCAAGACGCCTCCTGATCCTTGGCCTGCTCGGCCCCGTCTTGCAGATCACTATCCGATTAATTCCTCGATCTTTTTCAGTTCGGTCTCCGTCGCCGCCATCAGAGCGTCTAATTGCTCGAACCGCGGCTTCGTGGACGCCTGGTGCCGTTCCTTCTGGGTGATGAGTGTCTTGATTGAGCCATCAATCATGGCAATGTCGTCCTCGATCTTCCTGATGATCTGGTTTTTCAGTTCGCACAACTGTTGGCCCACGGCCTTCCGAATCACCTCGTGCTGCGACAGTCTGAACTCATGCATCTTGGAGCGAATTCCATCCAGCACCTGGCTGCGGTTCTTTCCTCCCACGCGATTCCACCGCACGAGCATCAGGATAGCGCTGACCGCTAGACCAATGCCGGGCAGGTACATCTGATGAGTCATTAGTGCCATCAAAACCGTAATAATGAACGGGGTTAGGTCGATGCTAAACTTGCTGAGGCCGACGTTGACCCCGTCCCCCTGGCCAGAGCCTCCGACAGCCATTTCTGTATCTGCTGCACGTCGGTCAACTGTTGGCCGGGCTGGCCCATCTGCTCGTCGATCTGTTCCAGTACGTCGAGGTATTTGCTGGCCTCCTTGTGCAGCTCGCGCTTTAGATCAACCGCCATACCGTTTAAGGATGGTCTTAGCGTAGCCATTGGCCCAAGCGTTAAGCTTTGGCTTGAGATATTGGGAGATTTGGGACTCCAAGTGCGCGGAGATCCTGTCCCTGAACTTCTTCCCTTTGGGATGCCACAAATCCCCAACAAGGGCAACTAAGCTATCCAACATTGAGCCGGCCTCCCCCAGATCTAGTTTTTCCACCATCTCGGGCAACGGCTTCTCGATGTGCTCTGAGGCATACTCGTCAAACGAGTCACATAACTGCTGCGACACCACGCTGGCCTTGGAGGTCAGGTAGTTGTCAATGTGCTGGCCCACGTCGCGGAGAAATTGCAGCTTGGGTTGCAGTTCGGTGTGTTTCTTCTTGAGTTCCTCCAGCGGTTTGTTAACATTAATCTTCTGCGCCTCAACGAACTTATTAAGGGCAGCGCGGGTTTCGCGGACCAGGGTGCCGTCGCTTAGCTAACGGGCGCGATGGCGTTCCTTGCTCAGGAAGTTGACCGGAGCATCCTCGAACGCGGGGACGTTGGTTTCCCGCAGCTTGGCAGCGTTAGGCGTCGAGGCCAGCCGTTGCTGGAGTGCCCCAAGAGCGTTGATGCGGAAAATGCGTTTGGCTGAAAGGTCGTTGCCGTCCACGCGGCACAGCGGCTTCAGGCGAGCGTCGATCAGCTTCCCCTGCTCGGCAAACTCACGTCTGACCTCCTCGGGGTCGTTGGGATCGACCAGTCCCTCGAGGATCTGATTCCAGCGATTAATCAGGAAGAAGAGGTTGTGGCGTTTGCCCAGCGGCTCCAGCGTGTTGGTGATGAAGCGTAGCTCACGTTGGTTGAGCAGTTGGGTAGCGCTCAGAACCATGACGATGGCGTCAGCCTTGGTCAGGAAATCGAGCACGCGGCGTTCGCGGGCCGGATGTTCGCCTAGACATGGCGAATCAACCAATTCGACACCGTCGCGGCACAGCGCCAGCGGATAGGAGATTACTGCCTCTTTAATATTGCCGAACCGATCCAGAATCTGCTTTTCCAGCTCGTCGTTATTATCATTGCGGTCACACTGCCAAGCGGTGTCGTCAACTTTTAGTTCATACTTCTGCATGAATTGTTCGGGCGTCAGCGTATCGATCTTGCCATCCTCGAAGATCACCTTTAGGGAGGGCGTATCGCCGTAGCGGATAAGGGTGACGATGGCAGTGCAGGGGGCAGCTTTCTGGGGCAAAACGCGCTGGCCGAGCATGGCGTTGAGCACGGTTGATTTTCCGCGCTTGAATTCGCCGACGACCAAGATGGTAAAGCGATTGTCGCGGAGCTTGCGAGCTCGCTCGGTCAGGCGCTGTCGCAGGTTGTCCAGTCCAGGCTCCGCGGCCAGGAGTCCGGCGAGACGGTCCCAAACGTCGGCGGTCTGCTCAGCATTCTGTTTGATTTCGTGAAGATTCATCGATGGTTCTCCTGCAATTGCCACAACGCTCGAAGGCGCTCGCATTCCTGCCGAACCGAAGGCGGAGCGCAGCGTAGCCGTGAGCTGAACCAAGTGGAGAGCCGCTGTTCGATCTGTGACCAACCACGCAGGGCTGACGTTGTCTTTTGGGGTGCCACGGAAAGTGTTGGAGAGGGCTCGGCCAGCAGGGGAAAAGACCGCGAGCGGAGGATGTATGCAAACAAGGCGGCGACGATGCCGACTACCATGCTCAGCGGTAATGCCAGCCACGGGGAAAGCAACCATGTTGTCAGAAGCAAGAGAGCAAGAGCAGTACCCAGTCCGATCAGGACTGCATACAAGATATACTTGGCGTGATTGATCAACGACATTGGCGTCTGTAGTTTATTGATGGAGCCGAGGGAAAGAGGATCGGGATTTTCGGAAGGAACATACTCAAGTAAGAAAGCGGCGGCCTCGACCTCGGCGGCCAGTCCGGCCTTGACGCCGGGGCGGACCATCTCGGCGTAAGTGAGCGTCGTCGCTGGCAAGCCCTGGCCATTGGTCCAACCGTGGACCGCATCGACAAAGAACCGGCGGGCCTGCTCGGTGGTTTTGAATTCTCCTAATTCCGCCATCTGGACCATTTTCTCCCCAAGCCCGGTGAGGTGGTGATTAAACTGACCAATGCAGTGGTTTAAATCCTCATCCGGAACGTCGATACCTGCTTGTTGGACGTCGGCTTTGTCGATCTCACTCAGCAGGTTATCTAAGGCCTGCCGCAACATGCCGTCGCGCCCCGCCCGAACATCGGTTTCGCGAGGCGTAAGCCATTCCTCGATGGGCGGCAGAGCCCCCGCCCGCTTGTCCGAACCTTCCGTAAACCAGATGGCGGCACCGGGGCAGCGGTCAGTGCTGAAACCCTGAGCTGCCACTTGAGCAACGGCGTAGTCGGTCAACTCCGCCTGCTCACCCGAGGACATCTCGTCACTCGGCAATGCGACAATCAACACGCGCAACGTCGCCGCGATCGCTCGCAAAGAGCCAGCCAGTTCTCGTTCCGGTTGCGACAACGGCTGGCTCAGCGAAGTGACGAGAATCGCCTGATCAAGAAACCCGAGACTAGCTAGGGCCGCTTCCTGAGCGGGGGTCAACGGGTAAGCAGTACCCAGGACCAGAACGTGCCCGGGCAGGTGGTGACGCCGAGTGGGCCAACGGCCAAGCGGCGGCTGCACCCTGTCCGGCTGCGGTCCGAGGACCAGCGGACGATCGCCGACAGCTTCAGGTCCTAGCCACCGAGCCAGGAGTAGCTCCAACACGGCCGGCTGTCCAACCAGGAGGGTGTAGGGTGCACCTGGACGGGGGCGGTCCTGCTCCCAGCGTGCCTCCAGACCGTTTATTCGCTCGGGCGCAATCCTGGCTTGAACCGCCAGCGAGCGAAGCAGATCCCATTCATGCTTAGCGAGTCTAATCATGACTGCCCTCTAAGTGCTCCATCAGCGGCGGCGAGTAGACTTCGTATTGTGCTGGCCACATCCTGACGCTGCGTAAGTTCATGCCCGCCGGCCGGAAGTTGTTCCAGCACTCTTAGCCGAGTTGGGACGGCTTCTAAAAGCTCCTGAATTCGGGCCTGAAACACGTTGGCGGAAACTTCGCGGAGCAGTTTTGGGAAGTCGCTCCAATCTGTTTCCAAGGCTTTTCTATAAGCAGCGACGTAATCTGGTTCCTGCCTAGTGGCGTTATTGCTAAGAAAACCGCCAATGGCTGCGCCCACCAAGGCCCCTATCGGGCCACCCATGAGAAACCTCAGTCCAGCACCGCCCAAGGCCCCGGTTATGACGTATCCTGCATTGTCTGGTGCCGCAGCATTGACTGGGGTATATTCGGACAGCGAGATCAATTCTTTTACAGCTATTGGTTTAACAGGCGCCACGCCTCGGGCCATCTCCACTAAGCGCTGGCTAGCCCCTTCCTCAACGGTTTCGACAACGAGACGGAATGCTGCCTCCAATCATTTGTGCGCCTTGGCAGCCAGCGTACGCGCGTCCTTACCTTCCAGTCTTTTACACAGCTTCTGCAAGTACTTGTCTAAGGCGGTATTAATGATAGAACGAAGGTAAATCAATTCTTGCTCACGACCTTGCTCGATCTGCTGTCGGATTTCCTCACAGCGGTTGCTTTCTGCTCTACGCTCGTTCACGAGTTGCTGGTAGTCCTATTTGAGCTTTTCCAGAATGCGATTGTTCCAATGCTCAAGGTGCTGAAGGCAAGCGATCAACTGACTTAAACGACTGTTCTTTTGGAGTGGTTTCCGATGTTGTACTGCCCTCGCCAAGGCTTCCAGGAGAGCGACAAAATCGTCATCGGGAGTAGGAGCACCGGGGCTCTGTAATACATGTCGCAGTGCCCCCAAGGCATTGACCTCGAACCATAGTTTATCTAAGGTTGGTTGGAGAAACCGCCGGGCCCAACTGTCGATCCTTTGCCGACCTTCATGTCGCTCCTGGGGTTCGATTCGGTTAACATAGTTCAAGACCGGCACAACTGGTTTGCGAAGTTCGTTTGCCATCTACGACACGGCCCTGCATTCCTCCATCCCCAGCAGCTGCGTGGCACGGAGGACAAAAAGCACCAAGTCTGCCTGAGCGACGGCACGAAGAGCGCGATTAGTCTGGGCTTGTTTCTCATTGACGTCAGGCGTGTCGATCAGGACCAACCCTTGTTGAAGGGGCGGTTGAGTGACAAAAATATCGATATAATCGATATCCTCGCGGGCGCGGCTGTGAATGTCAAGGACGGCGAATGATTCGATGTCGGCTGCGGAGCATGATTGCATCTTTCCGCCACGAAGGTGTACGCGGACCTCGTCAGTGGGTCCCCAAACGACGCGCGTGATGTGGCCAGTAGGCGGCCGGCACCGCGCTGGCAGTACCTTCCTGCCCAACGTGGCGTTGATAAGCGTTGACTTGCTGGCATTGAACTCGCCAAAAACGACCACTCGCAAGACGGGATCGCACAGGCCAGCTGCTATGTCGTCGAGCAGATAGGCCTCCTCCTAGCCCAAGGCAGCCGAGCGCCTCGACATATCATTTAAGAGAGCAACAGTATTAACAGCCGCCTGGCTTCCGTATGCGGGGCCGAACGGGACATTACAGGCATCTCCGACCACGCGCGTTGCCACCGAAGTCCAAAGGATCCTTGTCCTTTTGGAGAATCATTGATTCATGGAAAATAACCAACCTGAGATTACCGTGTCGAAAGGTCTGGTAAGTCCAAAGTTAACAGCTTGCTTTCGCTTGTCAAGGGCTCAGTGCGTCGGTTAGGACGCCAGCTGACCGCCTTATTCCTAGAGCCTCTGCACCGCAGCCAATAGAAATACATTGTTCACCCCTGTGGGAGTTACGGGTACACGGTGCTGGCCAGATGCACGATCGTCACAGAAGCCTTAGCTTCTCTAGCAGAATGACCTTGTGTTTCAAATCCACATTGGTGTTGCGGGATTCGGCGTGCAAGGAGGTGCCCAATGGCCAGGCCGATTCTGGATGATCAACTGTGGGCTTTGATCGAATCGCGCCTGCCGCCGCTCAAGGCGCGGCGTTTTCGCTTCCCGGGCCGCAAACCGATCAGCAACCGCCAAGCCCTCACCGGGATTCTCTTCGTGCTGATCACGGGTATCCCCTAAGAGAGGTTGTCCAAGGAACTCTATTGCGGCAGCGGCATGACCTGTTCATGACCTGCTAGCCACGGCACCGCGACTGGACCCAAGCCAGCGTCTGCCCTAAGATCCATCGCGTCCTGTTGGCCTACCTGCGGGGAGCCGACAAGTTCGACTGGTCCCGAGCGGTGATTGATTCCGGCCTCGATCCAAGTCGTTTTGGCTGCTGCTTCCTCTACCGGTGGGCATCGAGCCGGTGTTGAGACTTCGCCATACTTAGCATTGCTGCGGGTTGAGGGTGTATCGCCAAGTTGTGGAACGGACGCTCAGTTGGCTGCAACACTTTCGGCGTTTGCGGATTCGTTACGACCGTCGGCCGGATCTTTATCAGGCGTTCCTGGACATGGGCTGCATTCTGATCTCTTAAATGCCTCTCTCGGTGATTTTTTTAGAGGGTCTTAGAATCACCGCCGATCAGGCTATTTACGGGGTTTAGGAATTGCCAAGACGTCGCACACTTCCCTGCGCCATTGATTGGGGGCAGGGTGAGGTCCAGAGCCGGACGCCGACACGGCTTTCCGCAGCGCTTACAATGACCCGCGATCGAATTCTCGCCCTGGAAGAACGAGACGAGTCGTGCTCATGGAGCGTCCCTTGAGAAGCCGTGGCGAGTTGGAGACCGAAATCAGCAATGCCATTATTCGCTTCAAGCGCGAATACATGGGACGAGGCCCGCGCGAGGTCCGCACCTTCCTGGTCGAAGATATGGCGTTGGTGCGGCTGCGCGGCGTGCTGACGCCCGCGGAACAGCGCTTGGCGGAGGTGGAAGACCCGCACCGTGGACGGGACCTGATCAAGCAGCTTCGCGTCGAATTGATCGAACACGGCCGGGACCTGCTCGTGACGGCGGTGGAGCAGATTCTCGGTGTTCGCGTGGTGAGCCTGCATACCGACATCAGCACCCGAACCGGCAAAAGTATTCTTGTCTTCACACTTTCCGACGACCCAGTGAAAAAATCGCGGAACAACTCTTGACAGGCTGGAAGCGGCACACTATCTCAGGGAAGAGGCAGGAAGGCCGAGAATCCGCCGAGGAGTCGGATTGGCGGCTTCTGATAACTTGCGTGGCTGAGGGCCGATACGGCGTGACCCGTCGCATCGGAGGGAGGCCGGAGAATGTCACTCGGGGTGATATTCTCCGGCCATTTTTGTTGAGGGGGAACATGTCAACGCAAGAGTTTCCTAAGTCGCGGGTAGTTTGCATGCCCTCGGCGATCGACATCAGGGAACCGTTCAGCGTCGGCATCGCCTACTACCGCAACAAAGAGGAAATGTTGTTGTATCTGCGCTCCTTAAGGCACGTCAGCGATGGTCGCTTGCTGGTGGTCCTTGGAATCCGCAACGGCCATTGGGTTTCGGCTCTGGAGATTCCGCCCAACGTGCGGTTCGTTTACACCGCCGACTGCGCTGCGATCGACCCTCGCTCCTTCGCCGGCTGGTACGAGCCTGACCCGCTGCGGGCCGTCGTGACGGCGATGATGAACTTCAAACCCAACGAGGGGCTGATTCTCCTCATGCCCGCGGACTGGTCCGGGCCGGCCGTCGAGTACCTGATCGACTAGGGACGCCGCTGGCGCGCTACCCGAGAAATTCCCGAGAACGGCGATTACTACGCCATCGAGGACGTGGATTAAGGCCCGTTTCTTTTGCATTGACATCGCAAGCGTCAAAAGCACAGGAATGCTGACATGGCTGCCAAATCGGACAAACTCGTGACCTTGATTCCAGGGGATGGCATCGGGCCGGAGTGCGTGCAAAGTGCCCGGCGGATCATTGACGCCACCGGCGTGAACATCGTCTGGGAAGAGCGCCCGGCTGGGGAAAGCGTCTTCAAGCGTGGCATCCCCTCCGGTGTGCCTCCGGAAACCATCGAGTCCATCCGCAAGACCCGCTGCGTCCTGAAAGGACCTCTCGGGACCCCGGTGGGTTACGGGGAGAAGTCAGCGAACGTCACCCTTCGCAAACTCTTCGAAACCTTCGCCAACATCCGCCCGGTGCGCGAGTTGCCCGGGATCAAGACGCCGTACAGCGGTCGGAACATCGACCTTGTAGTCGTTCGTGAAAACGTCGAAGACCTCTACGCCGGCATCGAGCACATGCAGACGCCCGGCGTGGCCCAGTGCTTGAAACTGATCAGCCGCAAGGGCTGTGAAAAGATTGTCCGTCTGGCCTTCGAACTGGCCCGCAGCGAGGGACGCAAAAGCGTCGCCTGTGCCACGAAGTCCAACATTATGAAGCTCACGGAAGGAATGCTGAAGCGCACCTTCGAGGAGATCGCCAAAGAGTACCCGGACATCCAGTCCTGGCACATTATCGTTGACAATTGCGCCCATCAGTTGGTTAAAAAGCCTGAGCAATTCGACATCATCGTTACGACCAACATGAACGGAGACATTCTCTCCGACCTGACCAGTGCACTGATCGGCGGTCTGGGTTTTGCACCCAGTGCCAATCTCGGCAACGACGTGGCCATCTTCGAGGCGGTTCACGGCACGGCTCCGAAGTACGCCGGGAAGAACGTCATCAATCCGACAGCCGTCATCCTCAGCGGTGTGATGATGCTGCGGTACTTGGGCGAGTTCGAGGCGGCATCGCAGATCGAAAATGCCATTCTGATCACCCTGGAAGACGGCAAGCACAAGACCGGCGACGTGGTCGGCTACGACAGCGGCTTGGCCACATCCACGACGGCTTATACCGATGCCATCATCGCCAATCTGGGCAGGACTCCCAAGACGATCTCGACGCGTGCCTACAAAGAGCTGAAGATTCCACGGCTGCCGTCCGATCCGGTCATGGTCCGGCCCGCCAGCCGTCGCCTGATCGGAGCCGACATCTTTGTTGAAAGCGGGTTATTGCCGGATAAGCTCGGCCCGGCTCTCGAACGTCTTGCCGAAGGCACGGCATTGAAGCTGAAGATGATTTCCAACCGCGGGACCCAGGTTTATCCCGACAAGGGCACGATGATCGACTGTGTCGATCACTATCGGTGTCGATTCATTGCCAGGAACCCGGCACAGGACCTGACGGACGCTGATCTTTTTGCCCTGCTGCAACGCATCGCAGCGGAGCATCGCTGGGTCCATGTGGAGAAACTGCCTGAGTTCAACGGCGAGCCTGGTTTTACCAAAGCCCAGGGCGAGGATTGAAAACAGGCCTCCGCGCTATGCACCCAGAATGCTTGGCTAACCCTGTGCCTCGCACAGCCCGTATCTGATCCCGCACCGAGTCGCTGGGCAGCGTGGGCAGTATCCGCCGGCAGTCGCCAATCAGAAGGTGCGTGTTTCCGACCGGGATTTCTCGACTCATGGCCTGGTCGCCGAATGTTGATGCCGTTCTGCCTTCAGTCAACGGCTCATTGTATCCCTGCCGATTGACTTCGGCTTAGCGGTGGAATACGCTCGGCGGCGGTCAGGTAGCGGAAAACCCCGCCCCTGACGGGAGCGTCGCGGAAGAAGGTACGACGGGTACGGGAGTCAGCAGCGATGAAACTCGGATTGATCAATTCCGCATGGGCACAGGCGGGACGGGACACGGCTTTCGGCATCCGCATGACCCGCGAGATCGGCTTCGACAGCATCGACATCTTCACCGATCCGCTCGACATCGACATCAAGGAACGCTGTCTCATCAAGCGGGAATGCGACCGGGCCGGATTGCCGATCATGAGCATCGCCTGTGTCGCCGTCGGCCTGATCGACTTCAACCCCAGCGTGCAGCGTTTCTCCGTGCAACGGGTCAAGGCATATCTGGACCTGGCCTACGAATACGAAGCCCGCAACGTCCTGCTGGTGCTGGGCGAGTACATCTGGGAGCAGCAGGTCATTCCGCCCCGGGAGCAATGGCAGACCGCCGTCAAGAATCTGAAAACTCTGGGCGATTATGCGGCAGATCTCGGCGTGCAGATCGCGTTGGAGCTGGAGCCGTTCAAACTGTCCCTGCTCAACAGCGTGGACAGCATGGTGCGGTTTCTCGACGAGGTGAACCATCCTGCCGTCAAGGCGAACATCGACATCTCGCACTTGACCCTGGCCCACATCAAGCCGGAAGAACTGCGTCGGCTCAAGGGCAAGGCGATCCACGTCCACATCAGCGACTGCGACGGCAAAGTGCACGGCGACCTCCCGCCGGGCCGCGGCGTGGTCGATTTCCCGCCCTATCTCCGGGAAATCAAGGCCCTGGGCATTGACGGAGCCGTCAGCCTGGAGCTGGAATACTCCCCCGAACCCGACAAGATCGTGGATTGGGTCAAAGAAGCCTACGCGGCCACGGATCGGCTCATGCGGGCCGAGGGTCTGCGCGGCTGAACGCTCTGAGTCTGATTCGCTGTCCGAGCTTCAGCGGACGCCGAACTTGTAGATCGTGGTCTGCCGATAGGTCTCCCCGGGACGCAGGACCACGCTGGGGAAGTTCGGCTTGTTAACGGCGTCGGGAAAATGCTGAGCTTCGAGGCACAAGCCGTGGTGCTTGCCATAGGCGACGCCGTTCTTGCCCTTGATCGAGCCGTCCAGGAAGTTGCCGGTGTAGAACTGCACACCCGGTTCGGTGGTGTACATCTCCAAAGTCCTTCCCGATTTCGGCTCGTACACCTTGACCGCCAAGGCCAGTTCCTTGCCGCCACTGTTGAGCACGAAGTTGTGGTCGTAACCGACCGGATCGGCCTTGATTTCCGCGATCCGTTCACCGATCTTGCGCGGCTTGCGGAAGTCGAGCGGTGTGCCTTCGACAGACTTGATCTCGCCTGTCGGGATCAGAGTGGCATCCGTCGGCGTGTAGCGGTCGGCGAAGATCTGGATTTCGTGATCCAGCACGTTGCCGGCCGCTTTGCCGCCGAGGTTGAAGTAGGCGTGATTGGTCAGGTTCACCGGGGTCGGCTTGTCGGTCGTGGCTTCGTATTCGATCTTCAGTTCGTTTCTGTTAGTCAGCGTGTACTTGACCGTGCAGTTCAGGTTTCCCGGATAGCCTTCCTCGCCGTCTTTGCTCGTGTAGCGGAGGATGAGCTGAGGCCCTTGGTCGGTCTGACGTGCTTCCGCTTTCCACACGAGCTTGTCGAAGCCTTTGAGGCCGCCGTGGATGTGGTTGGGTCCGTTGTTGGTGGCGAGCCTGTATTCCTTGCCGTCGAGAACGAAGCGGCCTCCCGCGATGCGGTTGGCGACTCGGCCGGTGATGCAGCCGAAGTACGGATGGCCAGCCAGGTAGCCCTCCAGGGTATCGAAGCCGAGCGTCACGTCGTCGAGTTTGCCGTCTCGGTCCGGCGTCAGGATGGACGTCACGATGCCGCCCAGCGTCATGATCTGAACGGTCATCCCGGAGTCATTGCGAAGAGTGTACAGTTCCACGCTTTCACCGTCTTTGGTCTTGCCGAACGGTTTCATCTCGATGCTGCCTTTGCCTTGGGACTGAACGGCTGCGTTTGCGGGCGTCACGGTTCCTGAAGCGTACAGGGTCAGGGCGACCAGAGCGAAGTAGACGGATCGCGTCATGGCAACTCCTCGATGCGGCTTCCGCGACTAGATGGAATCCTCGGGACGGATCTGGAAAGCCGAGGCTTTCCAGTCCGGCTTTATTGTGCCGATCTGTTCGTCAAGTGCCAGTGTTTTGTTGACGGCCTGGGATTAAGCGAGCCGTTACGGCGATTGCCCGCGGACGGCGTCCCCGGAGCGGAGGGCGGAGGCGTCGGCCAGACGCTTCTGGACGCGGAGCAGTTCCAGCCGGGCGGACTGTGCCCGCGGCGATTCGGGATCGAGGTGAATGAGCAGGTCGAGCAATTCGACGGCTTCTTGAGGTCGATCCATCCGCAGCAACTCAGCGGCTCGTTCCCAGTAAAGATCGCCCAGTTGAGCGGTCAGTTCGGCCTGGGCCTTGCGGGCCAGATCGGTTTGCACGGCGATCTGCCGTTGCAGGGTGCGAGCGGCCTCGGCCTCGGGAAGATCGGGGTAATCCCTGGTCAGGCGTCGGCATCGCTCCAGGCAACTGAGCAGGCAGCCCGAAGCCAGTTCGGTTCGGGCCGTCGCCAGCAGACGGCGGGCTTCCTCGCTGCGGAGGTTCAGCGGATTGGTTCGGGAGGGGTCCGGCGCGATCGGGGAAACTGCGGACGCGTTTTCGGACGTGGTATTTCCCGTTGGCGGCATCTTCGTCAAGGCGCTGTCGAGCAGTCGCTTCATCTCCGTCGGGCCGACAAAGCCTTCGTGCCGTTCCAGGATGCGGCCGTCCGGGGCAGCCACGAGCAAGGTCGGGTAGGACTGCACCTGCAAGGCGGAAACCAGTCGCGGTTCTCGATTGGCATCGACCTTGATGGGAATGAATCGCCCCTCGAGGAGGCGAATGACGGTCGGATCGCGGAAGGTGACGGCGTCCAGTTTCTTGCACCAGAAGCATTGCTCGGTGCCGATGTCGAGCAGGATCAACTTCTGCTCCTGAGAAGCATCCCGCCGGGCGGCGTTGTAGTCGAAGCGCCAACGGATTTCCTCGCTCAGCCCTCCCGGCGAAGCAAGGGCCAACCCCAGAAGAGCCATAACAGCGGAGCGGTTGGTCATGCGGAGATCCTCCGTGATCTCGGTGAGCGGGTGCGGGACCGGGTCGTCACGGGCAGCAACGTCCGGATGTGCGGGCCATTTTCTACGGCCGATCCGAATGGCTGTCAATCCAAACAAAAGGAGGGAGCAGCGCGGGGCGGTCGCAGCGTCCCGCGCTGCCGACTTGGGGAAGGTGGTAGATCAATGATTGAACAGGAAAGCCGGGCTGTTGAGCAAAGCCCAAGCCACGTCCTGCGCTCCGACCAGGCGGGCACTACCCGGATGGCCGAAGTCGGTCACTTCCTTTTGAAGCCGGGCCAATTCCTTGTCTTGGCTGCGGAAGTAGCGGGCCAAGGCGTCCTTCTGCTCCGGCGTCCGCTGCTCTTCGGGCACAGTGAAGATGGCGGCCACGGCGTCCGGCGGTCCCTGGAGCTTGAAGGGGCCGGGCGAAGCGGTGACCGAGATGCGGAAACGCCCGATGTTGTGGTCCTTGCCAGGATAATGTTGCTCCATCACCACCGTGAGGATGACTTCGCCCTCGGCCTTGATCGGTTCTTTGAACTCGAACGCGGCCACATGGGTCTTGCCGAACTGTGGTGCGACTGCCCAGCCGGTGTTGGTATTGCCGTCGATGGCATTGGCGATCGGGAAGCCATCCTGGGCGAAGTCGGCCTGGGGATTGTGCAGCGCGACTGGCTTGGCCTCTTCAGGCTTGTCAGCCGGGGCGACGAAGACCTTCAGTTCGTTGAGGACGAAATTGCCGTTGCTGGCGCGGCCCGGCCCGTTCGCGGGCAGTCGCCCGTCGGCAAGCGTCTCCAGACGCAGACCGTGCAGGAGGGCCGCCTTGGTCTTGAGCTTCACCGTGTAGATTTCCGGTCCCTTGTTCGGTCCGGTGACCAGATAGGAACCATCGCCTTGCTTTTCGAACTTGACGCCTTCGTTAGCGGCAGTTAGTTCGCCGGCAGGCAGGACTTCCCAGGCGGTGAGCTTCTTCATCTCCGCCTCCCAGGCGGCCTGCTTGGCGGGGAGCGTCTGTTCGTAGTCCTGAAGCTGCTGCAACCGGCGGTTGTACTCGGCGAGGAGCCGATTGAACTCCGGCTCAGCGGAACGCATGGTCTGGAGGGCCATTTCGAGTTCCGTCGGCGTCGGCGGCCGACACAGGATGGCCAGAAAGATCTCGTGGATCACCTTGGCGTCGTCCGGCTCGGAGGCGACCAGCTTCGCCAGGCGGTTGTTCGGGTCGCGGAGGGCGTCCGAGATCACTGGACCATTGACCAGGGCCAGTACCGGCCCAAGCATCACGCCGCTGGAGCGTTCGCACTCGCAGGCGCTCTCCCGCGGCGGTTTGCCGAACAGTTCCAGGAAGCCGCCCGGCACTTCGACGTTGGAATCGACCAACTGGGCGGCCCGAGCACCCGGCGGCAGACCGGGCAGACGGCTTGTCGCGCCCAGCACCTTGTGGATGGCGTCGTAGAGCACCTCGGCGGGCAGCCGGCGCGGCAGGGCGCGGGAGTAGTTGATCTCGTCGTCCGCGTTCCAGTCGTTGACCCGGATCGAATGTTGGTAGGTCCGTGACTTGCAAATCGTCCGCATAAGCTCGCGAGTATTGAAGCCGCTCTTGACGAACTCTTCGGTGAGGCGGTCGAGCAGTTTCGGATTGGTGGGCGGGTTGCCGGCCCGGATGTCGTCCACCGGCTCGATCAGTCCGACGCCCAGCAGATAACTCCAGATACGGTTGACGTAGCTGCGGGCGAAGTACGGGTTCTCCTTGGAAGTGATCCAACGGGCCAGCTGTTCGCGGCGGCTGCCCGCGGTCGGCGGCATGTCGCCGTGCTCGTAGGGGAACTTCGGCGGCGTCACCTTGCCGGTGCGCTCATGCTTCACTTCGCCGCTGCCCGTGTCTTCGATGATCTCGACCAAAGGCACAGCTCCTTCGACCGCCGTCCCGCCGATCTTCTGCCCCTTGTACTTCGGGTCTTCTTTGCGGGCGATCTGAGCGAAGTACGCAGCCAGATGGTAATACTGGTCCTGGGTCCACTTCTCGAACGGGTGGTCGTGGCACTTGTTGCAGTTGAAGCGGATGGCCAGGAACAGATGGGTCGTGTTCTCCATCGCCGCGTCGGCGTCGCGGAGGATCTTGTAGTATGCGGCCGGCGGGTTCTCGACGTTGGAGCCGGACGCCGTCAGGATGGCGTAGGCGAATTTGTCGTGGGGCATGTTGTCGGCAATCGCCTGCCGGATCCAGTTCCGCAGGGCCATCGCCCCTTGATCGCCGAGGAATTTACGATTGACCTGCAAAAGATCCGCCCATTTGTTGGTCCAGTGCTCGACGTAATCCGGGCTGCCGATCAGTTTGTCCACCAGCTCTTCCCGCTTTTCCCGGCTCGGGCGGGGATCAGCGAGGAAGGCCTTGACGACCTCCGGTTCGGGAGGCAGGCCGGTCAGGTCGAGATAGACGCGGCGGAGGAATTCGTTGTCCGTGCAAACGTCGCTGGGCTGGACCTTGACCTGCCGGAGCTTCTCGTACACCAGCGTGTCGATCCAGTTGTACTCGGGCACGTCCTTCCAGACGAAGCCGCTGCGGTCGCCCATGACGACCAGGGTGCTGGCGGCATAGGCCCCTTCGTAGCGGGCCAGCATGGTCGCCTCGCCGCGGCGGAGCGAAGTCGCCAGGCCGTGCTTGTCCACCGTAGCGATCTCGGTGTTGCTGCTTTCCAAGAACGCTTCCAGGGTGACGTCGCGGGTCGAACCGTCGGTGTAGGTAGCGATCACCGCGAACTGCTGCTTCATGCCCGGCAGCGGAGCCACAGGGTTTTTCGGATACACGTCGATGGCCGCCACGCGGGCGCTGGCCGGATCGTACTTGACGCCTTCCGCGATCCACAGCCGGAGCAGATCGTAGTACGGTTCGCCAGGCTGCATCAGAACCCCGCCGACATGCGGCACGCCGCCGGACGGCTTGAGCAGCATGAGGCTCTGATCTGGAGCAGCCCGGTTGATCCGGCGGGCTTCGATCTCGTCCGTCAGGGCCTGATGATCGAAGAGCGGATCGTAGCCGCGCAGCGACAGTTTGAAGCCGTTTTTGCCCTGCTGTGCCCCGTGGCAGGTACCGGAGTTGCAACCCAGCTTGCCGAGCACCGGCATGACATCGCGGAAGAAACTGACCTGGTAGCGTTCGGAGTGCCCCGAAACCTTGACCGGCACCTCGGCGGCCAAGCCGTTGAACGCGATGCGGATCGCTCCGCTTCCATCCCTGGTCGGCCGCACGATGCCGGTCGGCGTGATGCGGGCGACATCGCCAACGGCTTCAAAGGCGACCAGGCGTGTCACATCCAGCCGTTCGCCATTCTCAGCCGTTCCGGTGATGAGCAGCTGCCGGTAGGAGAACGGACTGCTCAATTCAACCGACGGTGGAAAGACTTCCAGACCCGTCAGCCGCCATCCCTCGGGGAGCTTTTCTCCTGCCCGACCTGCGACCGGCGCCACAACAACCAAGGTGACGACAGCGATAAACAGTCGGTTTCTCATGGTCGTCTCTCGTCGGATCCTTGCTCATCCGTTCATGAACCAAGTTCACTTCGCCGCCACGTTCGGCTTCAGCGGTGCAGGGGCAAACTCCTTGATGAGCTTGCCCGTGCTGGCGTCGTGGATGCGGACGACGCCGTTGAACCCGGCCACCGCGACCCGCTCGCCGCTGATGTGGAAAGCGACGGCGTAAATGGGACCGAGTTCGCCTTCGAGTTTGGTCAGGACTTTCCCGTTATCGGTCCCGTAAATCCAGGCTTCGCCTCTGCCTTCCAGACTGCTTCCGGCGATAAACCGCTTGCCGTCCGGGCTGAAGCGGACGGAGCACACGCGGCCCGGCATGGCCGGGTATTCCCGAATCTTGTTGAAGTCGTCGCCGATGACCCGCTTGGCTTCGCGGTGCATCTTGAACAGCCGAGGCGTGCCGTCCGAGCCGGCGGCGAGAATTTCGTCATACCGCTTGGGCGCGGCTCCCGGAGTGTCCGGCGGCACCTTCTGCCATTTGCGATCCACGACGGGTCGGCGGTCCACGGTCATCAGGCCGCCCTTGAGCGCGCCCGGCGTGATGCTGGTGACATTGTCCACGAATCGCTGCGTGGCCACTTCGGTCAGCTTCATGGAGCGGTCCCGGCTGACGGAGACCAGGTGTTCGCCATCCACGGAAAACGCCGTGTCCAGGACCCAGTCGTTGTGTGCCCCTTGATACAGGACTTGCTGGCCCGTCGAGGCGTCGATGGCCCGCACGGTGTTGTCGCCGCAGCCGAAGGCGATCCTGGTGCCGTCCGGCGACCAGCTCACCCCGTAAATGGTGTCGTTAGTGACGGACTGAGACAGCTTCAGCCTGGCACTCACCACTTCGTCGGTTGGAATCTTGCCGAACTCCAGGAAGGCCGGGCCTGCGGCCAGGAGAATGCCGAAGCCGCCATCGCCCGGCAGAGCGGCCAGCCGCATTCCGGCATCGGTGAGCGCGCCCAGATCGCGGGTCTTCCGCTGAATCTCCCAGACCTGCACTTCGCCGAAGCGTCCCGGTGAACCGCCGCTGACCGCCAACCGATTACCGTCTGGCGACCAGGCCAGGGATTGGATCCGCTCTGACATGCCGACCAGCCGGGCGACCAGTCCCGACCCGTCGGCCTTGTGCAACAGCACTTCGTGGTATCCCGAGACGGCGAGGAGATTGCCGTCCGGAGAGAAATCCAGGGCGGTGATGATGGGCGGCAGTTCGTAGACCGGCGGATTGTCCGGCGTGACCTCGACCCGCTGGGTCATGGGGGTGTCATCCTTGGCTCCCTGGGCGATCCAGCGGGTGATGACGGCCACTTGAAACTCGCTGAGGGGATCTTTGCCCTTGGGCATGGCCGGCTTTTCGCCGTTTTGCGGCGTGATCTGCTTGATGAGCATGCTCTGCTCAGAATGGCCGGGGACGACGCCGGGTTCGTCGCTGTCCCCCTTGGCCAAAAGCCCTGCCACCGAAGTCATGACGTAATTGCCCAGCGGTTTGGCCGGCTGATGGCAGCCTTGGCAGTGCTGCACCAAAATCGGCCGCACGTCCCGGTAGTAGCTGACCTGCTCCGGCACGACCGGCTGCTTCGGGTCCGCGGCTTTCGCGGCGAGCACGTTGAGGAGAGCCAATGCGGTCGGCACCAGGAGTACGCTCAAACGCATCGAAACACCTCGCTGGCGGGTCATTAGCAGCCGTTCGCAGTGCGGAAGCGGAACGGCAGGCGGGTCATACCCCAGGGCAAGTCTTCAAGTTATGATGGCAAATCGGCTGGCAGCCTGCAAGAGGCTTGAAGCCAAAAAGGCAGCGCATTCGGACCAGCAAAGCCTGATTGGGAAGTCAGGCAAGAGCGAAAGTCCTTGCGGACGGTAGCGGTGCAGGTGATAATCCACAAGATAGCGGCTGTCCTCCCAGCTGCCGGTCTGGATTTCAATTCGGCGGTTCAGCGGAACCTGCCGTGCGTGTTTTCATTGGGATCATCCCGAGTCGGCTTATTCCATCTGCGGAGGCAGTTCTCATGGACAAGACCAGTGAAGGCAAGCAGCCCGTGGATGCCACCGTCGTAGGCTCCAAAGACGCACAGGACAAGGGCTTCAGCGTGCAACAACCGGACCTCGGGGCGACCGAAGGACTCATCAGCAAACCGACCAATACGGGTTCGCTGGACTCGACCCAGGCCTTGGAAAGTCCACAGCGACCCGCTCCGGCCAATCTCGACGCTACCCAGGCTCTTCAGTCCCCGGCCAAACCCGCCAATCTGGACGTCACCCAGGGCCTTGACCCCAAAGCAGCAAAGCCCGCCAATCCCGATGCCACGCAAGCCCTCGGTCCCGGCGGGGCTGCTGCTCCTTCGGCACCGGCCAAGCCGGCTCAGGAAAAGGTCAGCATCCTGGGCGATTTCAAGCTCATCAAGCTCCTGGGCAAGGGCGGCATGGGCTCGGTCTATCAGGCCATCGAGATGAGCATCGAACGGCCCTGCGCTCTGAAAGTGATGGCCAAGCACCTCGCGGACAACAAGGACTTCGTCGAACGGTTCAAACGCGAAGCCCGCATCCAGTGCAACCTCGATCATCCCAACATCGTCCGCGGCTACCGCGTGGCCGAGGAACGGGGCCTCCAGTTGTTCGCAATGGAGTTCATCGACGGGCAAAGCGTGCAACACTGGCTCAAGAAGCTGGGCCGCTTCAACGTCGGCGACGCCCTGCACATCACCTTGGCGGTCCTGCATGCCATGCAGTACGCTCACGAGAAGAACATGATCCACCGGGACATCAAGCCCGATAACGTCATGATTACAAGCAAGGGGGTGGTCAAGGTCGCCGACCTCGGCCTGGCCAAGGCCCTCGACGAAGACATGAGCCTGACGCAAAGTGGCATGGGTGCAGGCACGCCCTACTACATGTCCCCCGAGCAGGCCGCCAACGCCAAGCATGTGGACGCCCGTACCGACATCTACGCCATCGGCTGCATGCTCTACGTCTTCCTCACTGGCCAGATGCCGTTCAAGGGCACGACCACGCTCGAACTCATCAAGGCCAAGGAAGACGGCCGCTTCGAGCCGATCCGCAAGCACAATCCCGAGGTCCCCGAAAAACTCGATCTGATCGTCGCCAAGATGATCCAGAAAAAGCCGGAGCACCGTTTCCAAAGCTGCGCCGAGGTCATCGCCGCCATCGAGGAGTTGGGCCTGCACAACGAGACGCTCAGCTTCATCGAGGGAGCAACCGGCCGTATTGGCGGTCTGACGCCCGCAGTTCCCTCGAAAGCCAAGACCACCGGGCCGACGCCGATGACGACCAAAGGCCCGGCGAAAATGCCGGTCGAGACGCCCAGCGAAACCCCGACGCCGGAGCAGGACTATTGGTTCATCCGCTACAAGGATGCCGACGGCGAGTACGTCCACCGCCGCCTCAAGACCCACCAGGTCTTCGACCTCATCAAATCGAAACAGTTGGACAACAAGACGGAAGCGAGCCGACAGGCCAAAGGCCAGTACCGGCCCCTGGCGACGTATCGGGAATTCGCCACCGCCCTTCAGGCCCGTGGCCTTCAGGCCAAGGCCGAACGCCGAGCGGAAACCGTCAAGAGCTTCATGCAGAACATCGAGCAGGAAGAACGCCGCTACAAGCGGAGCAAGATGTTCCGCCGCTTCTTCAGTTCGGTGGGCGGCATTATCACCTTCGTTCTCATGCTCGCGGTCATCTTCGGCATCGTGGGCGCTGCCGGGTATTTCGGCTACGTCTTTTTCCTGGGGCAATAGGGGAGACCGCCTCAGGAATTGGCCGCAGCTTCGATCTCGTCCCAGTTGACCAGCTGGATCGGTGAGGGCACGATCCGAACGAAGTTGGTGCGTTTGACCGCCTGGATGCCGCGTCCGCCCCGACTAGTCAATTCCCGACTGCCGTAGAACTCCATGCGCTTCTCGCCCGTGGTTTCGACCACCAGCATGTCGTTCTGATTGCGGATGAGAGCGGCCCCGAGGCAGCGGTCGCCGTCGTCGAGTTTGATGCCCATGACGCCCTTGCCCACGCCGGACAGGATGTTGATCTGGTCGAGCGGGAAATGGATGACGTGGCCGCTCTCGCTGGCCAGGAAGATCGAGCGCTCGTCCCGCTGCAACTGCACGAACACAACCTTGTCGCCCTCGCCGAGCCGGACGTATTGCCGGCCGCGGACCGTGGATTCCGTGCGGAAGGGAGCGAAGGGGATTCGCAAGACCTGCCCCTGGGCGGTGACGACGACCAGATACGGCGGACGCGGTTCGCCGTTGCTCGGCTGCCCTTCCGGCGGGACGAAGCGGGGATCGGTGGGCAAGGCGGCGACGATCCGGGCACCCTCGCCGAGACGGAAAAATTTGCTGATCGGCTCGCCATAGCCGCTGCTGGCCGGGACTTCGTGAATTCGCATGGTGAACGCCACGCCGTCGTCGCTGAAGAAGACGACGTGATCCAGGGTGCTGCCCGGCACCACGGCCAAGACCGAATCGCCTTCCCGAACACGAGTGCTTTCCACCGACTGAAGCCGGGCTACCCGCTTGATCCAGCCGTCCCGGGTGACCACCACGTTGGTGTTCTCCCGGCTGATGTACGCCTCGGGATCGAACTCCAGCATCTCCTCTTCGGAGACGATCCGCGTCCGCCTCTTGTCGCCGAACTTCTCGGCGATCTCCTCCAGCTCCTTCTTGACCACGCCCCACAGCTTCCGCTCCGAGCGGAGGATTTCCTCGATCTGCCGGGCCTGTTCCTTCTTTTCCTTCAACTCCTGGAGGATCTTTTTGATCTCCAGTTGGGCGATCTTGTACAGGAGCATCTCGAGAATGGCGTCGGCCTGCGTCGCGTCGAGTTTGAAGGCTTTCATCAGCCGCTCGGCCGCGTCCTGCTTGCCCTGACTCTCGCGGATCAGTCGCAGGGCCTTGTCCAGATCGTGGAAGATCGCCCGAAAACCTTCGAGGATGTGGATGCGCTGCCGAAGCTGCTCCAACTCGAACTGGAAGCGGCGTTGGACGGTCTCGAAGCGGAAGTCGAGGAAGTGCAGGAGCATGTCCCGCAAACCGAGCCGACGCGGAACGAGCTTGCCCGGCTGGTCCACCGCCGGGATCAGGCAGGTCATGTTGTAAGCGAAGTTCTGCTGTAGGGCGGTGTGCTTGAACAGGTACGCCATGATGATTTCGGGATCGGCGTCCTGCTTCAGTTCCAGCACGAGGCGGGTGCCTTCACGCTCGTTCGACTCGTTGATCAGGTTGGTCAGTTGCGGAAGTTTCCGCTCGGCGATGATGGTCCCAATGCTTTCTTCCAGGGCGGCCCGGTTGACGCCGTAGGGAATCGAGGTGATGACGATTTGCTTCTTGCGACCGACTTCTTCGAGCTTCCATTCGCCCTGGACCTTGATGCTGCCGGTGCCTTCCTCGTAGATGCTGCGAAGCGTCTTGCGGTCAGCCAGCACCCGCCCGCCTAAGGGAAAGTCCGGCCCCTTGATGCGGTCGAGCAGTTGGGAGGTCGTGGCATTGCGGTCGTCGATCAGCAGCAAGGCCCCGCGGATCACTTCACCGAGGTTGTGCGGCGGAATGGTGGTGGCCCTGCCGACGGCGATCCCGGCCACGCCGTTGACCAGCAGATTCGGAAAGCGGGCGGGCAGAACGACCGGCTCTTGTTTCGACCCATCGTAGGTCGGCCGCATGTCCACGGTGCGCTGCTTCAGTTCTGCCAGCAGTTCCTCGGCGATGGGCAGGAGCTTGCACTCGGTGTAGCGGAACGAAGCGGGTTCCAGGCCGTCCACGGAGCCGAAATTCCCTTCGCCGTGGATGAGCGGATAACGCAGCACGAACGGCTGGGCCATGCGGACCAGGGCATCGTAGATGGCGGCGTCGCCGTGGGGGTGGTAGTTACCCATCACGTCGCCGCAGACGCGGGCGCACTTGGCCGGTCGGCCGTCGGCGTAGAGGTGCAGGTCGTGGTACATGTTGTAGAGGATGCGACGCTGCACCGGCTTCAAGCCGTCCCGGACATCGGGCAAGGCCCGGGAGGTGATCACCGACAGGGCGTAGTTCAGGTATCTCCGTCGGGTTTCGTCAACAAGGGAAACGGGGTCGATACGATCGGCCACTCTACAGTCCTCGGAACTAGAACATGATCCGATGGCCGCGTACCCTCCTTGGCGGCCATCACAAGCCCGCAACAGTGCAGGGCAGGCGGGATCGGGCGATATTTTCAACTTAGAAATAGCCCTCCCAGGTTGCAAGTGACCGACAGCCACCAAGGCGCGCCCGGGAACCGAGCGCGCGCTCGGAATCCGAGCGCTCGAGGGCCGTCTTCGCATATGGCCTCAGATTTTTGTGATTCTGCTCAAACTTTTACATGCCATCGACTTGCAAATCGAAGCTTTGCCTTTTGAAAAATTGGCATACCGTCTGCACAGGCTGTTTACAGAAAACCTGATGGCGGAACTGGCCCTGGTTGGATGTGCCGCTGAGTGTTCCGTCGCCCCGGACGTCGCGGCACGTCCAACCCAAATCCAGGTCGAGGTTGTTTCTCGGGCGGCGCCTATCCCGACTCATCGTGCCCCCCCCAGTTCGCCCAGGGGGGCACTTTTTTGTTCCGCCATAAGCCTGCGAGGCCATGCTTCCAGACCACCCGAAAGGCAGGGTCACTCGAAGATGGCAGCGTAGAAAACAACGAGGAAGACCACCATCAGATACAAAACCAGCAGCGCCGCCGCCAGGCAGATGCCGATGATGCCCAGAATGCGGCCGGAACGGGTCTGCGATTCCCCATGCGGATCCATGTTTCCGGCTTGCATGGCACGCAAGTCATGGTTGGCCATGAGGATCGTCACCAACCCCAGCGGGAATGATACACAAAGGAAAAACGAGAAAAACGGACAAAGAAGTCCGACGCAGGCAACGATCAGGGTGAGCAGCCCATATGTAAAGACCGTGTTGCCTCGATGCGGCTCACTGTCCCGACGTATTCGAAGACGACGTATAGCTGGTCGGGACTGGGATCCCGCCAATGTTTCTCCGCACAGGGGACAGTCGTGTGCATCCGCTGGGACCGGCTCCTGGCAATACGGACATGGTCTCAGACGTTGTGCCTGCGGCTGTTCGGGGAAAACCGACTCAGCCGGAGCGATTGGCGGCGGACCGGCGAGGATCTCCCGGCTGTCGTCGGCCCGGAACTGAACCTGACAGAGAGGGCACTTGACAACCTGTCCCCACAGCGACTCCGGAACGCGAACGTCTTTGGAGCAGTATGGACAGGTCGTGACGTGAATCATGGGGCGACTCTACGTTCGGGGAATGGCTGTCGTCCCTGGGCATTGGAGCGAAGCCGCCTCCGAATCACACTAGCGAATGCAGGGGGGGGCCTGCAAGTAGGTAATCTGCCCGTGACGAAAGCCGGGGCCGAGTTGCCCGAATTAATAAGCAGGTCTCGGAGAAGCATGCGTAACACAAGCAGAAGTTTGCTGCCGCGACAAGAGATCCATTCGCCCGGGACATGAGGGGAGACACAGACATGGCATTCAAGCTGCACCGTCTTTCCGGTTCCCCTCGCTGCCTGAACGTCGAGTGGCATGGTGACGTCTGTGCCGTCAGCTTTCGCAACAGCTCCCTGGACGAGAGTTGGATCGAGGACATGGCCGAGGAGCTGTACGCACTCATCGACCGCCACGGCAGCCGCAAGCTGGTCGTGTCTTTGTCCGGCATCGACTGTCTGTACAGCCTGCTTCTGGGCAAGCTGCTGACGGCACGGCGATTGATGCATTCCTACAACGGCCATTTGCGGTTGAGCGAGGCAGCTCCCTACGTCCGGGAGGTTTTTCACGTCTGCTGCCTGGACAAGTTCTTCGAGTTCTACACCACCCGTGAAGAGGCGATTCAGACGCCCTGGCCTTAACGGGTGAGAATGCTTCAGACGCGCTGAAGCTGCCAGCGGCCCTTGGCGAAGCGGATCAGCAGAGCGGCCCCGCGGACGTACAGATCGGCCACCATCGCCCACCAGCAGCCGATCAGGCCCCATTCGAGGTGGTGCGTCAGATACCAGGCCAAGGGCAGACGCACGCCGAAAAACCCAGCGACGGTAAACAGGATCGGCACTCGGGTATCGCCCGCTCCCCGGAGAGCGCCGGGTAGGATGCAGGTGCAGGCGACAGCGGGCATGGCGAAGGCGATCAGACGCAAAGCCGGCACACCGGCGACGATGATGGCCTGCTGCTCCGGCCTCGGACAGAAGATTCGGAACATCGGTTCGGCCAACGAGAAGAAGATGATTCCCATGCCGCAGATGACAGCCGTTCCAAGGGCCAGTGCCGTCCAGCCGCTACGGGCCGCCATCCACGGCCGCCCGGCCCCGAGGTTTTGACCTACCAGCGTCATCGCCGCCACCGCGAAAGCGTTTCCCGAAAGGTAGCCCAGTCCCTCCCAACGCAACGCGATGCCGTGAGCCGCTATGGAAGCGTCGTCCAATTGGTTGACGATCCCCAGGAAGATCAGTTGCCCCGTGGCCAGACACATGCTGTCGATACCGGCCGGAACGCTGATCCGAAGCAGTCGGCGAATCAACCCGCTGTCGGGCTTCATCAGGCTCCCGTCTAACTGCAAGCCGGAACGGCCACGCCACAGGATGAGCAGAATCGTCACGGCTCCTGCCGTGCTGGCCAGGGCCGTTCCCAGGGCGATCCCGGTCAAGCCGATATGCAGGCACAGCGTCCAGGCCAGCGGAATGTTGAGCAGAGCCACGCCGGACATGACCACCATGCCCGTCATAGTGTCGCCGCTGCCGATCAGACAGGCGATGCCGACCACCAGCACCATTTGCAAAGGCAGCACAGCGAAGATCGGCCGCAGATAATCTGCTGCCAAGTCTCCTGCCAGCCCGTGCAGTTGCAGCAGTTGCATCAATTGCGGGGCGAAGACGGAGCCGAGAATGCCCCCTGCCGAACCGAAGAGCAATGCCAGAAGCAGGGCCTGATTGGCAGCGCGAACCGCTCCCTGACGGTCCCGGGCACCGCGAAAATGGGCGACCAGCGTCGTCGCCCCGGCGCTGACCAGCACGGTGAAGCTGCTGATGTACCAGAACAGGTAGTTGGCGTTGGTCTGGGCGGCCTGACCGGCAACGTTGACATCTCCTGAAACTTGCAGAAATCGACCGGCCAGCAGTGAATCCGAAAGGCTGACAATGAGGTGGAGAAACTGCTGGATCGCGTTGGGCACGGCCAGGTACAGGACCAGCTTCCATAGCGCTGCTGGGCTGTCGATCAGCGGTCGAGCGGCGCTGACACCTCCCATGCGGGAAAAGCCTCCGGAATCGAAATCTCAGCGATGCGATTAGAGTATGGGGAGAGCAGTGTTCGCCCAAGCCGACCACGACTGGCCTCCGCGCCGCAATTCGCAACTCCGCGCCGCGACCGCCAGGGAGCGGGTTCATCCCTCACCCGGCAAACATTTGAAAACTTTTCTTTTTCCTCTTGACACACACACACACTAGACTGCTGGATTGAAGTCAAAGTCGGTCCAAGTTCCAATCGGTTTCTGGGCAGTTTCGCAGGCATCTCATCGTGGAAGGAGGCGGCCCGTGGTCCGGCAACTCGCCAAGGCCCCCTGGTGGGCATGGTCCGTCGTCAGTCTCGCTGTTATCGCTCTGGTCCTGCT
>CALFAY010000025.1 GCA_937944855.1 uncultured Planctomycetota bacterium
GTCCACGGGCTTTCCGAGTGCCTCGATGGCGTCGGCACAGCGGGAACACAGGGGAATGATGAGGACCTGATCGTTGGCCAGGTCAATCAGGTCGTAGAGTCGGGTTTTGAGTCGTACGAGATCGGCAGCAGTGAGGCGGCACAAGAAGCGGCCCGGCAGGCAGCGGCACCAAACGACCAGGAGAGGATCGCCAGCGACCTAACTGATCGGCTGCCAAGCATTGACGCCAGATAAGGCACTTTTGCACAGCTGGCGGAATGTGCAAAGGAAACGGCCGTGGGGGCGAGGTATGAGCACGACCGGGGAAAGAGACGATTACCCGCCGTGTTCGCCGGATGCACGCATCATTCCCGTCGCCAATCGAGGCGGGGCGCCTCCGCCCAGAGTTCCTCCAATTCATAATAATTGCGGCACTGCGGATCAAAGACATGCACCACGACGTCGCCGTAGTCCAGGACGATCCATTTGCCGGTCTCGTAACCTTCGATGCTGAGCTGGGATTCACCTTGCTCGGCCATGGCCTTTTCGATTTCATCGGCGATCGTGTGGGTCTGACGGCGGCTCAGTCCGGTGGCGATGACGAAGTAGTCGTACATCGGAGTGAGCTTCCGCATGTCCAGCACCACGATGTCGCCACCCTTGTTTTCCTCGGCGACTCGAGCGCACAGGCAAGCCCGTTGCTGGGCTGCCTTGCCGAGACGGGCAGTCACCCCGTTCGCTGCGAGCGTCTTCAACTAAGCAACCTCCTTCCCAGGGAGAAGCCGTGAGGAGACGCCCGCCGCATTGGACTGGGGAACCGGTTCAATCGCGCAGCACCTCCTCGTTGAGCGGGACCAGGCACCATTTGCCATTTCAATCATCGGCCTCTGAGCCGCTCACGTCAAGCGATTCCTATAGATTGTTCTGAAGACGTATGCGGAAACCGAGGGGACCCGAACGTGTCGAGAATCTTTGTGACCTTGGCGATGCTGAACGCCTTGGCCCTGCTGGTCAGTACCGGTTTGGGCATCGGCTTTATGGCCGAGCGCGATGCCGGCGGCACTGCCCCGGCTGGACATCAGCCCTTGACCTTCGGCTGGTTCGCCACGCACATGGTCTTCGGCCTGCTCACCGCGGTGCTGACGTTGTTCGTCCATTGTCTGATCTTCACCTACTTTTTGGGCACGGGCCGATGGGTCAAGGAAGTGGCGCGGGCCTATCAGCTGCCCGATCAGGACTTGCCCCGGCAAACCCGGGAGTTCAAGCGGCGGGCATTCCCGCCGGCCCTGTTTGCCATGCTGTCCGTGATCGCCGCCGTGGCCACGGGAGCCGGTGCTCAGACCGCCCCGGAATCGTTCTGGGGATTGGCTCACCCCGTGATGGCTATGCTGGCTCTGGCCCTCAACGGCTGGGCCTACGTCGTCGAGTACCGCACGGTTGTGGCCAATACCCAGGTAATGGATCGAGTCATGGACGAAGTCGAACGACGAAGGGCCGTCAGCCAACGTGTTTGAGCGCTTGCAGTCAGATTTCCCCGGTTTTGTCCAAGGCGGCTATGATGGCGTCGGCCATCTGCTGAGTCGTGGCGGTACCGCCCAGGTCCGGCGTCAAGGCCTGACGTTTTGTCAAGACCCTTGCGATGGCCTTGCGAATCCGTGCAGCGGCGTCCCCTTGATCCAGCTCGGTCAGCAGTTCCAGAGCGGGCATCAGCAACGGCAAGGGGTTGGCCCGTCCCACGCCGAGCCTTTGCCGCGACGCCCCGTGGATCGCCTCGTACACGCGAATGCCGTCGCCATGATTGATTCCGACTGCCGCCGAGATGCCGCCGATCAGTCCCACGCCCAGATCGCTGAGCAGATCGCCGTACAGGTTGCCCGTCGCCAGGACCTCGAATTGATGGGGCCGGGACACCAATTGCATGCAGCAGTTGTCCACGATCATTTCCTTGGCCTGGATCTCGGGATACTCCCGGGCCGTCTGCCGGAAGACGTCGAGAAACAAGCCATCGGCCAGTTTGAGGATGTTCGCTTTGTGAATGCAGTGGACGCTCTTGCGGCCCTGCTGGCGCGCCAAGCGGAAGGTGAAGTCGAAAAAGCGTCGGCAGGCGGTGGCGGTCACGATCTTGAGGCTTTGCACGACGCCGGGAACGATCTCATGCTCGATGGAACTGTACAGATCCTCGGTGATCTCGCGGACCAGGAGGATGTCCAGGTCGCGGAAGCGTGCCGGCAAGCCGGGTACGTTTCTCAGCGGACGGACCGAGACGTACAGCCCCAGTTGGCGGCGGAGTTCGATGTTGAAGTTCGGGTAGCGTTCTGGGTCGGGAGACAGGAGCTTGGTTTTCAAGGCGATGCCGCATTGTCGAACGGCGTGAAGCAACGCTGGAGGAATCGGCGGTAGCCCCTTTTCCAAGGCCGGCTGTCCGGCCTCGAAGACCAGCCAGTGCACCTGGGCGCCGGCGGCTTCGAAGATGCGACGCAAGGCCGCCTCCTGGTCCAGTCCCGCGCCGCCACCTTGGATAAAAACCACTTGCGGAGTCATTTCGGTCTCAGCTCTCCCCGGCGTGACAAAACCATTGTACGCGAGGCTTTGTGATCCTTCGTGGTTGCCGCGACGTTGCACCGTGCGGTTGATCCGGATAGCGTTAGGGATGTGACGTTTCGCGGACGAGGTCAGGTATGGCCATTGACGTAGCGGCGGTCGGATCGAAGATCATCGCCAACATGGAGAAGGTAATCCTCGGCAAGCGTCAACAGCTGGTCTTGACGCTGGTCGGGTACTTGGCCGAAGGGCATGTCCTGCTCGAAGACGTGCCGGGCGTGGCCAAGACCATGCTGGCCCGGGCCTTGGCCCGGAGCGTGGGTTGCACCTTCAAACGGGTCCAATGCACTCCGGACCTGCTGCCGACCGACATCACCGGCGCCTCGGTCTTCAATCAGAAAAGCGGCGAGTTCGAGTTCCGCCCCGGTCCTCTGTTCGCCCAGATCGTGCTCACCGACGAGATCAACCGGGCCACGCCGCGGACGCAATCGGCCCTCCTCGAAGCGATGGCCGAAGGCAAGGTCACAGTGGACGGCCACACCTACGAGCTTAAGCCGCCCTTCTTCGTCATCGCCACGCAGAACCCCATCGACCACGAGGGCACGTTCCCTTTGCCCGAAGCCCAGTTGGACCGCTTCCTCATCCGCCTCACTCTCGGTTATCCGACGCTGGACGAAGAGAGCAAGATGCTCGACCGGCTCCAGCGCAACCATCCCATCGAAGAATTATCGCCGGTCGCATCGGCAGCGGAGATCGTCGCCTGCCAAAAGGCCATCCGCGAAACCTATGTGGACGAGAAGGTGAAGAAATATGTGCTCGACATCGTCCACGCCAGCCGCCAGCATGACGACGTGCAGTTGGGCGGCAGTCCGCGAGCTTCGATCGCTCTGTTCCGCACCGCTCAAGCCATGGCCGCCTTGCGGGGAAGAAACTTCGTCCTGCCCGACGACGTGAAGCGTCTGGCCCCTGCGGTTCTCGGGCACCGTTTGATTCTCCGCCCCGAGAGCCGCTTGCGGAGAAAGACCGCCGCTCAGGTGGTGGATGAGATTCTCGGCCAGGTTCCGGTGCCCGTCACTGCGGCGGAGGGCCGTACCGCATGAAATGGTACGTCGTGCTCGGCCTGCTCATCGTTGCCGCTCTGATCCTCCAGATGGGGCTGCTGGTTTACGCCTTGACAGTCCTGCTGGCGATCCTTCTGCTGAGCCGCTATCTGGCCAATCAGGGCATCGAGAATCTCAGCGTCGAGCGGGACATCGTCGGCGAGGCGGCACAGGTCGGCGACGCGCTGACGATCCGGGTCACAGTGACGAACCGCGGCAAGTTGCCGTTGCCCTGGGTGCTAATCGAGGACGTTCTTCCGCCCAAGGCCCTGCTCCAGCGACCGCCGCGGCTGAAGGTCGAAGGACGGCGAATCCGCATCGCCACGCTGGGCGGCGGCAAGACCACGACGCTGCGGTTCGAGATCGAATTCCGCATGCGCGGCTATTACCAGATCGGCCCCGTGCTGCTGGAAACAGGGGATCTGTTTGGCTTTTATCGGCGTTACCGGATTGGAGCGGCACCGCACTTCGTGTTGATCGTGCCCAGGCCGGTGCCGATGCGGGGCTATGATCTGGCATCGCGACCGCCTATCGGCGAGATTCGTCTGTTGCACAAGCTGTACGAAGACCCGACCCGTATCGCCGGAGTACGGTTGTATCAGATGGGCGATCCGCTCAACCGGGTGCATTGGCGGGCGACGGCCCGGACCTTGACGCTGCATAGCAAGGTGTACGAACCGAGCACGCTGGCCGGGGGAACCATTGTGCTCGATCTGCACCGAGAGTCCTATCCGTCGCGGGGGGAGCCGTTCCGTTCCGAACTGGCCGTGACGGCCGCGGCTTCCCTGGCCGACGCCTTGTGCCGCATCAACCAGCAGGTCGGCCTCATCACCAACGGCCGCGATGGCGCAGCACGCATTCGCCTGGAAGGCTGGGAAGGCGACTACCGCACGCGCCGAGCGGCCCGGCAGACAGCGGTGCAAGAGCAGCCCAGCGACCGCTTGCAACCGCTGGTCGTGGAAACGCGCCGCGGTCCCGAGCAGCTTCAACGGATTCTGGAAACCCTGGGCCGCGCCGAATTGACCGACGGACTTCGCTTCGCGGACCTCGTTCTGGAGACAACCCATCGCATGCCCCGCGACGCCACTGTGATCGCGGTCCTCGGAGCCGTCCCGCCGGAGACGGCGCTGTGCCTCGGCAATCTTCGCCGACAGGGTTTTGCCGTCACCGCAATCCTGGTGCCTCTTGATGACAAATTACGCGAGATCGCCTATGCTCGTCTGTTGCAGGAGGGCATTGACATCCGCCACGTTAAGGACGAGGCGGAACTAAGCCAACTTTGCGATCGTCTATTAGTCCATTAGCGTCTGCCTCGTGGTAAATTGCATCAAGAGCGTTTTTTTGGCATCGTCCGACCCTCGGCTTGACGTCGCCGGACAAGAACCGCGACATGACTCGGAAATCGCCCCATCCCGTCTGCACCGGTATGTCAGCGGCGCTGGTGGTTTCTGCGTGGCTGTCGGGTGTGCTCTGTTTTGTCCAGGGGCAGCAAGAGGCGGACAAGGCCCAAACTACGGAGTACGATCTGAAAGCCCACTTCCTATGCCTGCTTCCCAGTTATGTGACTGCCTGGCCTGCGCATCTGAAAGTGGACGATTCCAAGGCCATCGTGCTCGGCGTTCTGGGCGAGGATCCGTTCGGCCACAAACTGGATAAGGCGGCCGAGTCCCGCGGCAAAAAGGGCACCCGTATCACGGTGCTAAGGTTTGCCACGGTCGGTGATTTCAAGCCCTGCCACATTCTTTTCATCGGACCGCAATCTGAAAAGAAAGAAGGTGCTCTGCAAAGTTTGCGTGAATGGCAGCAAAAAACTCCGCAACCGTGGCCTATACTTGTCTCGGATTCCGCGGAGTTAGCGCGGGAAGGCATTCATGTGTATCTGTTTCTTCAGGCTGATCGCCGTCTGGCCTTCGCGGTGAATCTTGAGACGCTCCGCCAAAGCGAAATCCGCTTTGACCCGAACTTTCTGAGTCTCAGCAAACCGCTGCCGCGGTGAGATGCTTGCAGGGAGTTTCGCCTTGGCTTTCAAGATGCGACTTTCGCTGCAAACTCGATTGACGCTGCTGCTGGCGTTGACGGCCGGCATGGCAGTCCTGCTGTCCAGCACGCTTATCGTCGTCAATGGCCTGGCCACCCTGCGACAGAGTTTGGTGGACCGGCTGCATGCGGAGGCGCTGACCTTTGCCGTCCAGGCCGCCCCCGCCATCCAGTTCGACGATCCTGACGCCGCTGCCCAGGGACTGGCCAGTCTCCAAGCCGAACCGATTGTCGTCGCCGCCCGAATTCTCACTCCCGAGGGCAAAGTCTTTGCCGAGTATCGACGGCAGGGCTTCAAGCCGTTAGGCGACGAATCCAATTTCGCTCCCGGTCCGCGTTACACCCCGGACGGATTCCTCGATTACTTCCAGAAGATCGAGCGGCAAGGCGAGGTTCTGGGCACATTGCAACTACGCGCTTCCCTGGAGGCTTTGAACCGTCAAAGGCTCCACTGCATTTTCTCCGTGGCGCTGGTGATTCTGGGCATGGTCGGGGTCTGCTTTCTCGTCGGTGCCTTCCTGCAACGTCTCATCTCCAAACCGATCCTGGCTTTGGCGGCCACGGCCAAAGAGATCTCTGAGAAGCAGGACTACTCGCTCCGCGCCGCGGTCTGCAACCCCCAAGACGATGAGATCGGCCAGTTGTGCCGCAGTTTTAACGACATGATCGCTCAGATCCAAAAACGCGATCAGGAACTCGAACAGCACCGCCATCACCTGGAGGAACTGGTCGCCGCCCGCACTGCCGACCTGGAGATCAAGACCCGCGAAGCTCAGGCGGCCTCCGTCGCCAAGAGCGAGTTCCTGGCCAACGTGAGCCACGAGATCCGCACGCCGATGAACGGCATCATCGGCATGACCGAACTGGCCCTGGCCACCGACTTGACCCCCGAGCAGCGCGAATACCTCGAACTGGTCAAGCTGTCCGCCGATTCGCTGCTGACCATCATCAACGACATCCTCGACTTCACCAAGATCGAGGCCCGCAAACTGGAACTCGATCCGGTCGATTTCGACGTTCGGGAAATGCTCGGCGATGCCGTCAAGCCGTTGGCCCTGCGCGCCCATCAGAAGGGTCTGGAATTGGTTGTGGACATCGGCTCCGACGTGCCGGAGGTGATTCACGGTGACCCGGTGCGGCTGAAGCAAGTGATCCTGAATCTGGTCGGAAACGCCATCAAGTTCACTGAGAAGGGCGAAATCGTCGTCTCGGTCACCACCGTCCATCGGCCGCCTTCGGACGACGGCCTGCCCAAATCGCGGTTGATGGAACCGTTCGAGACTTCGGCGGATAGGGACGACTCCGTCCAGTTGCATTTCCGGGTCCGGGATACCGGCATCGGTATTCCCAAAGACAAACTCAAACTGATCTTCGAGCCATTCACCCAGGCAGACGGTTCGACGACGCGCCGTTTCGGCGGCACGGGGCTGGGGCTGACAATCAGCCAACGGCTGGTGGAAATGATGGGCGGGAAGATCCACGTCGAGAGCGAAGTCGGCCAGGGATCCACGTTCAGCTTCACGGCTGTTTTCCGCAAGCCGAGGGGCCAGCCGCTACGCAGGCCGCGTCCGGCTCGGGCGGCAGTCCTGGAAAACCTGGCGGTCCTGGTCGTGGACGACAACGCCACCAACCGTCGGATCTTCGAAGAAACGCTGCGCAGTTGGCGGATGAAGCCGACCTGCGTGGATGGCGTGGCCAATGCGCTGGCTGCTCTGGACCGGGCTGCCGCCGAGGGCTGGAACTATCGGCTCATTCTGGTGGATTACATGATGCCGGAGGCCGACGGCTTCGCCCTGGTCGAGGCCATTCGCAATCGGTCCAGTTCGCCACGCGCCGCCATCATGATGCTATCCAGCGCTCACGGGCCTGAACTGGCCGAACGCTGCCGCCAGTTCGGCCTGGCCGCTTTCCTGATGAAGCCGGTCAAACAGTCCGAACTGCTCGACGCCATCCTGAACGCTCTCGGGCTGTCCGTGGAACGCAAACTCGACACCCTGGCCGATCAGGGTCCGCAAATCCAAAGTCTCAAGATCCTGCTCGCGGAAGATAATCCGGTCAACCAGCGGCTCATGATCCGGCTTCTGGAGAAGGACGGCCATCAAGTCGTCGTGGCCAACAATGGTCGAGAAGCTGTCGCCGCTCACGAGCGGGAGGACTTCGACCTCATTTTGATGGACTTGCAGATGCCGGACCTGGGCGGCATGGAAGCGATGAAGCTCATTCGGGAACGCGAAGCCCAAGGTGGCCGGCGAACTCCGATCATCGCCCTGACCGCTCACGCTCTCAAAGGCGACCGCGAGAAATGCCTCGAGGCGGGCATGGACGGCTACGTTTCCAAGCCGGTGCAACCGGCGGCCCTGCGGGCGGAGATGGCACGCGTGCTCAATCAATTCCCACCCGAGGAAAGACCTTGTGCCGCCACCTCGCAACCAGGCTCCCGGGTGCTCAATGTCGAAGCCGCCCTGGAACGCCTCGACGGCGAGACGGCCCTGATGGAAGAATTGCTCGGCATGTTCCTGACTGAGGCTCCCCGACGCATCGAGGAACTGTCCGCCGCCATTTCCGCCCGGGACGCCGCTGCGGTCCAACGAGTCGCCCACCTCCTCAAGGGAGCCTCCGCCAACTTGTGCGCGGAACGCACCGCCGGGGTGTCTTACCACCTCGAACAGGCGGCCCGGTCGGGAGACTGGGAAGCGGTGGACGAGCATTTCCAGGCCCTACGCCAAGCACTGGCGGAGTTGGAATCGGAAACCCGGAACCTGGGCTGCGCCGCCGTCTGACTTTGCAAGTGTCACAGGTCTGTCACCGATCCGCCTGGCTGGGGTTGCCCGGCGAGACGACCCTGCCGATGCCGAAGTACGTGAAGCCCAACTCCCGCACCGTGGCCGGATCGTAGAGATTGCGACCGTCGAAGATCACCGGATGCCGCAGGAGCCGACGCATCAGTTCAAAGTCCGGATTGCGGAACTCCTGCCATTCGGTCACGATCGCCAGGCCGTCCGCGCCCTCCAAAGCTGCGTAAGGCCGGTCGCAGTAGGTCAGCCGGTCGCCGTAGATGGCTCGGACGTTGTGCATCGCCTCGGGATCATGGACCCGGATCGCTACCCCCTGCCGGAGCAGTTCGTCGATCAGGACCAGGGAAGGGGCCTCGCGGATGTCGTCGGTGCGGGGTTTGAACGCCAGCCCCCAGATGGCAAGAGTCCTTCCCGGCAAGGATTCGCCGTAATAGTCGCGGATTTTGCCCCCCAGCACTCGCTTTTGCGCTTCATTGACCGCCAGCACGCTTTCGATGATGCGGGCCGGCATTCCGGCGGCGCGAGCCATCGCAATCAAGGCTTGCACGTCCTTGGGGAAACAGCTTCCGCCCCAGCCTGGTCCGGGAAAGAGAAACTGAAAGCCGATCCGCATGTCGTGGCCGATGCCCCGGCGGACGTCGTTGATGTCCGCACCGATGCGTTCGCACAGATTCGCCATCTCGTTGATGAAGCTGATCTTGGTGGCGAGCATGGCATTGGCGACGTACTTGGTCATCTCGGCACTTTCGGGAGTCATGACCAGGAACGGCCGCTCGGTCCGGAGGAATGGAGCGTACAAGTCCCGCAGCGTCTGCTCGGCGTAGCGGGAGCGGACGCCGACCACTACGCGATCCGGCTTCATGAAGTCCTCGACGGCGCTGCCTTCCTTGAGGAACTCGGGATTGCTGGCCACATCGAAGCCGCCTCGCGTTTTTTCTGCCAGTCGCCGTTGCAGCCGCTGGTTCGTCCCCACCGGCACAGTGCTCTTGACGACGACCAGAAGCGGCGTCTTGCGTGGCTCGGCCCGGTTGAGGTGGTCGGCAATCTCGTCGGCGACGGACCAGACGCTTGCCAGATCGGCCGAGCCGTCGCTGTTCTGGGGCGTCCCGACGCAGATGAAGACCAGACCGGCCTTGTCCAGAACGGGGACGGCCGAGGTACTGAAATGCAGTCGGCCCTCCTTGCGGTTACGCTGCACCAGTTCAAGCAGCCCCGGTTCGTAGATCGGCAAACCGCCTGCTTCCAAGACAGCGATCTTGCGGGCGTCCTTGTCCACGCAGGTGACTTCGTTGCCGCTCTCGGCCAGACAGGTGCCCGTTACCAGTCCGACATAGCCGGTGCCGATGACGACGATGCGCATGGTTCCTCCGTTCGCCGACCGCTTCCGGAGCGTACTGAGGAATTATGGAACCGGTGCACCTTGGCAACAACGTCGTCCAGGTTTCGGCACCGCGTTCACGGCGATTTCCGCCGCATTTCAACGCCCCCTCACTTTTCCACGGCGGCTTGCTGCGTATAGTGTTGCGTAAACCGATCTGCTTGTCCGGACTTGGGACCGGATCGCAGGGCATTTCCATGAGGAGATCATCATGACGACCGTGAGAACAGCGACATGGCTTGTTGCCGCCGTCGTGGCTTGGGCGTGCTTCGTGCCCGGCCTCCGGGCCGACGACGCCGCCGAGGCCCGCAAGATCGTTGAACGGGCCATCAAGGAGGCTGGCTTGGAGAAGTTCGCTAAGGACACCGGCAACACGATCAAGGGCAAGGGCACGCTCACCGTCATGGGAGCCATGATCCCCTTCACCATGACCGCCTATTTCCAGTTGCCGGACAGGTCCCGGGCAGAGATCCAAATCGATGTCATGGGCCAGCAGATCGAGATTGTCAACGTCTTCAACAAGGACAAAGGCTGGGTCAAAATCGCTGACAATGTCATCGAGATGACGCAGGATCAGATCGACGAGGCCAAGGACTCGATGCATAACACCATCGTCAGCAGTCTCCTGCCGCTGCGAGAAGCGACGTACCAGCTGTCCACGCTGGGAAGCACGAGAGAGGAAGGCAAGGAAATGGTCGGCGTACTCGTCAAAACCAAGGACAAGCCGGACGTGAAACTCTGGTTCGATACCAAAACGGGCCTGCTGGCCAAGGTGCAGATGAAGACCAAGGACGGCATGACGGGCATGGAAGTGAACGAGGAGACCTACTTCTCGAATTACCGGGAATCCAAGGGGGCCAAGATCGCTTACAAGTACAAGACGCTTCGGGACGGCGCAGTCTTCATCGAGGCGGACTTGGAATCGTGGGAATCGCTCCCGAAGCAGCCCGACTCGCTGTTCGAGAAGCCGTAGAATTGTTTGCCTTTACTTAACATCAAGGCCTGGTTCCCTGATGGGAAACCGGGCCTTCTCATTTTGTCCCGATGGTGAGGGAGACGGCGGATCAACCCAGGTTCAGCGGACCGCCGCCGCAGTGGTCCCGATTGCCGAAGCGTTCGATGCGGTGGCCAAAGCCGTGGGCCAGGGCCATGAGCAGCCGGTTGTGCGGCACGCGCTTGAACTTGAGCGACCGGCCCATCTTGAAGTCCAGCCCATTGCCGACCATCACGAACGGCGTATTGTCGAGGGTGTGGGAATTGCCTTCGCCCAATTCGTTGGTCCAGACGATCAGGGTGTTGTCGAGCAGGCAGCCGTTGCCGCCGGGTTCCGGCGTGTTGGCCAGTTTCTCGGCCAGGTATGCGATCTGTTCAGCGAACCAGCGGTTGATGCGGGTGAGCTTGTCGGTCGCTTCCTTGTTTGAGAACGGCTCATGGGACAGTTCGTGATGCCCTTCATTGACGCCGATCCACCGCATCTTCGCCTGGCCGACCGAATTAGTGTACTGGAGCGTGGCAACGCGGGCGAAGTCGTTGACGAAGCTGTTGACCAGCAGATCGATCTGCATCTTGCTGATGCGAGGCATGTTGTCGTTTTCTTCGCGGATCCCCGGTTCCAGCTCAGGCACGGCATGGCCGGCCTTGGCCTCGGCGTCGGCTCGGAGTTCCTGTTCCAGCTGGCGGACGAAGCCGGCATGTTCTTCGAGCAGCCGACGGTCGGCGGCGCTGACGGCCTGGCTGACCTTCTTCAGATCGTCCTTCACGTCGTCGAGGATGCTGGCCAGCGCGGCCCGGTCCTTGGTCCGCCCGTAGAGCTTGCGGAACATCTGGTAGGGATCGTCGATCGGAGCAACGGGTTTGTTCGGCCCGGCATAGACCATACGGGTCCAGGTATCCGCCCGCTCCGGCACGAGCACGCCGAACTCCAGTGAACCGAAACGGGTGCGGGTCGCCGGATCCGCCTGGAGGAAATTCTTGATCTCCTGGTCGATGGAGATACCCGAGGCCCAGCCGGCTGGGGTGTGCGAGCCGCCCTGGATGTTGCCCGGGAAAAGCTCGATGCCGGTCAGCAGGCAACCGATGCCCCGCATGTGGTTGTCGCCGTCGCCGCGGACCTTGTCGCAGATGCCGTGCAGGATGAGCATCCGATCCTTGAACGGCTCCAGCGGCTGAAGGCTTTCCTTAAGCGTGAACTCGGTGCCGACCTCGTCGGGCCAGAAGGTCATGGGCACGACGCCGTTAGGACTGAAGACGATGACCAGCCGCTGCTTCCGCCGGGTCTGATTGGCAAAGCCGAGACTGGGCAGATTCAGAATGAACGGCAGACTGGCCGCTCCAAGTCCCATCGTCCGGATGAAATCTCGCCGGGATGTCGCGTGCGTCATGGTTCGGTTCTCCTCTCCTGCCTTCCTTCCAGTCTAGCCGATGCTAACGGTCTGCCGAGCCTTTTTCCGGGGAAATCGGGGATCCCGCCGGAGGAGCGGTCCGGCCGACGGGAGCGGCTTTCACAGTGATCTCGACAGCCAGGCCGCGGATGTCGAAGTGGCCGGCGACAAAGGTCTGTTGCAACTCGGCAAGCGCTTCGGCACCGTATGCCCGCACGGGCTGTTGGATCAGATGGTGGAACATCTGCTCGACAAAAGCCGCATGGGCTTCGTCGCTATGGACCAGGAAATCGGCCAAGGCCCGAGCGCCGCGGACCTCGATCAGCTTGCCGGAGCGGGTGCGGTAGCTGCCGGAAGCGTCCACCGGCTTGCCGTTGTCCTCCTGCCGGTATCGTCCCACGGCGTCGAAATGCTCCAGCGTGAAACCGAGCGGATTGATGATGGCATGGCAACTCATGCACTGGGCCGGCTGCGTTTGCAGGACGACGCGTTCCCGTGTGGTCAGCGTGGGGTGGAGATCGGCGGGCAGCGGAGCGATGGCCTCCGCCGGCGGACGCAGCGAAACGCCCAGAATCCCTCGCGCCAGGAAGACGCCGCGATGGATCGGCGAGCTTTCCCGGGCATGGGCGAAGCTGGTCATCAAATACGGATGCGTCAGGACGCCGGCGCGATGCTCGCCATCCACTGCGACGGGAACGAATCCCGACGCGCCCTCGGGAAGCTCCACGCCGTAGAACTTCGCCAGCCGTTCGTTGAGCCAGACCCGCTCTTCGAGCAACAAGCGACGATAGTCGGGCTTCTCCGAACCCAACACTTCGTCGAGAAACAGTTCCAGCGAGGTGCGCAGGTCAGCGATGACCGCGGCATCGAAACCGGGAAAGCGCATCGGATCCTTGGACACGTCCAGTCCGTGGTCGGCTCGCGTCCAGTGGAGCAGAAACTCCCGTAGCTTGGCGGCGGCCCGGAGATCGCCGATCATCCGTTGAGCCTGCTGCCGCAGGCGACTGGCATCGTGGAGTTCGCCCGCCCCTGCCGCTCGGAGCAGTTCCGCATCGGGCAAGGAGTCCCACAGAGCGAAGGATAACCGGGAGGCGATGTCATATCCGTCGTTCTCGCCGCCGATTTCGCGGAACAGAAACCGCGGTGATTTCAGGGTGAGAAGCACGACACGCTTGACGGCAACATCGGGATCGGCTTCTTTCTCGAATTGCTGATCCACGAGGGCGGACCATTCGGGACCCAAGGGCCGACGAAAGGCCCGCTCAGCGAAGCGCCGGGCGAACTCGCGCAGTTTCTGCACTCGTTCGGGAGTCGAAGTGGTCGGCTGCTTGTTGTCAAACGAAATGGCAGCCGGATCGCCGGAAGGTGGACGGGGTCGGCGGTCGGCCTGGCGGACGCCGGCCAGCTCATCGAGATGATCGGCGAGATAATTGGTCGTTTCGAGGGCGGCTTCGGTGGTCGCTTCCTCCCATTCTTTGGAAATGGTCGTACCTCGTTCCCAGCCGAAGCTGCGGTCGTCAGGCGGGAACGGCGTGGAGCAGACGAACACCTCCGGTCCCTGGGCGGGGAGCAGATGCCGTTGGGCGATCACCTCGACCACTCGTCCCGGCTTCCGCCACAACAACCGGATGCTGGCCGGAGCCGAAGGGGGCTTCTCCTTCTGGTTCTTCGAGTCGTCCACGCCCTGCTTGGCCTTGGAAAACTCCAAACGCAGGGGATAGCACCGACCGGCCAGAAGGTAGATGCTGCCGCGGTACTCGGTTTCGTTGCCGGACTTGACCCAGGCGTCGATCAGAGGCTGCCTCAGGTCGTTGACCCACAGTCGGCAAGCGTGTTCGGTGCGGACGACGAATTCATGCTCGCCGGTGTCGGTGGCCAGCACGGACCCGTTCCAGCGGATCGAGAACTCCTGCGGCTCGATCTTTTCCGCCACCGGAGCGGCGGTGCCGAAGTCGAAATCGACCTGCGGATCACGCCGTTCCAAAGCGAGGGCACGCCGGTCCATGCGTCGGCCCGCATAGTACGCCGCCTGGAGGCCACGCTCTTTGGGCGGCGTGAAAGCGGGACGGAAGCTGCCGATCAGGTCGGCCAACGCCTGGCGGGTCTGTCGCACCGTAAGCCGGGCCAGTTCGATCCGGGCCGGACGGTTGCGTTCCCGGGCCACAGCGGAATAAAAGGAATCGTGAATGTAGCGGGCGACAGCCTCGGCGTCCGCTCGGGACAGCGAGCCGGGATTGTCCTCCGGCATGGTCTTGGCAATCAGATCGGTCAGTTCCGGGACAGCCAGATCGCCCTCCAAAGGTCGGGAATGCTTCTTGGTTCCCTGACCCGCCTCGCCGTGGCACTTGGCACAGGAGGTCTGGTAAATTTTCGCTCCGTCGGCGGCAAGGGATTGCGGAGGCGTGGCGAGCAACAGGCCGGTCAGGACAATCAGCCACGCCACGCTTGCCCGTTCACGAAGTCTCGCACCGTTGCGAAAGCAGCTCTCATCGCGCATGGCCGATCCCTTGGGCGGGACGATTCCGGGGCAGGAGGAGACTGGCGAGTGTTTCCTCTTCTCTTAGTCAGTCTCAGGGCAATTGCGGGAATCGTCAAGCAGGAAAAAGTGAAAAACTTCCCGGAAGCGCCGGGCCTTCCGAGAGGACGTGGGGCTGAATTGCGTCGCGGCTATTTGCCCTTTTTGTCCCCGGATTTGTTGCCGCCGCCTCCGCCGGACTTGGGCAGACCGCCACCCGAGTTTGGTCTGATTGCCCCACTTCCGCCGAGGTTAGGAACGCTCGGCTTGACGGAGCCTCCGCCACCGCTTTTGGGCACAATGGGGCTATTGCTTCCGCCACCCTTGGACATGTTCGGAATGCTGCTGCCGCCCTTCGGAACACTAGGAATGCTGCCTCCGCTTCTTGGAATCCCAGGGTCGCCACTCTTGGGCGCGACAGGATTGCTGCCACCTGCCTTGGGGATGCCGAGGTCACCGCCGCCCTTGGGGGCGACGGGGTTGTTTCCTCCGCTCTTGGGAATGATGGGTGCATTCCCGCCGGGTTTTGGTGCAGGATTGTTGTTGCCGCTCTTGGGGATGACGACCTCTCCGCCGCCTTTGGGCGGGTCGAAGCGCTTCGGGTCGATTCCGGTGCTGGGGCCAGGCTTCGGCTGAATGGAACGGGAACCCGAATCGGAACCCGACTTGTCGAGCTTGGGCGCATCGGCAGGCTTGTTCGATCCGGCATCGGCCCCGATCTTGGGCTGGGCGGGGGGCTTGTCGCCGAGACGAACGCCTTCGCCGAGCTTGTCTTGAGCTGCCTTATTGCCGGCAGTCTTGTCCAGTAGCTTGCCATCTAGTTTGCCCTTTTTGATGGCATCGCCAACAGCCTTGCCTGCCTTGGCCTTGTCGTCGCCCGGGTTGGCTTTGCGGTCCACGATACCGCGGTCGCCGAGGTTCGGAACCTTGGTCGTGTCGCCGCCAGCCTTCTTGTCGCCGTCGTTTTTCTTGGACCCGACCTGCTTGAGGATCTCATCGGGCTTGACAGCCACCGGCGGAGGCGGGGGAGCAGACTTCTTCGCCGCGTCGGTCGGCAGTTTGTCCTTGTCGGCTGCCTTGACCGGCGGAGCGTCGAGCTTGATGCGTTTCGGTTCGACGGATTTGTTCGCGCCGTCGTTCTTGGCCAGCAAGGTTGCTTCTTGCTTCTCCCGTTGACGGGCCAACTGGGTGATCCGGGCTGCTTGATTGCGTTCTTTCTCCAGACGATCGGTATCGAGTTTTTCGAGTTTGACGACCTTTTCGTTGACCTTGTTGACCGGTGCCAGCATCGTCACGTTGTTGATCTGCGTGACGTTGACCTGCTTATTGACCCGCACCTGATTGATGATCGTGTTCTGCTGCACCAGGGTGATCGGCGGACGCGGTGCGGCTCCGACGAATCGTGCCTCGTACAGCCCGCACAGGTCACGCTCCCAGATCGGATTGCGGCAATAGTGGACGTAATGGACGCGGTAGAAGCCGAAGAGCGGATCGGGGCAGCGACCGATGCGGAAATGCACCCAGCTGACGTAGCCCCGATGCCGCCAGGAGACATCGAAGTAGTCGCCGAAGCAGTACCAGTGGGAATAGGGATGCACGAAGAGGGCGGTCATCAGGCAGCGGTCGTTGATGACGTAGCAGGGCGTGTACACGAAGCGGACGCCGGGGGCGAAGACGACGGCCCGATCGATTCGGCAGGGAGCGAACAGAAGGCCGCGGCAGTGCAGCGGATAGTCCCAATAGCCTTCGACATACACGAAGCCGCACGGCGTCCAGACGTAGTGGGCCGGCACCCAAACCCAGCCGGGCCGATAGATGCACCAGAAGCCCGGACGCCAGACGTAACGATGCTCGACCCACACCCAGTTGCCGGGGATGAATACGGCATCGTCCCGCGGCCGAGGCGGTTCTGCTTCGGGAATGCGTTCCGGCGGCACGGGCAGTACGGGAAGCTCTTGTTGCTCCTCGACGGCCCAGAAACCGGGAACCCATTGCCATCCGCCGGCGGCGCGGTGATACCGGCCGGGCACCCAGCGTCGCCCCGGTGGGATGTTCCGCCAGATACCGCTGACCCACAGGTAGTCCTGGCTCTCCTCGTCCCAGGCCCAATAGCCAGGAATCCACTGTACGTTGTCCCCTTCCGGCTTCTGGGCGGGAGGCAGTTCCTCGATCGGTTCCGGAGGTTCCCTGGGGATGAGCGGACCGGGCTTGGGAACGGAGCTGCTTCCTGGAGTGGCATAAGCCTCATGCACCGGGCCGCGGCCCAGCGGTTGGACGCCGGGCTGTGGTTCGGGGAGATCATCGGCTTGGACCAGGGCGGCGGCGTTAACGACGCCTTCGTCCGCCTCCGGTGCGGAACTCTGATACGCTGCACCGTCGCTGAACCACAGGCCAAAGCTCAGACAGCTTGACAAAGCGAGTAGATATCGAATCTGCATCGTATGGTTCTCCCATGGTGCCGCAGTCTGGGGAAAGTTTTCCGTCCTGCGAACGCACCAGGTAGGAAAACTTGCGCAAGTTTCACCAGCCGAGGGGACTCCTGAGGTGCTACAGCTGCTCTCCATCATATTCGGCGCGGCGGATTCAGGCACCGTCGAAATCCCGTGGCGGATACCGGACAAGACGACCAATCGGATATAATGCGAGCGTTTAAGTGGAGTCAATCCGACCTGATGGATTCATTGGAGGGATTGGTTCCGACCCGGCCAACTGAAGGAGGATCGAAGATGCGGCAGCGGTGGCTTTGGAGGAAAGCGGTGACGTCCTGGGTGATCCTTCTAAGCGTGGTTTCCTTATCGCTTCCGTCGATTTCCCATTCAGCGAACCCGGCCACGCCGTCCAAGCCGCCGCCGAGCAAGGTCCAGGAGGTCAAGGAGGTCTTGCACGGCATCGAAATCATCGACCGCTATCGCTGGCTGGAGGACCAGAACGCCCCGGAAACCCGCGAGTGGATCAAGGCCCAGAACGAGTACACGGAATCGCTGCTTGGTCCCAGGAAAGAGCGGGAATACCTCCGTGAACGTCTGGCCCAGTACCTCAAGATAGACACCATCGGCATGCCGGTCGAGGCGGGAGGACGCTATTTCTTTTCCAAGCGGAAGGCCGACCAGGATTTATCCGTCATCTACATGCGGCAGGGGCTGACCGGAAAGGACGAAGTCCTCATCGACCCGCACCCGCTCAGCCCGGACAAGACGATCAGCGTCAGCCTGCTGGACGTGTCTCCCGACGGCAAACTACTTGCCTACGGCGTCCGCAGCGGCGGCGAGGATGAGATCGTCATCCGCTTCTTCGATGTCGATGCTCGCAAGGATCTCGCCGACTCGTTTCCCCGCGCCCGCTACTTCGGCGTGCAGATCACGCCCGATCGCAGCGGCGTCTATTACACCCACTTCGACAAGGCCATCGGTCCACGGGTCTATTACCACGTTTTAGGCAAGCCGATGAGCGAGGCCGTGGAACTTTTCGGCAAAGGCTACGGGCCGGACAAGATCATCTCGGCCAGACTGTCTGAAGACGGCAAGCATCTGCTCTTGACGGTTATGTACGGCTCGGCGGCGAAAAAGACCGAAGTCTGGTACATGGACGCCGTTCGCAAGGGGCCGGTCCAGCCGATCGTCAACGACATCGAGGCCCGCTTTCTCGGCCGGTTCGCCGGCGACGTACTGCTGCTTCAGACCAACTGGGAAGCTCCCAATGGCCGCATCCTGAAGGTGGACTTGAAGAACCCGGCCCGCGGCGACTGGAAGGAGATCGTGCCCGAGGCGAAGTCCGCCTTGGTCGGCGTGTCGCCGGTGGGCGGCAAGCTGTTTGCCAACTACCTGGAAAACGTCAATTCCCGCGTCAAAGTCTTCGACCTCGACGGAAAGCACCTTGGTGACATCGCGTTTCCGAGTCTGGGCACGGTCAGCGGCGTCAGCGGCTGGTGGACCAAGCCAGAGGCGTTCTACTCCTTCAGTTCGTTCCTGGTGCCTTCGACGATTTACCGCTACGACGTGAACACCGGCGAAACCAGCGAATGGGCCAGAATCCAGGTGCCCATCGAGGCCGAGCGCTTTGAAGTGAAGCAGGTTCGGTATCCGTCCAAGGACGGCACCATGATTCCGATGTTCCTGGTGCATCGCAAGGGCCTCAAGCTCGACGGCAACAATAATCCGACCCTGCTGACCGGATACGGCGGGTTCAACATCAGCCGCACGGCCACGTTCTCGGCCCTGGCGGCGATTTGGGTCGAGAACGGAGGCGTCTTCGCCCTGCCGAATCTGCGGGGCGGCGGCGAGTTCGGCGAGGAGTGGCATCGCGCCGGAATGTTGGAAAAGAAGCAAAACACTTTTGACGACTTCATCGCCGCTGCCGAGTGGCTGATTGCCAACAAGTACACCCGGCCGGAAAAGCTGGCCATCTCCGGCGGCAGCAACGGGGGACTGCTGGTCGGAGCTGCCCTGACACAACGGCCCGAGCTTTTCCAAGCCGTCGTCTGCTCCGTGCCGCTGCTCGACATGCTCCGCTATCACAAGTTCCTGGTGGCTCGCTTCTGGGTGCCCGAATACGGCTCGGCTGACGATCCGGAGCAGTTCAAGTACCTGTATGCCTATTCGCCGTATCATCGAGTGAAACCCGGAGTGAAGTATCCAGCGGTGCTGTTCGTCACCGGCGATGCCGATACCCGGGTCGATCCGCTTCATGCCCGCAAGATGACGGCCCTGCTCCAGGCGGCCACCGGCTCGGATCAGCCCATCCTGCTGCATTACGACACCAAGGCGGGACACTCCGGCGGCAAGCCGATCAGTAAGACCATTGACGATCTTAGCTACGAACTGACGTTTCTGTTCTGGCAACTCGGCGTCGAGGTCGCTGGTTCCTGAAGGATCACAAACGAAGATAGATCTGCCGCTTTTCCAGGTAGCGGACGAAAACCCAGCAAATTGCCAGGAACAGAGCGAACATCACGGCGACATACCAGGCCGGCGAGTCCTTGGGCATGAACGGCTTTATGGCATTATCCACGGCATCGTGGATCAAATAGGCGGCCAGGGCGTTGGAGCCGAAACCGCGGAAGACAGCGACCTGCCAATGGCGGGCGTCGGTGAGCACAACGAACAGGCCGTACAGGGCCAGGGAGAAGCCGGCACCGAAGAGAAGGTAGGTGACGCTGCCAGCCCTTTGGCTCATGGTCATGAGGTTGTTTGGCGGATGCGGGGGGACGTGGACCAGCGGCAGCGGCGCCCACTGCCATCCGACCTCGCCGCCCCACCGCCCCGGAGTAATGACCAGACAGCTGAGCAGGTATGCCGCGGCCATGAGGACTGCGCCCCACAGGAAGAACCGCGTCGCCGTCGGCGTGAACACTCGAATTTCGGTGTGCGATCCGGAGAACTTCGTCATCGCATCGCAGGCTAGCGAGCCGGTCAACAACGGAATCGTCCAGGTCAGGAAACCAAGCGGTCCGCCGTCGATGCCCCGAGGTTCCACATGAACCCATTCGTAGTTCGACCAGGCGGACCATCCGTAGGACAACCCAAAATGCAGGAGGCCGGAAAACCCGGCGAACGCGATTCGTAGCCAAGCCGGTCCGCCAATGACCGGCAGTACCCACAACGAGGTTACGCCGATGTGCGTCAGCGTCTGGAACAGATTCCGTTTCCACGACGAACCGAGCACGCCCCACAGTCCCAGTTTCTCCATCTCGGACCAGCTGTCGTACCGGCCGTCGAGGTGATACACCACGGCTCCCAGCAGAATCAGGCCGAGCGAGCGGCGGAGGACGTGGCTGATCGCCGACCACGGCCCGTGGCTCCGCCAACGCCGCAGAAAAGTCAGCCGATAGGCGAAGCCGACGGCAAAGAAGAAGCCGGGCATGATCGTGTCGGCGTAGCTGCAATAGCTGTGGTTGTGCTTCAGGACGCCGGGAACGACCTGAAACGCCCCGACGAAGTTTACCAGCAACATCCCCAGCACCGTGTAACCTCGGAACTGGTCCAGGGACGCGATCCGCCAGGCCGTCTCCCTTCCCGAAGCCGATTCCGAACCCACAGCCGCTCTCGCTCGCTTTCCGCTTCGATTGCCGCTTTCCGCGGGGCTATTGTACAATCGCTTTCGAAGAAGCCTCGACCGAGCGGACGCATGGAGCAATCAACTCCGCGCCGTCGAGGCCCAACCGCCGCCCGGGAGATCCGCGGATGCTTGGAACGACGCTGGATGCCAGAGCCTTTCTGGAACGGATGGGGCGGGAACTGCTCCGCCTCGATGTCAACGAGATTCAGGCCCTGGCCGACGCCATCTACGATAGCTATGTCAACGACCGCTTCGTGTTCATCTGCGGCAATGGCGGCAGCGGTTCGAATGCGTCGCACTTCTGCGAGGACCTCGGCAAAAGCACGCTGCGGCGGGAGGACTTCGACAACGACGCCAGGAAACGCCTCAAAGTCCTCAGCTTGACCGACAACACGCCCTACATCCTCGCCTGGGCCAACGATGAGGGCTTCGACCGCGTCTTCGTCGAGCAGCTCAAGAACCTCGCCAGTCCCGGCGACCTGCTCATTGCCATCAGCGGCAGCGGCAACAGTCCCAACGTCCTGCGCGCGGTCGAATGGGCCAATCGCCGGGGACTGCGGACCTTCGGCTGCACCGGCTTCAGCGGGGGGAAGTTAAAAAACCTCGCGCAGCGATGCCTGCATGTGCCGTTGGACGACATGGGCATGGTCGAATCCATTCACCTGACCGTGTTCCACTGGGTCCTGGACAATCTGCACGGCCGCATCTCCCTGGGCGGCGTGCCCTACGGGCCGACGTCGTCCCGGTGAAGGAAAAAACCGCGTGACAATGGGGTGACACTCAGCCGAGGATCGACTTGCGGCGGGCGACGTAGTCCCAGACGACGTAGCGATCCAGGTCCCGTCCAGCACAGAAGAACACCCGGCCCCGCGTGGATTCGGCCAGGCGATAGGCGAAACGCACGTCCTCTTCGGTCTGGTTCCAGTTGTTGATGAGGAAGATGTTGATAGTGATGCCCGCCTGAGCGCAGCGCATCCCCTCGCGCAACGTCCATTCTTCGGTCCGACCCGTGGGCGGATACATCAGATGCAGCACGGAACCTTCGAAATGCGCGGTCGGCAGGCCGTCGGTGATGAGAATGATCTGCCGATTCGGCGTATCTTGGGCACTGAGGAACTGTCGGCCCAGTTGCAGGGCGTGCTGGATGTTGGTGAAGTGCGGCGGAATCATCATCTCGCTGATGTCGGGATCGCTCATGTCCGCCGTCAGCCGCACTACCGGATCGAACAGGGTGATCGGCTTGTACATCAGGTTGGGGATCTCGGAGACGTGCCGCGGCTTGGCGAACGTGTACATCTCGATGAACTGGAGGAAGTCGCCCGGAAACTCGCTGCGGATCAGTCCTTCCAGGGCCAGTCCCATTCGCTTCACGTTGACGTACTGGCCGTTGTAGCGCATGGACCCGCTCATGTCGAGCAGCACTGCCGTCGCGCACTTGGGATTGTTGCGGGTGCGATGGACAACCAGATCGTCCTGCTGAAGTCGGATGGGGATCCTCGGCCCGTCGCGGAGCAGGGCGTTGACGAAGGACGAAGGCAAGTCGAGATGGGCGACCGAGTCGCCGAACTCATACGGCTTGGTCTGCTGTAGCTCGACCGCGCCTTCGCCCAGGACTGGCCCCTGATGCCGACCGGAGCGGGACTCCTGAAGCTGCTCGAAAATCCGCGACAGGAGCTTTGACTGGAACAGGCGATAGGCTTTTGGCGTTAGTTGCAGACCGCCGCGGCGTCCCTGCTCGATGCCCTGTTGTTCCATCTGCTCGCGGAGGTAATTCTGGATCTGCTCTTGCAGTGCGCCCAGCCGACGGATGTCCCCGGGTTCGAGAAACTGAATCAGTTCCTCCATGTCGATGATGCCGATCTGGGCCGTCTTGAGAGCTTCCTCCAATTGTTTCAGGAGTTTGTCGATGATCTCCAGCTCCTGTTTGACGGCCAGGGCCTCTTCGACGGTCAGCGGGGTTCGGCCGGTGAACTCGTACTTGGCCGCGAGTTCGTCGATCTGGTACTTCTCGGCCAGGCGTTCGAGCAGTTGCAGGAGTTGTCGGCCGAAGGCGCTGCGTTCGCCACCGGCCCGGTACCAGAGGGTCTCCAGGTCTCGCAGCTGCTCGTCCCGGACCGCTTCCCGAAAAGCCCCGGCCAAGTGAGCGGGAGGTTGCATGCGTTCGGCCAGGCGATGGAAGGCCCGATGGGCCTCGGCCTCGGCGTGCTTGGTTTCGCAGGTTTCCAGAATTTTGCGTTTGCGTTCGCGGAGGATCTCGATCAGCGCCTCGATGCTGGCTCCGAAGCCCTTGATCTGGCTGGGATCGATGCGGACGGCGCGAGCCAGTTCCTCTTCCGTGAGCCGCCACGTGTTGCCGTACAGGAGCAGGTGTTCCATCGCCGGCGTGACCAGGTCCGGCGGCGGGCGGGTTGGACTGGGAAATTGGACGGGATCGTAACGCTGGTAAGTGTGGATGATGCCGCCCAGACGGTCGCGGGTACTCATATGCGTTCGCCTCGAAGTCCCGACGGCATGTCTCCTAGCCGATCAGTTGCCGAAACTGCTCAAACAGGTACGAACTGTCATGCGGTCCGGCCGACGCTTCCGGATGGTACTGGACGCAGAACAATGGCTCGCTGCAGTGGCGGAATCCCTCCAAGGTCTGGTCGTTGAGATTGATGTGCGTCGGTTCCAAGAACCGGGGCAACGAATCCAACTCCAGAGCGAAGCCGTGGTTCTGCGTGGTGATCTCGACCCGATTGCTCTGGTAGTTCAGCACCGGCTGGTTGGCTCCCCGATGCCCGAACTTGAGTTTGAATGACTTCGCTCCCAAGGCCAGTCCCAGGAGCTGATGGCCAAGGCAGATGCCGAAGATCGGCTTCTTGCCGACCAGGCCGCGGATGGTCTCACAGGCATAACCCAAGGCTTCGGGGTCGCCGGGGCCGTTGGACAGAAAGATGCCGTCTGGATTGTAGGAAAGAACCTCTTCCGCCGGGGCCGTGCCGGGCAGCACCGTAACCTGACAACCGACCTGGACCAGGCAGCGCAGGATGTTCCACTTCATGCCGAAGTCGAGGGCGACCACATGGCGGTCCAGCGGCCGGGCAGGCAGCAGTTCCGAGGCGAAGCGGCTGACGTAACCTTCCGCCCAACGGAATGGCCGAGTGGGCAGAACCTCGCGAACCAAGTCCCGCCCGACGATACCGGGAGCAGTCCGGGCCTTGTGGACCAGCGAGGCGTCGTCCAGGTCGGTCGTCGAAAGCACGCCGGTCATCGTGCCCCGGATACGCAGCCGACGCACCAAGGCGCGGGTGTCCACCCCCTCGAGTCCGATGATGCCGTGGGACTTGAGATACTCATCCAGCGAACTTTCCGCCCGGAAGTTGCTTGGAACACGGGACAATTCCCGGACGACAAAGCCTTCGACCTGGGGCCGACACGACTCCGCATCCTCTGGATTGACTCCGTAGTTGCCGATGTGCGGATAGGTCATGGTCACGATCTGGCCCTTGTAAGAGGGATCGGTCAACACTTCCTGATAGCCGGTCATGCTCGTGTTGAACACGACCTCGCCGAAGCGTTCGCCCTCAGCTCCGAAGGCGCGCCCCGTCAGGACCGTCCCGTCTTCCAAGGCCAGCTTAGCCAAACCCATTTCGTCGCTCCCTGCGCATACTGAACCGGCCTCCGGTGAGCGAACCGGAATGACCTGTCCCTCTCCCTCCATCATAGGGGAAAGCCGGTCAGATCTTCCACTCGCCGCGGCCTTCGCGGAGCAGGAGCTTGTTGGCTTCCGAGTCGTCGAAGCGTTCCTGCACCGGGTCCCAGGCCAGAGGTTTGCGGAGGAAATAGCCGATGTTGGCCAAGTGGCAAACGGTCGCCGAGCGATGGCCGATCTCTGCCGTGCAGATGCAATCCTTGCCCGTGCGGATGCACTCGATCCAGTTGCGGTGATGGTCTTTGGACGGATAGGCCCGCCAGGCGTTTTCGCCGAGCGGCTGTTCCAGAATGCTCGGGGGATCGGTCTTGATGCCGCCGCGCGAGACGAAGATCGTTCCTTCGGTCCCCTCGAAGATGCAATCGCGATGCTGGCCCTCGAACTTGGGGTTTTTCTCCGGGTAGCCGTGAATCATGACCACGCCGTTGGCGTAGGTGAAGCGCAGGCCGACGTAGCCCTTTTCGGGAGGTTCGATCTTCACGGGACCGCTGTTGTCCATGTCCAAAGCCCACTGGGCGATGTCGAAGTGATGTGCACCCATGTCGGCCAATCCGCCTCCGGCGTATTCCCGGTAGTTCCGCCAGGCGGGAAAATGCTGATGGACTCCCTTGGGGCAGAGGATTTCGTTGTAGCCGCGGTACGGAGCCGGACCGAGCCACAGGTCCCAATCCGTCCCCGGCGGCACCGGCTCTTCGGGCAGATCGCAAGGCACGGGTGGTCCGCCCACACCGATATGGATGGTCTGGACTTTGCCGATGCGGCCGTTGCGGACCAGTTCGACCGCCTTGCGGAAGTAATCGTTGAACTCGCTCCGCTGCTGGCTGCCGGTCTGGAAGACGACCTTGTTCTGCTTGACGACGTTGACGATCTTGCGGCCTTCGAGGATGGAATGGGTGAGTGGCTTTTCGCAGTAGATATGTTTGCCGGCCTTGGCGGCTTCGACGCACGGAATGGCGTGCCAGTGATCCGGGGTTGAGATCACGATGGCATCAATGTCTTTGCGGGCCAGCAGGTCGCGGAAGTGGTTGTAAGCGTCGCAGGGGGCGTCCGGAGACCGCCCCAGCTGGGCGTAACGCTCTTTTATCATCCGCACGCCGTGGTCCCGGCGTTCCTTGACCACATCACAGACAGCGAGCATCTGCACATCTTCGCGGTGGGCGAAGCCGCTGATGTGCGCCCGGCCCATCGTGCCGACGCCGATGAAGCCAAGCCGAATCCGCTCGTTGGCCCGGTAGCTCCCAAACGTTGAGTTGGTCAACACCATCGGGAAGCCGATGCCTGCCGCCGCGGCCTTCTGGAGAAAACGTCGCCGAGTGATCCGCATGGGTTCGTCCTTCCGTCGCTGGAGGGCCATCAGGAGAGATCCCAGAATCCCAGAGCATGCCCCAGCTTATGCGACGGGCAGGACTCGTGCAACGAGTTCCGGCCGCGTTCCTAGACCTTGCGGACCACGCCGATCAGAGTGCCGAGGATGCGGATGTCCTCGCCCGGCTCCACGAAGATCGGAGCGTAGCTGCCGTTGGCTGGTTCGAGCCGGATACGGTTCCGCTCCCGATAAAAGCGCTTGAGCGTGACTTCGCCATCAATCATCGCTACGACCCGTTCTCCATTGCGGGCCGTCTCCTGCTTCTCGATGATGACGTAGTCGCCGTCCTGGATGTGGTCCTCGATCATCGAGTGGCCGCGGACCTTCAAAGCGTAGCGATTCTCGCTGAGAAACATGGCGTGCAGGTCGAGGAAATCATCGGTTTCGACGGCCAAGGTAGGCGAACCGGCGGCGACCCGGCCTAGAAGCGGGATGGCCGCCTGTCCGGGGCGATAACCGACCAGCTGGATGGCCCGGGCGGAGAATCCTTCGCGTTGGATCAGCCCCTTCTTCTCCAGGGCCTTAAGGTGGCACATGACGCCGTTGGGGGACTTGATCCCGAAATGCGAGCCGATCTCCCGCACAGTCGGTCCGTAGCCCCGAGATTCAATTTTGTCCTTGATGAAGTGATAGATTTCTTTCTGCCTCTGGGTCAACGTGGTAAGATCCGGCATGGCTGAATCCTCCGCAGGCACTTCCGCCCACTGAACAAATGGCTCATGAACTGGAGTATATAACATACGTCCGTACACAGCAAAAGATTACTGTAACGTTTTTTTTGAAAGTCCCTCGGACTTCCACTGGGAAGGACTGTCGCCATCATTATGTTGCGTGAAGCCGTTCAACTGCTGATCGCCCGGCAGGACCTGCCTGAAAGCGTCATGGAGCAGGCGATGCAGGCGTTGATGACCGGCCAGGCCGAGGCGGCCGAGGCGGCGGCGTTCCTCACCGCTCTCCGCATGAAGGGGGAAACGCCGGACGAGCTGGCGACGGCGGCACGGGTGCTGCGACGGCACATGGAACCGCTGCCAATCGGAAACCGCTCGGCGGCAGACACCTGCGGAACGGGTGGCGATCAGACAGGAACCCTCAACCTCAGCACGGCTGCTGCATTCGTGGTGGCGGGATGCGGCGTGCCGGTGGTCAAGCACGGCAATCGAGCGGTATCGAGCCGCAGCGGCAGTGCCGACGTGCTGACGGCTCTCGGCGTCCGCGTGGACGTGCCCCCAACCGTCGCCCTACGCTGTCTGGAGGAGGCGGGGATGGCCTTCTGCTTCGCGCCCCGCTACCACCCGGCTATGAAGCACGTCGCCCAGGTCCGGCAAGCCCTCGGTTTCCGAACGCTGTTCAATCTCCTCGGGCCGCTCTGCAATCCTGCCGGGGTTCGGCACCAGCTTCTCGGCGTGGGGCGGCCGGAATTGCTCGACCTGATGGCGAACACTTTGCTCCGCCTGGGATGCGGTGTAGCCTTCGTGGTCCACGGCAGCGACGGTCTGGACGAAGTATCGTTGACCGGCCCGACGCTGGTCCGCCGGGTCCGGCAAGGGAGGTTGGATCACCTGAGCTGGACGCCTGAAGATTTCGGCCTGCCGCGGCGTTCCCTTGAGGAGATTCGTGTCGCCGGCCCGGCGGAGAGTGCCGCTCGCATCGAGGCGGTGCTGACCGGCCGACACGGACCGGATCGGGATTTCGTCCTGGCAAACGCCGCTGCGGTTTTGGTTCTCGTTCGCGCCGCAGCCCATCTCAGCGACGCTGTCGCCAGGGCTGCTGAGGCGCTCGATTCCGGGAAAGCTCTGGCCGTTCTGCAAAAGCTCATCCGGGTGACCACGGAGGAAGGCATCGGTCAGTCGTAAGCCTGAATGGGGAAGGACACCATGAGTCAGAAGCTGATCCTTGTCACGGACATGGGCATCGACGGTGCGTTCGCAGCCGCCGTCGCTCTGTATGACAGCCAGTTCGACGTGGTGGCCCTGGCGGCCTCGGCGGGGAATGTGTCCGCCGAACAGGCCACGCGAAACATTCAGGTGTTCATCGAAAACGTCGATCCGCCCAAATGGCCGCGCCTGGGCGAGGCCCTGCCGGTCCGATACCCCATCAATGCCCTGGAGCTTCACGGGCCGACTGGGTTCGGCCATGCGACGTTTCAGTGCGCCCAACTGCACCACCACCACCCCGCCGACAAACTGCTCGTCGATCTGGTCCGTCAGAATTCCGGCGAGATCACGTTGGTGGTTCTTGCTCCCTGCACAACCGTAGCGCGGGCCTTGGATCGAGATGCCGAGTTTCAGCGCTCGCTCAAGCAGATCGTGATCGTCGGCGGTTCCCGACACGAGACGGGCGACGCCGGTCCGGTTTCCGAGTTCCATTTCACCTGTGATCCCGAAGCCGCCCGTCAAGTGCTCAAAGCCAATGTGCCGATCACGATTCTGCCCCTGGACGTGACTCGCCATGCCCTGTTTTCGCCTACCGAGTTGATGGAATTGCCCTGCGGCGACTCGCGGGGCTGCCGTTTCCTCCGCAAGATCGCTCCCTTCGGCGTGCAGGCCAGCGCCCAACATCTCGGCATCGAAGGCTTCTACCTTCGCGACGTGCTCGGCATTGCTTTTCTGGCCGTGCCGCAGGCGTTCAAGACCCGGCCCCTGCATGTGGACGTGGAAACCCGCGGCGAACTGACCCGCGGCATGAGCGTCGTGGACGAGCGCCGTCATCGCGGCATGCCCAACGTGCAATGGACTTACGAGGTGGACATGAACCTCGTCCGCTCCTACCTGTGGGACGTGCTGAGCCGATTCAAGGACAACGATTGAGCGGACCTTTCGCTTCGTCACGCTGCTTTGGCGAGGCAGCAGCCGAATCGGGACAGGGGACCTCGCCGTCGCAATCGGCGGACGACGAAGTGCCGACGGTCGGCGGAACGGCTGGTGGCTTCGGTGCAGACGGTGCCTCATCGGGCAAAAGCATCGGCGGTCGGCCGAAACGGGCACGCAGACGATTGATCGCCTCCAGGACGCGGGGACGACTGACCAGGTAAAGCTCCAGCTTCCGCTTGCCGGGAAAGTCCAGCAGAATGACGCCGATCAAGATCGTCAGCACGCCTTGTCCCGGTCCGAAAAGCATCACGGCCCCGGCAATCACCAGAATCACCCCGACCAGGTTCTTGAGGGCGAGCAGCGACCAGCGGACGACGGGATGCCGGTCCACCCACAAGCCTCGCTCCGAACGTTCCAGGAAATAATTGGCGGGCATGAAGATGACCAGGGCAGTTACGAACCCGACGCTGACCAGGGCCAACAGTGCCGCGAGACCGAGCGTCAAGAGGATGCTCGTCGCCGTCAGTCCCAGGGTATCTGAAAAATCGGTCAGCCAGTGCAACACAAAGAATCCCTCCGTCGGCGCCCGCTTTTCTCGGTACGCCATCCTGAAGTTATTCGTTCGAGAGATGGATTACTTGACAAGGGCCAACAGGGGCCAGACGCGCTCCTGCACGGTGCCGGTGACATGCACCTGTCCATCAGCAGCGACAAAAACGTTGACTTCCGAGCGGACGCCGAATTCCGGCAGGTAGATTCCCGGTTCGATGGAGAAGCAGGTCCGAGGCAGGACACGGCGGGTCTCGTGGGTTTCGAGATTGTCCATGTTGGCTCCATTGCCGTGCGTCTCCTGCCCGATGCTGTGCCCGGTACGGTGGCAGAAATAGTCGCCGTAGCCAGCCCGTCCGATCACGTCCCGCGCTGCCTGATCGACCTGCCAACCTTGAACGGGACGGCCAGCCGCGAAAGCCTCGCGGACAAAAGCAATGGCGGCATCCCGAGCCTGAGCCACGACGCGGAACACCTTCTCGAACTGGTCGGGGACATCGTGGCCCAGGTAGGCGACCTGAGTGTAATCGCTGTACACGGCCCGAGGTTGATCGAGCTTCGCCCACAGGTCGATGAGCACGAAGTCGCCTTTCTTCATGACGACATCGGTCGTCGGCGTCGTCTCGTAGTGCGGATCGCCGCTGTGCGGACCCACGGCGACGATGGGCGGATGGTACGTCGTCAGGCCGTGCTCACGAAAGTGGTCGAGAATGAGCTGCACCACCTCGCTTTCCCGTGGGCCGGTTCCTTGATCCAGACGCCGGACGATGAACTCGAATGCCCGTTGGAAAGCCGAGGTCGTGTGCTTACTGGCTTCCAAGTGCATCTGCCATTGGTCGTCGTCCCAGACGGCTTCGAAGAGCTGAATCAAGTCGCCGGAAGAGACCGGTTCGACGCCGAAACTGCGGATCAGTTCCACCGTACCGGCGTCGAGCTTGGAGACATAGGGATTGGCGTTGCGGGGCGAGTATTCCATCGCGACACGGCGAAAACCGCGAAGCATTTCGGCCAGCCCTGCCTCCAGTTCCTGCCAGCGCAGGTAGATGCGCTTGCTTCCCGGCAGATGATCCAGCACGCCGGATTCGATGCGATGGACGAGCTTGCCCGGTTCGCCGCGGCGGGGCACGAAGTAGAACCACCGCCGCGACGTGGGCACCTGGCCTTCCAGATCAACGATCCGCCGGGCCAGCACGTTGCTGCCGCGGAAGTCGGCCAGGAGCCAGCCGTCTGAATCGAACTCGGCTATCGCCGCCTGCACGGCCGACAAATCGAACATGGCATCTCCGAGCACAACACCAGCCTATCTGGCCCCACCGACGGCTCCGGCAGCCTCCTTGCGGTGATAGTTCGGATACGGCGGCCGCTTCGGTTGCGGAGGCGGATTCTTCTTGAGCAGGTCGAGGACCACTTCGACCGCTTTTTCCAATTGCGGATCCCGGCCCTGCCGCACCAGGAAGGGATCGTATTCCACCTCGATGTCGGGTGCGACGCCGTGGTTTTCCACGTCCCATTCACCGTCCGGACTGAAGAAGGCGAAGCTCGGGGCCGTCACCATGCCTCCGTCCATCAGTTGCGGATACCCGGAAATGCCCACCAGTCCGCCCCAGGTCCGCTTGCCGATGAGCGGCCCGATGCCGGTGCGGCGGAAGTACCACGGCATGGCGTCGCCGCCCGAGCCCGCAAATTCGTTGACGATCATGACCTTCGGCCCGAAGATCGCTCCGCCCGGCGTCGTGTAGATTTTGCCTGAACGGGCCGTCCAGTAGTTGAGCAAGGGACGACGCAGTACTTCGATGATGTAGTCCGCCGCCTTGCCTCCGCCATTGAACCGTTCGTCGATGACCGTCGCTTCCTTGTCCGTCTGGGCGAAGAAGTAGCGGTTGAAATTCGTGTACCCGCCCATGCCGGTATCGGGCAGATAGACGTAAGCGACCCGGCCGCCGGAGAGTTCTTCCACCTTGCGGCGATTGTTCTCGATCCAGGCCAGACTGCGTAGCGCCATCTCGGATTCGACGGGAACCACCGTCACCTGCCGGGCATTGGTGCCGTCGGGCTGCGGTCCGACTTTCAGGATCACCTGCTTGTCCGCCGTTCCCTCGAAAGCTTTGTAGATGTTCTCGTCAGCCGTTAATTCCTTGCCATTGACCGCGAGGATGTATTCGCCTTCTTTCACGTTGACGCCGGGCTGCGTCAGCGGCGCCCGCAGTTGCGGATTCCAGTTCTCGCCGGTGTACACTCGCTTGACGCGATAGCGGCCCTGGTCGATCTCGAAATCGGCACCCAAGAGGCCCACTTTGACCCGCGTCACTTCGGGCAGATCGCCTCCGCTGATGTAGGTGTGTCCCAGAACGAGATTGCCTAGCATTTCGTTGAAAAGATAATTGAGGTCGGCCCGGTGCATGACGCTTTCGAGATACGGCTCATATTGCTTTTCCGTCTCGCTCAGGTTGAGGCCGTGGGCGTTGGGATCGTAGAGGAAATCGCGCTGGAGCCGCCAGACTTCGCGGTACATCTGCCGCCACTCAGCTTTGGGGTCGATGTACACCTCCATGTTTTCCAACCGCAGCGCCCCGTCGCCGGGCCGTACCGGGGCGCTCAGGGCCGTCAGGAACCAGTTGTCCCGCTGCCGATACAGGATTTTCTCTCCGTTCGGGGCGATGGCGGCGGCTGAGACGTTGTCCACGACCCGTTCGGCTTTCCGCGTCTTGAGGTCGAATTTCAGAACCGCAATGTCTCCCGCGGGCGGTTGTCCGGGGGCGGGGGGAATGGGAAGCAGAGGCCGTTCGTACACGATGAGCGTACCGGCCTTGCCGACCTCGAGGCCGACGTAGTTCCGCTGCGGCAGCGGCAACGCGAGGATACGCTGGCTGATGCCTTCGAGGTCGATTCGCGTCCCGGATTCCTTCTTCGCTTCGTTTTTCTCGCCTTCCGCCTTGGCGGGGGCGGGACTGGCAGGTGCAGTGGCCGGCTTCTCCTTCTCCTCATCGCTTTCCGGAGCCAGAGGCGACTCGGCATCCTTGCTCAGGACCACCAGATAGACCGCCGCCGTCACCGGCCGATTGGTTGCGCTCATGTCGATGCCGTTGAGCGATGGCCCGGCGTCGGTGCTGGCCAGGAAATACAGGTAGCTGCCCGACTTGTCGAACACCGGCGTGGACGCATGGCTCATGCCGTCGGTGACCTGATGCCGCTTGCCCGTTTGCGTGTCGTACAGGTGAATCGCTCCGAGCCGGTTATCGAGAACCCGGGCATAAGCCAGCCAGCGGCTGTCGGGAGACCAGGCCGGATCGAAGAACACCCCGTAGCCGAAATACGGCTGTACATCGACTTTCGTCGATTGACCGCTGGCCAGGTCGATGAACCATAACTGCTGCCGGTTGTCGGAGTAAGCGATGCGTTTGCCATCCGGCGACCAGACGAGATTGAAGTAGAAGTTCGGTGGTTCGCCGAGCGGGAACTTGCGGGCCGGCTCCAGTCCCCGAGCGTCCTTGATGTGCAGTTGGTACTCGCCGCCTTCGTCAGAGAAGTAGGCCACACTTTTGCCGTCCGGCGACCAGGCGGGGCTGCGTTCCATGACCGCCGGGGTCGTGGTCAGATTGCGAATGTCGCCTTTTTCCGCCGGAACGGTCAGGATCTCCCCGCGTGCTTCAAAAGCCACCCGAACGCCGTTCGGCGACAGCGAGGCCGACCGGATGCGTCGTGCCACCTTGACGTACCGGGGCCGGGTGTCCGGAAAATCGCCAGAGACCGTGATTTCCAAGGCCCGGCTTCGTCCCGTCTTGGGGTCGAAGAGGTGCAGCGAGCCGAACTGCTCGTAGGCGATGGCATCCGGACCCGCGCAGGCCCAGAGCAGATCGAGACCTTGATTCTCGATCGCCTGGCGGACCTCCTTGGTTTCCGGATCGTAGCAAAACAGCGTGACTGGTCCGTGGCGATCGGAGAGGAACCACACCTTGTTGTCGAGCCACATCGGGCAGAAGTCGTTGGAATCGGTGCGGGGCACCTTCTCGATGCGGGAATTGTTCAGGTCGGCAATCCAGATCGGCGAAGCCAGGCCGCCGCGATAGCGTTTCCAGGCGATGTAGTTGTTGGGCACGGAACGGCGGTTCCAGAAGGGAACGTAAGCCAGCAATCGCCCGTCGGGGGAATAAGTTCCCTGTTCGCCCATCGGCAGGGGCAGTTCGATGGGGAGTCCGCTGCCGTCCGTCGAGACGGTGAACAGTTTGTTGTACCTCGGCGAATGACTGGTGCGACCGGAACGGAACAGAACCCGCGTGCCGTCTGGCGTCCAGCCGACGGCCACATCCACGCCGGGATGATAGGTCAACCGGCGCGGTTCGCCTCCTGAAGCCGGGATGACGTACACGTCATAGTTGCCGTCATACTCGGCCGTGAAAGCGATGTGTTTGCCGTCCGGAGAGAAGCAGGGATCGTATTCCAGTCCTGCGCCGCTGGTAAGGCGTTTGGCTTCGCCGCCTTCGCGGGAGACGATCCACAGGTCGCCGGCATAGACGAAGGCGACGTGGGTGCGGCTCAACGTCGGCTTTTGCAACAGGTTCGGCTGGAAGGGCTGGGCAGCGGCGTTCCCCGCCACCCACGCAGCGAAGAACATGACTGCGACAATTCGGACACTGGCACGCATGGTGAGGTTCCTCACAGGGAGATCAATCTTGGAGTCTATACGCCGCATCCGCTGGGAAAGTCCGTTGTTATCTTGGCAGGAAGCGTAAGGATTGCAAGGGCGGGAGCCGCCAGATCAGCGAACGGCATCGAGTCGGCGACGCAGTTCAGCGGCGACGCGCTGCGGATCATCGGCGGCACAGACGGCGTTTCCGACGGCGATGCGTCTCATTCCGCAGGCCAGCACCCGATCCACGTTTTCCAGCGTGATGCCACCGATGGCAAATGCCGGCAGCGATGTAGCCGAGGCCGCGTAGCGAACGTAATCCAGGCCCGCGAACGAATCGAAGTCTTTGGTCTGGCTCGGAAACGTGGGACCGATCCCGACGTAATCTGCTCCATCCAGGAGGGCTTGGCGTAGTTGCTCGGGATTGTGCGTGCTGACGCCGACCAGCATTTCCGGGCCGACGATGCGGCGTGCTTCCTTGACAGGCAAATCGTCCTGTCCGACATGTACACCGTCCGCCTCGCACAGCCGGGCCAGGTCCGGTCGGTCGTTGATGATGAACAAGGCCCCCGCTTCCCGGGTCCACTTGCGGAGCAGCCGGGCACGCTCAAGCAATTCCCGGTCCGCCAGCTTCTTCTCCCTCAGTTGAATCGCCTGTGCTCCGCCGGCCAGGGCTTCGCGCACGGTCCATTCCATCGAAGCGGCACAGGTCGCCACGCTGACGAGGACGTACAGGCGGACGTCAGCCAGCCGCTGCGGCGCCGCCAGGCTGCCCAGCAGAGCTTTTTCCAGCGTGTAAACCCGGTAGCGGATCGATTCTAAGGACCGACCGAGGTTTGGGTCGTGGAGCTTGCCGTATTCTTCGAGGGATCGCAGGGCCTCTTGCAAGCGCTTGGAGGCCGCCTGAACCACGGCCGTGAGCGAGGTTCGCTGCAATTCGCCAGAGGTGCTCAGCGTTGTGCCGACGTCATGCACGGTGTCTCGCGAAGTCAGAAGCAGTCGGCTCGGCAGGATTGAAAGTGCTTGGGTAAGGTCGTGCCGAAGCGATTTCAATTCGCCGCTGAGAAGCGCATCGTTGAGGACGAATCGGCAGTAGTCCTCCAGGGTCCGCAGGGCCTCCCGGGCGCGATTGGCGTTGGCGTCGAGGATGCGAGCGGAATCTATCTGCTCAGTTGGTTCCAGGATTTGCAGCGGCTCCTCCAGGCGAAGCGGCTCGGGTCGTAGCTGGGCTTCGATGCGGCCGACGCTCAGTCCGGCGGTTTCCAGTTTGCCCCGCAGTTCCGCGTCTTCCTGAAGCACTGCCAGGAAGAGGTGCTCCGTGGCGACGACGCTTTCGCCGCACAGTTCCCGGGCCACACGCCGAGCGGCAAATGCCAGCATGGCCGAGAGGCCTTGCGTGCTTGGCGGCGGCAGGTCGCCTGGCAACGGTTCCAGGTCGTGGAACGACAGACCGACCAGCCGGGTAATGTGGCCAGGCTCCAATCCCTGCTCCCGAACCAGCCCGGCGGGGCGACCTTCCTCCTCCAAAAGCAGAGCGGCCAGCACATGCCGGGCTTCGATTTCGCTCAAGCCCTGACCCCGGGCCAGATGCTCGGCCGCTGCCAAGGCCCGTGCTACGGCCAGCGTCATTTCAGGAAGCATTGCTGGCCTCCCGGCCTAAAGCGGCCTCGATGCGACGACGGTGCCGCTCGAACTCGGCATCGTTCAGGACAGGTCGGGCTTCTGCGTCGGACAGGTCGGAGGCCAATTGGACCCAGCTTCGGCAACCGGCGTATTCAGGAAGGTCCGGGATTCGCACCTGCTCGGGCAACGCTAAGACGCGCACGAGGAGCAGAAACAGTCCTGGCTGTCGATAATGGAACCGCTGGCGGATAGTCGCTTCGGTCCAGAAGTGGTAGGGGGCCAACCGCAGGACATCGGCTTCGTTGTCCAGCCACCTGCTTTCCACGATCTCCGCGACAAGTCGGATCGGCACCGTTCCGTCAGCGGGTCGGTCGTGTTGGGCTTTCTCCAGGACGGGCAAGGCGGCCGGAACCACGCCCTGCTCTTGTTGGTGCAACCAGGTCGGGAACAACCAGAAACGCCGTTGCTGGACCTCGAAGCCGTCGGGCTGATCGGAGATGCCCCCTTTGCGAAGCACCAGCGTCTGCCAGCCTTGCTCCAGCAGCCGACAGATCACCGCCCACTCTTTGAGTGCCTGACGCATGGCTGACCCGGACAACCCACCGAAGGCCCCGTCACATGGTCAGTTTAGGGGAGGGTCGGCGGTAACGGAAATGGTGCTTCAATCCTTACGACGCCTTCCGGAGCGTCAGATGATAATGGCACAGGGCGGCGGCCAGAGCGTCGGCCACGTCGGGTGGTTCGGGCACGAAGTTGAGGTGCAATTCCCGTTGCATAGTCAGCTGGATGGCGTTTTTGCTGGCTTGACCGCTGCCGGTAATGACCTTTTTGATCTGCGTGGCCGTGTAGCTCATACACGGGATGCGCCGATGGGCTGCGGCCAACAGAAGCACACCGCGGGCATGGGCCATGAGCACTGCGGTGCGGGGATGGGCGTGATGAGCGAAAAGTTCCTCGATCACCACGGCCCCCGGCTGGAACTGGTCCAGCACTCCAGACACGCCTTCGTAGAGAGACTGGAGCCTCAAGGCCAAAGAGCGCCCGGCAGAGCGGATCACCCCGGCTTCGACGAGGACGGGAACTGCGGAAGTCGCGTCTCCTGCTGGCTCTGCTGGGGCGCTTATGTGCCCCGCTCGCTGGGGCATGTCGAGTAAAGCATATCCGGTGATGTGCAGGCCGGGATCCAGCCCGAGAATGCGTCCCGGGTCGTTTGCCGGTTCTGAGCCGTTCAGCTTCCTAATCGCCACGTCGTCCCTCCTGGACGATCTTCCAACGTAATGCCAAGCTCGCCCAAGCGCTGCCGGATGGTATCGGCCATGGCGAAGTTCTTGGCCTTACGGCATTCGGTCCGCAGGTCGATCAATAATTGGATCAGGCCGGTCACGAGGCTGTCACCGGCAGCTTCCTTGCGGGGCGGCGGTTCCTGGAACAGGCCGAGAATCTGGCTCAATTCCCGAAGCACGACGACCGCCCGACGGAACTCGGCGACTTTGGCCGGGTCCGGTTCGCTTTCCAGTTTCGCTTGATCGGCATAGCGGTTGATCGCGGACAGCAGTTCATGCAGGACGCCCAACGCCCCGGCCGTGTTGAAGTCGTCGTCCATGTTTTCCAGGAAGCGGTCCCGCAAGCGGGCCACTCCGGTCAGAAACGCTCCCTCGGCGACGAACTCGGTTCTCCGTCTCGGGGCCTCCAGGTTGTAAAACGACTCGCCGGTGATCCGCTGGAACCGTTCGAAGAAACGGTAGAAGCTCTCCAGGCCCCGACGCAGCTCGACAAGCCGATCCTCGCTGTACTCGATGGGGCTGCGGTAATGCGTGCTCAAAAGCAGAACCCGCAGCGTCTCCGGAGAATGCTTCTCGAACAGCTTGCTGACGACGATCTCGTTGCCGAGGCTCTTGGACATCTTTTCCAACTCGCCGGCGGCGTACGGATCATCCTTGATCTTGCGGCTCTGGGAGCGGATCTTCATCAGGCCGTTGTGCAACCAGTAACGGACGAAGGGCTTGCCCGTGTACGATTCCGACTGGGCCAGTTCGTTCTCATGGTGCGGGAACTGGAGATCGAGACCGCCGCCGTGGATGTCGAACGTCTCGCCCAGGAGCTTCATGGTCATAGCGGAGCACTCGATGTGCCAGCCGGGTCGGCCCGGACCCCAGGGGCTGTCCCAGAAAGGCTCGCCAGGCTTGGCCCGCTTCCACAGGGCGAAGTCGCCCTTGAATCGCTTTCGGGCCGCCCCCTCGACATCCTCGCCCTGCTCCATCTCCTCGATCCGGCGGTTGCACAGCTTGCCGTAGTCGGGATCCTTGGTCACGTCGAAATAGACGTCCCCCTCGGCAATGTAGGCAAAGCCTTTGTCGATCAGTCCCTGGATGATCCGAATGATGTCGGGAATGTGCTCCGTGGCCCGGGGGAAGAAGTCGATGCCGGTGACACCCAGTTTTTTGAGGTTTTCCCTGTAATCGGCCTCGACTTCTCGGGCGATTTCCTTCCAGTCCCGATTCTGCCTGCGGGCCTCGTTGATGATCTTGTCGTCGATGTCGGTGATGTTGACCACGAACGTGACCTGATAGCCGAGATAGGTCAGATAGCGCTTGATGGTGTCGAAGATGACGGGACCGACCATGTGGCCGACGTGGCTCGGCTTGTACACCGTCGGTCCGCAGACGTACATGCCGACCTTGCCGGGCACGACGGGTTGAAAGATTTCCTTCTGACGGGTCAAGGTATTGGAGATGCGCAGCGTCATGGTTTGTTTGCAGTATGAGAATCGCCAGGTTCCCGCCGGGCGATCAGGACCACGGCCTGGCAGGCGATGGCTTCCTTGCGGCCGATGTGGCCGACGCTCTCGCCGGTCTTGGCCTTCACGTTGACCGCCTCCCGGGGCAGACCGAGGAGGTCGGCGAGTCGGCCCCGCATCCGCTCCTTGATCGGCCCCAGCTTCGGTTCCTCGGCGAAAATGATGACATCCAGGTTGACGGGACGGAAGCCCAGTTTGTCCAGGCGCTCCATAGCGGAGCGGACGAACAGCGATGAATCGGCATCCCGCCAGCGGGGGTCGGTGTCGGGAAAAGCGTCGCCGATGTCGCCCAGGCCCGCCGCGCCGAGCAGGGCATCCGTGACGGCGTGCAGGACGACGTCGGCATCGCTGTGCCCGGACAGGCCGTGATCCTGTTCGATCCGCACCCCGCCCAGGATCAGCGGTCTGCCCCCCACCAGGCGATGGGTGTCATGTCCGATGCCGATGCGAATCCGCGGCTCCACGGCCTACCTCGTGCTCACTTTCGGATATCCGTTTCGTTGCTATTGTAAGATAAGAGGAAGGAGAAAACCGTCCCAAAACCCTTTCAGGAGCCGTGCGTGTCAACCGGAGCATCCTCCGACCAGTTGTCGAAAATCCTGGACCAGTTCAGTGCCAGCCGCCAGCAGATGATGGACCAACTGCGGCGGATCATCGTCGGGCAAAGCGAGGTCATCGAGCAGATCTTCGCCGCCATTTTCACCCGCGGCCACTGTCTGCTCGTCGGCGTGCCCGGCCTGGCCAAGACGCTGATGGTCAGTTCCATCGCCCAGATCCTCGACATCAGCTTCAAACGCATCCAGTTCACTCCGGACCTGATGCCCAGCGACATCACCGGCACTATGGTGCTCGACGAGAACGAGCAGGGCCGACGCGAGTTCCGCTTCGTCCACGGGCCGATTTTTGCCAACATCATCCTGGCCGACGAAATCAACCGCACCCCGCCCAAGACTCAGGCCGCTCTGCTCCAGGCCATGCAGGAACGCCAAGTCACGGTCGGCCAGACCACGCATAATCTGCCTGAACCGTTCTTCGTCATCGCCACCCAGAACCCGATCGAGCAGGAAGGCACCTATCCGCTGCCCGAAGCCCAGCTCGACCGCTTCATGTTCAACATCAAGGTGGATTATCCCACCTTCGAGGAAGAAAAGCGGATCCTGGCCACGACCACCAAAGACGAAGCCCCGGAACTGACCAAGGTCCTCAGTGCCAAGGCCATCATCAATTTGCAGAAGCTGGTGCGGAGTGTTCCGGTAGGCGATTACATGATTGATTACGCCGCCCGACTGGTGCGGGCGACGCGGCCCAAGAGTCCGGAAGCGCCGCCGTTCATCCGACAATTGGTGGATTGGGGAGCGGGACCGCGGGCCGGGCAGTATCTCATCCTCGGAGCCAAAGCGATGGCGGCGATGGACGGCCGCTTCAGCGTCGCCATCAGGGACATCAAGAAGGTCGCGGTGCCTGTGTTGCGGCACCGCATCAGCACCAATTTCCAGGCTCAGGCCGAAGGCAAGACCAGCGACGATCTCATCGAAATGCTGCTCAAGGAAGTGCCCGAACCGGAAGCCGCCAAGTACGAAAAACGCTGGCGGTAAACTGTCCCTCGCAGGTTCGAACGCCGGTGACGTGGTTTCGCGTCTTCGCCAACAGTGATCGGGTTCCCGCTCCGACGGACGTGGCCGAGAGCATTCGCGACCGCTTTCCCCAGATGCAAATGGAATTCATGGCGGACGACGAAGGCTGGCTTGAAGCGGAAATCACCGATCTTATGACAGGCCACACCTGGAAGCTCTGCCGCTACTGTCGGGATGCTGACGACATCCGCGGGGAGCTTCAAAGTTGGGCAGCGTGGGTCGAGTGGCAGCCGCCCAGTCCGCAGCAGCAGCGCCTCATGGAGCACATCATCACGGCCAAACAAGTCTTCACTTTCCAGGCCGACGAGGATCCTACCAGCGAACCACTCGGCTTGGCCCTGATGCAAGTCCTGGCTGCCGCAGCCGAGGGCGTGTACCAGATCGACGGACGCGGTTTCTTTGCCGCCGACGGCGCCCTTCTGCTCGCCGAAAGCGAGTGAGTCGGCGTACAATCACATCATGACGACCGCGGAAAAATATCTGCGTCCTGAAGTCATCCGGCAGGTAAGCCGCCTCGACCTGCGGGCTAAGTTCATCGTCGAGGGCTTTCTCAGCGGTCTGCATTCCAGCCCGTACCACGGCTTCAGTGTCGAGTTCAGCGAGCATCGCAAGTACGTTCCCGGCGACGATCCCAAGGACATCGACTGGAACATCTACGCCAAGACCGACAAGTATTACATCAAGAAGTTTGAAGCGGAAACCAACCTCACGAGCTACTTGGCCGTCGATACCAGCGTCTCGATGGCTTACTCGGTCGAGGACGCCCGCAGACAGCTTCGGGACAATCTGTCCGTCCTCCGGCAATACCTTCGCGGTCGTGCCGCCGAGGAGGAAAGCAAGGAAAACCTGACGAAATTCGAATACGCGGTTTGTCTGGCTGCCGCGCTCGGCTACCTGATGATCCACCAGCAGGACCCGGTGGGCTTGGTGGTGTTCGACAAGCAGATTCGCACCAGCCTTCCGCCCAAAAGCAAACGGAGCCAGCTGGGCAGCATCCTGGCCGTGCTCGCTAATCTCAAGCCGAGCCACGAAGCGACCGACGTGGCCGCCTGTCTGCACCAGTTGGCCTCCATGATCCGGACCAAGAGCCTGGTCATCCTCTTCAGCGATCTGCTGGTCGAACCGGAGCCGGTCATCAGCGGCCTGCACCACCTGCGGCACCGGGGCAACGAGGTGATCGTCTTCCACATTCTGGACGTCACCGAGCACTATTTCCCCTTCGAGGGCGTAATCGAGTTTGAGGACCCCGAATCGCATCAGACGCTCGTGGTCGATGCCCGGGAAATGCGGGAGTATTACCTGGAAAACCTGGCCGCCGATCAGGAGAAGATCAAACAGGCGTGCGCCCGGGCGGACATCGACTACGTCCGCATCGACACCAGCGTGAGTTTCGACCGAGCTTTGATGAAGTATCTGCTCAATCGGCAGAAACGGTTTTGAATGGCTGAAGGAAGCAGAAACGCAGAAGATGAAAACCGTCCACGTCGCTACCACCGCGTTAATGACGTTGGCCGTCACGGGCTGTGGCTGGCGTCCGCCGTTGCCCGATGCTCCGCCGGCCGTGCGGGAAGCGCGACCCGAGATCGACGCTGAGGCCGTTCTGCGAGCCGAGCAGGTTCGCAATCTGGCGGCGCGGGGAAAGGACGCGCTGCCTGCGTTGGTATCCGCCCTCGATGATCCCAGTCCTTTTGTCCGCGTGGCCGCCTTGGAAACGCTGGCACGCCTTCGCTCCGACGCTTTGCCCGCCTTCGATGCCGTAATGCGCTGTATCGAAAGCGAGCCGGAACGTGCTGAGGCAATCCGTTGCCTGGCCGCTCTCGGAGCCGAGGGCGTCCCACGTCTCGCGGCCGCCCTGGCTCAGGAAAAGCTCAGTGTCCGCACGGCTGTGATTGAAGCTCTCGGACATCTTGGACGGATGGCGGAACCGGCTCTGGAAAAACTGGTTCAGGCTGCCGACGACCCTGAGCCGAATCTTCGTCAGGCGGCAGTGATGGCCCTGGGAAACGTCGGCGTGCGGACAGCAGAGGTAGAGGCGGTCCTGCGGCGGAGACTGGAGGATGCCGATGCGAACATCCGTTTCTTCGCCGGCGATGCTCTGGCTCGGCTCGAAGCCGCCGATCACCCCGCGGTGCAAGCCTTGATTACCGGTCTGGAAAGTCCAGATGCTTCCCGGCGCGTCGCTGCCGCGCTGTCCCTGTCTCGGCTTGGTCCTTCCGCCAAGCCTGCGGTTTCAGAATTGCAACGGCTCCTGGAGAGGGATCCCGAAGCGCAGGTACGAGCAGTGGCTGCCCGGGCCTTGGGACGGATCGAACATGCCGCCGCGGTTCCCCCCTTGATCGCTGCATTGCGTGACCCCGAACTGGAGGTGCGCAACGCCGCTTGCGACGCCCTGGGCGAAATAGGACCCGCGGCGCGGGAAGCCCTGCCAGCCCTGCGGGAATGCCTTAAGCCGATCAATGGCCGCGATGCCGCTTATCGAGCTATCCGCAAGATCGAAGGCGACACCGATGCCGTGCCAGACCGCCAGGCCCTGCGCAGTCCGTAACCGGAGACCCGACACGCTGACGATTCCACATGGGCATCACGTTCCTTGTCCCCTGGTTGCTCGCCGGTGCCGCTCTGATCGCGGTGCCGATCATCATTCACCTGATCCTGCGGAAAAAGCCGAAGCATCTGCTCTTTCCCGCATTCCGTTATTTGCAACAGCGAAGTCGGACGAACCTGCAAAAGCTGCGGCTTCGGCATCTGTTGCTCTTAGCCCTGCGGATGCTTCTGATCGTTGCCATGTCCCTGGCGTTGGCCCGCCCCTTGCTGACGGGAGGGCCAGAACAGTTGGCTATGGACCAACCCCTGGCCGTGGTGCTCGTCTTCGACACCAGCCCAAGCATGGAATATGAGGACGAAGGAAAGAGCCGCCTGGACGAAGCCAAGGAAATTGGGCTGCGATTCCTGGAGTATCTGCCCAGTGACAGCGAAGCGGCCGTGGTGGACACCGGCGAACCCGGCGTGCGGTTCACGACGCCCCGAGACGCCGCCCAACTGGTTCGCACTCGCCGCATCCGTCCGCTCAACCAGCCGGTGACGGCAAGCCTTGAGGAAGTTTACCGGTATCTGGAAAAGGAACCGCCGGAACTGCCGGTCGTTCTGGTGGTCTTCTCGGATCGCACCGCGGCCTCCTGGAATCAGGACGCCGTCCATGCCGTGGTCAGGGCGGCCAAACACCGGGCCGTGGACAAACTCGGTGGAGACATCCCGGCGCTGTATCTGGACCTCGGAGCAGCCGAGCCTCGCAATGCCGCCATCACGGGCTTGGCCCTGAAACGCATGGAGCAGGATCAGCCGACGCCGCTGGAGGACCTGCCCACGGGAACGAGCAACCGTCGGCCGATTCTCCAGGCAACCGTCCAGGTTACGGGGGCCAGCGTGGACACGGATGTGACCTTGTGGATGGACGGTCGGCTGATGGACACCAAGCGGCTGGTGGTTGCCTGTCAACCCGGCCAGAGCATTGCCGAGGTCGTTTCCTTCGCACCGCTGGAGTTTCCTCCGGAACCGGCCAATCAGGTGCATCAAGGCGAGGTCCGGCTCAAGGCCCGGGATCTTCTGCCCGCGGACAACATTCGCTACTACACCTTGTCGGTCCAGGATCGCAAGGTGCTCATCATTGCGGATCGGGCCAATGAAGCCCGTGACTGGCAGGACGTGCTCGAAGCGATTGACCAACTCCCGTTGACTTGCGTGGTCTCCGATCCGCGCAACGTCCCCGGCTCGCTTCATCCGGATCAGTACGCCATCGTTTGCCTGGTCAATGTCGCCGACCCGTCGGTTGCCCTTTGGGGGAATCTGCAACGCTACCTCAACGCCGGCGGCAGCGTGATCGTGATGCCAGGCGAAGACTGTCGGGCCGATGCATACAACACGCCGGAGGCCCTGGCCGTCATGCCGGCCCGGCTGGTGCGTAAGGCCGATGTCCCGCCGCCCGGTTCAGCCTTGGCTCCGACCGATTACAACCATCCGATCCTCGCCCCGTTCAAGTTCTGGGAGCGGCCTCGGCTGCCCGGTCTGGTGTTCCGATATTGGCAGGTCGAACTGCTGTCGAGTGCCAGTCAGGTCGTGTTGCCCTTCACTCATCGGCAAGAGGACAGGACAGAGCCGGAGCCGGCCGTGATCGAACGCGTTCCCGATCCGAACAAAAACCAAGGTCGGGTGCTTCTGTTCACGACGCCGCTGTACCGTCCCCGCAAAGATTGGAATACCCTCTGGGATTCGTGGACTTGCGTGGGATTGACGTTTGCCGCGGCTCGGCATCTGGTGGGCGCTCGGGACGAACGCCAGAACTTCACGCTGCGGGACGATATCCGCTTCTGGCTGCCGCAAGGCTCCGGAGCAACGGCCTACAGTCTGAGCGGACCTGAAACCGCCATTGGCGAGATCCGCCCTGGACAAAGCCAGCTTTTTGTGACCGAAGCCCAGCGTCCGGGCAATTTCCGGGTGGCCATCGGCGACTCCTGGCAGCGACACTTCAGCGTCAATTTGCCACCCCTGGAGTCCCAGTTGGCTCAACAGCGGCCGTTGGTCGCCGACATCGAGGACTTGCTTGGACCGAACACGGTTTTCCCCGCGGAGCAGGCCCCAGATCTCAGCGAGTTGACGCGGGAAAAGCTCGGCCAACGGCCCAGCGTCGAGCTGCTGCCCTGGTTCATGATCGCCGTCCTGCTCGTGCTCGCTTTGGAGAACTTCGTGGCGACGCGGTTTTATCGCCAGGAGCGTCAGCCGGTGGAGAATACGGCATGACCACCACCGACCTTTTGCCGACTCTCGATCCGCTCTGGCCGCTGGTGGCGATCACCTCCGCCGCGGTGCTGCTGATAGTGCTGACGATCTGGGGCTACCGCGCCCTGACCAACTTCGGCCCGGGACGAATCGCCGCCCTCGTCGCCATCCGTCTGGCAGCCTTGGCCGTCGCCTGTCTCGTCCTGCTGCGTCCCTCCTGGGATGTCCGGGAAGTCAAGCGAAACCCTGGCACGCTCATCGTCCTTTTCGACGCTTCCAAAAGCATGTTGGTCAAAGACGAGGATCCCGGCCTGACACGCTGGAAGGCCGCCCAATTGGACTGGAAGTCCGCCGGGGAACTGTTGCAGCGACTGGAATCGGAACAACTCCTGCGGGTCATCACCCACCGTTTCCATGACCAGTTGCGGGAAATGGATTGGGATCGGGAACCCGACGGCGACCGGACGGCGTTGTTGAAAGCTCTCGCCGATGCGTATGAGCATCACAAGCCGCTGGAGCGGGACTCGGTCGGACAGTTGCTCGGCATTGTCGTCTTCAGCGATGGTCGGGAAAACGTGGGCAAACCGCCCCTGGAAGCGGTCGTCAGCCGCTTGTCCCGCGCCCCCTGTCCGGTCCACGTCGTTGCTCTGGGCGCGCCGGGAGGGAGCGAGTTGCAGCCTGACCTGGTAGCCGTGCATATCGAGGCCCCGCAGACGGCGCGGGTCAAGGATCGGCTCGTCGTCCGCGGCACAGTGCAAGTGCAGCGCTTCGTCGGCCAAGACATCGAGGTCTGGTTGCGGATCAACGATCAGCCGGTGGATCAGGCCGACAACCCGGGCATGCCGGTGCGGATGGTGCTCCGGCCCACTGCCGCGGTCCAGACCTTTCAACTTGAACTCCCCGCCGGCAAGTTGCCCGACCAGCCCGGTGACGTGCGGGTTTCCCTTTGGCTGAAGCCGCTGCCGGGAGAACTGACTGAAACGAACAACGAGGTTTCCACCTACGTCACCCTGGTCAAGGAGGGCCTCAGCGTTTTGTACCTGGACAAGGACAGGGCGTGGGAACCGAGATTTCTTCGCCGGGCGCTGAAGGGTGACGAACGGATCACGCTCTACAGCGCTTACCTCGGGCAGGACACCGGGCCGGAAGCCGATGCCTGGCGACGGGATTTGCTGCGAGCGTTGCAGGCCGGGGAACGACCCTACGACGTGTACATCCTTGGCGACATGCCCGCGTCACGCTTCGCCCCGCGAACACCGGAAGGACAGGCCATCCTCGGGCGCATCTACGATCAGGTCAACGACGGAGCTGGGCTCCTGATGATCGGGGGGCACCAGAGCTTCGGGAACGGCGTGGACGGACGGGGCACCGGCAGTTGGCGCGGCACGATCATCGAAACCTTGTTGCCGGTGGAACTGGATGCCGTCGGCCATCTGGAAGGGGATGGCGGTCAGCGACCGGTTCGCTTCGTACCGACCGACGCCGGACTGCGGCACTTCGCCCTCCGCCTGGACAGCGATCCGAACCGCAATCGGGAATGGTGGGAACGCTTGCGGCCGCTCGACGGAGCTAACCGGCTCGGTACCCGCAAAAGAGGTGCGACTGAATTGGCGATGACCCCGGAAGGCGATCTGCTTCTGGCGGTGCAGGAGTATGGGCGGGGCCGCACCGCCGCCTTGGCCGTGGACACTACTTGGCGTTGGGTTCGTCCCGGGCCGCCTCGCAATCCAGACGACCAGGACCGACCCGGGGCTTTGTCCGAGTCCAGCGAAGCTCATCTGCGGTTCTGGCGACAGTTGATCCTCTGGCTGGCTCGTCAGGAAGAGGCGGGCAAATCGTTGCGCGTGGAGTTGGACCATCGTCGTTTGGCCGCGGGCAAGGAGCAGGGCGTCACCGTCCAGGCTCGAGAAGTTAGTCCGGGCGGCGACCGCGATCGCCAACGCGTTATCAAGGATGCCGAGTTCACCGTCCGCATCCGCCGGCCCAATCAGCCCGAGGATGCTCCTCCCGATGTGCTTTCCGTCCTCCCCGAGGGTACCGACGGTAAATATCGCGGAGTGTACTGGAACACCGACGAGCCGGGAGAATACGTCGTGGAAGTCTCGGCCCGGCATCAAGGCACGGAGCTTGGTTCGACGACGGTTCGTTTCATGACTTACCGCGACGACAGCGAATTGCTCAATCAGGCCGCCAATCACACGCTCTTGGAACAGATCGCCCGGGCAACCGGCGGCACATTCCGTGTCCACGGCGGCTTTCGCAGCCTTTTGGAGGAAGTCAACCCCGCAGCCGCTGCTGAATCGGTCAAGATCACCCGCCTCCCCGACTGGAAACAGGCCAACCCCAGGATGCAAACCCTGTTGTTTCTGCTTTTCGTCGGGCTGTTGTGCGCCGAATGGGTGTTGCGTCGCCTCTGGGGGCTGGTTTAGGCGGGGCGTTGGCGTCGGAACTGTGGCGCGGTTTAATGGCAGAAGCGGCTCGCGTATCCCGTGCGACCCAGGCTGCCGAGGACCCGGCGGGGGGTGGAGCATGAAACGTCTGGCGGCTTTGTTGGTAATCCTCCCGCTCCTGTTGGGCGCTGACGATCCCCGCAGCGAATTGAAGAAGATGGAGGGGGCCTGGACCATCGAATCCATTGAGAGGAATGGGGCGGTCATGGACCCGACCAAGCTCCGCAAGCGGTCGGTCGTCATTCAGGGGGATCGCTACGTCGTCAAGGAGGGCAATCAGGTAATCGAGGCGGGAACGTACCGCGTGGATCCCAAGCAATCGCCCAAGGCCATCGACATCCTACCCAACAGCGGCCCTTATGCCGGTAGGGTGCTTCTGGGCATCTATCAGTTGAGCGACGACGAACGGGCCATCTGCTACGCTCCTCCAGGGATGCCGCGGCCGAAAGTGTTCAAGACCAACCCCAACAGCGGCGAGATGTTCATCATCTACAAACGGGTCAAGAACTGAAGCGATGCGATACGCCATCTGCAACGAGACCTTCGAAGGCTGGGACCACGAACGCATCTGCCGCTTTGTAGCCGAGCTTGGCTACACGGGCTTGGAAATTGCTCCGTTCACGCTGGCCTCTCGCATCACCGAGGTATCAGCGGAGCGGCGAAGCGAACTTCGTCGGCAGGCGGAAGCCGCGGGAGTTCGCATTGTCGGCCTGCACTGGCTCTTGGCCAAGACGGAACGTTTCCATCTGACGTCGCCGGACAGGGAGGTTCGCCGACGCACGGCCGACTACCTGGCTGAACTGGCCCGCTGTGCAAGGGATTTGGGCGGGGAACTGCTGGTCCTCGGCTCGCCAGCCCAACGGCGCATCCCAGCAAGCTATGGGCGGGAGCAGGCATTCGATTTCGCCTTGGATACTCTGCGGCAGCTTCTGCCCGCCTTGGAAGCAACCGGCATCTATCTTTGTCTGGAGCCTTTGGCTCCGCCGGAAGCCGATTTCATCCTCAATGCCGCCGAGGCCACCGAACTGCTCGACGCCCTTCAGCATCCGCTTTGTGCGCTGCATCTCGACGTCAAGGCGATGGCCGCGGAGCCGCTGCCGACGCCGGAGGTGATCCGCCGCTATGGCTATCGCCTGAAGCACTTCCACGCCAACGATGTGAACCGTCGCGGTCCCGGCTTCGGCGAGACCGACTTCGTCCCGATTTTCGAGGCGCTTCGGGACATCGGCTACGACGGCTGGGTGTCCATCGAGGTTTTCGACTATTCTCCCGACCCGGAGACGATTGCTCGAAACAGTCTCGCTTACCTCCGGAAATGTGCCGCCCGCGTCGGCCTTGCGGGCTAAGGCATGGCCGAGGAAACCGAGCCGGAGAGGCACGGCAGATCGGCAAAGACTTTGCGAGGAACCAGGCGTGACGCATCCGGCTGCCATTCGGCCACCACGATCCCCCGTGGCATCGGCCCGAAGACGGCACATTCCTGACCGGGGCTGATTGCGACTGCACTGCCGGGCGTGAAGCGGATCGCCTGACCCTGGCAGAGGCGGGCAAACTCCGCACCGCCGAGGCGAAGCAATGGCAATTCGCTCAGGGCCTCGACAGCAGGACGCAGGCCGGCCTCTGCCTCGGCCTCGGATGCGGTGGGCGGCAAGGCGTCTTCAAGGCGAAAGGGTCCGACACGTCGGCGTTGGAGTTGTTCCACAATCGCTCCGCAGCCGAGAAACCGTCCCAGGTCCCGGGCCAGGGATCGAATGTAAGTGCCTTTCCCGCAGTGGATCTCCAAGTGAAGTCGGGGATACTCGTAACGGTGAATGCAGATGTCGTAGATTACCACGGAGCGAGGTTTCAATTCAACCGGGCCGCCCCGCCGAGCGGTCTGGTAGGCCCGTTGCCCCTCGTGATGGATAGCCGAAAAGGCGGGTGGAACCTGCTGGATTTCCCCAAGGAATTGCCGCAACGCTTGCGCTACCGCCGCGGTTTCAGGGATGGGTGCGTCTTTGAATTCCTGTATCCGGCCATCGGCATCGTCAGTGTCGCTGACCACTCCGAGTCGGAAGATGGAACTGTAGGTTTTCGACATCCGCTGGACATACTCGATCAAGCGCGTCGCCGATCCTACGGCCAGGACAAGAACGCCCGTCGCCAGCGGATCGAGAGTTCCGGCATGGCCGACTTTGTGGCCGGGGAACCAACGCTCGACCCCGTCCACGACCTGTCGCGAGGTCATGCCGCGAGGTTTGTTCACGACCAGGAGGCCGCACCGCTGACGGAAAGCAGGTGAAACCATGTCGTCAGTCCAGACCAAGAAAGGCAAGGAAGCCTAGATAACAGAGAATCGTCATCGAACGCACCGCTTCCCGGACGTTGACCTTGGACGAACCGGCCCGGCGGTCCTCGAAGACAATCGGCGTCTCGCCGAAGCGGGCACCGGCCTTGCGACAACGGTAGAGCACCTCTTCCTGGAAGGAATAACCTCGGGACCAGATGCGGTTCAGCGGCAACCGACCCAGCAGCGAGACGCGATAGCAACGGTAGGCTCCGCTAGTGTCGTGGACCGGCAAACGGAACAGGAGGCGGGACAAGGTATTGACGCCCCAGCTCATCGCGGCCCGTTTCCACGGCCAGTTTTTCACTCCGCCGCCGGGAACGTAGCGGGAGCCGATCATCACGTCTCGATCCTTCATGCCGTGACGCAGCGCGAGCAGATAACGTGGATGATGGCTGAAGTCGGCGTCCATGTTGATGAGGTAGTCGTATTGCTTGTCCATTGCGTAACGCATGGCAGCGATGATGGCCGTTCCCAGACCGAGCTTGCCTGGACGATGGATGACGTGAACACGCGGGTTTTCGGAGGCCAGCCGGTCGGCCAACTGCCCCGTGCCGTCGGGCGAGTTGTCGTCAATGATCAGGACGTCTGCATCCGGGAGGTTGGCAAGGATGCTTTCGACCAGGGGTTGGAGGTTGTCCTTTTCGTTGTACGTGGCCAGACTCACCAGGGTCCGCTCGGCCATCGGGCTTTACCTTGTATGGGGGTTGGAAGCGCGTTTTAATAGGGTACATTACGGCGTCATCTGCCCAGAGGGTGACGCGGGATCTTCATTCGGCATCTTTCTACGGTGATTCCGTCATGGCAGCCAGCATAGCTATTGTCTGTCCGCACTGCCGCAAGACCCTTCAGATTCCCGATTCGGCCCAGGGGAAGAGAATCAAGTGCAAATGGTGTGCAGAAATCTTCGTGGCCTCGCCCGGCCGCTCTGCCAAGGCGGAGAAGGCCAAGGACAAAGCAGCGCCCGGTGCCGCCGCAAAAAGTTCCTCCCCCGCCAAGGTCAAGCAGAAGGCTCAAGAGGATGAGGAGTGGGGCATCGTCAAGGCCTACGACGTCACGAAGGAAGGTGACAAGCCGCACTGTCCCTATTGTGCCTGGGAACTGGAAGAGGAAGGCCAAGTTGTCTGTCTGCATTGCGGCTACAATCTGCAAACCCGAGAGCGGCTCGAACCCAAGATTTACGAGCCCCTCACCTTCTGGAACTGGTTCTGGTGGCTGCTGCCAGGCATCGTCTGTGCCATCGTCTGCTTAACCTTCCTGGGTGCCATCGGCTATTGCATCTACATTCTGATCTATCCGTGGGAAGGTTACGAAGGCTCCAGCACCTTCCGCATGTTCGTGATCTACTCGGCTGTGGGGTGTGGCTTCGTCGCCTTCTTCTGCGGCCGCTTTGCCGTCAAACGTCTGATTCTCAATCCACGTCCGCCGGAACGGGAGAAGCGGGTCAAGAAGGAAGGCGAAAAGTAACAAGTAACCCGTAGGTTGCAAGCCAATCACAAAAAACCGAGGCGACAGGCAAAGCCTTCGCCTCGGTTTGGCTTGGAGGGGGTCGCTGGAGGAAGGATCCTTTAAGCCGTCGCAAGCCGAAATCTGTCACGGCAGCGGCAGGCCAAAGCGGCGCTGGCTGCCCGCCACGAAGAATCCCGAGCTTTCTGCAGCGTAGTTGGTGAAGATGCTATCCGCCAGGCTGGCATCCAGCTTCTTCACCAGGCCCGGAGCGACCCCTGGACCGTTGACGGCCAGGAACCGGGCAGTGTTGCCGCCGTCGCTCCAACCACCCAGGCGAATGCCGCTGCTGTAATTCGTCGGGAACACCGTCGCACTGGCCGTTGCCGCCTTCGGGGCACCGCCCTGATTGATCGTAAAGTCGAAGGTCCGCACTTCCGGCCGGATGTTCATCGACGTGGTGATCTGGAGATCGAACGGCTGGATCTCGCTCAAGCCGCTGACATTGCGGGAGACAATGATCTCAGCGCTGCCGTCGTTATCCACATCCACAGCGCCGACATAGACGCCACGGCGATGTCCTGCATCAAAGGCCAGGAAGTCGTCGATGAGGGTGAAGGTCGTGCCGTCGAAGACGCGGACGCTCGGCGTGCCTGAGGGTCCGGCCCCGACGATGATGTCCAGACGGCCGTCGCCGTCGTAATCACCGACTGCCACATTGCAGCCGCCGCGGAAGCTGTTCGGGAAGGCGTTGAACTTCTGCCCTGGCGGGTTCGCCATATTGATGACGTCCACGCCGCTGAACACCCGCACCTGGGCTTTGGCCGGGCCGCCGGTGCTGACCACGATGTCGCCGAAGCCATCGCTATTCAGATCGCCGACTGCTACATAAAGGCCCCTGTTCCAGTCAGTGCCGAACGGACGGAAGTTGCCGATCTGGTTGACGATGCCCAACCGGGCCAGGTAGCCGTCGAAGACGCGGACCAGGCTGCCGCCCCGGCCCGGGCCGCAGGCCGCGATAATGTCCGGATAGCCGTCACCGTTGACGTCTCCTGCCGCCACACGGACGCCGCCCCGGAATCCGCTCAGATCGTTGAACGGCCGGAAGTCAAGGAACGGGACCGCAGCCGGGCCCGCATCACTGGCCGCATACACACGGATCCGCGGCCGCTGGCCGTAATCCGTGCCGACCACGATCACCTGGATGCCGGAGAAGTCTTCGATGCTGGTGAAGTTGACCGGGGCCAGGCCGGTGAAGGTGTAGGTGCCGTCGTGCTTGCCGGTCAGCGTCAGGCTCTGCCCGGGGTTGGGCGGCAGAATGTCGAGCCGGTCACCCGGATAGACATTGACCGGCTTCCCGCCGTTGACGTTGATCGGAATGCTCGTCGGCTGAATGCGGAAGACATCCCCCGAGGTATCGAGGTCCGCCGCCGCCGAGGCCGTCGTGCCGCCGTTGACCGTCCACTGCGTCAACCCCGCCGCGGGATTCGGATTGGTCAGCGTGAAGGAATCCTGTCCACCCATGCCCGACACCGTGGCGAACACTTTATTGGCGAAGTCCAAACCGACGAACAGACCGTTGAGGCTGTTGATGCTCGAAGTCTGGAAGCCGTTGACCACGGGGCCATCGGTCAGGCCAATGGAGTCGTTGCCGGCCGTCGCCTGGAAGAGCAGGTTTGTTCCCGCCTTCGTCTGCTGGAGCCGCTCCATCAGGCTGTACGAAATCAGCTGGCCGTCGAGGTTGATCGTGCCGGAGTCCGGACCTGTTGACGTGTAGGTTTCATTGGTGAACGGCGTGCCGCTACCTTCGATCCGGAGCAGGTCGTTGCCGGTGCCGCCGTTCAGATTGGTCGTCGGCAACAGGTTCGAAGCCGTGAAATTAAACAGGACCAGATCGTTGCCCGTGCCCGTGTTGATGTTCAACGTCGTCACGTCGCCGTTGCCCGGCCCGCTGATCGGAGCCTGAACGGTCAACGTGTCGTCGCCGCCCTGGGAGTTGACCTCGTACACCTCCACGGTGCCAATGTCCATCGTGAACGGCGTCAGGTTGGTGCGGGAGAACACCTGGCGGGTCGGGTCGAGGCCGTGCTGCTGGAGCACGAAGTTGTCACCGGCGGCGTTGCTTCCGTTGATCTGGACCGTATCAATTCCGGTTCCGCCGTCCACGACCTGGTTGCCGTCACCCGGGTTCCAGATGATCAGGTCGTTGTCGGCTCCGCCCAGCACAGTGTCGTTTCCAGCCCCGCCGAGGAGCGTGTCGTTGCCCGCGCCACCGTCAAGGGTGTCATTGCCGCCCAGCCCGAGGATGCTGTCGTTGCCCGCATTGCCGTTGAGGAGGTTGGCGGAAGCATTGCCCGTGATCGTATCGTTGAACGGGCTGCCGTCCACGTTCTCGACAGCGTCGGATGCGTTCAATTGCAAGGTCAGATTGCCCGGGCTGACCGTCTGCGGCGTAGTCAGGCCGAGGTTGATGTTGATGGCGAAGCCGGCCAGCGAGAAGTCCAGCGTGTCGCCGTCAATTCCGCCGGTCGGCTCGGAGATCGAGTCGCTGCCCAGACCCGTTCCGGTGAACAGGTAGCGGTCGCTGCCCGAACCACCCACCAGCGTATCGTCACCCGCTCCGCCGTTGAGCGTGTCGTTGCCCACGCCGCCCAAAACCGAATCATCCCCCGTGCCGCCGATCAACAGATCGTTGCCGACGCCGCCATCGAGCGTGTCGTTGCCAGCTCCGCCATCGATGACGTCGTCGCCATTCAGACCGATCAAGATGTTATTTCCCGTATTGCCCACGATGTTGTCAGCAGCGTTGCTGCCCAGGACATGCTCGATCGCCGACGAGTTGCCCAACGTCAACTGGAGATTGCCGGCATTGACCACCTGCAAGCTGCCCTGCGACAGGTCAATGTTGACTCCGCCAGCCGTGAAGCCCGAGAAGTCAAGCCAATCGTTATCCACGTTGCCCGCAGCTTCGATGATGACATCATTGCCCAGAGCCGAGCCGGAAAAGACGAAGGTGTCGCTGCCCGACCCTCCGACCAGCGAATCGTCGCCCGCTCCGCCCTCGATCCGATCGTTGCCCGACCCGCCCAGGATCGTGTCGTTGCCCGCTCCTCCGACCAGCGAATCGTCGTCCGCTCCGCCGTCGATGAACTCGGTGTTGGGACCGCCCAGGATCGTGTCGTTGCCTTCGTTGCCGTTGAGGAACGGAATGAAGCCCGGCGTCAGCGGGGCAAGCGAGGCATCGAGCAAATCATTGCCTTCGTTGCCGTTGAAGCGTAAGGCGGGGAAGGAAATGATGAATGGGAATCCTTGGATGTCGAACGTATCATCGCCTTCCAGGCCGTTGACGCCCAGGATTTCGAAGTTGGTCAGATTGATCGTGCTGATGCCCGGCGGGTTGGAGACTGGCACGCCGTTGATGGTCAGCGATAGGTTCGTGGAGACGATCAGGTCGGGACCGGAAGTGGCGTTGAAGGTCAGAGCGTCGCCGATGATGTGGCTGCCGCCATCCACGTTCAGGGTCGGATTGACGCCCGTGAAGAACGGCGAGTAGTCCCCGCCGACGAAGATCAACTGGTCGTCGCCGTCCAGCATGAAAATGCTGAGCGTGTTGATCTGGTTGTAGGTGATCGGCTGAAGCACCGTGCCGGCCCGGGTGTGCTGGAAGAAGCCGGGGGCCAGAGTCACGTCGTCCTGAACATTGGCAGTCGTGGTAGTGAAGTTGACATTGGTGACGGTGTCGATCCGCCCGCCATTGAACGAGCCGTTGCCGACCCCCGTGAAGTCCAAGATGTTCAGCGTCGTGGCGCCCGAGACGTTGAAGCCACGGCTCTGGTTGCCAGAGTTGTTGCTGGCCGTCACGCGGTTGAGCGTGACCGTGGTGGCAGTGTTGATCTCGATGCCGTCGCCGAAGTTGTTCGACCCGCCGTTGCCGTTGGCCGTCACATCGGTGATTGTGACGTTGACGAAATTGATCAGGTTGATGCCGTCGTCGCCATTGTTGGAGTACGTACCGTTGGTGAATGTGCCGTTGCTGGCTCCGCGGATGAACACTCCGTCCGCGCGATTGCCGCTGACCTCCACGGACTGCACCGGCCCGACCGAATCCTGGAAGGTCACGTTGCCGCCGATGGCGTTGGACAAGACACCGACGTCGGCGAACAAGCCGTGCTGCTGGAAGCCGCCGCCGACTGCCCGCAGGCGGACGCCTTGCACCACCAGGTTGCCGCCCACGGCGAAGCCATCGACATCAGCTCCGTCCAAAAGTCGCACGCCCGCTCCGAAGAAGTCGTTGTCGGCGTCGTTGTTCTCGGCCACGGTGCGAACGAGCGTGACGTTCCCGGCCACATCGGTTAACCGCAGTCCGTCGTCGGCATTGTTCGAGTAGGTGCCGTTGGTGTCGGTGAACGACGCGACGCCGATGATGTTGGCTCCCGGATCGTTGCCGTTGGCGATCACGTTCGCGAACGACACCGCCCCGGAGTTCCTGATCTCGATGCCATCGTCGCCGTTATTGTTGAACGTCCAGTTGCCGGAGATCGTGACATTGCCGCCGAAGTTCTCGGCGTACAAACCGTCGTCGTCGTTATTGCTGGCCGACCCGGTGCCGTTGAGCACCAGGTTCCGGCCCGCGCCGTTACCCAGCAGACGCAGACCGTCGGCGGCATTGCCGTTGAAGCTGCCGCCGGTGACGGTGGTCGTGCCATTGAGATTCGAGGCAAACACGCCCTGGCCGACGGTGTTATTGTTTGCGGTCACGCCGTTGAGGGTGACGTTGCCCGAAAAGCTACCGCCAGGCAGCGAGTTCAGCAGGATGCCTAGACCATTGTTCGAGTAGTTGCCGCCGGTGAAACTGCCCGTGGTGCCGCCGTCGCCAACCTCAAAGCCGGAAGCCTGATTGCCGACAGCATTGGAGTTGGTCACGGTCAACGAACCGGCCAAACGCTGGATGTACGCACCGTTTTGCTGGCCGATGCCGGTGTCAAGAAAGTTGGAATTAGTGATGCTCACGTTGCCGTTGACGGCGTTGGCGTCCCCGTCGGGACCATCGAGCAAGACCAAGCCGCTTCCGACGAAGTCGCCATCCGCGTCGTTGTCGTTGAAGCTGGAATCGGAGACAGTGAAGTTGCCGGCCACATCCAAGGCAACAAGCCCATCCTCTCCGTTTTCCTGGAAGAAGCTGGTGGTCACCGTGACCGAGCCGGCCACGTTTTGCAGTCGCGTTCCGGCAAGGCCGTTGATGTTTGCTTCTACGGAGGTGAGCACAACGTGCCGGCCGACGTTGATCGCTTCCAGACCGTGCGCACCGTTTTCCAACAGGAGCGTCTGCGTCAGTCGGATGTCGCGGCCCACTCCGGTAACAAAGATCCCGTGATCGACATTGCCCTCGATCACCGAGCTTAACGCGAACAAGGGATCGTTTTCGACGACGAAATCGATCCCGACTCCGAAGACGCGCATGCCGAACCCTTGCGGGCCGCCGGGCGTGCTGTTGCTGAAGTTCACGCCTCGGGCCGTGAAAGTCCCGCCAATCGCCACCGCGTCCGCATCGCCGCCGTCAAGCGCTCGCAAACCGTCGCCGGTTCCGATGCTGTCCGCGTTGTTGTCCAGAGCGACCGTCCGGACCAGGGTCACGTTCGTCGCGACATCGACCAAGAGGATGCCCGAGTCGTCGTTGCCCGAGTAGTTGCCGTCCAGGTCCGTCCAGGCGAACACCGTGTTGAGGTTAAGACCCGACCCGCCGTTGCCGTCGGCTGCGACCGTGTCGGTGAAGATCGTTCCCGAATTGAAGACGCGAATGCCGTGGGAAGCATTGTCGTCGGCGGTCGAGCGTTGGATGGTCGTCGTGCCGGTGATGTTGGACAGAGACAGACCGACGCCACCGTTGTTGCTGAAGTCGCCGTCGAACACATCGGCCCCGTTCGCCTGAGCTATACGAGCTCCGTCGGCCGTGTTGCCGCTGGCGATGACGTTGTCCAGCGTGACCAGTCCGCCGACTGGGCCGACGTTGAGGCCGAAGGTCTGAGGGCCGCCGGCGGCGGTGTTTCGGAACAGCGAATTGACGATGGTCAGTGCGCCGTTGATGGCGAGGCTGTTGGCATCGCTGCCGTCTGCGGCCCGGAAGCCGTCGCCGGTCCCATTGGACGGATTGGTATCGTTGTCGTCCGCACGGGTGGTGTTGAGCGTCACCGCACCATTGATGTCGATGAGATGGATGCCGTGGTTTTGGTTCAAGATGTACACGCCGCCGGTGTCGCTGAACGAAGCCGCGTTCTCGATCCGCAGGCCAGTAAAGTTCTCGCTGCTGGTGACTGACGTGAAGGTGACGTTACCGACGTTGAGGAGGTCCACCCCTTCAAGAATGTTTTCATCGAATGTGCTGGCATCGACGCTGACCGAACCACTGACACTGACGGCACGGAGACCTTCTTCACCATTTTGGTTGGCGTTGACCCCCTGGAGCGACACGCTCCCCGTCACCGTATTGAGGGCGATCCCAGCCCGATTGTTTTGGTTAAAAGTGCCGCCGGTGATGCTGACCGGTCCCAGTACAAATCCCATCAAGCCGAATCCGAAGGCGTTGGCATTGACCGCCACGTTGGTCAAACTCGTCGAAGCCACGTTCGTCAGGCTGATGCCGTCCAGCGTGTTGGAGCTGTAGCTGCCGTTGGTGACATTCAGCGAACCGCTGATGTTGGTAGCAATCAGACCAACATCGTTGCTATTGGCTGTAAGGCTGCTGAGGGTGGCAGTGCCGGTGACGGTATTGATCAGCAATCCGATCAGGGAGTTGTTCGAGTAATTGCCGTTGCTGACGCTGAGCGTACCCAGCGTGAAGGCGTTCATACCGTGGAAGAGGTTATTCTGATAGCTTCCCCCCGTGACCGTGGCTGCAGCGACGTTGTCCAGCTCGATGCCGTCGCCGAAGTTCTGATTGGCGGTGACGTCCGTGATCGTCACCTGACCCGTGAAGCCGGAAATGGTCAGACCGTCCTCACTGGTTGCGCCGCCGTTCCGGGAATAACTGCCGTTGATGATCGTCAGGTTGACACCATTGGCGAGGTAAGCCCCGGCCTGCTGGTTGTCGTTGGCCTGGGTGGTAATGGCGCCAGCATTTTGGAACAGGATGTCGCCGCCGACGCCATCTACATAGATGCCGTACGCCTGGGTCGGCGCGCCAGGCTGGGCATCGGAGAAACGACCGCCATTAATCGTCAGATTGCCGCGGATGGCGAAACCGTCGCCGTCTTCGTCCGTAGCCCGCAAGCCATCGCCGAACAGCCCGAGATCATCGGGCAAGGTGTCAAAATCGTTCGTGTTCGCGGTCGTGCGGGTCAGGACCACATCGGCGTTCATGTCGATGAGAATGATGCCGCCGTTGTGGTTGTTGGAGAAGGTGCCGGTTCTGTCGGTCAACGTACCTAAGGCGCGATTGATGAACAACCCGCGTCCGCCGCGGCCCTGGAAAGCACCGCTGGGTGCTGCCCGATTCCCGCTGGCGCTGACGCCGACGGGATTGTTGGTCGGATTCAAGTCCACTGCATTGACGTTGAAGAGGTTGATGCCGTCGCCGCCCAGCGGATCGCTCGGTCCCAGATATCGCCCGTTGTTGTCGAAGGTGCTGTTGCCGCCGAAGTTGCTGATGGTGATCTTGCCGTTGACGTTGCTGGCTTCCAGACCATTGTTGCCGTTGTCGTTGACGGTTACCGCTGTCAAGGTCACGTCGCCGCTGACCAGTTCCAGGTCGATGCCGTCGCCGGTGCCGTCGCCCAGTCCGGTGACTTGACCGTTGAACGAGAAGTTGCCTCCCTCGATGGTCACCGACCCGGCGACATTGCGGATGAACACGCCGTCATCGCTGTTGTTGGAGGCATTGGTCTGGAACACCAGGTTACTCGAAGCACGCAGCTCGACATTGCCGCCGACCCCGTCGACGCTCAAACCGCGGAACTGCCGCTCCTGGGGCGAACCCAACGTGGCATTCAACCGGCCTCCGAGAATGGTCAGATTGCCGCCGATGGCCACCAAGTCGCTGTCTGGACCATCCAGCGCCTCGAACCCCGCTCCGGAGTTGTTGGTGTCGAAATCGTTGTTTTGCAGGACCGGGCGGGTCAGATGCACGTTGCCAGCCACGTCCACTACACGGATGCCGCTGTTGCCGTTGTTGGTGTAGCGGCCGTCCACGTCGGTGACGCTGTTGGCGGTGATGATCTCCATTCCGGCATCGGCGTTGCGATCGGCGACGATACCTACACCCGGAACTCCCCCGCGCAGGTCAATGATGTTGACGTTTCGGAGCGTCAGGCCGTCGCCGGTCGAGAAGGCTTGTCCATTCAAATTGAACGTGGAAACTTCCGAGGCGTTTCCGCTGCGGATGGTCAGCGTACCCGGAATTGCCAAGGCCTCCAGGCCCGATTCGCCGTTGCTGTTGGCTCGGACGTTGAAGATGTCCACGTTGCCAACGCTGGTCGAACCGATGCCGAACAAGCTGATGTCGATGCCGTCGCCGAGATTGTTCGAGAAGCTGCCACGGTCGATGTACACCTCGCAGAAGGTGATATCCGCCGCCGCCTCGATGCGGATGCCGTCGCCTCGGTTGAAGTTGGCTTGAGTGATCTGTAGCTGGCCCAGCGAGTTGACGTAGTTCGTGAAACGAACCGTTCCATTTACGCCCAGGATGCGGACGCCGTCCACTTGCCGCTGGTGAGTGTCTCCGGAAAACGGACTGGTCCCGAAATTGCAACCCTCGAAGCGAACATCGCCGCGGATGGCGTGCAGGTCGGAGTCGAAACCGTCGAAGGCCACGAAGCCGCTGCCGGTTCCGGAAACCTGATCAAAGTTGTTGTTGATGGAGGTGACATTGACCAGATGCACGTCGCCGTTGATGTCTTCCAGACGGATGCCATTCTCGGCGTTGTTCTCATAGATGCTGTTGGTATCCGAGAAGCGGGTTACGTTGGTCAAGTTGATGCCGGCGCCGTTGACCTGGTTCTTGGCACTGATGCCCCGCAGCCGGACACCGACGAGCCCGTTGGTAATGGTGTTCGCTTCGACGCCGTCGCTGAGGTTCGACAGCAGATGCACGTCGGTCATCGACAGGCTGCCGCTGAGCGTGATGCGGACGCCGTCCCCTTGGAAATTGCGGATGACCATACCATCGACGATAAGCCGGACGATATTGTTGGCCGTGAAGCCGCTGACACTGCCGGCGATCGTTCCGTCCAGAACGACGGCAGGAACCGCGGGTGAAATGTCCGTGCTGGGGACATAGCCGCTCTGCGTCTTGCCGTCGATGATGACCGATTCAGTAATGACAGGGAACGGAAACGCCGCAGACGGCTGAATGACTTCCTGACCTGCCGGCAAGTTGAACGTGATGATGTCTTCGCCGACCGCGTTATTGGCGTCGATTAAAGCCTGCCGCAGGGAACCGGGACCGGTGGGCGCGTTGTTGGTCACCGTGAAAATGGCCGGCATGATCCGCGTCTCGAGATGCTCCAGACGCGGCCGGTAGCGGTCCCCACGGGACTTTCGGAGTGGCCGTCGTTTGATCGACGGGGAAGAATGGCGAACAAGGCTGCTCAAGAACCGTGACCATGATGAACGCAACATAGACGGTCTCCCGAGGGGGGTCCGGTTGGACTTGCTCCCCAGCCTGAGATTTCAGACCGGTTCGCTGGTCCGCAAAAATAACCCGAATCATGAATGAGAACAATGCACCGCCCGGCTGGGATGAAGCGGGCATCGATTCCATGTTGTCTCCCGACCGCAGGACTACGCCCTTCCTTTGGCCGTTCACAACAGGTCGCGGTGCCGCAGAGTCGGCTTGGAGAACGCTGAGGCAGACCCCACCTGTTCCGATTCGAAGGCGAAATATAATTAGTCGGTCCACTCGTTGCAAAGGAAAAATGGGAAAAATTTGAGAAATCATGCCGCTGAGTACGAGCGATATGCTCAATAGATTCGTTACCATCTGAATTTTTGGTGAGAGCTTCCAACAATTACGCTCAGAGATGAAGACTGGGTTCACCAGCGGAATGCCGACCGCACTTCCGGGTTGACGATCCAGTCGGCGGGCCATTCACCCCGGCTGAGGAGCACGATGGCTCGAGCTGCCAGCACGGCCATGTCCATGACTGAACGCTCGTCAACTCCAGCGGTGTGCGGCGTCATGACGACGTTGTCGAACGTGAACAGGGGACTCTCCCGACAGGGTTCGTTTTCGAACACATCAAGCGCTGCACCGCCAATCCGGCCGCTCCGCAAGGCTTCGACCAGATCGGCCTCGCAGACCAGACCGCCGCGTGCCGTGTTGACGAGGAACGCTCCCGGCTTCATCTGGGCCAGGGTCCGGCGGTTGATGAGGTGGCGTGTTTCAGCGGTTAATGGGAGATGCAGGGATACCCAATCGCTTTCCGCGAGGAGTTTTTGGAGGGAACACAACTCAATGCCGTGTCGAGCCACGAATTCAAGGTCGGGATACGGCTCATAGGCCAGGACGCGCAGGCGGAAAGCGGCTGCCCGTTCGGCCACAGCCTTGCCAATACGGCCTAGCCCGACGATGCCCAGCGTACTTCCGCGAAGGGGGACCGTGTGTCTTCGGCTCCAGACGCCGCTTCGCATCAACCGATCCTGCCGGGCCACTTCCTTGGCTAACGAAAGCATCAGGGCGTAAACATGCTCGGCCACGGCATCATGATTGGCTCCGGGAGTGATCGTGACAACTACGCCTTGCCGGGTCGCCGCTTCCAGATCCACGGCATCGAAGCCGACCCCGACGCGAGCAATGACCCGCAGCTGCGGACAGGCTTCGATGACCCGCTGGGTGTACGGTTCCGAGCCGGCCAGTACCGCCGCCTTGCCCGGTAGCCAGCGGAGCAGGTCGTCCTCGGTCAATTGCTGGGTCAGTTCGGTGAAAACCGGGGTGAAACCGGCTTGTCGCAGTATGTCCAGGTACGGGCCATGATTGGTCAGCGTCGTGGGACCGATAAGTACTTCCGGCATGAAGACCTCAGGGCAGGCGATTCCGACCGGGGATCGCAGAAGCGAACCCCTCATGCAGCCTTCGGGGAAGAATATCCTACTCCATGCAGCAACGACCGAACACACTTTGAGAAGAGTAATCCGCGTCCTCCGCTGGCCCTCTCGGTGGTTTTCGGCGGTTTTGGGTTGAAGGGACATGAAGGGAGCATTAACATTACTTTACAGTGACCGAAGTATGGTTACGCGCTGGAGTTGAAACTACCGCGCAAGGGCAGGTGCAACTCCGGCAGCCGTCTCCCATAGATGGTCTTGTTCAGGGACTCGCGACCATTCGACGTTGCAGCCCATGCGGCGGAGATGAAGCGGGGGCTGAACGAGAATCCATGCTGACGAGACAAACCGATCAACGCTTCAGGAACCGAAGATCGGGCCATGATCCTCTTCGGGCTGATTTGGGTTAGTCTGGTGGTGTTGAGCGCGATCGACGTATTGGTCGTGCTCCGATCCGAGTTTCGGCCGGTGCGGCTCCGGCGTGGCCTGATTTGCTCCGAGCCGTGGACCATTCCGGTCGGGCGCCAGGTCGAGGTGCGCTGCGCTTCCCCTCCCTTGGAAGTACAGCCGCCGGTGACCGGCTATAGTGCCTGCTCGGGTCTTTTCTTTGTTCGATTCTGTCGGATCACCGGAGACAACCGCCCGAGCGCGTTGCCCCAGCAGGGACTGCTCCGCCCTGCCATCGGCTTGTTGCCAGCGGATTCCGTTCCTTACCCCCGGGTCGGTTCGATCAGCCGACCTGCCCGGTACTCGGCTCTTCTCTGCTGAGACTCCTTGCAATCGATCGGATTTCCAGGTCGCGACTCCCTTGGAAAGGAGTTTCGCCTTGGAACTGCTTTACTACGCCGTGGCGGGCGTGGTGGGTCTGGGGCTGGGGTTCGGCGTCGCCCGGCTCGTGGACCAGGTACGCAAGAGCAATGCCCGTCGAGATGCCGACAAGATTCTCCAGCAGGCTCGCCTCGAAGCCGAGAACCTGCGTCGAGACGCCGAACTTCGAGCCAAAGATGAAATCCTCAAACGCCGGGAAGAGTTCGACAACGAAATGAACAAAGCCCGCAACGAATTGCGGGAGCAGGAGCGCCGTCTTGAAAAACGGGAAGAATCCCTCGAACAGAAATCGCTGATGATCCAGAAGAAGGACCGGGCTTTGGAGATCGTCAGCAAGAAGCTGGCCGATAAACGCGAGGCTCTGGCCAAACGCAGTAAGCTACTCGAAGAAACCATCGCTAAGCAGACGGAAGAGCTGCATCGCATCAGTAATCTCAGCCGGGAACAAGCTGAGCAGATGCTGATGTCCCGGTTGGAGAAGGAACTGGCTGCCGAACTGGGGGAACGCATCAAGAAGCACGAGGAACGGATCAAGGCCGTCGCCGAGGAGAAGGCCCGTGAAATCGTGGCCACCGCCATCCAACGCTACGCCGCAGCACACACGGCCGACACTACCGTCAGCACGGTGGACATTCCCAACGACGATATGAAAGGCCGGATCATCGGCCGCGAAGGTCGGAACATCCGCACCTTCGAGAAGATCACTGGCGTGGACGTGATCGTGGACGACACCCCCGGCGTGGTCGTGGTCAGTGCCTTCGACAACGTCCGGCGCGAGACGGCCCGCATCGCGCTGAAGAAACTGATCGAGGATGGCCGCATCCATCCGGCCCGTATCGAAGAAGTGGTCAATGAGACGCGGGAGGAGATGGAACGGCACATCATGGAGGTGGGCAAGCAGGCGGTACTGGAAGCCAACGTCGGCCATGTCCACGAAAAACTCGTGCAGTTGCTTGGCCGCCTCAAGTTTCGCACCAGCTACAGCCAGAATGTCCTGCTCCACAGTCTGGAAGTGGCCCATTTGTGCGGGCTGATGGCGGAGGAACTGGGACTTGACGGCCGATTGGCCCGGCGCTGCGGGCTGCTGCATGACATCGGCAAGGCGGCTGACCACGAGATGGAAGGCGGACATCCGCAGATCGGAGCCGAGTTGGCCCGCCGCTATGGCGAAACCCGTCCTGAAGTGCTGCACGCCATCGAAGGCCATCACGATGACATCCGCGTGGATCATATTTACACGGTGATCGTCGCCTCCGCCGACGCGATCTCCGCCGCCCGCCCCGGGGCACGCCGGGAGACGCTGGAGAAGTACATCAAGCGGCTGGAAGAACTGGAAGCCTTGGCGATGGGCTTTCCCGGCGTGGAACAGGTCTTCGCCATCCAGGCCGGGCGCGAGATCCGCGTCATCGTCAATTCAGAGAGAATCAACGATGCCGCCGCTCAGAAGCTGGCTCGGGACATCGCCCGGGCCATCGAAGAGCAACTCAACTACCCCGGCGAGATCAAAGTGACCGTGGTGCGGGAGACGCGGGCCGTGGGGATTGCCCGCTGAGGGCACGACCGCTAGCAAAACCGCGTCGGCAGGATCCGTCGGCCACTGGAGTTCAGGGCATGGCAAACCAACGACCGAAATTCTATCTCACGACGGCAATCGACTACCCCAACAGCCGTCCGCACATCGGCACCGCCTTCGAGAAGGTCGGAGCCGACGTCCAGGCCCGCTACCGCCGCATGGAGGGCTACGACGTGCGTTTCGTCATGGGCAACGACGAGAACACGATCAAAGTCGCCAAGCGGGCTGCGGAACTGGGCATGGATGTCCAAGCATATTGCAATGACATGGCCCGCCAGTTCCGCGAAGTCTGGGACGCTCTCGATATCAGCTACGACGAATTCGTCCAGACCAGTGAGCCGAGGCACCATCGCTGCGCCACGACTTTCGCCCAGAAGGTGTACGAGAACGGCTACTTGTACAAGGGCGTGTACGAGGGCTGGTATTGCGAAGGCTGCGAAGCCTTCAAGACCGAGTCCGACATCAAGGAAGGAGGCGGGTTGTGTCCGAATCACAAGACCCCGCCGGTTCGCCGCACTGAGCCGACCTGGTTTTTCGCTCAGTCCCGGTTCCAGGAACGGTTGCTCAAACTTTACGAGGACCAGCCAGAGTTCATTCAGCCCGAAAGCCGACGCAACGAAATGCTCGCCTATGTGGCGGGCGGCTTGCAGGACGTCAGCATCACCCGAGTCGGACAGAGTTGGGGCATCCGACTGCCCTTCGACCCGGAGTTCACCATCTGGGTCTGGTTCGACGCTTTACTGACCTACCTGACCGGCATCGGCTACGCCACCGACGACGAGATGTTTGCCCGCTGGTGGCCGGCGGACGTGCATTTCATCGGCAAGGACATCACCCGTTTCCACTGCGCCCTGTGGCCGGCAATGCTCATGGCCGCCGGGCTGGAACCACCCCGCATGGTGTTCAGCCACGGCTTCGTGTACAACAAAGGGGGCAAAATCAGCAAGTCGCTCGGCAACGTTGTCGAGCCGATGGACGTCATCAGTAAGTTCAATTCCGAAGCGTTCCGGTACTACTTCCTCCGAGAATGTCCCTTCCCCGGCGACGGCGACTTCACCTGGGAACGGTTCACCGACCTGTACAACGCCGACCTGGCGAACAACCTCGGCAACCTCTACAGCCGCGTCACGACGCTCATCCTCCGAAATTTCTCCGGCGAATTGACCGACACGCGGCATCTGGAACCCGGGCAGATCTACAAGGAGCTGGATGTCGAGGAAACCACCCGCACGGTCCAGAACCTGGTCGAGAGTTGTCAGTACAATCAGGCGCTGCTGACGATCTGGCAGCAGATACTCGACCCGGCCAATCAGTACGCGGAGAAGATGCAGCCGTGGAGCCTGGTCAAGTCGGACAAGGAGGCGGCCAAGCGGGTGCTTTTCGATCTGGTCGAATGCCTCCGCGTGGCCGCCATTTTGCTGAAGCCGTTCTTGCCGCGGACTTCAGAAACCATCTATCGCAGCTTCAACTTCAGGCAGCCGTATGAGCAGGTCCGTTGTGAGGACGTCTACGTCTATCCGCGACCGGTGGACGACTTGAGACTGACGGCCAAGGTTGACGCTTCCGGCAAGGTGCCGCCGTTATTCCCTCGTATCGCTTGACCGTCAGACCCCGGGGCCGCCTTGAGACCCTGCCGACTCGCTTAAGAAGCCTGCCTATTTACTGGATTGGGGAGTCACGATGGGGGTGTCCTCGGCATTGCCCCACTCCGCCCAGCCGGCGTAGTAGTTGCGGACGTTCTTGGCACCCATCAGTTCCAGTGCGAAGGCCATGACTGACGACCGGCCTCCGGACTGGCAATGCGCCACCATGGGCTTGTCGAGATCGATCTTGGCCTGCGCGAGAAGGCGTCGGATTTCTTCCGCGGATTTGAAGCGGTGCGTCTTTTCATCGAGTAAATCGGACCACTCCAGATGTTTCGCCCCGGGCATCGCTCCCCCGCGCTTCGAGAGCTTCGTCTTGCCGCAGAACTCGTCTTCCGATCGGGCATCGACAACCTGGCAGGTCTCCTTGGAAAGGCACTCCAGGACATCTTCTTTGGACGCGAAGACCTCCTTGCAGGGCCTCAGCTGGAGTGTGACCGGGGCAAGAGGCGGAGGGTCTTCCGTACTGACCGGCAACCGTGCCGACTGCCAGGCAAGCCAGCCGCCGTTGAGCAATCGGACGTTAGTAAACCCCCAGTACCGCAAAATCCACCAGATCCGAGCGGCAGCCACGGTTTTGGAATCGTCATAAACCACGATTTCCGCATCGGGACGCAAGCCCAACTCACCCAAGCGTTTCCCCCAGGCTTCGACATCTGTTCCGTTGCCGAACGCCTTGGACCAGGCCGGGACGTCCACCCAGCGGGCGTTCGGAATGTGGCCTGCCTTGTACTTGTCCTGAGTTCGGCAGTCGAGAACGACGATGCTGCGGGAATCCGGTGACGCCAACTCGACGGGTTCGATGAGCAGCCTGGCGTTGGGATACTCCGATGCATCGGCCAGAACCAGCACGCCAGCTGCAATCAGACATGAGGAAAGAATCGCGGTCATCGAGGTTCCTCCCAGGTCGCTTGACCGTTAATGTTCACGGACTGATCCATCCATCCACCCATCTTACCGACCACAGCAACCCCGGGCACGGCTTCCAGCACGCGGATGAAATCTCGCCGGTTTTCCAGCATTCGGCAGCCTAAGTCCGGAGAGAGAAATCGTTTGACATTCTGAAACAATTGGTTAGCCTCAATCGGCGAACCGGTCATTCATCGAGTCTTCATGCCGATTTCATGGGGCGTTTGCGGGGCTTTTCTAGCATAAGAAACGTTACTGGAGTGCAGCCATCATCCGAACCGGGCAGGATACCGGGATTTTGCATCCGGAGAGTCGAATTATGACACGACGCGGTTTTACGTTGATCGAGTTGCTTGTAGTCATTGCCATCATTAGTACGCTGATGGCCTTGCTATTACCAGCGGTGCAGAAGGTCCGATCCGCTGCCGACAAGATGGTCTGCGGCAACAATCTCAAGCAGTTGGCCATCGCTGCCCACAACTACCACAACGACTACAACCGCTTTCCGTCGGGCATCAATCTGCCCATCTCGAACCAGTCCGGGGCCGTGTTCCCGACAAACCCTCTGGTCACTTCCGGCCGCATTCAGCCACCGCCGATTCCCGGTCAGTTCATCTCGATCTTCGAGGCCCTTTTGCCCTACGTTGAGCAGGACAATCTGTTCAAGATGCTCGACCTGAGCCAGCGGGAATACGCCAACTGCAATGGGCCGAACTCGCCGGGGGCGCAGATCATCAAGATGTTCATCTGTCCCTCCGACGCCCTGGACGAAAAGCGGATCAGGTACAGCGCCGGAGGTGTGGACTACTACTTCGGCATGAACAGCTACGGCGGCAACGGCGGAACCCGGTCATGGTTCGTGACCAGTATGACCACGGATGGCATCTTCTGGATCAACAGCCGGGTCACGCTGCTGAACATTTACGATGGCACGAGCAACACCCTGTGCTTCGGCGAACGCGATCACAATGAACCGCGCTGGCAGGCGTTTCGGCAATTGGGGGGCTGGGCGTGGGCTAATTACCTGGCCGGCCAGGACTACCTGTATAGCACCCCGGTGCCGATCAACTACCGAGTTCCTCCCGGGTACTCCGATCCGCCGCCGGTGGCTATCCGCGATCTCCGCATTTGTGCTTTCGGCAGCGGGCATCCCGGCGGAGCGAACTTCAGTTTTTGCGATGGCTCAGTCCGGTATCTGACCCTGACAAGCAACGCCGATCTGCCGATCCTGCAAGCCCTCAGCACGCGGATGAACGGCGAACCGATTTCCGGCGATTTCTGACACAACATCTGGTAGCGAACGGTCGGACTGAGTTTGGATGGACGACATCTGGAGCTGAATCTCATGAGGCGTTGGGTTGGTTGCGTGTTGCTCGGGTTGACGGTGCTGAGTTTACCCTCCGGCTGCGGCCGAACCCCGCCGCAGGTTGTTGAGGTGGAGGGCGTCCTGTATCTGGACGATCAGCCGTTGCCCTTCGCCCAAATCGAGTTCATGCCGGAGTTGAAGCACTTCGGGGCCGAATACAACTCGATGGCCGTCACCGATGCCCAGGGCCGCTTCAAGCTCGAATGCAGCAACGGCCAGCCGGGAGCGGCGGTAGCCACGCATCGGGTGGTGATCACGGAAGGCCCCCCGCCCGAGGGAGCACGAGGCATGGACGAGCGGAGTCAGACGCGGCTGGCGGAATACATGGCCAATCTGTCCAACCGACCGATTCCCGAGAACTTCGGTAATTATTCACGCACTCCGGCCCGGGTCGAAGTCAAGCCGGACCAGAAGCACTACGAGGTCCGGCTGACACGAGAAACTTCCCGCAAGGAGCCGGAGTGATCGAATCTCCATTTCCGAGAAACGATCTATAATTTCAGATAGCGAAGTCGGCGGGACGGCCGCTGCTCCTCGCCTCGGCGGGGGGCGGAGGAAAGTCCGGGCTCCACAGGACACGGAGGTGGGTAACACCCACCGGCCGCAAGGTCAGGGAAAGTGCAACAGAAAGTACACCGCCTCGGCGGGCCTCGGTTCGCCGCGGTAAGGGTGAAAAGGTGCGGTAAGAGCGCACCAGCAGTCGGGCGACCGACTGGCTCGGCAAACCCCTCCGGGAGCAAGGCCAAATAGGGGGGCAGGACTGGTCCGGTCCGCTTACGACCCTCGGGTAGGCCGCTCGAGCCGGCAAGCAATTGTCGGCCCAGATAAATGGCCGTCGCCGTGATCCGATCACGGAACAGAACCCGGCTTACAAGCCGGCTTCGCCGTTTTTTTGTGCCCTCGTCGTCGGTGTAACTTCCCGAATAAGATTGCGGGCCGCTTCTCCAAGCCGATCCAGTTGTTCCTTCGTCAACGGCACCTGGGCGAACTTGGCCAGGTCGCACTGTTCCAGGAAGTCCTGCAACAGCCGTTGATGCGGATCGCTCAACGCTTTGGAACGGCGCAACCCGTCGAGGAATTCTGGGGTCGTCTGCCGCGTCGCCGCCAGTCGGAGGGAGCGTTCCAAAAAAGTCCGCACGACGGCAGATAATTCCGTGGCAAATTGCCTCGCATCAAACTCCCCGAGCGCAACCAGTTGCCGAAGCCGATCCACCTCGCACAGGGCTGACTGCCGGATGTCATTGTTTTCGGGCATCTCCCGGCGTCGCATCCGCCACGCCAACCCTGCTCCGACAGTCCCCGCTACCAGAATCACTCCCAACACCACCAGGAACGCTGAAAGGAGGAACCACGGGTCGCTCCGTTCCGGCTCGATGCCCGTTCCCGGACGCATCTTCTGAAGTATCTCGTCTTGAACATCCGCAAGTGCTGTGCTTGACCAAGCCAGCCATAACCCAAGGCCGTAGGAAAGCGATCCTGAGACCTGGCCAGATGCTTTGAAGAAACCGGTCATGCACCCCTCCGCAGGCGGCGCTCCCGAGTGCGAAAGAATCGCACCAGGCTTTGCAGGTGCGTTCCGTCGGTCGAGGCTTCTACCAGGTCCACCCCAGCCCAGCGCATGGTCTGCCGGATCGCATCCCGACGTCGGGCCGCCTCCTCCGCATAGGCTTCCCGTACCGCTCGGCTCGACGTATCTAACAAGACCTGCTCCCCCGTTTCAGCGTCTTCCAGCTGGACCAGACCCGCAGACGGGAGGACCTCTTCCCGCGGATCGAAAACCCGAATGGCGACCAGGTCATGGCGTTTGGCCGTTTGTTTGAGGGCCTTTTCGTAGCCTGAGTCGATGAAATCACTGAGGACAAAGACGATGGCCCGGCGGTGCAGAACCTGGTTGAGATAATCCAATCCAGTTCGTAAATTCGTTCCCCTGCGAATCGGCTGAAAGTAAAGCACGTCTCGAATCAGCCGCAGAACGTGTCGCAGCCCCTTCCGGGGAGGCACAAAACGCTCGACGTGGTCGGTCAGCAGAATCAGTCCAACCTTGTCGTTGTTACTAATGGCGCTGAAGGCCAGCAGAGCGGCCAGTTCGGCGAGGACTTCGTATTTCTCATGCCGCTGCGTACCGAAGCGGTGACTGCCGCTGATGTCCACCACGAGCATCACGGTCAGTTCCCGCTCTTCCACATACCGCTTGATGAACGGATGACCCATGCGGGCAGTCACGTTCCAATCAATGCTGCGGATGTCGTCGCCGGGCTGGTATTCCCGCACCTCCTCGAAGGCGATGCCCACGCCCTTGAAGACGCTGTGGTACTCGCCGCCAAGCAGATCCTCGACGGCCTTGCGGGCGAAAATGTGCAGATGGCGGATGCGGGCAACGACTTCCCGAGGCAACATGACACATCTCCCTGCCCGCGCAGATGGCACCTGCCATCTGCTGGTCGCAGGGAATTGTACGCCAGAATCCGGGCAGAGGTCGTGTCCCGCCGGTTGGAGACTTCAGACCAGTTCAGGCAACGGCGGCTTTTCGACCAGGTACTGCGGTCGGCCCGTCGGATCGATCAAGGTCGTGGTCGTGACGTCGATGCCGAGGTTGTGGTAGAGTGTGGCCACGACCTCTTGAATGTGAACAGGCCGCTCTTTGGCGTATTCGCCGAGACGGTTAGTGGCCCCGATGGCCTGCCCGGTTCGCATGCCGCCACCGGCCAGGAACGCGCAACTGACCTGAGGCCAGTGATCGCGGCCAGAGTCCTTGTTGATTCGCGGCGTGCGGCCGAACTCGCCCCAGGCGATCACCGTCACGTCATTGAGCATCCCCCGGGCGTCGAGGTCCTCGATCAAGGCACTGAGGGCCTGATCCAGCTTGCTGCCGTGGTCACGGACCAAGGCGAAATTCTGACCGTGGCTGTCCCACCGGCCGAACGTCAGCGTCACGCAGCGGACCCCGGCTTCGACCAATCGTCGTGCAATAAGGAGTTGATCGTTGGCCGTCGGTGCTCCGTCATACTGGTAGTTGTACGGCTTGCCGTCGCCGTAGCGTTCCCGCACGCGATCCGGTTCCCGACTGACATCCAGGGCTTCCAGGAGCTTGTTGGAAGTGAGGACGCTGAAAGCTCGCTCCGTGAAGACGTCCATGCCCTGGAGGAAACCTGCCGTATCCAGATCGCGGCGCATCGAATCGAAGCTGGCGAGGAGTTGTTTCCGGTCGCCGAGCCGATCAAATGTGATGCCGTTGAGTCTCATGTTGGCCATGCCCGGCCCGTCCGGCTTGAAGGCCCCGTGAGCCGGTCCGAGGAAGCCGTACCCGCCCGGGTCGCTCCACGGAGCGTGGGCCGTTCGGGAGGCTAGGCCCACGAACGGAGGAACCCCGGGATCAACCGGCCCGCACAGCTTCGACAAGGCCGCCCCGATGCTCGGACGACCGCCCAGCGTGCCTAGCGAATCAAAGGTCCAACCTGTGAAGCACTGCTCCGGAGCGTGGCGATCCTGCGCGCCGACGACCGAACGGATGACCACCGCCTTGTCCATCAAGCGGGCCAGGCGTGGGAAGACTTCGCAGATCTGGATGCCTGGCACATTGGTGGGAATCGGCTTGAACTCGCCGCGGATTTCGACGGGGGCTTCCGTCTTGATCTCCCACATGTCCTGATGCGGAGGTCCGCCGCCGAGGTAGATGTTAATGACGGCCTTGTGCGGATGGCTCCTGCCGGCCGCCGCTTCGATGCGAAACAGGTCCGCGAGCGTGAACGCTGACGCCCCAACGCCCAAGGCTCCGATGCGGAGAAAACTCCGGCGGCTGATGCCGTCGCAGTAGCCCCCGTGCTTGCGGCCGAAGATGGTCAGCATGGGTAGGACCTCCCGGGCGAACCGATTTTGGTGGGTAGCTGGGTGGTGGTCGGCCAAGGCTGGTCTGAAGCGGCCCGACACACAACCCGGCAGGCACAACATTTATCGGCCTTTGAAGGTAATCCCTTCAGCCCAACCCGTCAAGCGCGGAATCTGGGGAATCGAAACGGCCGGGGAAGATGGCATGTGGTGACGGCCTCTGGGAGGATCCGTTCTGGCGTCAGGCTTGGTCCCCCTCGGCGTAACGCAACAGGCCGATCAACGGTATGGCGATCCAGTCGGGACGGTTGTTCGCTTCGTAAAGCAACTCGTACAGAGCCTTGTCCACGATGAACAGTCGCAATAAGCGGTTGCGGAGTTGGCTATTGCGAGGAAGGAAGGACGCTTCGTCTGCGGCTGCCAAATACCCTTCAAGAAACTTTTCCTGAGCATGTGCAGCCCAGCGAGCCGCTGCTTCTCGCAACGAAGACCTAAAAGACTCGTCGATCTGCCGGAGGGCAGCCTGAGCCGCGTAGTCAAAGGAACGCAGCATCCCAGCCACGTCTTTGAGCGGGCATTGCTTGGCTCGCCGTTCGGCAAGGGACCGTCCCGGTTCACCCTCGAAGTCCACGATGGCAAAGTCGCCCGCGGTCGTGCAAAGGACCTGGCCCAGATGGTAATCTCCGTGAATCCGGATCTTCTTCACGCTTTCCGACAGTGTCGGAGCCTGAATGCAGGAGTGCAAGCGATCACCGCAAGTCAGGAATCGCGCCACCAACTCCCAGGTGTGCTGTGGCAGCACCGGTGACAGCCTGGAAAGCAGGCGTTGCCCTTGGTCCAAATGAGCCTGCATTTGACGGACCACCTGAGCGAGGTCGGCTTCGGTCAGTTCCTCCGGAGCGAAAGCTGGGTCGTCGTTCGCTGAGGCGAGGCAAACGTGGAGCTGTCCCGTCCGATTTCCGAGAAGGGCTAGGTCCACGTCGAGATGCGGCATGTCACTGTGGCTTCGCAGGGCGCTGGCCAGCTCGGCAACGACCTGCTGCCAGGCGTCACCGCGATTGGAAACCCATTCTTGCACTTGCAACAGCGTCATAGGCGGTGCGGCGTCCACGGCGTAGTGAAGCGCTCCCGTGAGTCGCGGCACATGGGGAAATCGCATGCGTTGGGTTAAAAACCGTCCGATTTCGTAATCCGGATTCGGGCCGACGACGTAACGCCGGAATAGCTTGACGAGGTATCGCTCGCCGAGGCGAAGATTGGTGTTGCTTTGCTCTCCAGGAACCCCAGTGACGGGAAGAGCTTCAAGATCGGCGTCGAGGTCGGCGAGGCGTTCACCGAACAGACGGCCCTTCAAGGTCGGGACTCGGTTTTCCGACTTCGCCAGATCGAGTAGCAGACGCACGAGGCAGTCGTCTTCCACGGCTTCGTACAAGTGCAGCGGTCCCGTGTGCGTGTTCCCGAACTCCAGCAGTCGGGTTGCATGGGAAGGCGGTTCCGGGGCGAGGCCGAAAAGCAGAATATACTCCTCGGGATCGCCGGTTTGGTATTCGATGCGACACCGGCCGAGGAACAAAACCCGATCGCCGCGGGGTACCAAGGCGTAATCAGGCAAATCAAGGTCGCTGATGCTCCGCGACTTGGCTCCGAACCAACGTCGGCTCGTCAGCCATCCTCCGCTGAGGTAAGCTGCCACGCGAGGCCAGGCCGTTTGACGAAGCCACGATTCGGAGAGTTCCGGCATAGGAATGGCAAGCCTGTTTTGATGAATCTTCCACCGTTTTTCAGTCTATGAAGAACCTACCCATCTCAAGGCGATTCGCTCTTTTCCGAGCAGTTTCGGCCGAGTAGGATCAGGTCAACCATGAAACCAGCAGAGTGGTCGATGATTCGGTTCGGGTTGGCTGTGTGCCTGTTCGCGTCGCTTGCGATTGGCGGTCCATCGTCGATCGACGCTCAGGCACCGGCCCAACCTCGCCCAGAAGGCGACCGAGGCGGAGCCAAGGATCCGGTGCAGTCGATCTTGAACGGTCTTCAGCAGCGAGCTGAAAAACAACGCCAGTCTGACCAGCGTGACGCAGCGATCCTTCTGCGAAACGCCCAGGAAGCGCACAGAGCCGGCGACCTTTCCGAGGCTGTCAAACTGGCCCGCCAGGCGGAACGGCTTTTCCCGGAGTCACCGGAGATCCGCAGTTTCCTCCGCTCAGTACGGAGACAGCAGGAAGACCAACGGACCCGATCGGTGATGCTTGGTGTGGTTGCACGGCGTATGGAGGAAGCCCTGGAGCGTGTCGAAGCACTGCGACAGGAGGGCCGGAATGACCTGGCCGATGAATTGGCCGACGCTGTCCGAGAGACACTGGCGGAGTTACCTGAATCCCCACAACTTGCAGAGGCTCGCAAACTGGCACGCCAAGTCCTGGGAGGTGGGGGAGCAGGCGGATTACCGCAAGACCCGGGAAAAGTCCCGGAACCCATCGAAAAAGACGAAGACATCCCGCCGCCGGTTCGGATCGATCCTCCCCCGCCGACCGATTCCCGCGAGAGTGCTCCATTAAAATCCAAGGCTTCCGAGAGTGTTCAGCCTCCGATCACATGGACCGATGCGGAAATCCGCAAAGCCCTGAAGCAGCGCATCAGCATCTATTGGGTTCAATTGCCCCTTACGACAGCCTTGCAGGAATTGAGTCGAGCCGGTGGCGTTCCGATTGTGCTTGACTCCAGCCTTGTCCGTGCCGGTTTCGCTCCAACGGTCCTGGTCAACCTTCATGCTCCCGAGACGACCATCGAACGTGTCCTGCGATCGCTAGGTGAGCTTACCGGGGGAGCGTACATCCTTTCCGGCGGACAAGTGATCTTCACCACGAAACGAAGGGCCTTGGAGTTCGTCATCGCCGGACAACTTGGGAACTTGGAGGCGGCCCTGCCGTCGGTCTCGCCTGCCGGGGAGCGCTACGAATCGTCGTTGGGTGCCCCAATACGAAGCGAACCCACAGTGCCGGAGTATCTGCGGTCGGCCAAGGCGTTCCGAGACCATATCCAGGAATTGCTACGCCCTTGAAGGAGTCTGCAAGGATGAGCGGCGAGGCGAAGCGACGTCGTCAGCAGCGTTGGCGCTTAGACGCTCTCCGATCCGCGGGCGTGGAGTGGATCGAGCGATCCCAAGTGAAGACGAAGCCGCCGTCCCTTCCCCAAGCGCAGCCGGTGTCGGGCACTTCGGGGCTTTTCGACCAAGCCGCTTCCTTTGGCCCCGCGCTCTCGACTCAGGAAAAGCGACAAGCCTTACAACTCCTGGAGGAAACGGAGGTTCGCGGCTGCACTCGCTGTCCGATTCTCGTGCGTAATCGGACCCAGACGGTATTTGGCGTCGGCAATCCCGATGCGGAATTGTGCTTCGTGGGCGAAGCCCCGGGAGCCGAAGAAGACGCCCAGGGTGAACCGTTTGTTGGCGCTGCTGGTCAACTCCTGAATCGGATCATCGCGGCCTGCAAACTGCGACGGGAGGATGTGTACATCTCCAACGTCCTAAAATGCCGTCCGCCGGGCAATCGTACTCCCTTGCCGGATGAAATCGCAAACTGCTTTCCCTTTCTCGAACGCCAATTGGGCATCATCCGGCCGCGTTTCATCTGTGCCCTGGGCGCGTGTGCGTCGCAGGCACTGTTGAACACCACGGCCAGCATCGGTCGATTGCGCGGCCGCTTTCACGATTACCGCGGAATTCCTGTGTTGTGCACGTATCACCCCGCGTATCTGCTTCGCAATCCCGCTGCCAAACGTCACGTCTGGGAAGATATGAAAATGCTGATGCGAGCCATGGGCCGACCCGTCGAGTGAGGTCGGTCGGGATTGTGAGAGACCGGGCTTGTGCGGTAGCATAACTGGCCGCGGCGATCATCTGAATTGACCGACAGCAGCCGCTTCCCGAAAGCGATGAAGTGCGGCAAGGAGGCCTGTGATGCGCATCTTTGTCAGCGCAGGAGAACCGAGCGGTGATCTGCACGGATCTAATCTGGTCCGGGCCATGCGGCGACTGGCTCCCAAGGTCGAATGCGTGGGACTCGGCGGCCCGCTGATGGCCCAGGCCGGCTGTCGCCTCCTCTATCCTCTGTGCGATTTGTCGGTGATGGGATTTGTTCGCGTCCTCGCCAATCTTCATCGCTTTCTGGGTGTGTTCTCCCTGGCCGACCGCTATTTTCGTCATCATCGGCCAGATGCCGTGGTGCTCATCGACTATCCCGGTCTGCATTGGTGGCTGGCCCGCCGGGCACGTTTCCACGGCATCCCGGTCTTTTACTTCGTTCCTCCTCAGATCTGGGCATGGGCGGAGTGGCGGGTCGAGAAGATGCGACGCTTCGTGGATCATGTGCTCTGCAGCCTGCCGTTTGAGGAGAAGTGGTATCACGACCGGGGCGTGCCGGCGACTTACGTCGGACATCCTTACTTCGATGCCGTCCGCTCTCGACCGTTGGATACCGAATTCCTCTCCGAGCAGCGACGCCGGGGAGGACGCATCATCGGGTTGCTCCCGGGATCGCGGTTTCAAGAAGTCTCAACGAATTTTCCGACGCTCAAGCGCACAGCCGAGCTTCTGGCCGAGGAGTTTTCGGACTTGCGGTTTCTGGTGGCCTGCTACAAGCCGGAACATCGGACCTGCGTCTTGAAGAAGTTGAAGGAGACAAGACTGCCCATCGAAGCCCACGTCGGCAAGACGGCGGAGATCATTCGATTGGCCGAGGCCTGTGCCGCCGTGTCCGGCTCCGTCAGCCTGGAGATGATGCATTACGGCACACCAGCGGTGATCACCTACCGCGTCGGTTCGCTGATGTATGCTTTGGGCAAACGGCTCATCAAGGTCAATTCGATCACGCTGGTCAACTTGCTGGCGGGCAAGACGCTTTATCCCGAGTACGTCAGCACGGGATGCAACGCAGACCAGTTGGCCGGCCACATTCGCGGTTGGTTGAAGGACCCGGTCGAACGCCAACGGCTGGTCGGCGAGCTGCGCCGATTGCACGCCCAGGTGGGACATCCCGGCGCTTGCGAGAGGGCGGCGAGCCACATCCTTGATGCCTTGACCCAAAAGAAGCAAGCGCGGCGGGCAGCGTGACGCTTCCACCCTACCACCTTCCGCAGCGGCTTTGTACGATTCCCTTGAGGATGACCAGCCGTGCCGTCGAATGCTGGAAGCATTTGCCCGGGGTAAACGACAACGCAGCGGAGGCTTCATGCAGCTCTGCAAAGTGCAATGGCTCAGCGGCGAGACGCGGGTCGGGGTCGTTTCCGACGGGCATGTCCGCTTCCTCGACATGGAAGACTATCCCGGCATCCACACGCTCAGCGACATCTTGCACGACGAGAACCCGGCGGCTCTGGCCCGTGAACTCGTGGACGATCAGTCCCAGCACTGGCTGCTGAGCGACCTGACGCTGCTGCCGCCCATCGACCGGCAGGAAGTCTGGGCCGCGGGAGTAACCTACAAACGCAGTGAAGAGGCCCGCAAAAAAGAATCTGCTGTAGCCGCCCAATTTTACGATCTGGTGTACCGCTCCTCTCGTCCAGAGCTGTTCTTCAAAGCTACGCCGCACCGCGTGGTCGGAGATCGGGGCAAGGTCCGCATCCGCGCCGACGCTCGCTGGTCGGTGCCGGAGCCGGAGCTGGCTCTGGTTCTTAGTCCGCAACTGAGGCTGGTCGGCTACACCATCGGCAACGACATGAGCGCTCGCGACATCGAAGGCGAGAATCCCCTGTACCTCCCCCAGGCGAAGGTGTACGACGGCTGCTGTGCGCTCGGTCCCGTGATCACCCTGGCCGATGCGATCTCGGACCCTCGGGAGATCCAAATCCGCATGACCATCGACCGGGCAGGAGAGCGGGTATTCGAGGGCACGACCCGCATCGCGGAGATGGCCCGCAGCTTCGCGGACCTGATCGCCTGGCTGGGCAGGGACAACTCGTTTCCCCACGGAGTCGTGCTTTTGACGGGAACCGGTATCGTACCCCCCGATGATTTCACGCTTCGTCCCGGTGACATCATTCACATCGACGCCACCGGCATCGGCCGCTTAACCAATATCGTAGATCAGCGCTCCTCGTAGGACGGCTAAGGCTATTTTCCGCTCAGTGGGGCCTTCCGCTGCCCTTCCCACACTTTCTCCAAGGTAGCTGTCACTTCTCCGTTGGGCAGGCGGTGGAGGCGTACCGCATAGAGCACATCCAGTTTGTTGACGCGCACCTCGAGACCTCGTGCCGTTGCAGCACCAGCCGGCCCTCTGACACTCACGCGGGCCAGGCGGATGCTGTCCTCAGCGATCCATTCCCAGCTGGTCTCGCGGGGCAGGAGCCTCTGGGGAGGACCCGGGACGAACCGATTCTTTACCAAAGAGCCGGTCTGCACCACCACGGCGGAATCCGTGTCATTGCGAAAGCCGAGCCAGACCGCCTCGCTCTGGTCCAGAACCAGGCCAAGCCAGATGCAAGACATCAACATGGGCCGAAGTCCCAGGCGGATCATCGTTCACCTTGGCGAAATCAACACCCTCTGCCTTGGCAAACGCTCTGAGCGACATGACTTGCGCGAAAGCGGCAGAACCTTTGGCTCGATGAGCCGAGGTAGGGTATCATCGAAGCCCCGAAGAATTGAGATTCTGGGAGAGGCACGCAAACATGCGAACCAACACGGTGAAGCGGGACTTGAAAGCGGGCAAAGCCAGCATCGGCACCTGGCTCTCGCTGGGCAGCGTCATAGCCAGCCGATTCATGGCTCGGGCCGGTTTCGCTTGGCTGACCGTGGACGTGGAACACAGCCTGGTCAGTTGGGAAACAGCTTGTCACATGCTGGCTAGTATTGCCGATGCCGGTTGTGTAGCGTTGGCTCGTGTTCCCGCCAACCGGCACGACCATATCAAGCGGGCCTTGGACAATGGGGCGATGGGCATTGTGGTGCCGATGGTCAACAGCCGCGAAGAGGCCGAAGCTGCCGTCGCCGCCGCCAAGTATCCTCCCCGCGGAACCCGCAGCGTTGGCGGAACGGTTCATGCCCTGAATTTCGGCACGGACGCGGCCACCTACTATCGCCGAGCGGACGAAGAGCTGCTGATCGTCTTGCAGTGCGAGCACATTCGGGCCGTCGAACGGGCTGAGGAAATCTTCTCGGTCCCTGGGATCGACGTCATCTTTGTCGGCCCAAATGACCTGGCCTGGAGTATGCGCGATGCCTCTGGGCAGTTTCCTTCGCCAGAAGCTACGGAACAGGTCATGCAGCAGATCTTGGCCGCCTGTCGCAAGTATGGCGTCGCTCCCGGAGTTCACTGCATGAACGTAGAAGAGGCTCGCTCCCGCATCGCCCAGGGATGGCAGTTCATCGCCGTGACCAGTGAGTTGAAGATGATGCTGGATGGGGCAGCCGAGGTGACGAAAGCCCTGCTTGGCGATGGCTCGGTTCAGCGGTCAAGCATCTACTAGCCCCCCGATCATTGCCAAAAAAGACAGAGGCCGGTAGGTTCTCACCTTCCGACCCCTCGCGAACAAGCTGGTTGGATCCCTCCCGCCTCTCGACCTGAATCAAGTCAAGGACAGATCGACCTCATAGCCGGCAGCCAGTAAGTCTTCAGAGCGGACCCGGACATAGTAAGTCCGCCCTGCGATCACCGATCCCCGAGCCGAGTTGATGCCGTCGCTGGGATCCGTTTCCAGAATATCGACACTGAACTGGTCCTCGACTTCGACCTTCGCGAAGCGGCCGTTAGTCGTTTGAACCGTCACGCTCAGGGTGCCGGATCTCGGAGCGGTGAAGACAAAGAAGTCCTTGTCATCCTTGTTTTGCGATGTGCCGACGAGCACGGCCGTGCCACTGTCATCCAGAGTGAAGGGGTTGGCCATGGACTTCTTGTTATTGTTCTCGGTCTCGTTGATGCGGTTTCCGCCACCGCCCC
>CALFAY010000026.1 GCA_937944855.1 uncultured Planctomycetota bacterium
GCTACCAAGCCGCAGCCGGGTTAAGGAGCCTATGAGGACGCCGCGTAAAGGCACCCCTTTGACCAGGTCCGCGACGGCCAATCCGCCGCACCTCCGCGCTGCTCGATTGATTGACCTGACGGTTGACGTCGTCGGCTCGCCGGTGAACCCGCTCCCTGGCGGTCGCGGCTCGGACGGCAATCGCGGAGCGGAACTGGCAATCGCGGGGTGGAATCGGTGTCGCGGCTCGGAATTGGTAGGACCAGTGGGCGAGGCACATGAGATTACCGCTCCCTTGCGGTCGCGGCTCGGATGGCAATCGCGGGGCGAAGCTGGGCGGGGCGGTGGGTCTGTTTCCGTTTGCAGAGTGCGCATGGCCGTTGCCGCACAAGCGCTCAGATCCCAGTTGGACGCGGGCAACTGTCTTCATCCCATCGCGTCCTATAATCTCGTCCATGAGAACCGGATCGCCGAAGCTCATTGCCTTCTTGACGGTCGCCATTGACCTTCTCGGTTTCGGGATCGTGCTGCCGCTGTTGCCTTTGTACGGCGACCACTTTCTGGGCGACATTCCCACCGCCTACCACGGAGCCATCATCGGGGCTTTGCTGTCGTCGTTCTCGTTCATGCAGTTCCTTTTCGCTCCGGGGTGGGGACGGTTGTCCGACCGCATCGGCCGACGACCTGTGTTGCTCATCGGGCTGACCGGGTCGGTGGTGTTCTACCTGTTGTTCGGTTACGCAACCTACGCCCGGAGTCTGCTGCTGCTGTTTGCAGCGCGGATCGGAGCGGGCATTGCCGGGGCGACCATCGGCACAGCCCAGGCGGTTATCGCTGACTCGACCCCGCCGGAGACGCGGGCCAAAGGGATGGCGTTGATCGGCGTCGCGTTCGGCGTCGGTTTCACGTTCGGTCCCTTAATCGGCTCGTTTTTCGCCAGCGATGTGCCAGGCTCGGCCATGAGCGCCGCTCCCGGCTTCGTCGCCGCCGGGCTGTCGCTGATCGCTCTGTTTCTGGCGGTGCTATTGCTCCCCGAGACGCGGCCTTTCGGGGCGGAGCACAGACGCCGCCCGTGGTTCGATCTCGAAGGGTGGCGGCTGGCCCTGGGAAACCGGCCGGTCGCGTTGCCGCTGTTGACCTTCTTCTTCGCCACCATCGCCTTCGCCAACTTCGAAGGCACCCTGGCCCGCTTCGTCAAGTACGAACTGCACTACACGTTTCGCCAGATGGGGATGGTGTTCGCTTACATCGGCGTGGTGCTCATGCTTGTGCAGGGGTTGGTGGTGCGTCGGTTGGTTGTCCGGCTGGGCGAACCGCTCATGTGCGTCCTCGGCATCGGCCTGATGCTCACCGGCCTGGTTGTCATGGGAACCACAGTCGTGACCAATTCGCTGGAATTCGTGGAAACGGCGTCGGCGACGGGAGAAGGGCACCGGCACCTGGCGGCGGGTTCGCTGGCGGTGGTGTTGAGCACCTTGGCGGTGGCGGTTTCGGGCTTCGCCTTCCTGACGCCTTCGGCCCAGGCCTTGATTTCGCGGCGGACCAGTGCGTTGCGGCAGGGGGAGGTGCTTGGAGTGAGTCAGGCTGCCTCGGCGATTGCCCGTATCCTCGGCCCGCTGATGGGCAATTTGCTGTACGGCAGTCAAGCCCAGCCCCATCCGTCCTGGCCATTCTTCGGCGGCGGCACGCTGTTGGCCCTGGCGCTGGTGCTGGCGTTGACCATGCTGGCCGATCAATCATCCCGTCTCGATCCGCCGCCGAAATAAATCTGCCTGCTTCAGGGCTTCCGTCGCCGACAGCCAGAGCACCTCTCAGCCCCTGGAGATTCGGGATCAGCATCCAATCATGTTTATTTGCATAAACTCCTGAATTAACAGGTGTGAACAAAGATTAACGCGCCTTTGGAAAGCAATTGTGCTCTTTGGGAGTTCGATAGCCATCTCCAGAGCAAAAAGATCAATGGTCCCGTGGGCGATCCGGCCTTCTGTTCCGCGTGGCACGTTAATTGCGCTTGGGCGCGAACTACGGATTTCGGGAAAGACGTTCAACGGGGGGATGGGTTATGCGTCTGAGCATCGGCGCGTCTGTGAACCCTCGTCGTTTGGTGCATTTTGGCCGACGTGTCGGCATAGTGCTTGGGTTGGTGGCAGGGACCCTCCTAGGAGGAGTCAACGCCGAGGCGGCTCCAATCTCGCCGACATTCGACACCTTCGGAACGCTGTCGGGAGCGACCTTCGGTGGGACGGGCATTCCTAACAACGCCGTGGCCATCACACGGATCACAAGCGGCGGCTACAACATCACCCTCGGCCTGACGGCGCATGGAAGGTTCTTCAATCCCCCCATTGACCAACGACGGAGCCGGGACGTTTTTCGCTACGCCAGGTTCTAACTTCGGCAGTCCATCTCCGCCGCCGAATCCCAGCACGATTCTTGGCGCGACCTGGAACTTCGCTTTTTACGTCGGGCTTGGCATGAATTCCCAACCGGCCCGTTTTGAACTGCTCTATGACTTCGATCCCGGTTATTTTACAGACGAAACCGATCACGGCCGGATCGTTGGCAACATTCCGCTATTGCCCGGCTCTGTGCTTCAGGATTCTTACAACAATATGTTCGCTTTTTTGAGCACGCCATTTATCGGTCCGTTGTTCTCCATTTTTCCACCTCCCGGGACGTTCGATCCTAATGGCAATGGTTCGTATACATTTGCATTGCGCGCATATGATCTAAGCGGCAATTTGCTGGGGCAGTCGGCGATTCGGGTCAACGTTGGCGACGTCGTCATCCCGGAGCCAGCCACGTTCGTGACCTTCGGTCTGGCCGCGGTAGGCGTACTGCTTGTGGGTCAACTGCGGAAGAAGGCCCCGAATCGGCTGACCGCCTCCACGATCTGATTCGATCGGTACTCGGAGCAGAGCGTTCGCCAGGGGGTGTTTACGTTGGCAGACATCTCGAGGCGGACTCGGGGCTAACTGATGGCGGAAGGAGCGATCTTCCGAAGGGGATCAGCTCCTTCCGTCGTTTGCTCTTGTTCTCCACAAACACACGCATAGACTAGAACCAAGTCGGACAGGTAGCTCAGTTGGTAGAGCGAAGGACTGAAAATCCTTAGGTCGCCGGTTCGACCCCGGCCCTGTCCACTTCCCAGATTTTTCTCCGCTGTCATTCTGGCTGCTGTTGGAGCGGATGGGCGAAGATGCCGAGATGGCTTGCGGAGACTCGTTCCCGGCCGGGAATCCCACCGTGAATCGGCCGATTGACCACCTGCGGCTTCCCGTCAGGGCCGGCAAGCACCAGCGTGGTCGTGCCGCCGCCGTCGAGGTTGATCCCCTCCGACGCCCCTAGCGCTTTGAGCCATTCGCCTACCTCGGTCGTCGTCGCTCCCTGACTGTAACCGATCTGTCTTCCGTCGATGACGAGGAGATAGAGATAGCGGCCGTCGGCAGCGACACCGGCGGCAGTGCGGGGATGCACGTCCCGCCCCTCGGCGATCACTTGCCCGTTTTTGAGGACGATCTGAAACCCGGCCACGGCATTTTCCACGTCGGTCAGGTCGAAGGGCGGGTCGGCGATCTGTACGCGGTTTCCCTTGCGGATGAGCAGAGCGGGGAATCGGCCCTCGGCAGGCGAGACTTCCTTGCCGTTGGAAACCGTCAGGCCGGTAATGGTCTGCGACAGGCCTTCCTCGGCGTGGATCGGGCTGAACGGGGCGGCATTGATGGCGGCCTGGCAACCGAATCGGGCAAGAAATGTGCTGGTTTTCAAACCGTCGGTGTGGCCCGGCTTCTCACCGTTGTCCGGTGTGGCCAGGAACCGGATGCCGGGGGCGTGCAGGTCGATTCGCAGGGCAAACCCCCGCATCAGACGCGGCTGACGGGCCTCCAGCCGGATCAGGTCGATGCCCTGGAAACGCGGCTGCCAGTCGTCGAGCCGCTGAAACGGCTCCTGAGCCGCCAGGAGCGATGGCCCAAAGAGCAGGACCAGACCGACGCTAAGAAGTCGCATATGATTCGCCATGCCCACGCTCCGTGCCGAGATGCCGTCGGCCTTGTTCCAGTCAGGTAATAATCTATCAGAAACCCCGTGCTGAGGCGGTGAGGACCCGAGCGACGACCGATGCCAGGGAATGCCCGACCATGAACGCGACCCGTCCGCAATTGCGGCCCGTGAGTCTCCGCAAGGAAGGTGATGAGTTCCTGCTTATTGAGTGGAGCGACGGCCACGTCAGCCGCCATACTTGGCGGAACCTGCGGAGCAACTGCCCATGCGCTTCGTGCCGGGAGGAACGGCAAAGGCCGCCCGATCCTTTCCATATCCTGAAACCCCATGAAATCCCGCGGGGACCGCTGCGACCGGTCGCGATGAAGCCGGTGGGATATTACGCTTACACCATCGCCTGGAGCGACGGCCACAGCACGGGCATTTACACCTTCGATCTGCTGCGATCGCTGTGCGAATGCCCGCAATGCGTGAATAACTCGACTACCCAGTCTCCACCGGGTTCGACTTCATCTTTCATGCCCCAGTCGTGAGGTAGCTGTATGAGTGGAACGCCGAGAGGGATGCCGATGCAGCAGAAGATCGACCTGCCCGGCGTCCGGCATATCGTGGCCGTGGCCAGCGCCAAGGGCGGCGTCGGCAAGTCCACCGTGACCGCCAATCTCGCCCTGGCCTTGAAGGCCCAGGGCCACCGCGTCGGCCTCATGGATGCCGATATCTACGGTCCCAGCTTGCCGCAGATGCTCGGCGTCACCACCGATGAATGGGACCGTACGCCGGAACCCGTCGAGAAGTACGGCGTTAAACTGATGTCGATGGGCTTGCTCATCGACCCGGACCAGGCGGCGGCCATGCGCGGGCCGATGATCCACAAGTACCTTCAGGCGTTTCTGACGCAGTTCCAATGGGGCGAACTCGATTTCCTCCTGGTCGATATGCCGCCGGGCACGGGCGACGCCCAGATGTCGTTGGCTCAGCTGGTGCCGGTCACCGGGGCGGTCGTCGTCACCCTGCCGCAGCAGGTCAGCGTCGCCGTGGTCCGGCGCGGCCTGGCCATGTTCCAGACCGTGCGAGTTCCCGTCCTCGGTCTGATCGAGAACATGAGCTACTTCGTCGCCGACGACGGGAAGCGTTATTACATCTTCGGTCAGGGCGGCGGCGAACGGATCGCTCGGGAGACGGGCATTCCGTTTTTGGGTTCGATCCCTATCGACCCGCGGATCACCGAGTCGGGCGACCGGGGAGACCCGATCGTCCATGCCGAACCGAACTCGTCCATTGCCCAGACGTATCTCCAAATCGCCCAACGGATGAAGGCCGAACTGGACCGTTGCGCCCGCGAAGTCGCTCCGTTGCCCGAATTGGATCTGTGATCGCATCTGGAGAAGGCAAGCCATGAGAGTTTTTCTGGCCTGCGTGGGAGCGTTCGTCGTTTTGGCAGTGGGCAGCCTCGGGGCCGAGCCGCCGGAGATGACGAAACTGCCCCATGACCTGCCGCCGTTCGAGTACTTCGAGGCGACGATCCCGTTCTACCCGCCGGGCCAGCGTTGGGGCGTCACCGGCGAGCCAATCCGCAAGGTGCAAAAACCTCTGTCCCCCGAGCGTTCCCTGCGGCACTACGTGCATCCGGCCGGCTTCGAGCTTCGACTCTTCGCATCCGAAGAACTGCTTGGCGGCAAACCGATCGCGATCAACTGGGATCACCGGGGCCGGCTTTGGGCCGCCCTTACCCAGGATTATCCGAACGACCTTCAGCCCGAAGGCCGGGGCAACGACCGCATCGTCATCTGCGAGGACACGGGCGGCGACGGGCGGGCCGACAAAGTTACCATCTTTGCCGACAGACTCAGCGTCCCGACCAGTGTGCTGCCCTACGGCGACGGAGCCATCGTCCTCCAGCCGCCGCACACGCTCTATCTTCGCGACACTGATGGCGACGGCGTGGCCGATCAGCGGCAGGTGCTTTTCACCGGCTGGGGCATCGACGACACCCACGCCGGGCCGAGCAACCTCCGCTATGGGCCGGACAACTGGATTTACGGCATCGTCGGCTACGCAGGTTATGTCGGCACGGTCGGCGGTGAGCGGCATTCGTTCCGGCAAGGTTTCTTCCGCTTCCGCCCCGACGGTTCGCGGTTGGAGTTCATTCGCAGCACGAGCAACAATTCCTGGGGCGTCGGCTTCAGCGAGGAAGGGCTGCTGTTCGGTTCCACGGCCAACGGCTGCCCCAGCGTCTTCGCCGCGATTCCCAACCGCTATTACGAACGGGTCCGGGGCTGGTCGGCCGGCGTCTTGCCAAGCATCGCCACGAGCAACCGCTTCTTCCCCATCACTGACAAAGTGCGGCAGGTGGACTTCCACGGCGGGTTCACGGCAGCGGCGGGCCATGCTCTGTACACGGCCCGGGTCTATCCGAAGGAATACTGGAACCGCACGGCGTTCGTGGCGGAGCCGACCGGCCATCTCGTCGCCACCTTCGTCCTCGAACCGCAGGGATCCGACTTCCGTGCCCGCAATTCCTGGAATCTTGTCGCCAGCAACGACGAATGGGCCGCTCCGATCATGGCCGAGGTCGGACCTGATGGCTGCGTCTGGATCGTGGACTGGTACAACATCATCGTCCAGCACAACCCGACGCCGCCCGGCTACCGCACTGGACGCGGCAACGCCTACGAGATCGAACTCCGGGACAAGAAGCACGGCCGCATCTACCGACTGGTCCCGCAAGGCTTCAATCCGTCGCCACGCAGTCTGGATCCAGCCTCCACGGAACAACTGCTCGATGCTCTGAAAAGCGATAATCAGTTCTGGCGGTTCCAGGCCCAACGGCTTTTGGTGGAGAGGAACCGTCGCGATGCCGAGGCCGGTCTGCTCCGGCTGCTTGCCGATCAGAGCGTAGATGAGATCGGCCTGAATCCCGGGGCCATTCATGCCCTGTGGACCTTGAACGGCTTGGGCCTCCTCGACGGAAAACATGCGGCGGTGAATCAGGCCGTCGTGGCGGCACTGCGTCATCCGTCGGCGGGAGTGCGGCGGAACGCCGTGTTGCATCTGCCGCCGGGCAAGGAAAGCGTGCAAGCATGGCTCCAAAGCGGCCTGCTCAACGATCCTGAACCGCAGGTCCGCCTGGCCGCTCTCCTGGCCGCTGCCGAACTGCCTCCGGATGCCGAGGTCGCGGCCGCCGTGTTCGCCTTCGCTCAGCAGAGCGGAAACCTTCGCGACCGCTGGCTCCGCGATGGCATCGTCATGGCCGCCGCCGCTCACGATCTGCATTTCCTGCAAACGGCGGTGAAGGCTGCCGATCTGCCTCTCGGTCTGCGGGAGCTTGTCGGCCGGGTCGCCGAACACTATGCCCGGGGCGGTCCGACTGTGTCGGTGCATCACCTTTTGCAGAGCTTGCCGACGGACAAGGCCGACGTGGCTGAAATCGTCCTCACCGCCCTGGCTCGCGGCTGGCCGCGAAATCGCCTGGCCGAGGCGAATCCGAAAACCGCCGAGACCCTGGGCGCGCTATTCGAGAAGCTCTCGCCGCGCGGTCGGGGACAGCTGCTCACCCTGACCCGTTCCCTGGGCGTCAAGGGGATGGAAAAGCATCTCACGAAAATCACCGAAACGCTGCTGGCTTTAGCGGCCGATGAGTCGCTCGGTGAGGCCGAACGTGCTCAGGCGGCGCGTGACCTCGTGGAACTGCAAGCGGATCAGAGCGAGCCGGTCGAGAAGATCCTTGATCTTATCACTCCCCGCACTCCGCCCAACCTGTCCGCCCAGTTCCTCGAAGCCGTCGGTCAGTCGCAGTCAGACAAGGCCGGCGCACTGATTCTGGACCGCTTCAAGCAATTCACGCCGACGTTGCGACAGACGGCCATTCGGGTTTTGTTGCGACGACCGGCATCAACCGGGGCCCTGCTCGATGCTCTCGAAGCCAATCAGGTTCCCCTCAGCGATCTGGCCCTCGATCAGCGGCAGGCCCTGGCTGAACATCCCGATCGGCGTCTGGCCGAGCGAAGCCGTCGCCTGCTGCAACGCGGCGGAGCGTTACCTTCCCCGGATCGGCAAAAAGTGCTGGAAGCCCTGGCCCATGTCGCTGAGAAGCCCGGCGATCCAGTTCGGGGCAAGAAAGTTTTTCTCGACCACTGTTCCAAGTGTCATCGGCATGGCAATGAAGGCCATCAGATCGGTCCCGATCTGACCGGCATGGCCGTCCATCCCAGGCATCATCTGCTCCTGGAGATCCTCGATCCATCCCGCAGCGTCGAGGGGAATTACCGGGCCTACACCATCGCCACCGCCGATGGCCGGGTGCTGCATGGTCTGCTGGTCGCTGAGTCCCGCACTGCCGTCGAACTCGTCGATGTCGAGGCCAAAAAGCACGTTCTGCTTCGGGAAGACATCGAGGAGATTCAGGTTTCGGCCAAGTCGCTGATGCCGGAAGGCTTCGAGAAGCAGCTTCAGGACCAGGATTTCGCTGACCTGCTGGAGTTCCTCACCCAGCGGGGCAAGTATCTGCCTCTGCCCTTGCACAAGGCGGCCACCGTCATCACCACCCGCGGCATGTTTAACGACGAGGCGAACACCGTCGAGCGCCTGGTCCTGCCCGACTGGAAACCGCGGACGGTGGCCGGGGTGCCGTTCCAACTCATCGACCCGCTGGGCGACCGCGTTCCCAATGCGGTGCTGCTTTACGGTCCGCAGGGCACGATTCCCCCGCGGATGCCCAAGTCGGTCGCCATTCCGGTCAACTCCCCAGCCAAGGCGTTGCATCTGCTCAGCGGCGTCAGCGGGTGGGGTTTCCCGCTGGGAGAGCGCGGCTCGGTCACGCTCGTTGTCCGGCTCCGCTACGCCGATGGCAGCACGGAGGACCACGAACTCAAAAACGGCATCCACTTCGCCGACTACATCCGCCGTGTGGACGTGCCCGGTTCGCAGTTCGCCTTTCCCATGCGGAACCAGCAGATGCGGTACCTGACCGTTCAACCGAAGAAAGCCGACGGGATCCGGGACATCGAACTCGTCAAGGGACCGGACGCGACCGCCCCGGTAGTGCTGGCGATCACCGTCGAGTTGCCTGACTGAGCCGAATGGCCGGTGGGACGAAGCGAAGATGCACCCGCTCGCTTGCGGTCGCGGCTCCGACGGCAATGGCGGCTCGGACGGCAATGGCGGCTCGGACGGCGGTCGCGGCTCGGAAACGTTAGGGGTTTCGGTCGCGGCTGGGATGTGCCAGTGGTTGCTGTCGCGGCTCGGAAGTGCTGGTGGTTGCGGCGCGGAAGCGGTAGTCGGAAGCGCTAGGACGGTGAAGATGCCGCCTCCCGCAGAAGCGACCCCAGTGCATCCGGCTTCAACTCGGCGATCGAGCGAAAACGCAGCACTACGATGTCATGTCCCGGTTTGTCGGTGAGAATGTCCCGGCGACAACCGAGACCTTCAAGGCGCGCCAGATTGAACTTCCCCTTCGGTGTCTTGAACCGAAAATCAACGGCCTCGGGATCCTTGGTCTTGATCCGGCCCCACAAGCGGCCGTTGAGCCGCAGATGCACGGCGTCGCGCTGCTGCCAGTCGAACACGTTGTGCGGAAGCGCCTCCGCGACACAGGCCACAAGGCGATCCAGCACCGTGGGGTCCCAGGCCGCGGACTTGCCTGGCGGGAAGCCCTTGTGTCGCCAATCGCCGACGTGCCACCGCCGCCCGTCCACCTTCCACGGCATCACGTCGCCGGGCCTCGTGTGCATACGCTTGAGGGTCTCCTGGAAGGCAACGACCGCTTCGGCCAGGAATTGTTGAAACGCCTTGGTCTTCACCTCGTTGAGCGAATGCACGGCGATCTCGACGCTCTGCCAGGCTCCGCTCTTGACCGGCTTGACCTGTACGCGGGGGGAGTCGCCGTAGGTTTCCAATCCCGGCGTCTGGTTCGGCGGCAGAATGCCGAGCCGCTTCTCCAGCGACTTCTGCTCGAAGGCACCGCGACCGACCCGGAACTTCAGCCAGACAAACCATTCATCCCAGGTCGAAGCGTGGAAGAACCACACACCGTTGCTGCCCGGCGGAGCGATTTCGACCGTAGTTCGGTCGTTCCAATCGGTCGGAGCGAAGTCGCCCAGGTCCTGAATCAGATCGACAACGTATTCAAGAACCTTGCCGTCCCAGCGACACGGCTTGCCGGAGCGGCTGACCCGCTCGACCGTGTGCCAGCGTCGGCCGTCCACCTCCCACGGCATGCGTACCTCGTTGCCGATCTGTTCGATCTCGACATCGCCTTGCCGCGTCTCTTCAGCCTGGCGGGGGTCGTAGCGGGGTCGTTCCGCATGGGGACCAGCCGCCAATACCGAGGCCAGAAACCGGCCGGTGTGCGATCTCGGCTCCGCTGCCACCGCTTCCGGCGTCCCGGCTGCCACGATGGAGCCGCCCGCTTCTCCCGCCTCCGGACCGATGTCAATCACCCAGTCCGCCGTCTTGATCACGTCCAGATTGTGCTCGACGACGATGACCGTGTTCCCCAGGTCCACGAGGCGATGAAGCACGTCGAGCAGTTTGCGAATGTCGTCGAAGTGCAAGCCCGTGGTCGGCTCGTCGAGGAGGTACAGGGTGCGGCCGGTGTTGGGTCGAGCCAGTTCCGCCGCCAGTTTCACCCGTTGGGCCTCGCCGCCGGAGAGTGTCGGCGCAGGTTGGCCTAACGCCAGATAGTCGAGACCGACGTCGGCCAGCGTTTGCAGCACACGGCGGATGCTGGGGATGTTCTCAAACAACTCCAGGGCTTGGGAGACGCGAAGGTTGAGCACGTCGGCGATGTTCTTGCCCTTGTAGCGAACCTGCAAGGTTTCCGGGTTGTAGCGGGCGCCGTGGCAGACGTCGCATTCGATCCAGACGTCGGGAAGAAAGTGCATCTCGATTCGCTTCTGCCCCATGCCCTCGCAGGCTTCGCAGCGTCCGCCCGGTTGATTGAAACTGAACCGCCTCGGCTGCCAGCCTCGGACCCGCGCTTCCGGAAGCTGAGCGAACAGTCGTCGGATCAAGTCGAAGACGCCGGTGTAGGTGGCGGGGTTCGAGGTCGGCGTGTTGCCCAGCGGCGTCTGGTCCACGTTGATGACTTTGTCGATGTGTTCCAGGCCTTCGATGTCGTCGTGTTGACCCAGGGGCGTCCGCGCCCGGTGCAATCGCCGGGCCAGCGTGTTGTAGAGCACGTCGTTGACCAGGGAGCTTTTGCCCGATCCGCTCACCCCCGTGACCGCGATGAGACAACCCAGCGGAAAGACGACATCAATGTTCTTCAGGTTGTTGTGCCGTGCCCCACGAACGATCAGTGCCAGATCCAGCGAGCGGGCGGCGTCAGCCTCCCGGTGGCCTGGAGCCGGTCCAGCCGCTACCCGCCGATTGGTCGGTACCGGAATCGCCTTGCGGCCGTCGAGATACTGTCCGGTCAGGGAACTCGGCGACTTCCGCACTTCCGCGGGCGGTCCCTGAGCCACGATCTCGCCGCCCTGATCTCCTGCTCCGGGGCCGAAGTCGAGCAGATGATCGGCCGTGGCGATGACCTCTCGATCATGCTCAACGACCAGGAGCGTGTTGCCCAGGTTCCGCAGATGCGTCAACGCCCGAATAAGCCGCTGGTTGTCGCGCGGGTGCAGGCCGATGGTCGGCTCGTCCAGGACATAGAACACCCCGGTCAGACCGCTGCCGATCTGACTGGCCAGCCGAATCCGCTGCGCCTCCCCGCCGGACAACGTCGGCGCGGGCCGGTTCAAGGTCAGGTATTCCAATCCGACATCCACGAGGAACCGCAGTCGGCTGCGGATCTCGCGGAGCAGGTCGCCGGCGACCTTGGACTGTTCGCCCGGCAGGCGAAGATTTTCGAAGAAATTGAGGGCCTGCTGCAACGGCAAGTCGCCCAACCGCCCCAGCGTGTAGCCCTGAAACCGTACCGCAGCCGCGTCTTCCCGCAGCCGGGAGCCGCCGCAGCGATGGCATGGTACGTCCTGAACCACGGCATCGAGTTTCTGTCGATAGACAGGACTGACCCGCGTGGCTTCGTCCACGGCCGCCAGCAGACCTTTGAACTGGAACAGGACGCTTGCTTCCGTCTCGCCAGCAGCTTTGCTCTTGCGTTTGCCGGACGCGGAACCGGAACGAAGCGGAATCCAGTCCGAGCCGGTGCCGTGGAAAACGACAGCCTGTTGCGCCGGCGTCAGCTCGGCAAAGGGCGTGTCGAGAGAGAAGCCGACATGCTCGGCGACGGCTTCGAGGAGGGCAGCCAGGGTCGGATTGCCCTTCGGCACAGGCCAGGCGGCGATGGCTCCTTCTCGCAGGGAGAGTCGAGGATCGCGGATGAACAGCCTCGGATCGGCCCCGGTCTGCACCCCCAGTCCTTCGCAAGCCGGACACCAGCCCAGCGGACTGTTGAACGAAAAATGATGCGGGTTGAGAGGCTCGAAGCTGCGCCCGCACTGCGAACAGGCCAGATGCTGGCTGAATTGCTCGACCCTCCATTTCGGTTCCGGTACGCCGTCCTCGACGAGAGCGACACGGATGACGCCCTTGCCAAGTTCCAGACCGGCCTCCACGGCGTCGGCGATGCGGCCCCGTTGGTTGGCTCGCACCACCAGCCGGTCAATGACCACCTCGACGACATGCTTCCGTCGTTGATCGATGTCCGGCGGCTCTTCGACGCTGTAGGTTGTGCCGTCCACCCGCATCCGGGCAAAGCCGCTGCGGCGGATTTCCTCCCAGAGCACTTCGTATTTTTCCGTTCCCTTGCGCTCAACCGGCGCGAGGACGTAGATGCGGCTGCCCTCGGGCAGCGACAAGACCTTGTCAATGATCTCGTCGGCGGTCTGGGTGCCGATGGGGATAGCGCAGCGGGGACAGTAGGGATGGCCGAGACGGGCGTAAAGCACCCGCAGGTAATCGTGTATCTCCGTGACGGTCCCGACGGTGGAACGCGGACTCTTGCTCGTGGACTTCTGCTCGATGCAGATGGCTGGAGACAGTCCGCTGATGTGCTCCACCTTCGGCTTTTCGATGCGGCCCAGAAACTGGCGGGCATAAGCCGACAACGATTCGACATAACGCCGCTGGCCCTCGGCGTAGATGGTGTCGATGGCCAGCGAACTCTTGCCCGAGCCGCTCGGTCCGCAAAAGACCGTCATCGCTTCCCGAGGAATGGCGACGTCGATGTGCTTGAGATTGTGCTGGGCCGCGCCCTCGACCGTGATATGGGTGATTGCCCCGTTGCCCTTTCCGTTGGTCGAAGAATGCGGCTCAGACCGAGAGGCTGTCGCCTCCCTCTTGCGGGACGCTGCTTTGCCCTTGCTCTCGATTCCGAGCACGCTCCGCAGGGCCTGGCCGGTGTACGACTGGGGGCACTCGGCGATCTGCTCCGGCGTTCCGACCGCCACGACGTAGCCGCCCTCCTCTCCGCCTTCCGGTCCAAGATCAATGACCCAGTCGGCCGTCTTGATGACATCCAGATTGTGTTCGATGACCAGGACCGTGTTGCCCTGCTCGACGAAGCCGTGCAGCACCTTGAGCAGTTTGTGAATATCTTCGAAATGCAGTCCCGTGGTCGGCTCGTCGAGGATGTAGAGCGTCCGGCCGGTGCTCTTGCGACACAATTCGCGAGCCAGTTTGATCCGCTGAGCTTCGCCGCCGGACAGCGTCGGCGAAGGCTGACCCAGTTTGAGGTAGTCAAGGCCGACGTCGTGCAGCGTTTGGAGCATGGCCCGGATCTTGGGCACGTCGGCAAAGTGCTCCAGCGCCTGTTGCACGTCCATTTCCAGGATGTCGTGGATGTTCTTGTCCTTGAAGCGCACCTGGAGGGTTTCACGATTGAAACGTCGGCCCTCGCAAACGGGACAGGTCACCCAGACATCGGCGAGAAAGTCCATTTCGAGCCGCGCCGAGCCGTTGCCCTGGCACGCCTCGCAACGCCCGCCCGGCACGTTGAAGCTGAACCGGCCCGGCTTGTAGCCGCGCACCTGGGCGTGCGGCAGTTTCGCCAGCAGATTGCGGATTTCGTCCAGGACCTTGATGTACGTCGCCGGGTTGGAGCGGGGCGTTCGGCCGATGGGCGACTGGTCGATGGCGATGACCTTGTCGATGTGTTGCACGCCTAGCAGTTTCTTGTGCTTGCCGACGACGTGGAGAAGCAGATCCTCTTCCGCTTCTCGGTTGTCTTCGCCGTTTGCGGAATCACCGCGGGAACTGCCTCCCCTGCTTGACGGGTCTTCGGACGCGCCAAGCTTTAGCCGCAGGCCTTCCAGAATGATGTCGTTGACCAGCGAGCTTTTCCCGGAGCCGCTGACCCCGGTGACAGCCACAACCAGGCCCAGGGGAATCTCGACGTCGATATTCTTGAGGTTATTGTGCTCCGCTCCGACGACCTTAAGCACCTTGCGGGTCGGTCGGCGGCGTTTGGTCGGCACGGCGATCCGTTTCGCCCCGCTGAGGTACTGACCGGTCAGACTGCGGGGATTGGCTGTGATCGCATCGAAACTGCCGACAGCGACGACTTCGCCGCCGCGGACGCCGGGACCGGGACCGAAATCCACAAGGACATCGGCCCGTCGCATCGTCTCTTCGTCGTGCTCCACGACGATGACCGTATTGCCCATGTCCCGCAGCCGTTCGAGGCTGTGCAGGAGCCGCTCGTTGTCCCGGGGATGCAGGCCGATGCTGGGTTCGTCGAGAATGTAAAGCACGCCGACCAGTCCGGAGCCGATCTGCCCCGCCAGGCGAATGCGCTGGGCTTCGCCGCCGGACAGCGTCGGGGCCGGGCGATCCAGCGACAGATAGTGCAGACCGACATCGAGAAGAAACTGGAGCCGGCCGCGGATTTCCTTGATGACCTCCGCAGCGATGCGCGTCTCGACCGGAGTCAGCACCTCGGTCAGTCGTGCGAACCAATCGGCCAGGTCGCGGACCGGCATAGCACAGATTTCGAGGAGCGTTTTGCCGCCGACGCGAACCGCCCGGGCCTGCGGATTGAGTCGCCGTCCCTGACATTCCGAGCAGACGCCGACCCGCATGTACTTTTCCATCATGGCCCGGAATGGTCCGCCATGCGCCTTTTTGAACTGGCTCATCAACTGGGGAATGATGCCCTCCCACTTGCCGCCGTGCTTGAAAAGCCCCTGCCGGCCCTGGTAGGCGAAGGTGATGTGCCGGTCGCCGCTGCCGTAGAGCAGCCATTGGCGATGCTGCTCAGGCAGCTTTTTCCACGGTCTGCGGAGGTCGATGCCCAGCGAATCGGCGACACCTTCGTAGATGTGCCTCCGCCATCGGCCCATGTGCCGAAGCGGACCGAGCAGCGGAATTGCCCCCTCCCAAAGGCTCAGGTCCGGATCGGGGATTAAAAGCTCCTCAACGAATTCATGGCGAACGCCCAACCCGTCGCACGCCAGGCACATGCCCTGCGGGCTGTTGAAGCTGAACATCTGCGGACTGGGCGGTTCGTAACTCCTGTCGCAATAGACACAGGCATAATGGGCGGACAGGACGATGTCTTCAAACAGGCTGGCGGAGCCGCGAGCTGGACGCCGGCCTGCGGACCCGCTTTCTGGCGCATCCTTTTCGACCGCGACGATCAGATTTCCCTTGCCAAGGTCAAGGGCCTGTTCGACGGCCTCGGCGGTGCGGGTCCGCAGCGATGCAGCTGAGCGTTGCTGCGGACCTTCGCCGACGCTTCGGGTATTCTCGGCCTGCGGAGCGTCGCCGATGCGGAGCCGATCCACGACCACTTCGATGTCGTGCTTGACGTTGCGATCCAGTTTCAAATCGTCGGTGAGATGCACGACCCGGCCATCGACCCTGGCTCGAACGAAGCCGCGCCGCAGCAGGTCCGTGAAAAGGTCCTTGTACTCGCCTTTCTGTCCTCTGGCCATCGGGGCGAGAATCAGACAGCGGGTTCCATCCGGCAGGGCCAGGATTCTGTCGATGATCTGCTCCCGCGATTGGGCCGTGATGGGTCGGCCGCACTCGGGACAGTGCCCTTGGCCGATGCGGGCGTACAGGACGCGGAGATAGTCGTAGATTTCCGTCACGGTGCCGACCGTGGACCGGGGGTTGCGGCTGGCCGACTTCTGCTGAATGCTGATGCTCGGGGCCAACCCCCCGAGGAAGTCCACGTCCGGCTTGGGCATCTGGCCCATGAACTGCCGGGCGTAGCTGGACAGCGATTCGACGTAGCGGCGCTGTCCCTCGGCATAGAGGGTATCGAAGGCCAGGGAGCTTTTCCCGGACCCGCTGACGCCGGTAAAGACAATGAGCCGGTTTCGCGGCAGCTCGAGATTCACGTTCCGTAGATTGTGTTCCCGAGCGCCGCGGACAATAATGGAGTGTGTTTCCATGCCGCGTGCGTGGATGACATCAGGTTCCTCGACATTGATTGTAGGCAGGCACGCCCGGATAGCCTAAAAGAGAAGGGGTCATGTCCAGAGTCGAGCCGGAGCGTCAACCCGCCAGCCGTGATCGGACCCTGGGCGAACGGCCTGCGGGGGAACTTTCGCTCGGCGGCTGCCGTCCAAATGGCAGATTCGAAGCTGCGGTTGAAGAGGATCATTTGATCGCTTTGGCCTTGCGGGGCCGGACGGAGGCATACGGCGAACTCGTCCGCCGTTACCAGGATCGCCTCTTCAACGCCCTCAACGGTTTCCTGGGCAATCCCGAAGATGCTCTGGATGTGGCCCAGGAGGCGTTTGTGGCGGCTTGGCAGGCTCTGGATGGATTCAAAGGCGGGGCGCGGTTCTACACTTGGCTGTACCGGATCGCCATGAACCTGGCCATCGACCTGAAGAGGCGGCAGAAGCCCACCGGCAGTCTCGATCTGGGAGAGGACGATACGACCCAGCCTGCCGATCTCTCAGGAGACGCGGATCCGCATGTCGTCTTGCAGCGTGATGAAGACGTGCATCGGGTCCGACAGGCCCTGCTCAGGGTTTCCGAGGAGCATCGCATGGTGCTGATCCTCAAGGACTTCGAAGGCATGAAATACGAGGAAATTGCCGACGTGCTGGAGGTGCCCATAGGGACCGTCCGCAGCCGATTGCACCGGGCACGTCTCGAACTCCGCTCCGTGTTGGAAAAGGAAGAGACGAATCGGTGAAAACGGCGATGTTGCGGCAACGAGTCGGATCATGAACGAAGAACTGCTGCGACTGATCACGGCTGGCGTGGATGGGGAACTCAGCCCGTCCCAGAGGCGTCGTCTGCATCGGCTCCTGAGTCGGCATCCCGAGGCACCCGAGCTTCTGGAGCGGCTGCGGGCGGACAGGTCGGCATTGGAACGGCTGCCGCAGCGTCGGCTCGGTCCAGAATTCGCGGAACAAGTGGTCCATTCCCTGCCGCCGAGGCCGTCGATACGGACGAAGCGAACAGTAGCCGTCCACGGGCACGCCTGGTGGCCGCTCGCTGCTGCCGCCGCCATTCTGCTCGCCGTCAGCGTCGCCGCGGCCCTGTTCGTCTATGACCTGACTCGTCCCGGCCCAGGACGGCCGACAGACGTCTTCGGACCCGTAGCGGAAGTCGAGCCATCGTCCGAATCTGGGGCGGGAACCCCCTCGTCCGTCGCCGCGCATCAGCCGAATGCTTCGTCGTCCAAACAGGAATCCAAGACCACCGGCGGCGAGGTCGCTTATGAAGCGCTTCCGGACGATATTTTCCGCTCGGTCATCTCGCAGGATCCGGGGAGCGATCAGTCCACGGCACAGGCCCAAACTCCTTCAAGCGGAGAGAATCCGCCTGCCGAAAGCGAGCCGCCGGTTCTGACTGCTCCGCCCGTCAAGCCGCTCAAGGGTTTCAAGACCCTCGACTTGAAACTGCCTCTGTTTCTTGAACCGCGCCAAGTGGATGTCGAAGCAGTGACCCGACGGCTGGGCAGCGAGCCGATGCACCATCTGGACATCGCCTGTCTGGAAAGCGCGCGTACCTTTGAACGGCTCCAGGCGGCGTTCAAGGCGGCAGGACTCAAGCTTAGCGTGGAAAGCGAATTGAGTCAGCGGTTGTCCCGCAAATTGCCAACGCCCTGCCTGATCTACATCGAGAACACTTCTGCGGCCCAAATGGCGGCTTTGTTGAAGGCGTTGGAGCGGGAGGAAATCCGGGCTGAAGAGAACCGCAAGGGCGACGCCCAGATCACCAGCATTCTGTTGCAGCCGCTGGACGAAAACGGTCGCAGGCACCTGGCTGACGCCTTGGGGGTATCGGTTTCCAGCGTCACGCCGCCGTCCCAGCGCTCTCCGGCTTCGGCGGGAGTCGATCCGACCCGCCCGCTCAGCGAGGAGACCCTGCGCTCCCTGGAGAAGGTCGCCAGCAAGGCGCGGGAGCCGTCCGCTTTGGCGATGATCTACCTGCCCAACCGCAGCCGCATCCCGCCGACCAAAGAACTCAAGACGTTCCTGGATGCCCGCCTGGGCATGGCTCCCGAAGCCATTCACGTCGTCATCTACTTGCGGGCTGCCCGGGGTTAAAGGACAGGTCTGGCCTTTTCGTCGCATTTGCACAAGGACGTGCGAATGTGCCATGAATGCTGCGTTTCTTGCCGATCGCGTATCGAAATGAGGCAAGGCCCGATGATCGGCTTCCCGTCGGCTCTGTGCGGCTCCGACGGGTGAACCTAGAATACGCGGATGATTGCGACCTGCGGAACACCGAAGAGCGAACCAGCCCTGTGGAAACTCGTTCTCGCTTTTGCCATCGTGTACATCTCCTGGGGCACGACCTATTTCGCCATCAAAGAAGGCGTCAAAACTTTGCCGCCGGCTCTGTTCGCCGGACCACGCTTGGCCATCGCCGGGGCAATCCTGCTTGGCTGGCTGATGTTGCGAGGCGAATCGCTGCGCTTGACCTGGTCGGAACTGGGCCGACTGTCGTTGTCGGCGGCAGCGATGTTCATGGGCGGTAACTGGCTGATCACGCTGGGCGAAAGGACCGTGGATTCGGGCGTGGCGTCGGTTCTGGTGGCGACCACGCCGTTGTTCATGGCGATGTTGGAACTGTTCCTTCCGTATGGAGAACGGCTGACTTGGAAGGGTTGGGTCGGCCTGCTGTCCGGCTTGGCGGGAGTCGTCCTTCTTCTGGGTCCGAAGCTCGACCATCCTGCGCAACTCCTCGAAGACCTGGGGCCGGTACTGGTTTTGGGTTCAGCCTTCTGCTGGGCGTTGGGATCGCTGATCCTGCGGTACGGCCGACAACGGACCTCAGCCTTCGTCGCGGCGGGCTATCAGATGCTCGTCGGCGGTCTGGGTCTGACGGCCATCGGCATCGCCCTGGGTGAAGTGCAACAACTGACCCGAGACGCGCTGACCGTCGAGGCCGTCACCGCCTTTTTCTACCTGTTGGTGGTTGGTTCATTGCTGGGTTTCGTGGCCTATGCCTGGCTCTTGGCCAATGTGTCGGCTGCAATGGCGGGAACGTATGCTTACGTCAATCCGATCGTGGCCATCTTCGTGGGTTGGCTGTTGGGCGGGGAGGAAATCACGCTCTGGGTCTTGACCGGCATGGGGGTGATCCTCGCGGGCGTGGCGCTGGTCCGCAGCGGCGGCGTGCGTCCACGGCCAAGTCAGCTCAGCGACGACGAATCCTCCGCCGACGAACGCACCCATTCCAGGATGCCGCAAAAAACACAGTTACTCCACGACGCGCGGATTAAAACAGCCTCGTCGTAAAAAGTCGTAGCAATCACTTCCCAATCGTGCGTCGATGGATTAGTTTACAAAAGGCAAGTCTTTCGCTCTCGAGGAACGAGCGATGCCGTTCGTGGCAGAATGTCCCTACTGCCGGGTGGGCAAGGTCCGCGTTCCGGACGGGGCCGTCGGCTGGTCCGTGCCGTGTCCCAACCCGGACTGCGGCAGCTATTTCACCGTAGCTCCTCCGCCCAAACAGCCGACAACCTCTCCCCGGGTTGTTGTTGACGGCGGAAGCAAGCTGGTCAATACCTCCGCGTCGCTTTCCCCTGCCGCCCTTGAAACGGCCGCTCCTTCGGTTCCCGTAAACCAACCTTCCGCCTCGAGCGCTGTCGAGGAACCGCAAGGGCTGGAGCCGGCGGTTGAGGAGACCGATTCCGAAGCCGAGGAGTCAAGCTCCTCAGTTGCGCCTCCCTCGGAACTGCGGCCTATCATTGCCGATCCCTGGAAGCCAACGCGGCGGGTCCTGAATGCTCCAGCTGCCCTGGCCCTTCTGTGCGGTGCGGCGGCATTGCTGACGGCCTCACTTCCGGGCGTGTACGTTGCCAGCATTCCCCTGGCGGGTCTCGGTCTGCTGTTTTCCCTGGGAGGCATCGTGTATGCCGTCGGTCGGGAAAAGGGTATGGTGCTGGCGGTGATCGCCACGGCGGTGAACGGGCTGACCTTGCTCATGATGCTTGTCGCTCCGGGACTGGTGAATCCCCACTTGGCGATGGAATCGGAGAAACCCAGCTTTGAGTTGCCGAAGCTGGCGTCTGTGCCGACGACCGGCAAAGGCGAAGGCCGCATCCTGGAAGAGGCTGAATGGACGGATGCCTCTAACGCCGCGATTCAGCGGGAGGACGTCTGGGTCAAAGTGGCCTCGACTCGCATCGAGCGCGTCGGACTGGAGTCGCAGGGTCGAAGGCTGCTTTCCGATCAGCGGTACCTGGTGATTCGAGTCCAACTCGCCAACAACGGCGTTGCGCGAGCCATCGAATACAAATCCTGGCGGGAGTATCAGAATGCGCCGGGACCTAGCCGGGTCGTTCTCCAGGACTCGGCAGGCAGGACGATCGCCGCAGCCGGTTTTCCAGCCGATACCCATCTGGTCGGTGCGGTGCGCGAAGCCCGCATTTTTCCCGACAAATCGTTTGACGATTTTCTAGTCTTCCAACTGCCTGCCGGGGACTACCAACACCTGGATCTGATCCTTCCGGGACAGGCCGTCGGGGTTCAGGGTGATTTTCGGTTCCGCATTCCGAGGAGCACGGTTCGAGGTGCGCCATGAACGCCAGCGCATTGCAAAGTGGTCCACGCACTGCATTTACTCTGGTCGAAATGCTAGTGGTGCTGGCCATCATCGTGCTCTTGATGGGGCTGATGCTGCCGGCTGGGCAACGGGTTCGGGAAGCCGCCAATCGCATGTCCTGCGCCAACAACTTGAAACAGATTGGCATGGCCCTGCATCTGTACCACAACAACTACCACCGCCTGCCGCCCAGCCGCTTGTCGAACCGACGGGCCACGTGGTGCGTTCTGATTTTGCCGTACATGGAGCAGCAAAACCTCTACAACTTGTGGAACATCAACGCATCCTATTACCAACAAACGGAAGCGGCCCGCAAAGGGATTGTGAAGTCGTACCTGTGCCCAACGCGAAGAAGCCCGGATAGCGGAGAAGTCTACAGCATCGATGGCGACGTCCCCAGCGACGGCGACTCCGATGTCGTGAACTATTCGGGGGCCTTGGGCGACTACGCGGGCTGCATGGGAACTTCGAGCATGGACTTCGACGGTCCCGGTTGCGAGAACATGAGGCCTAACGGAGCCTTTGAATTTCCGCGTGGTGTTCGCTTCGCCGACATCATTGACGGTTTGAGCAATACCCTGATGGTCGGCGAAAAGCATGTGCCTTTGGGCAGGTTTGGCCGCGGATGGCTCGATTGTTCCATCTACAACGGCGATTATGCGACGTGTGCCTGTCGAGCCGCCGGATGGTGGCGGGGATTTCCTCTGTCCTTCCCGTTGGCTCGGTCCCTGCGTGACATGGCGCCGCTGTTTGGAAGTTACCATCCTGGAGTGGTGCAGTTCGTTTTCTGCGACGGGCATGTGCGGGCCTTGCCGGTCCACATCGACCTGGAGACCTTGTCCCGCCTCTCCCACCGGTACGACGGGGGCGTTGTAGACGACTTCTGAAACCCGTTTGCAAGATCAAGGGAGAAAGACTGGTTACGATGGCCGCTGCGGATGCGACACCGCTCGAATTGCTTGAGCGCTTCTGCCGTTACGTTCGCATCGACACCACGGCCATCGAAGGAGCGCCGACCTACCCAAGCTCGGCGGGACAATGGGAACTGGGACGCCTGCTCGTCGAAGAGCTGCGGGCCTTGGGGGTTCAGCAGGTCCAGCACGACGAGCACGGCATCGTTCTGGCCGATCTGCCTCCGAGTCCGGGACGGGAGAAAGCCCCGGCCATCGCCTTTCTGGCGCATCTCGACACCTCCCCCGAAACCACCGGAAAGAACGTCCGTCCGATCGTGCATCGGAACTACGGCGGCGGGGACATCGTGCTGCCAGGAGCTCCGTCCCGCGTGATCCGGGTCGCCGAGTGCCCCGAGTTGCAGCAGATGATCGGCAAGACGCTGGTGACGACGGACGGCACCACGCTGCTGGGCGGCGACGACAAAGCCGGCGTGGCAGTCACCATGCAAGCCATCGCCTGGCTGTTGGCTCACCCCGAGGTGCCACGGGGTCCGTTGCGCATCTGCTTCACTTGCGACGAGGAGATCGGCCGGGGCGTGGACTACCTTAGCCCCGCTCGGCTCAACGCAGTGGCGGCCTACACGCTGGACGGCAGCGGCGTCGGCGAGATTGACTGCGAAACGTTCTCCGCGGATCTGGCGACGGTTTCCGTCCGGGGCGTGAACATTCACCCGTCCATTGCCAAGGGAAAGATGGTCAACGCCGTCCGCGTCGCAGCCGAGTTCCTCAGCCGTCTGCCCCGAACCACCTTGTCGCCGGAGACGACCACCGACCGGCAAGGATTTCTGCATCCTTATCGCATCGAAGGCGGCGTGGCCGAGACGGTCATCCGCATCCTCCTTCGCGATTTCGATACCCGAAAGCTGGCGGACTATGCCGACATGCTCCGCCGCCTTGCCGAGACGGTGCTGGCGGATTTTCCCGGAGCAGGCATCGACGTGCAGATCGTCAAGCAATACCGCAACATGGCGGAGGGGTTGAGCAAGGAGCCGCGGGCCGTCGGCCTCGCTGAAGAGGCCATGCGGCGGGTCGGTCTGCAACCGCGACGAGCCTCGGTGCGGGGGGGTACGGACGGCTCGCGGCTCACGGAAATGGGCCTGCCTACTCCCAATCTGTCCTGCGGTCAGCACAATCTCCATTCCCCTCTGGAGTGGGTCTGCCTGGAGGAAATGGAGCTTGCCCGGCAAGTCGTGGTCGAACTTGTGCGCCTGTGGGCTGATGAGTGACAGCCCTGCGTCACTTCTTGTCTGCCCCGGTCTCGAACTTCACCAGCTCCGAGGTGCCGCTTGCGCCGCCCAAATCGAACACCTGCTTCACAATGCCGACGTTCGGAGCGAACCAGGACTTCACCGTGATCTGCTGAGCACCAAGGTCCATCTGCGAGGACACGATGACAGCCTTGTACTTCCCAGCGGGGACTGTGACTTCTTCTTCTGCTTCCGATTTCATGGTGGACTTGAACTCCTGCCCCTGGACGCTGAATTTGGCCTCCCAGGTTTCCCCCTTCTTGAAGGGCAGCTTGAGGGCCTGGATGGGCGGATCAACCGGCACACCCTGGAAGCTGTAGCGGAACACGCCCCGTTCGTCGGAAGCCATCTGTTCGGCGAGGGTCTGGCCCCCGACCTCCGTTTCGAGCGTGGCCACCTCGCGGCCGTCCTTCTTCTCGACCTTCACCACCTTCTGAGAGACGTCCACGGCTTGCCCGCCCAAGTCGATCTTGAAAGTCCACTTGTAGCCCACTTTGAGGGGCAGGTAAGTAGTTGTCTTCTCCTGGGCAGAAAGCAGCGGCGACCAGGCCAGCAACAATGCGGCAATGACGAAGATGCGGGAGCGCGAAGCGAACACGACGATTCTCCTGAAGCGGAACACCCTTGGCTTTCGCCGCGGGACGCCGCCGGCGGGTCACGAGGATTTCGACGAAAGCCGTGGACAGTGTACGCACAATCGACTGCCGTTTCCACTTGCTCCTGGATCCCGGCACCCTGGTGGGGTCCTGCGCGGTCGGAAGGCGGCGTCACGAAACTTCGCTGCTTTGCCGCAGGGCTTCCCACTGTTCCTGGGTCATCAGCACTTCGCGGGCGTTGCTGCCGTTGTAGGGGCCGACGATGCCATCCTCGGCCATGTAGTCGATGAGCCGGGCGGCCCGTCCGTAGCCGATGCCCAAGGCCCGCTGAAGCAGCGAGGTGCTGCCGCGCCGCTCCCGCACTACGATCTCGACAGCCGCTTCGTAAAGCTCGTCGCGTTGCCGCATCGCCTCCAGGGCGTCCTTGCCGGAGCGGGCCGACGTGCTGAGTTGGATCAACTCCTGGGCGAAGACCGGCTCGCATTCCAGATAATTGCAGACGCGGGTGATCTCGGCATCGCTGGCATAGGTGCCCTGAGCACGGACGATGGTGCTGGTGCCCGGTTGCAAAAAGAGCATGTCGCCTTTGCCCAGGAGCTTCTCGGCTCCCATCTCGTCGAGGACGACCCGGCTGTCGGTCCGGCTCGACACCTGGAAGCAAATGCGGGCAGGCAGGTTCGACTTGATCAGCCCGGTGATCACGTCCACGGTCGGTTTCTGCGTAGCGACCACCAGATGGATACCCGCTGCCCGGGATTTCTGGGCCAGGCGGATGATGTGCCCCTCGACCTCCTTGCGCATGGTCATCATCAGGTCGTTCATCTCGTCCACGAAGATGACGATGTAGGGCATTCTTTCCGGGATGCGGGCACGTTCGTCCTCATCGGCAGGATTGAGGCGGCGATAGATTTCGTCGGCGCTGAGTTCGTTGTACCCGGCGATGTTGCGGACCCGGGCCCGGCTGAGGAGGTCGTAGCGTTCCTCCATCTTGTCCACGGCCCAGCCGAGAATGGCTTCCGCCTTGCGCATGTCCTTGACGACCGGATGCATGAGATGAGGGATCTTGCCGTACTCGCTCAACTCCAGCATCTTCGGGTCGATCATGATCATCTTCACTTCGCTGGGGCGGCGGGTCATCAGAATGCTCAGGATGATCGCATTCATGCACACCGACTTGCCGGTGCCGGTGCGGCCGGCGATGAGCAGATGGGGCATGTCGGCCAGGTCGTACACCAGCGGCTTGCCTTCGGTATCTTTGCCGAGGAACAGCGGAATTTTGAACCTGGTCAATTTGTCTCCGGCATTGAGGATCACTTCCTTGAGGCGGACGACGGCCCGATGCTCGTTCGGGATCTCGACACCAACGGTGTCCTTGCCCGGAATCGGAGCGACCATGCGGACGCTGGGCACTTTCAGGTTCAGGGCGATGTCGTCGGCCAGTCGGGTCACTTTCTGGAGCCGGAGGCCGGTTTCCAGGGCGACCTCGAATTGCGTGATGACCGGGCCGGTGTTGATGCCGACGACGCGGACGTTGAGGCCGAAGTCCGCAAAGGTCTGCTCGAGTTTGACGGCCCGTTCGCGGAGGAACTGGTCGATCTCCTCATAAGGAAATGGTTCGGGATCGTCGAGCAGATCGAAAGGAGGGAGTTGGTAATCGTTCTTCGGAATGCCCGCCGGGAGCGGGGCGGGATGACGGACCGGCGGCGCCTTGCGCGTCACCGGAACGGGCGGGAGGTTGGGAACCGTAGGCGAGGAAGAAGTGCCCGGCCTGGGTGAGGCTGCTTCCGCCAGGCGCCTCCGCCGCTCCTGCTCCTCCGCCCGTCGCAGGGCGACGCGCTGCCGATACAGATTCCACCGGCGGATCACGAAGCGGAACAACGGGGGCCACAGCGCGTCGCCGGCAAAGCCCAGCCCGGAAACGAGCAGCGCAGCGAGAAGCAGATACATGCCCGGTGCGGTGAACCGATCCGCCAACCAGTCATGCAGGATGAGGCCGAGAAGCCCCCCCGGACCCGAGGCGGAGGAAATCGGTCCGGTCACGTCAGAGACTTCGGCCAACAGACTCACGCCGGGGATCAGGATCAGCCACCCGAGCAGCCGCCAGCACCACAGACCGCGTCGGCCTTCGAGCAGCAGCGTCAGAGCCACAACGAACCATGCTACCAGGGCGGGATAGGTGCCCAGACCGAACAGGTCGGCCAGTTGTCGGGCGATCCAGGCGCCGTACCAGCCCGCGAAATTGTTGGGGACGGAATTGGCCGGAAGCACGGTGGCGCCGGGAGGATCCGCGGGATCGAACGACAGGACGACGGGTAGGAGAGCCAGGCCGACCGCCAGGCACAAAAGAGCCAGAATGTCCAAGCCCAGTCGCAGCCGCCGGACGAATCGGTGCCACTCCATGTTGCCCGTCCATGCTGAAGCAGATCGTTGACTGTACGCAAAGCCTATCACGGCTTATCCTCGACATCGGTCATGCGGCTTCAGGACTTGAGACCGAGCCGCGAAAGGGGAGCGGAAAGGACGGAGGGGAGATGGTGCACGTTGCCCTGGTGGAACCGGAGATCGCTCCCAACACGGGCAACATCGCCCGGCTGTGTGCGGCCACCGGAACGCGGCTGCACCTGATCGGCAGGCTCGGCTTCCGGCTCGATGAGCGCTCCTTGCGACGGGCTGGGTTGGATTACTGGGAGCATGTCGATTGGGTGCGTCATGCCGATTGGGACGCCTTTGCCGCGGCCATCAACGGCCGTCGTCTCTGGCTTTTCACCGCCCGTCGGGGAACGCCGTACTGCCGGGTCCGATTTCGAGACGAAGACTGCCTTGTCTTCGGCAGCGAGAGTCGGGGATTGCCAGACAGCCTGTTGGACCGCTACAACCCGTACAATCTGCACATCCCGATGCCGGCCGGAAAGGTCCGCAGCCTTAACCTCGCCACGGCGGTCGGCATCGGGCTGTACGAGGCCCTGCGTCAGATACATTCCTGGTAAACCCTGGCCGGGTTCGCCGTCGCTTTTCGGCTCGCCCCAGGTCATTATCTTTCTCGAACGGAGTGCAACGATCATGTCGGTCCTGCGCTGGCTCAACGCTCAAATCCTTCGCCATGTCCGAGCGCTGGAATTGATCGGCGTGTTGATGCGGATTTTCAGCTTTTCTCTGGTCAGCTGGCTCGGTCCCCAAAGCCCTTTCATGTTCGTCTGGGTCTTCAACACTGCGGATGCCATCCTGTTGTCGTGGTGCGCCGTTCTCAAAAGAGACTTGGCGTACACCGTGCTGAACGTGTTCTGGGTCGGCGTCGGCATCGTCGGCATGATCCGGGCCAGCGGCTTCAACGCCCACTAGCGCTCTGCCGATCTCCGACATTTCCGGACAAGCCCGCGTTCCGCCCGTGCAGAGCGGAAGACGCTCCTGTACACTGACCGCCAAGTGAACCGCTGTGATACGACAGACGAACTTTTGGACCCCCTCAGCCACGGAACCGACGGCATGGCCGGGTTTACCTATCGTGATGCAGGACTGGACCTTGAACGGTATCAGGAAAGCCTGGAAGCCATTGCTCCGCTGCTGAAGCGGACCCAGTCCGGCCGGGTGCTGGACCGTTCCTCGCGGCAAAAGGTCGGCGGCAAGAAGAGCGGCTTTTTCGCCAGCCTGTTCGCGCTGGATTGGAACGGCAAGCTGTTCGCCCGCAATTACCGTCGGCCGGTGCTGGTCGCCTGCACGGACGGCGTCGGCAGCAAGCTCAAGGTCGCCGTGATGATGAACAAGCACGATACAGTCGGCATTGACCTCGTTGCCATGAGCGTCAACGACTGCCTGTGCAGCGGGGGGGAACCGCTGTTCTTCCTCGACTATCTGGCCATGTCCCGCGACGATCCTGAGCTTACCCGCCAGATCGTCCGCGGCATCAGCGACGGATGCCTTCAGGCGGAATGTGCCTTAGTCGGCGGCGAAACGGCCATCCTACCGGACTTCTACCAAGCGGGGGAGTACGACTTGGCGGGGTTCTGCGTCGGCGTCGTCGAACGCAGCCGCATCGTTGATGGCCGAAGCATTGTGCCCGGCGATGTCGTCCTCGGACTGGAGAGCAGTGGACTGCATTCCAACGGTTACAGCCTGGTGCGCAAGGTCGTCTTCGACCATGCCAGGCTCAAAGTGGCCGACTTCGTTCCCGAGTTGGGCCGGACTGTCGGCGAGGAGCTGCTGGAACCGACTCGGATTTATGTCCGGGCCGTGAAGGAGGTGCTGCGGCACTACCCGGTCAAGCGGGTGGTGCGGGGCATGGCCCACATCACCGGCGGCGGCCTGGTGGACAACATTCCGCGGATTCTTCCGGCCAACGTGCAGGCGGTTCTCCGGCGGAACTCCTGGCCGATGCCGCCGGTCTTTCCGTGGGTCCAGAAGCTCGGCAATATCGCTCAGGAAGAAATGGACCGCGTGTTCAATCTGGGCATTGGGTTCGTCTTGATCGTAAGGCCGCACTACGCCGCCAGCATCCAGAAGCGGCTTCAAAGCGCCGGAACGACCGCCCATGTGTTGGGCACGATCCGCCGCGGCAGCGAAGGGGTCGTGTTCGTCTGACGGATCGACGCGGACCAATTCAACACGCTTCCTATCAGAGGGGTCGGCGATGTCCGAGCCTGCCCTGCGCGTCCTGTACGAGGACAACCACTGCCTCGCCGTGGCCAAGCCCGCAGGCGTCCCGACGACGCATTTTCAGGGACGGGAAGAAACTTTGGATCGGTTGGTCAAGGCCTACCTCAAGAAGCGGTACGCCAAGCCGGGCAACGTGTTCTTGGGCATCGTGCATCGTCTGGACAAGGCGGTTTCCGGGGTGGTTCTGTTTGCCAAGACGAGCAAGGGGGCATCCCGGCTGGCGGAGCAGTTTCGACAAGGCTCCGTGGAAAAGGTCTATTGGGCCGTCGTCGAGGGCGTCTTCGAGCCGACTGCCGGGACGCTGGAGGACTGGCTCCGCAAGGATGAGGTCCGTCGCCGCGTGTTGGTGCTGCCCCCGCACAGCGTCGGGGCAAGGCAGGCGGTGCTGCATTTTCAGCGGCGGGGCTGTCACGGCGGGCTGAGTTGGCTGGAAATCCGCCCTCAGACCGGACGGACACACCAGATTCGCGTGCAGTTAGCCCATCGCGGCCATCCGATCTACGGCGATGCCCGCTACGGCTCGGTCCACACGTTCGAAGGGGCCATCGCTCTGCATGCCCGGTCGTTGACGTTTCTGCATCCCGTGCGATATGAGCCGATCACTCTGACGGCCGAACCGCCCGAAACCTGGCGACGCTTCCGCAAGCTCGGCATCGGCGTTCCGCCCTGAAAGTAGATCCTGCGGCGCATAAAAAAGCCTGAGCCTCCTTGCGGAGGCCCAGGTTTACCAAGCATACTTACGGGTCCCGTCCATCCCTTCGGTAGCTTGGCAATCTTAAGCCGTCCCCCCTCGGACGGTTAAGAGCCGCGGGGAACTGCGGTCGTCAACAGGAACGCTGCTCAGTCAACGACTTGCCTGCGTTCCTGCTGCATGAGAAACTTAGTTCACGAATCGGCAGATGCAAACGGCATCTGCGGATTTTTCCTAAATTCTGGCACGCATAGGAAATGCGTCGGAGGCGAAGATGTCCGAAAGCTCCGAAAAGTCGGGCCAGCCTGCCCCGCCGCGCCGCACCCCGCGGTGGAAGATCGTCCTCGTCGGGTTCCTGCTGCTCGCCTGCGTGGCGGGGAGCGTCTTGCTTCATCAAACCATTCTTCAACCGGCCCAGGAACTGGGGGAGCTTCTCCACGAGCTGGACCAGAAGGAACCCGGCTGGCGATTTCATCAACTGCTGGAAACGTACAGGATGCCTACCGACGCGGAAAACGGCGCACTGGTGGTGCTTCGTGCTCACTCGCTGATCACAAAGAACTTCGGTTACGGAATTCTGTACGGAGACGAAACGGAGGCAGACTTTTTCTCGAAAATCGAGCCTTTCCGGCAACTCAACTCAAGCCAAATCAGGGTCTTGGAACCGCTGGCCGAGCCGAACGGTGAAGCCCTGAGGGAGTCCCTAAAAGTTCTCGAGATGCCGCAGGGGAAATTCCCTCTCTTCCTTCCCGCCGACAGATCGGACGTCATGTCGGTACGCTGGGAGGGATATAAGGCTCAAGGCGTAAATGCACTCCTTCTGAGAGAGTTTCTTCTGCGGCTCCAGCGGGGGGATGAGGCGGGCGCGTGGGAGTGCCTCGGGGCGTTGGACCGGATTAATCGGTACATGGAAGATACCCCGTTGGTGTCCGCGTACCTGGGGCAAGCCGCGGAAGCGTGCCGGGTCGTGTGGGCATTAGAACGTCTTCTCGGCTGCACGGAACCGCGAGAGGATGACCTCCGGCTTTTTCAGCAGCAACTTGGAGAAAAAGAAAGCAAAGCGGACCTGCTGAGATTTCTGCGAATTGTGCGAGCGGACACGGACGCCCTTCTCGAGTCGTGGCAAACAGGAAAAACTGATTTGATTGCTTTGTACGGGCTTGGATGGCGATCGGGGAACAGCTACTCAGAAATCGCGGAGGCGATAGGCGACCGTATATCCACTCAAATGGAGTTAATGAAGAAAAGCCCGACTAAAATGCGTCGCAGCGCGTTAAAATACCACACGGACATTATTCATCTCTATCAACTCCCCCCAAAAGAAGCTCTTCAAGCTGTTGACGAATATAATCAAAAAGTCGTTAGTTCTCAAGTGAAGCCATTACGATTTTCATGGATCAATCCTCAGTTGCAAGAACATTTCCTCGCATACCAGGCTCGTTTGCGTTGCGCCCTGCTCGGCGTGGCCACTGAACGCTTCCACCAGAAGTACGGTCGCTGGCCTGAAAATCTGGATAAGCTGAAACCCGAGTTCCTCGAAACCATTCCTTTGAATCCCCTGACCGGAGATCCGCCCAGCTACACGGTCACTGAAGACAGCGTCGTTATCGCGTGCGATGATCCCCAGGGACGCATTACCAATATCCTCCGATCTGCGCAGCCATACTTGTGCATGCCGCCCAAGAAAAGCATCGGTTTCCGCCTGTGGAACCCGGATCGGCGGAATCAGCCGCCCCTGCCCGAAAAGGAAACCGGGGAGACCTCCGATCCTCAAAAGCCTGAACCCCAATAAAACAAGGACAGGGTCAGGAATCCTGAAGCCGAGCCACAAGGAGAGGTGGCATGAGTCTGAGTCTGGTACTGTGGGCCGGTCTGGCGGCAGTGACGCAGAGCGATCGACTGGCCGTAACCAATCTGCGAGCAACCTACGGAGAGCTCGGTCCGCCGCGGGCTGATTGGAAGATTCCTCTGGGCGACGCCTTGCACGTCGCCTTCGACATCACCGGCCTGAGCACCGATGCCGCCGGGCGGGTCCGCTACCGGGTCCGCCTCGAAGTCGAGAACAGCCGGGGTGAGCGGGTCTTCGCTCCCGAACCCGGCGAGGTCGAACTGCTGACCATATTGGGCGGCAACCGCGTCCGCGAAAACCTGGTCATGCTGACAGGTTTGGAGCAGAGTCCCGGCATGTACCGCTTGAAGCTTACCGTCACCGACCTGCAATCACGCGCCGCCAAGCGTCCCGAAGTCGCCATCACGCAGGATTTCTCCCTGATACCGGCGGACCTCAGCATTTTGCGGATTCAAGTCACCAGCGACCGCGCCGGGCAAAAGCCCGTCGCCCCGGTGGGCGGCGTGGGCCAGACCTTGTTCCTCAACGGCGTCGTGGTCGGCTTCAAGCGGGACGCTCAGAAGCAAGGAAGCATTCAAGCAGAAATGACGATTCAGGATGAATCGGGGAAAACGGTGTCCGCGCGGCCCGTGACCCTGCAATTCGCAGCGGTCCCCCCGGGACTGGAGTATGTTCCCATCCGGTTCGATCTGCCGCTGAGCCGCCCCGGGACGTTCCGCATCGTCCTGAAAGCCACCGATCTGTCGGCCAACAAGGCAACGAGCATTTCCCTGCCGCTTTTCGTGACCGACGTTTCCGAGTATCGCCCGTGAGCGACTTTCTCACCGATAGGTATTGCGGCGAGGCAGTAAGCCGTACTTTTCAAGACGACTGATGAGCGTGCTGCGGGGGATGCCCAAGGCCCGGGCCGCCTGGGCCTTGTTGCCCCGCGCGGCCGCTAGGGCTTTCACCAGACGTTCCCGCTCGGCCTGCTCCTGCCGGGCCGACCACGACGCTTCCGGCAGAACTTCGTCCGCGCGACCATGGCCAGGATTACTGGGTTGGACGACAGCTTGGGCAATCTCATCCGGGAAGTCGGCCAGGGTCAGTGCCGGACCATCGGCCAATACGACGGCTCGCTCGGTGACATTCTCCAGTTCGCGGACATTGCCCGGCCAGTCGTAGGCTTTCAAGGCCGACATCGCCTCGTCGTCGATGAGCGTGATCGCCTTGCCGTTCCGCTGGCCGTACACGCTCAGGAAGTATTGGGCCAGTTCGGGAATGTCTTCCCGCCGTTCCCGCAAGGGTGGCATGCGGATGGTGATGACGTTGAGCCGGTAGAACAGGTCCTCGCGGAACTTGCCTTCCCGCATGAGCCGTTCGAGGTCCTGATGCGTCGCGGCAATGATGCGGACATCCACCTGCACCGGCTCGCTGCTGCCGACGCGCTCAAAGGTCATCTCCTGAAGCACGCGGAGAAGCTTGGTTTGTACATCGAGACTGATGTCCCCGATCTCGTCGAGGAAGAGCGTGCCGCCATCGGCCAGTTCGAAGCGTCCGACTTTGTCCCGATGCGCTCCGGTGAAGGCTCCTTTGACGTGGCCGAACAGTTCGCTCTCCAGAAGCCCCGGCGACAGGGCTGCGCAGTGGACCTTGACGAACGGCTTGTCGGCCCGGGAACTATTTTCGTGCAACGCCCGAGCGAGCAGTTCCTTTCCGGTCCCGCTCTCGCCGCGGATCAGGACTGCCGAAGCGCTGTTGGCCACCTTGCGGATGGTGCCTAGCAACTCCTGGGTCAGGAGGCTGCTGCCGATGATAGGGCGGCTCAAACTCAAGCCATACGGCGAGGGAGCCGGTGCGGAACTTCGCGGTGCCGGGGTCTCCGTGGCGCTTGCGGTTGCGGATTCACGAAGCAATTGACTCTGCAATGCGACGATCCGCCGCTGCTGCTCGGAAATCTTCTCGATCTTGGCCTGGAGGTCGCGGTTGAGGGCCTCGATCTGCTGACGACCCCGGGCGCTGTGCAAGGCTAACGAAGCCAGCTGGGCGAAGGTGGTCAGCAGATGCAGTTCCTCGACGTCATAGCGGCCTACCGTGCGCTGTCCGACGATGAACACCGCTATGACCTGTCCGTGATGCCGAAGAGCGAGGGCGATTTCGCCTCCCAGCGACGCCAGTTGTCGCTGTGCGGGGGCAATCGGCCCGAGCACTGCCGGTACTCGCACCAGCGGGCTTTGCATCAGGGCATCGATCAGCGGCGAACCTGGGGGCAGCTCCTGAAGCGAGGGCCGGTCCTTCAGATGACTGGCCAGGACGAACATCGGGGGTTCTCCCTGCCGGACATAAATCGCGCCCTGGTTGAAATCCAACAGTTCGCCCAAAGTCGTCAGCAGACGGCGGCACAAAGTCGGCTCATCGACCAGCTGTTCGACCGCTTGCCCCATCCGCTCCAACGTCCGCTCCAACTGATGTTTTTCGCGGTGAAGAAGCCTACTGGTCGCCTTTCGCATCCGCCAGCGAAACAGGTCCAGCCCCAAGAGCAACAGCCAGGCAGTGAAACTCACCCAGACGGCCTGCTGGAACGGCGAGTGTGATTCCAGCTGACTGCCGATCAACACAGTGCTCAGAAAGATCAGACCCGAATAGACGATGCCGGCGGCAAGGCTGATGACCAGGCTGGCGATGCCCCAGTTGAGAACCTGTCCGACTTCCATAAGACCATAGCGGGAAATGCTGATGACATAAGCGGCCGTGAAGAACATCGAGACCAGGAACATCGGCCAAGCCGCGCCGCCGAGTCCGAAGCGGTCCACGTCGGTAGCGGCCAGGTATAGTGCGTAGGCGATAGGCACCAAGGCGGCCAAGGCCCCGGTCAGGATCCATTGCACCTGCTTGCGTTCGAGACTGTCCGGACGGCTGCTGACGTAGCTGTGGATCAAAGCGGCCACGCAGGCCAGAAACAGCAGGGTCGAGACCACGATCGAGACGGCGATTTCCCAACTGAGGATGCGAGCCATGCCGACGACCGTCTCGACAGGCCCCTCGGTGCGATACACGTACACCAGGGTCAGGTAGGTCACCAGCAGGAACGCCAGAACGATGCCGGGCACAGAGTAAATCGCCGCCAAGGTAAGGCGGGGATGCTGCTCGAAAACCACCTTAGGCCTCGGGAACGTGATGTAGAAATGCAGACAGACTGCGGGCAGAAGCACGATGCAGACCATCATTACCAGCACCAGTGGCGGGGCACTGGCAATCCGCAGCCAGTGGTATCCCCCCATGAAGGCTCCGACGGTCACCACGCACAGGAAGAACAGCCTGCGGGCCGGTGCGTAATCGGGTCGTTGCCAGGCCACCACTCCGACGACCACGAAAAAGGCGACTTTGAAGATGAACCACAGCAGCGACGACATGAACTCGTCGATGGGTGGGGTCGCCACGACGGCGAAGGCTCCCAGGGGCTGCCCCTCCCGCTCCAGTTCTACCCACACCCATTGGTGGTCCCCGCGGCGAATCAGTCCCTCGAATCGTCCCGGGTCGGCCCGCATCTGCTCAAAGGTCGCTTCGGGTTCGACCTCATACACCGGAAGCCGCCACAAGCTCGATAGCGTGATGATGTAGTCCGACCAGGATCGGATGGCTTTCGGCCCCAGGGTCACAATCCTGTCTCCAGGTCGGGGCTGAACCGGCTGCGGGAAGAAGTCAGGAAAATACCGCAGATCTACCTCCCCGATACGGGTGCTGAAGGCACACTGGAGTCCGATGGTCGGCGTGCCCTGGGCATACCAGACGACAATCAAGGCGTACAGAACGATGCCGATGCCGCTGGCGAGCAACAGCCAACGTACCCGGTTTGGAGAAAGGTGTGAAAACACTGCAACGATCCGACGCCAGAGGTTCTAGCCCCGCTTCCACACGCTTGACCAGTTTATCCAGACTCTCAAGTTGATTCCAGATGGCGGCGAAAATTCGGCATTCAGCGCCGAAGCGTGTGTCTGTCGAAAATTCGACGCTTCATGGGACGGCACAGACAGTTTCCCTGAGTTACCTAAATCGCTGTGGGACATCATATTTTGGCATGGGATAAACGCCTGACGGAAAAACAGCACGAGGTTTTGGTTTCGGCATGACAACTGCATATTTATTTCATGTCGCCCAAGGAAGTTGGCTGACGGACGGGACAGAGCATCCTGTGAGGCAGGGAATTCGACATTGAAAGTTACGAGCGGTTTTCCAGACAAACTTGCTTCGCCGGCGGGTGGCAGCGTTGACGAATGCTGGCTTCCCCTGGCGGGATACTGCGTCGCCTATCGTCTGTACGGCGAAGGTGTGCCGCTCATTCTGCTTCCCGGATTGGCGGGGGGCGCGACGCTTCTGGACCCCCTGGCCCGCAATCTGGCCGAGTTCTTCCGCGTATATGTGCCGGAACCTCGGGGCGAACGCCAGCCCTTCGACTTCCGTCATGCTGTTGGCGTTGCTGACCTGGTCGGCGACGTCGTCGAGTTCTGCGATGCCCTTCGCCTGGAAAGACCCATCCTGATGGGCATCTCATTTGGCGGAGCGATCGCCCTGGAATCCACGATCCGCCATCCCGGCCGGTTCAGTGCGGTGATTGTGCAAGGGGCCGACATCCGCTTCGAACCGACGTTGCTGCGGCGAGTCTCGGGCGAGATCTTGAACGGATACCCGCTGCCAACTGACAGCCCCTTCGTCAATCAGTTTTTCAACCTGCTCTTCGGCTGTCGTCCCCGCGACAATCGTCTGGTTCGGTACGTGACGGAAACCTGTTGGCAGACCGATCAGGCAGTGATGGCTCGGCGATTCAACCTCGCCTCCGAGATCGACTTGACGGGCCGGCTCGGAACCCTCCGTGTCCCCGCCTTTCTGATTCGCGGAGGTCGAGATCTGTTCGTCTCCGCCAAAGGCACGGCCGAGATGGTGCGGCAAATTCCGGATGCCGAATCTGTCGAACTGCCCTCGGCCGGGCACTTGGCTTTTCTGACCCATGCTCGGGAGATTGCACGGTTGGTCGTCCGCTTTGCCCGCGACGTGGGACTTCTGGACGCCGTGGCTTCGGCCAATTCCTGCGATAGTCAAGCCTAGACCCTTGCCTCACGGGTTCGGGTGTGTTCCAGTAGCTGCCAACCCGCTGGAACACACCCCCTTTCCTTTTCCGCCCGTGGCAGGCCACGAAAAAGTTTTCATGCCAGCGGCTCCTTCTCCCCTCTCCCGGTGGGAGAGGGAGTCAGGGTGAGGGCGGCAATCACAATTGCGCGCTGCGATTGCCAATTTCGTGCCGCAATTCGCAACTCCGAGCCGCGACCGCCATTCCGAGCCGCGACCGCCAGGGAGCGGGTTCCCTGGCCCTCCGGTTGACGGTTGGAAAAATTTTTCTTTTTCCACTTGACACACACACACAAATTAGAGGGTGGATTGAAGTCGAAGTCGGTCCAAGTTCCAATCGGTTTCTGGGCAGTTTCGCAGGCATCTTTTCGCAGGAAGGAGGCGGCCCGTGGGCCGATTGATCCGCAAGGCGTCGTGGTGGGTGTGGCTGGGGCCTGGTATCGTACTGGCCGCGGTGCTGTGCGTGGTTCTTTGGCCTAGCATCCAGGCCCAGGAACCGCAGCCGATCTACCAGGGTATTGAGGTCCAGTTTGATTCGGATAACTACACCATCAGCGAGGGAGCGACACTCACAATCACCGTCACCCTCACCCAGTCGTCCAGCCAGCCGGTCGCAGTTCAGTGGACGGCCAGTGGAACGGAAAGCGACGGCACCTATTACCAGGAGACCGGCACTCTCGAGTTTGAGGCTGGGGAGACAGCGAAGAGCGTTGCGATCCTTCTCGAGCAAGACAGCTGTTGCCAGGGCACCCGGAGGCTGATCGCTACGTTGAGCAATCCGAATGGGGCGGTGCTTGGCACCCCCTCTACCGCGAGGGTGAATGTTCTCGATGACGACGTGTGTCCTGAATAGATGCATTTTCGCTGTGCTGTAGGGCGTCTCCGGGGAAAGTGCCCGTGGCGATCGCACCGAGTCTCTCGTGGTCTGCGTTGCTCTGGATGGGGGTTCGCCGGAGTCCCTTGATTCCCTGCGTTGTAGGGATTGTTCTCCTGGCGGCTGCCTTTCTCAAGGCATACGCTCTAGCCACGGAATCCCTGCCAGAAAAGAGTCTTCTGACATCGCGATCATTACTGCTCCCCCTCACGCTGTTTGAGTTTGCTCTCGGCCTTTGGCTCTTGAGTGGGCTACATGCGAGGCTGGCACGTTACGTCGTAATGTTCTTGTTTTTCACGTTCCTTGAGATCGCTCTCTACCAAGCGCTGGCCGATGAGCGTTCGTGCGGCTGCCTTGGAAAGCTTAGCGTACATCCGTGGATCATGGTTTTCGTTGATAGTATTTGTCTCTTGCTTCTTGTGATTTGGCACCCCCCGCGAAATGGAGCGACGATTTGGTCCCATCGCTGGAGATTAGTGACTGTCGTCGCGGTCTTCATCCTTTTCAGCGTTCCTGGGACAACGCATATGGTTTATTACATCCCCGCAGGAGTAACACACTATCTTCGACAGGATCCCCGGCTTCAGAGATCGATTAACCTCAGCGTGCGAAATGCTACGAAGCAAGAGGTTCTCCAGGCAATAGGGAAGGCAACGGGCCTCGATCTAACCGCAGACGGCAAGGTTTTCGATACCCGTCCTCGCGTGGGCACTGTGGAATTACACGGGGTCCCGGCGTGGGCCGCGATGGAGTTCCTCGCACAAGACCAAGCGGTGCCGGCTCGGTGGGTCGTCCGCGAGAACGGTTATGAACTTGTCACCGTAGTGCCCCTGGGAAATGATGCCGTTCCCACGCTCCTGGGCGTCGTTGTGTGTGCTCTGTGGGTTGGGGCAATGCTCTTATCCGGGTACATTCCGCGGAGGGGTTCGGCACGTGCTGCATAGCCAGAGTCGCGACTCAGTGGGAGTAACCATCATGAACAATGCGCCTTTTCGAGGGCACCGTAGGTGGGTATTATTTGTCGCGGGCATTAGTGCGCTTGCTTTGGCACCGCTCGCGTGCGGCACGCGGGCCGTGCGCCCTGCGAGAGTTGCTGGGCAGGCTGGTGGACCATCACCGACCTTATCGGTGGCATCGAATGCCAACATGGATATGAGCACGACCCGACCAACTGCCCCCAGAATATGACGCCTAAGCAGCTCCTTGAGAACTGTTGGGAACTTAATGGTAATCGCCCTAGCCCGATCACTGGCAAGATTTGCAGGTGCTTCCAGTGTGGCCTTTCGCCGGACTGTGAAGAAGACCAAAGGTTCTGGGTGGCTTTTTGCGGGTGGAAAGATGCAAACCACGATGATCCGCGAGGGTGCCAAGTCCTCGAAGGCGGATATGGTTCGATCAAGGAGTTCCGTCCGGCAGTAATTGTCCGAGGCGATCGGTGCGATTACGGATCGAATTCGACCTACGCTCCGAGGGTGGGTTGCGGCGGACCATGGGCATTCCAGCTACCTGCTAACTGTACTGCTTCGAACTGCGAGGGGCAGGGCGAGTGGACGGTTGAATAGGTTGGCACTTGGGCGAAGTGCAAATACGGCCATACCGAACCGAGGTAGCAGAGAGCCATCTGGTAGCTTAGGTGGACAACTTTGCGTATTGAGTCTGGGCCTTGCAACGCGGGAGCTAAGCCACACATAAGGATCGTTGGTATCGTCTCCGGAGATCCGCTATGATCTGCTGCGCTTGGAGCTGGATGCTGCTCTCGGCATTCCCGATGGGAGGAGTGCCGTCGGGGAGTGGACAAAGTTCGTTCACCGTGAAGGAAGCGGATTTGATCAAGCATCTCAAGGCAAGAGATTCTCAATTCGACAACGCGAAGCTGGAGTATACAAGATGGGGCGAGATAAATCTACCAATCAGTTCCCACCCGCCGCAGATGATGAGCAAGGAGGAGTGGATGCGTTGGCGGGGCGGAGAAATGAAGACAATTCCATTTCGCTTCCACGAGCACATGGTAGTTCGAGGTGCCGAGACGACGTTCCTTCGCCAATCGGACCCTGCGTTCAAACAACCTGACGGAGAGTTAGGGGTCGTCCCCTATCAGAAGTGGAGCAACACTGCAGGGCTGGCGCGGGAGATCACCGACAGGCCTGGGGGGCGCATTGGCGACCGGATCATGGAAATCAAGCCCCCTCATCCTTTGATCCTAGAGCAACGGATGGCAGTAGAATTCGTTCACGGGTTCGGATTTGGAAAACGGATCAAGGACGCAACTGTCGTGGAATCGAACAGTTCGCGGACGATCATTAGAGGCACAATCCAGATTTGGAGGAAGGACCTAAGCACCTATGAGATCGAGCTCGATAGTCAATTCATCGTCAGGAAAGCCGTAATCGATTGTGATGTAGAAGGGAACCTGACCCGCTTCGAGGTCGCGACCCAAGGCTCGGTCGAGAAGGGCGGATTCGTGTTTGCAAAGGAGGGCCACTTCAAGAGGATCTGGCAAGGGCAAGTTGTTGATGGTAAGAGAACGGGAGAGCCGAAGATCGTGAATGAGTTTAAGGCGCGATTCAACAACGTGCAGTTCAATCTCGACGATGGTGCGTATGCAGAGCTTATAAAGATGGAGATTACTCCGGGGACGACTGTCTTCGACAGGGTTAGAGGCAGAAACTACGTGGTTCTCGAAGATGGGACGGAGGTAGAGCGGCCGAATTTCTTACCGAAGCCCTCACCGGCAAACGCATTTGCTAGATGGATCTTCGTCAATCTCGCTATGATGATCCTGCTTGCGCTTCTTCGTATTATCTGGCAGGTATGGCCCGTCCGATAAAATGTGCAACACATTGACCTTGACATGCAGCTGACGGGTAATGTGCTTTCTTGGAAATGTGCCAAGGACGGTACTCGACCTTCGATATTCGTGTTCCGGCAGTAGAAGCTGTTAAGACCCGCCGGACAAAATTCCTCTGGCCGGATAAGGTCCTGTCTGCCATACTCTTCGGCCCGTTCATGGAGGAGCACTTATGACCCGGCAACTGCTTGCGGACGACTTATAAGACGCCATCGGCGATTATCTTCCCCAGCGGCCACGTTCGCCGCATGGAGGCCGACCGCCCATTGACAACCGCATCATCGTGGCAGCCATCCTCTTCGTGCTGCGGACCGGCATCGCCTGGGCCGACCTGCCGCGGGAGATGGGCTGCTCCTGTAAGACATGCTTGCGACGGCTCAAGGAATGGAGCGAGGCCGGAGTATGGCAGCGGGTGTACCCGCATTTACTCCGTGGGCTGCGGATGGCGGAACGGCTGGAGATGAAGGTTCCGCCTTCCCCGACAGGCCTGCCCTAGGCCGGAGCACGGGCTTGGCTTTTTGGTTGGACGATCAGCTTGCTTCGGCTTGGCCGACATCAGGATGAGTGGCATTCGCGCCAAGGGCATCGTCATGAGCTGTTTCAGCGTTGCTGCCCTGTTTGGGCGAGGTGCTCTCCGGTTCTGACCTGCCAGCGACATTGCCCCCACGGCCAAAGCGTTTCTTAGAAAGGTGGTGCAGACCTTCGCATTGCAGGCGATGCCGTGGGCTGCCAGGCAGGCATGACCTCATTCGTTGACGCCGCCCCGAAGGATCCGTTGCCCTGTCGCCGGACACGTCCCATCAGGCGGGACCAGCCTCCGGAATGCAGAACCCCAGCGACGCGATTAGAGTATAACGTCAGTAACCTTGGCCCGAACCGACCGCGGACGCCCGGCGGTGGGGCAGCACGGCGGGACTGCCGAAGGACCATGCCATGAACCGCAGCATCCTTTTCCAACTGACCGCGCCGTCCATCCTCATCGGGTTATTGTTATTTCTGGCCTGCCTGGTCAGCGCGTGGTACATCAATCAGCTTCAGTCCGACATCTCCCGGGTGCTGGCCAAGAATGTCGAAAGTCTGGTCGCCGCTCAGCAGTTGGAGATCAGCCTGAGGCAGTTGCGATTCCATTGCTTTCTGTACGCGGTTCAGCCCGATCCGAGGCTTCTGGAAGAAATCGCCCAGAACAACGCCGCTTTCGAGGACGCCCTGGAGCGTGCCGAACGGGCCGTCATCGCTCCCGAGGAATCGGTCTATCTGGAGGCCATCGAACAGGGGTACCAGGATTACCGGGGCGAGTTCCAGCGGATGCGGGCGGAGGTGGACCAAAGCGGGCCGCGCCAGGACTTTCTGAAACTGGCAGACGACCATCCGGTGCGCCACATCGTCGAGCCGTGTCGCCAACTTGTTACCCTAAACGAGCAGATGATGGCTGAGACGTTTGCCGACCATCTCCGGCTTAGTCGCTGGCTTGGCCTGATCCTGCTGCTTCTGGGGCTGGGCGGTCCGTTGAGCGGCATCATCGCCGGTTATGGCGTGGCCCGCGGGCTGACCCGGTCGATCTACCAGCTCAGCGTTCGAGTGCAGGACATGGCCCAGCATCTGGAGCAGGAGGTCGGCTCGGTGCGGCTCAGCCCGGCCCAGGACATCCGCAATCTGGACGGCCAGTTGAAGCATGTCGTGGATCGGGTCGCTGAGGTGACCCGGCGGCTGCGACGCCAGGAACAGGAAATGCTCCGCACCGAACAGTTGGCCGCGTTGGGACAATTGGCTGCGGGCCTGGCCCACGAGGTCCGCAATCCGCTCATGAGCGTCAAGTTACTCATCGAAAGCGCTTTGCGGTCCGACGGCCGCCGCGGACTCAACCAGCGGGACTTGCAAGTGATCCACGGCGAACTCACCCGCCTGGAGCGGACTTTGCAGGATTTCCTCGACTTCGCCCGGCCCCCCGCCCTGCGGCGTCAGACCCTGGATCTGCGGGAGCCGGTCCAGGCCGTGCTTGCTCTGGTCAGAACCCGCGCTCGCCAGCAGCAGGTCAACATCGTTTGCGATCTCCCGCCCCATGCCGTCCTGGTCGAACTGGACCGCGATCAGTTCCACACCGTCCTGGTCAATCTGTTCCTCAATGCTCTGGATGCCATGCCGCAAGGCGGGACGTTGCGGGTGATGGTGCGGCAGGATCCCTCCGAAGGCACGGTCCTGACTTTGACCGACACCGGCCCCGGCATCCCGCCGGACGTACTCCCCCGCTTGTTCACCCCCTTCGTCAGCAGCAAACCGACGGGCACGGGTCTGGGGCTGAGCCTGTCGCAGCGGATCGTGCGGGAACACGGCGGACTGGTGACGGCCCACAACCTGCCCGAAGGAGGGGCGTGTTTTCGGATCGTTTTGCCGCCGGTCGTGGCGGAGGTGGCGCATGCCGACGCTCTTGGTCATTGATGACGAGCCGGGAGTGCAGTACTCCTTCCAGCGCATTTTCGAGGAAGGCGACGTCGAAGTGGTGACCGCCTCGACAGCCGCCGAAGGTCTGAGCCGCGCCGCCGAGACCAACCCGGATGTCGTCGTCCTCGATTTGCAGCTGCCGGACCGCTCCGGGCTGGAAGTGTTCGAGGCCCTGCGCCAGGCCGACCCACGGCGGCCGGTGATCTTCATCACCGCTCACGGCACGACCGCGTCGGCCATCGAGGCCATGAAGCACGGGGCTTTCGATTACCTGGTCAAACCGGTCGACTTGGAACGGCTCATGCAAGTGCTGGAGCGGGCCTGCGAAGCGGCTCGGCTGATGCGGGTGCCGGCCATGCTGCCGGCCGAGGATGAAGCCGACCAGATCATTGGCCGCTCGGCGGTCATGCAGGAGATGTGCAAACTCATCGGTCGGCTGGCTCCGCAGGATGTCAATGTGCTCATCGTTGGTGAGAGCGGAACCGGCAAAGAGCTGGTCGCTCGGGCCTTGTATCACCACAGCCGGCGGGCCGATCAATCTTTCCTGGCCATCAATTGCGCGGCCCTTCCGGAGACGTTGCTGGAAAGCGAGCTGTTCGGCCACGAAGCGGGAGCGTTCACCGGAGCGGTCAAGCGGCGCATCGGCAAGTTCGAGCAATGCGACGGGGGGACGCTGTTTCTTGACGAGATCGGCGACATGCCCCCGGCGGTGCAGGCGAAGATGCTTCGCATCGTCCAGGATCAGACCTTCGAGCGGGTCGGCGGCAACGAGACGGTGCGGACCGACGTCCGCCTCCTGTTCGCCACCAATCAGGACCTGGAAAAGCTGGTGGAGGAAGGGAAGTTCCGCAAGGACCTCTTCTTCCGACTCCGCAACCTGATCATCCAGGTGCCGCCGCTGCGGGACCGCCTCGACGACGTGCCGGAACTGGCCCACTACTTCCTGTTCCGCTTCAACCGCCAACTGGGACTGGACCTGCGCGGCTTCTCGCCGGAAGCCCTGGAACTGATGCAACGCTATCCCTGGCCGGGGAACGTCCGCGAATTGCAAGGCGCGGTGCAGCACGCCATGCTACACGCCTCTGGACATATCGTCGTTCCGGAGTTCCTGCCGCCGTCGATCAATCCCGCGGCCGCGTTACCGGGTCCTTCCACCGCCTTGCCCAAAGGCCGCTTCGACCTGGAACAGTTCATCGACGATCTCTTGGCCCAGCCGCACGTCACCGACCTGTATGCCCAGGTGCTGCATCGCGTGGAGCGGATGCTGTTCTCGCGGGTGCTGGCTCACACTCAAGGGCGACAGTCCAAGGCCAGCGAACTGCTCGGCCTCAATCGGACCACCTTGCGGAATAAACTTCGCAGCCTGGGCATGCACATCGACCGCATCGTTTCCGAACACGAAGGTCCGTGGGGTGATCCCGAGCCGGGCGAAAGCTGAGCAGTTTCTGCCCACAATGACCAGCGGCGCGTCCCTTCCTTGCCAGACCTGACCCGGCGAATATCCCGCGACTGGCCGATTTCTGGGGGATGTCCAGCGTTTTTCCGATCACGTCGAATTGGCACGGTCCTTGCGTTGATTTTTCTCGACAAGTTGATTTGCGGATCAAGGCCAGGAGTGGGAAGCCATCACGTTCCTTGGGCTGGAGTCTGGCGACGGACCTGGAGGAAGGTTGATTGCGCGTGCGTGCCCACTCCTGGCCGGTTTTTTGTGGGCAGATCTGGGATTCACCTCGGCGGCGAGTGCTGGGTTCGGAATGACGCCATGAGTAAGCGGGAATTGCGGGACCGCCTCCGACTGGCCTTGGGAGCCTTTGTCCTGGGAGGATTTGCCGGAGCGGGAGGAGGAGGGGTTCTGGGAATCTGCGTCGGCCTCGTGCTGGGGATGCCGGAACGCGGTCTGGATGGTGCATTGATGGGAGCCTTGCTGGTGGGCGGCCTGGGGGCGGTGGCGGCCTGTCTGCTCCCCAGCCGGTCGGGACGGTCCGAAAACGGGATTTCTTCCCTGAATCAAGGAAGCAAGCACGGCGTGGAAAACTTGCAGCCGCACTGAGCGGAGAACGCTTATGATCTCGGTCATCATCCCGGCCCTGAACGAGAGCGCGACCATCGCTTCGGTCGTGGAGTTCGCTCGCTCCTCGCCCGGCGTCACTCAGGTGATCGTCGTGGACGACGGCTCCATCGACGCCACCGCCGAGTTGGCCCGCGCTGCTGGTGCCGAGGTCATCACCAGTTCTCAGCTCGGCAAGGGAGCGTCCATGCGGGACGGGCTGGGCCACGCCGCAGAACCGGTCGTCGTCTATCTGGATGGCGATCTCCGCGGACTGAGCGAAGACGCTATCTCGCTGCTGACCGGGCCGTTGCTGCGGGACGAAGCCGACTTCGTCAAGGCGCGTTTTTCCCGCAACGGCGGACGGGTCACGACCCTGACAGCCCGTCCGCTTTTGACTTGCTTTTTCCCCGAAGTGGCCCATCTCGATCAACCGTTGGGCGGCATCATTGCCGTCCGCCGCGATCTTCTCGAACAGCTCCACTTCGAAAGCGATTACGGCGTGGACGTCGGCCTGCTGATCGACGCAGTCATGGCCGGAGCGCGCCTGGCCGAGGTGGACATCGGGCGCATCGAGCATGACAGTCAACCCCTCGACGCCCTGGGACCGATGGCATTCCAGGTAGCCTCGGTGATTCTTGATCGGGCGGCGCGTCACGGTCGGCTGCGCGGTTCCGCAGTGGTTTCAGCCCGAGTGCAGGATCGTCTGACCCGGGCAGAAACGCATCAGAGTAGCAAGCCGGTCGTGCTTCCCTGGCGTCGGCTGGCTCTGTTCGACATGGACGGCACGCTTCTGCAAGGTCGCATCGTCGTCGAACTGGCCCGGCGGTGCCACCGCGAGAACCAACTTCGCCGTCTGCTGGACTCGCCGACGCTGCCGCCGGAGATCCGCACCCGGCAGATCGCCGCCCTGTTCTGCGGCGTTCCGTATGCTCTCTTCGAGCAGGTCGCGTTGGAGATGCCGCTGACTCCCGGAGCCGTCGAGACGGTCATCGAACTGCGTCGCCGCGGCTACTGCGTCGGCATCGTGACCGACAGCTACGCCGTCGTGGCCGAGATCGTCCGACGCCGCGTCTTCGCCGATTTCTGCATCGGGCATCTGCTGCACTTCCAGCATTTCAGCTGCCGGGGCCGCATCACGACCGCACCCTTGATGGAACACGACGACGGCTGCCCGGTGCATCGGCTGTGCAAGCAGAACGTCCTGCGGCATCTGGTCGGAGTGGATGGCCCGGCCGCCGAAGGCCTGATCGCCGTCGGCGACAGCGACAACGACGTGTGCATGCTCAAGGCGGCCGATCTGTCTTTCGCCTTTCAGCCGAAATCCGAGGCTGTGGCCCAGGCCGCCCGCTTCGTCATCCACGACGACTTGCGGGAGGTGGTCCGTCTGGCAGCCTCCGTCTGCCCCGTCGTGGGCCTCGCCTCGGGACCCGGCTGGACGGAATCCGAAGCCCTGCGTCAAATCGCCTGAAGCCGCTTCCCTGCTCGGACGGCGGAGGTCATTTCCGGCCAGGCGGATTGGAGGTGCTTTCAGCCCGGCCGCGAAGCCGCACCCCAGCCCAGTGCAGCCAGACATCGTCCGGCACGGCGTAGGGACGGAACTTCTCCGCCCGTCCCTGTTCCTCGCTGTAGTACAAAGCCCGATGCAATCCCAGCTTGCTTGCCAGGGGGCTGTCCATCAAGTTGCTGGAGTCGCCGGGACTCATCTGGAACAGGACGCGCATCTCGAACTCCCGCAGACTCTGTCGGCTGAGCGTGCGGGTCAGGTTGTTCAGAGTATCGCACCACAGCAGAACATGGATGCCCAGTCCCGGCCCTTCCCGAAGAATGGTGGCGAACTGCTCAGCGGTGTTGGGCTTGTCCTCGCTGGACCGGCCGAAGCCGAAATCGTCCTCATCCCGCCGCAGGTCCCGAAAGCGTTGCAGGCCGTACACGATCAGGTACCACCTCGAGTAATCGCGGTCGGGATCAGCGAGTCGGCGGGCCACTTCAGCGGCGACTTCGGCCACCAGCGGCGGAGTCTGCCGCCAGGTCGCCGTCTGCACCGGATGGGGAAGCAGATGGGCCAGCCGCGGAAACAGCCCCGCGTGGGCCGAATCGGGCAACGTGCCGTCGAGCACCACAAAGCGAGCCGGTGCAGTCCGATCGCGTACCGAATCCTCCTCACAGAGCCAGTCCTCCGGCGGGTGTTGCGCGGCCAGGCTGATGAGGGCTGTGGTGAGGATGCCCAGGGCCGCTTCGTCGTCCTGACCCACGATCATCAGATTGTTGCCGGACTGCGAGCGGAAGACGGCCGCGGTCGGATCCTTGATGGCGATGGCGTCTCCCAGCCAGGCCTGGAAGGCCCGGGAGCCTTTGGGCCAGTTGGGGGCTGACAGGAGCTTGTGCAGGATCGAATTGGTGGCGACGTTGGCCGGGGCGTTCCCCTCAAAAACGATCTGGTCCCGGAAACCGCTGCCGCGCCGACGATCCAGTTCCTGGATCTTCCGCAGGAGCCGTTCGCGTTCCTCGTCGGAGATCCAGACGATCTGAAACGGGCTGTTGCCCTCCACCAGACCGTTGGCGTCGTTGTAGATCGCCTCGCCGGGACGGGACAGCAAGCGGGCAGCGGCGTTGTCTTCGCTGAGGATCAGATGGGCATCCACTTCGCTGCACTGAAGGGCGATGCGGACGGCCATCTGGTCGATGGTGCTGCGAGCCAGGGTGTACGCTCCGCCGAGGGTCTGCGAACCAAGCAGCACATGGATCCCGAAAGCCCGGCCCTGCCGCACCAACCGGTCGAGCATGAGGGCGGCGTCCTGGGCGATGCGGTCGTCCTCCACGAAGAACTCCTGAAACTCGTCAACGATGAGCAGGATCCGCGGCAGCGGTTTGGAGGGGTCCGCCCTGCGACAGGCGGCCAGGTCCTGCGCTCCGACTTCCCGAAAGCGATCCGCGCGCCGCTTCAATTCGAAGTCGAGCTTTTGCAGCACGCTCAGGCCAAATTCCCGTTCGCTCTCGATGGCGACAACCCGGGCATGAGGCAGTTCCCAGGCCGCGTAGTCCTTGAACTCGACACCCTTCTTGAAGTCCACTAGGTAAAGTTCGACCTCCTCGGGACTGTAGAGCAGGGCCAGGTTCGTGATCAGGACGTGCATCAGGGTGGATTTGCCGGAACCGGTTTTGCCAGCGACCAGGACGTGCTGGGCCGTGCCGCGGCCCAGTTCCAGCCGCTGCCGTTTGGTCGCTCCCGCCCGGCCCAGAGGCACGCTCAGTCCCGACGTGCTGTCGGCAGTCCAGTATTGCTCCGGGGGCGGAGCGACGAAATCGAACGGCACTTCGACCCGCTTGGCCCGGCGGGCCTGATCGCCGATGCGGTGCAGCAAGCGGGTGGTCAGGGCATCGTCCGCCGGTTCTTCCAGGCGCAGCGGGAAGCGCTGGAAGTCGGCATCCTGCCAGACGAAGCAGCCGTCCTTCCATATCAGCTTAACCCCGGCCTGCTCCAGTTCGGAAAGTTCGAAGCCGACCGGCATCGGCTGGCGCTGGTCCACGAGCACGATGGTATGCACCCCGCAGCGCACCCCGCTGGAGGCGATGGAGACCAGCCGCCGAGCCGCGTCCACGGTGAAGTTCACCGGGAAGTCGGCCACCACGACGAAGCGGAACGGCTCGGCCACTTCCCCGGCCTGAGCGTTGTACTCGGCGATGTCCCGATACTGATTGCGGAGATACTTCTGGATGATCGTTTCCATCTGGGCCGTGATGTCGGCCAGACGCTGCTCGATGTGCTGCGACTCGGTCCAGATGCGGCTGGTGATGAGTTGTTCGTCGTAATCGGCCAAGTGCATGAACGAGGCGAAATTCTCGCCCAGACCGACTGGGTCGATGATCGTGAAGCGGACCTTGCCCGGCGGCAGGACCGTGAGCAGACGCAACATCCAGGCCTGCATGGTACGCAGGGCGGTCTTGCGGCCTTCCTCCTGAGTCCGCAACAGGAGCGAAGCCTGATGTGGAAAGGCGACCAGGGCCGGCAGGTCGAACGTCTCGGGAAGGCCATGCCGCAAGGCTTCGTCCTCCGGCAAGGCTCCGACGATGCTCCTGAGATCTACCTGACAGCGTCCGAGGCGGAACACCTCGGGCGCCTGGTCCGGCGGCTGCCAGGTGTGCCAAACGGGATCGGACCATTCCGGGAAGAGGCGTTGCGTTTGCTGTTGGACTCGGTCCAGGGCTTGCCGGACCTCCTCCGTGACGCGCTGCCAACGGCTGGCCATCTCTTGCCAGCGCGTTTCCCAGTTCCGTTGGGAATCTTCGATGGCCCGGTGGTACGCTTCCTGAGCGGTTGCCAGTTCCGTCTGCCGTCGTTGTTCCAGAGCATGCAGTCGATCCTTCCGGCTCTGTTCCAGGGCGGCGAGGTCCTCGGCGTGACGGCGTTTCAATTCGGCCAGCAAGGGGGGAAAGCGGGCCTCGGCGGCGGCGGTGTCGCGGATGCGACGGCGCGTGATCTGCTCGCGCGCGTCCTTGAGTTTCTCCGAAGCCTGGTGCAATTCCGTGTTCCGCTTGTGCTTGACCGCGAGCAGCTGGACTTCGCGGCGGGAGCGGGCCAGTTCAAGATACCGCTCGCGGCATTGTTCGGCGTCGAAAAGCGTCTGGCGGAGCGATTGGTAGAGGTGATACACCTGGGAGCGGGCGACGACAAACAGCAATGCGGCCAATCCGCTGCCTGCGAGGACCGTGGCGGACCCGACGATGACGGCGGTCAGCACCGGATCGCCGTCGGTCAACAGCCACACCGGGGCGGCCAGGACCAAAGCGGTCAGCAGAAACACCCAGAACAGGTTCAGGCCTTTGAAAAACCGCGGGATGAACAGGCCGCGGAGCTGAGCCAGCGTCCCCTCCGCTTCCTCGACCAGCCCTTCCAGGTGACTCATCACTTCGTCGTCCGGCGGCAGCGGATGGCGGACCAGATGGATACGGGCATACGCGCCCTGTTGCCGCCACTGCTTCAGAAGTGATTTTCCCTCCTGCTGCATGGCGGTGATGCGTTGCAGGCTCGACTCGAACTGCCGCTCCACTTCGAGATACTGATTCTCTGCTGCCGTTCGGGAGGCTTCGTAAAGCGTGTTGATCGACCACTGCGTTTCCTTGAACTCCTGCTCGATCTTCTCCCGGGCCGTCTCGAACTCCTCGGCGATGGCCTGCATCGTCTCGCGGTACTCGGAATCGGCGGCGGCGTATTCGGCCCGAAAACGCTTCTCGATCTCCTCACGGCGCAAGGCGCATTCGTTCTCCACGGCGCTGCGTGCCTGCGCCGCTTCGGTTTCTATGCGTTCCAGCTGCTCGTGCCACTGTCGCTCGGCGCGTAGCTGGCCCTCGCTCAACTGGTCCTGGAGTTGCCGTTCGAGGAGGGAACGGGTCCGCGACTCCTCGACGATCTGGCTCAACAGACGCCGCTGAAGCGCGATCAAAACCGGCTCGTTGATGCGGTTTTCCTGACTGGCCATGCGTGGGTCTCACGTCTGCGTATCGTGTCCAAGTTCCTGTCGCAGGGCGATCATGAGCTGGCTGAGGCGGTCCATGTGCTTGGCTACGGCAAGCGTGTGGTCTTCGAGCGGCTGCCAGTGCTCCTGGACGAATTGGCGGCGCACCTGGTCGTTCCAGGACGGCCCGACGGCGTCCCATACCTGTCGCATCGCCTTGACCGCCTCATGGATTTGCACCAGGCTCGTGTTCAGACTCATCGGTTCGTTCCCCGACTGCTTCCGGGCCTTGATCCCGATCGGTTCGACCCGCTTGCTCACCGTCCGTCCCGGTCTCCAGGGGAGCGGAAGGTTCGTACCCGTCCCCTCTCCCGCTACCAACTTCGGCCTGCGTTTCGTCTCCTGCCCCGAGGGAAGCAGGGAAAGGGGGCGAGGGCGGAGCCAAACGCACATACTCTTCGAGGGCGGAGCTTCGAGCGTCGAGCCAATGCAGAGACCGGGGCATCTGGGTGTCGAGATAGGCGGCTAATTGCCGAGCCGGTCCCTGATACAGCATCACGGCCCGCTGGAACTCCGGGATGGCCTTGCGAATCCGCTCGACCTTGTGCTCGGCCTGTTCGAGGCGGACCTTGGCCCGCCGATAGGCTTTCTCCTCCTCGGTGATGTCTGGCTTCCGGCCGAAGATCCGTTCCAGCTTCCTGTGATTGAGCGCGTTGCGGGCTTGACCGAGAAGGTCCTGACGGCGATGGACCTCCTTCTGCCACCAATTCAATTCCTCGTGCAGCCAGTCGGTCATGCGTTGGATGTCGGCATCAGCCGCGGTAAGGGCTTCCCGGACATCCGCTCCGAAGACGCACAAGGCCTCCCGGATGCGTGTCAAAGCCTCCAGATCGTGGACCCTGGCTCCGCTGGACATGGGGCAGTCCGCTTCTGGTCTTCTTCCACCGCTCACCGCTGCTGCAAGTATTCCTCGATCCTCTCCGCCTTGCGAAGGAGAAACGGAATATGTTCGGAGCAGGCCTCGACGAAGTGATTCAACGCGGCCATCGTCTGCTCGAAGTCCTGGGTGAAGCGCTCGTGCTCCTGGTCTCGCCAGGTGGCCCCGAGGTTGACCAGTTGTCCGTACAGTACCTGCATGCGGTTTTGAAGTTCGTTGTTGAACTGCTTGAGACTGTGGGCGAAACGCCGGACTTCGGCCGGGTCCACGATAGCTTGCGGCATGGAAGCCTCCGGAAACCTTTTCGATTTGCTGCCTGAATTTCACGTTACCCGGAAGAAGCGACGCTGTAAACGGCTTGGAGGCCGTCTTGCGGGCTTGGGGAGGGCGACATATGCTCGACGAAGACCGCTGGTTGATGCCAGTGGCTCGCCGAGGCGGCGAGAACCTCCGTGGTGGTTCGAGTGAGCCTGATGAGCGTCCGTGACAGTTTCGTCTATCAGCGGTGCATCAACCCGGCCTGCGGCGGCACGCGCAGCGTCCTGGAGTGTGAATTCACCTGTCCACGGTGCGGCGATCTGCTCGACGTGGCCTACGACTGGGACTGTCTGCCGGTGCCGCGATCGCTGCGGGAGGCGGGAAACGGGCCGACCGACGCCGGCCACGTGTCGGCCAGCCGTGCGTTGCTGCGGCGAAGCGGCGTATGGCGGTTCTGGAGCTTGCTGCCGTTTGCTCCCCACGAGCAAATCCTCAGCATCGGCGAAGGCCAAACCTTGCTGCTCCCGGCCGACCGGGTGGCCGAGTATGTCGGCCTGCGTCCGGGCCGATTGCACCTCCAGTACGAAGGGCTGAACCCTTCGGGCAGCTTCAAGGACAACGGCATGACGGCGGCCTTCACTCATGCCCGCATGGTCGGTGCCCGCCGGGCCGCCTGCGCCTCGACCGGCAATACCAGCGCGTCGCTGGCCCTGTACGCCGCAGCCAGTGGGCAGATGCGGGCCGTCATCTTCATCGGCTCCGGCAAGATCGCCTTCGGCAAGCTCGCTCAGGCCCTCGACCACGGGGCCTTGACCCTGCAAATCCACGGCGACTTTGACGATGCTCTCGAACGTGTCCGCCAGGCGGCGAGCCGCTTGAGTCTGTATCTGGTCAATAGCATCAATCCCTTCCGACTCGAAGGCCAGAAGACCATCATCTACCGCATTGTGGAAGCACTAGACGGGGAACCGCCCGATTGGGTCGTGGTGCCGGCGGGCAACCTCGGCAATCTCAGTGCTTTCGGCAAAGCGTTCCTTGAGCTTCGGGAACTCGGCCTGATCGGCCGTATGCCGCGGTTGGCCGCCGTCAATGCCGCCGGGGCCGATACCCTCCACCGCCTGTGGAATGAGCAAGGGCTGCGTTGGCGCCGCGGAAGCTGGGACCGCTTGAGGGCCGAAAGCTACTTTCAGGAACTCAAGCGAACCCAGCGGAAGGCCTCGACCGTTGCCAGCGCCATCGAGATCAATCGGCCGGTCAATCTTCCCAAGGCCCTTCGCAGTCTGGAAGCCAGCGAGGGCGTGGTGTGCGTCGTCAGCGACGAGGAAATCCTCGAAGCCAAGGCCCGCATCGGTTCCGGCGGGTTGGGCTGCGAACCGGCCAGCGCGGCCAGCGTCGCCGGAGCCCGGAAGCTGCGTCAGCAGGGGGTCATTTCTCCAGACGATTCAGTGGTCTGCGTCCTGACCGGACATTCCTTGAAGGATCCAAACGTGACAGTGGCCTGTCATGGCACGGATGAGCACTTGTTTCAGGAGGTTCTTGGACGGCGCGGGATCGGCCGCATTCCCTCCGCCAACCCGCCTGTCTGCGTGCCCAATGATCTGGGGCAGATCATCACGGTCATTGAAGCACGCGCCTGAGACCGGCTGCGGAATCGCTCGCCGAAGCATCAGGCATCGGCCAGCGCGGCGGCGAGGTCGTCCCGCAGGTCGGCCACGTCCTCGATGCCGACGCTGAGCCGGATCAGACTGTCATCCACGCCCCGCTTCGTGCGGATTTCCGCGGGGATGCTGGCGTGGGTCATCGTGGCGGGGTGGCAGATCAGCGACTCGACCCCGCCCAGGCTCTCGGCCAGACTGAAGATGCGGGTGTTGGAGACGCACTTCAAAGCGGCCTCCCGCCCGTGACGCAAGCGGATGCTGATCATGCCGCCGTAATTCCGCATCTGCCGCTTTGCCAGCTCATGCCCCGGATGATTCCGCAATCCCGGATAATAGACTCGCTCCACGGCCGGATGGTGGATCAGCCAGAGAGCCAGTTCCATCGCGTTGGCGCAGTGCTTCTCCATGCGCAGCGACAGCGTCTTGATGCCTCGCAGGGTCAGCCAGGCGTCGAACGGCCCGGGCACGCCTCCCGCGGCATTCTGGTAAAACATGATCGGCTGCATCAATTCTTTCCGACCGACGACCGCTCCGCCGACCACGTCGGAATGGCCTCCCAGATACTTCGTCGTGCTGTGGACGACCAGGTCCGCTCCGAGCTTGAGCGGCTGCTGGAGGTAGGGACTGGCAAAGGTGTTGTCCACGACGACCAGTGCCCCGTGTTTCCTGGCGATTTCGGCGACAGCGGCGATGTCGATGATTTGCAGCAGTGGATTGGTGGGCGTTTCGATCCAGACCATGCGGGTTTTCGGCGTCATCACCGCCTCAAACCCGGCTGGGGAGATGTCCTCCGTGAACTTCGGCACCAGCCCCCAAGGATGATAGACCTTCTCCAGGATGCGGTACGTTCCCCCGTACAGATCGGCAGCCGCCACGACTTCATCGCCGGGACGCACCAGGGCTGACAGCACCGCCGATGTTGCTGCCAGTCCAGAAGCAAACGCCGCTGCCTGTTCGCCCTCTTCCAGACTGGCCAGACATTTCTCCAAGGCTGTCCGGGTCGGGTTGGCAGTACGCGAATACTCGTATCCCCGATGTCGGCCCGGAGCGATCTGCGTGAACGTGGATGTCGCATAGATCGGCACCACGGTCGCTCCCGTGGCCGGGTCCGCCTCCTGTCCGATGTGGATGGCCCGGGTGCTGAAACCTGCTTCGATACGATCACGCGGCATCGTTCCGTTCTCCTTGCCAACCTGCGGGACTTTTCGCCGTCACTCCTTCTTCTGCCGTTGCCGGTCCCAGTACTGCACTAGGTCGATGCGTGTGATGATGTCCACGACCTTGCCCTCGCTGGTCGCCAGGACGCCGGTGTGTCCCGCCAGCAGGAGCCGGTACGCTTCGTCCAGATGCGTCGAAACGTCCAGCTGCGGCAGGGGCCGGGCCATGATGTCCCGCACCAGCACCTGATTGACGTCGATGTGGTCGTGCAAGACCCTGGCCAGGGTGACTTCCTGGACGCTGCCGACTACCTCGTCGCCGTGAAATACCGGCATCTGCGAAATGCCCATCGTCTCCATCAGGTCGATGGCCTTGGCCACGGTGGCATCGGCCTGGATCGACACAAGCTGTCGCGGTCCCCGGGTGCGGAGCAGATCGCCGACAGAATAGGCCGGTTCTTCGCTGAAGACCAGGCCGTTCTCGGCCAGCCAGCGGTCATCGTAGAACTTGCTGAGGTAATTGCGTCCGGTGTCGGGAGCCAGGGCGACGATGAAGTGCTCGGGACCGAGCCGCCGGGCATAGCGCAGCGCAGCCGCTACCGCCGTGCCGCTCGATCCGCCGACCAGCAGGCCTTCGCGCCGGGCCAGGGCACGGGCCGTGTGGAACGACTCGGCATCGTTGACCCGGATCCATTCGTCCACCATCTGGCTGTTGAAGGTCTTGGGCACGAAGTCTTCGCCGATGCCTTCGACTTTCCACGGCTTCGGTGCTCCGCCGGACAGCACCGAGCCTTCCGGATCAGCCCCGATGATCTTGATGTCCGGGTTCTGCTCGCGTAAATAGCGGGCCACGCCGGTGAGCGTGCCGCCGGTGCCGACGCCGGCGACGAAGACCGTGACCCGGCCTTCGCTCTGCTGCCAGATTTCCGGGCCGGTAGTCCGGTAGTGGATCTCGGGATTGGCCATGTTCGTGAACTGGTTGGGACGCCACGCCCCGGGAATCTCCCGGGCCAGCCGATCCGCTACGCCGTTGTAGCTCTCCGGCGAATCCGGAGCGACGCTGGTCGGCGTGATCACCACTTCCGCGCCGTAGGCCTTCAACAGGCTGATCTTCTCGGCACTCATCTTGTCGGGCAGGACGAAGATGCAACGGTAGCCCTTGACTGCCGCTGCCATCGCCAGGCCGACGCCGGTATTGCCGGCGGTCGCCTCGATGATCGTGCCTCCCGGACGGAGCCAGCCGCGGCGTTCCGCTTCCTGAATCATGGCCAGTCCGACCCGGTCCTTGACGCTGCCGCCGGGATTCTGCGATTCGAGTTTGACGTAAATCTGCGGCCGCAACCCTTCGCTGACCCGCCACAAGCGGATCAAGGGCGTGTGGCCGATGGACTGAAGGATCGTCTCGTGCATCGCCGAGTTTCCTCCCGACCGCACTCGAGCTGCCAGTTGCCGGGAACATCCCCGCGGAGGCCATTGTCCGCCCACACAGCGGGAAACTCAAGGGATCACACCTCCTCTGGCCGGGAGATGGCAGATTTCTTGTTCCGGCTGTTAAGACAGGGTACTCTCTTGCGGGATAAGCAAGGACGAAGCCGCATCGCAACCCGCTTCGCTGCGATGCCAGGATATGCCAGCAGAAGAAGCCCTACGGAGGACCGGACATGCTTCGGATCGTCACCTTTTCGCTGACCCTTATCGCGGGAATTGTCCTCGCCGCAGTCGCTTTCGGTGCCTACTGGGAACCGGCCGACCAGGTTAGACAGGGCACGGAACAACCAGGACCGCAGTCTCCCAGCGAGCCAGAGGCGGTCGTGACGAAAGGTCCGTTCAGCGTTTCCCTGTCGTTTCGCGGCATATTCGAGGCTGCGGAGATTGTTCCCATCTCCATTAACCCTGAAGCCTGGAAGCCGGATGCAGGAGGCCAGCCCCTGGTCCTTCGCCGCGTCGTTCCGCACGGAACCCGCGTCAGCAAAGGCCAGCCGTTGCTGACGTTCGACTTAGACCGTCTTACGGAAACGATCCGCGACCTGGAAGCGAATCAACGTCTCAGCCAGCTAGCCATCCAGATCCTGGAGCGGGAGCTTCCGATTCTCAAGGAATCCATTCCTCTAGACCTCGCTGCCGCCGACCGTGCCCGCAAGGAGGCCCAGGAAGATCTCGACCGCTTCGTCAAGGAAGACCGTGCCTTCGCCGAGAAGTTGGCGGACGAAAACGTGAAGCTACGTCGCTTCTTTGTCGAATTCGCCGAGGAGGAGATGCGACAGTTGGAAAAAATGTACAAGGCTGATGATCTTGTCGAAGACACGGAAAGAATTATCTTGCGCCGTCAACAAATGTATATTGACATGTCTAAATTGCTTCTCGCCCAGGATGAAAAGCAACGCCGAGACCTTCTTCAATATGAATTGCCGCGTAAGGATGTTTCTCTGAGGGAAAAGCTGCTTAAGCTGTCGCTGGAAGATTCCAAGTTGCGAGCCACCTTATCCTTGTCGGCAGAGAGGAAACAATTGGAGCTGGAGAAGGCCCGAACTGACCTGGACAAGAACGACCAACGGCTAGCCAAGCTCCGGCGTGATCTGAAGTTGCTGGAGGGCATTGTCGCGCCCAGCGATGGCTACGTCTATTATGGACGCATAGACGACGGACAGTGGCTGGGCTATGAGGAAGCGAAGGGACAACTGGTCCCAGGCAACATCGTTGTATTGAACAAAGTCCTTATGACCGTCGTAAGCCCGAAGGTATCCCACGTCACGGCCACCATTGACGAGCGTAATCTGCACCTGATTCAACGAGGCGCTAAAGTTCAACTGTCTCCGACGTCCCGTCCCGATGCCAGATTAAGCGGCGAGGTGGAGAGCGTCACGGCGCTGCCTTCAGCTCCTGAGAAGTTTAAAGTGCGGATCACTTTGCCTGAAGTCGGAGACGCTTCTGTTGTTCCGCTCACAACCGTGAATGTTAAGCTGGTTTCCTATTTCCGGGAAGTCGCCCTTACGCTTCCGTCCGAGGCTGTGCAAACCGACGAGGTGGACGATACGAAGCGCTTCGTCGAAGTCCGCTCGGCCGACGGCAAAAAGATTCGCCGATATATCAAAGTCGGCAAAGATAACGGCAAGCGCATTGAAATCCTCGAAGGCCTCAGCGAAGGGGATAAGGTTCTACTGCCGGCTTCCGGCGAGAAGCCGGAAGTGGCCTCGAAATAATGGAGGTGGCAGCAAATGAGGCTCCTTCCCACGTGGATTCTGATCGGTACGATCTGCTTTGCCCAAGGCCTGCAGCAGGAAGTTAGGAACAAAGCGCCGGGGTCGCTGGCGGCCGGTGCTCGACTTTATCCAGGGGTAAACGAAGAGGATTCGAAACCGGCCCGGGAGGAAACCTGGCCCAAGCCGCCGCCTCCGGAGCCGCTTTCTCCGGACACGCTTGACGCTTCGATCCGGCGCGGCATCGCCTATCTTCTCCAAGCTCAAAATCAAGATGGCTCATGGGGCAGCCACGAATTGCGGGGAGGCGTGGAAATTTATGCTCCGGTTCCTGGAGCGCACCAGGCTTTCCGGGCGGCGGTCACGGCCTTGTGCATCTCCGCATTGTTAGAGACGGGTGATAAGTCAGAAACGGTCCAACATGGCCTGGATCGCGCCGAGAACTGGCTGATGCAGAACCTGCCGAAGGTCCGGCGCGCTAATGGCGGGGCGATTTATAATGTCTGGACCCACGGCTATGGGATTCAAGCCTTGGTACGGATGCACAAGCGTCGTCCTGAGGACATCCAGCGCCGTAAGCGCATCGAGGAGTTAATTCGCCACCAAATGAACATGCTGGAGCGGTACGAGTCTGTGGACGGCGGCTGGGGTTACTATGACTTCCGTGCCTCTGCTCAAAAGCCCGGAAGCGATTCAACGAGCTTCACTACTGCCGCGATCCTGGTCGGCCTTTATGAAGCTAAACAGATTGGCATCGACCCGCCGGAGAAGCTGGTCCAGCGCGCCGTTGATTCCATCGTGCGACAGCGGCTTAAAGACTTCAGCTATCTGTACGGGGAATACTTGAAATGGGACCCGGTGGATCCGATCAATCGTCCGGGAGGGAGCCTGGGTCGCAGTCAGTGCTGCAACGCTGCCCTCAGGATGTGGGGGGACGCCAAGATCACGGACGAAGTCCTCATGATCTGGCTGGACCGCCTTATCGCCCGCAACGGCTGGCTGGACATGGGCCGCAAAACGGTTTATCCCCACGAGTCCTTCTTCGCCGTTGCTGGTTATTTCTTCTACTTCGGACACTATTATGCCGGCTTGTGCATCGAGATGCTGCCGACGGATAAACGTCCTTTTTATCAGGAACACGTCGCCCACATTATGATCCGACTTCAGGAGAAAGACGGCTCCTGGTTCGATTACGTGCTTTACGACTACCACAAGGCTTACGGAACAGCTTTCGCGCTGATGACCTTACAGCGGTGCAAACGCACGCAAGAAAACCCGCAGCGCAACTGATGAAGTCAGACTCCAGCGGTCAGCCGGGCTACATTCGGCCGCGAAGCATGCCGTGCCAGTACATCCACGGCAGGCCGTACTTCTTCAACAGCCACATGGAATAGCGTTCCTTGGACTGATCGAACGGGAAACTTTCCTTGGGCTGGTGGTCGTAATCGAACTCCGCGAGGACCAGTCGGCCATAGGCGGTGACGATCGGACAAGAGGTATAGCCGTCGTAGCGGGCCGGTAGCGGCTTGCCCTGCATGGCCGACAGCAGATTGGCTACCAGAACTGGGGCCTGTTTGCGGATGGCGGCGCCGGTCTTCGAGGTGGGCAGATTCGCGTTGTCGCCCAGGGCGAAGACATTGGCATAACGGACGTGCTGGAGGGTGTATTTGTCCACGTCGCACCAGCCCTGAGCGTCGGCCAGGGGACTGTTTTGCACGCACTCCGGCGGACCCATCGGCGGCGTGACGTGGATCAGGTCGTAGGGCAGGACGACCGGCTGTTTGGTGTCCAGGTGTTCGAAGACTGCTTCTTTGGTGTCAGGCCGAATGGCGATCAGATTGTGATGAAAGCGGGTCTCGATGCCGTAACGGGCCACGACCTTTTCCAGTGTGGCCGCATACTTCGCAATGGCAAAAATCTTGGCCCCGGCGGTAGCGTAGATGATCTTGCTCTGAGCCAGGACCCCATGACGACGGAAATAGTCCGCCGCCAGGTACATGATCTTCTGCGGAGCGCCGCCGCACTTGACCGCCGTGTTGGGCATGGTGAACAACGCCTGCCCGCCGCGGAAGTTCCGGATGCACTCCCAGGTGTAGTCCACGTGTTGATAGCTGTAGTTGCTGCACACTCCGCCTTTGCCCAGCGCCTCAGCCAGACCGGCGATCTTGTCCCACAGGATGCGGATGCCGACGGCCACGACCAGCCAATCGTAACCGATGCGGCGGCCGTCGCTGAGGACCACGGCGTTCTGGGCGGGGTCAAAGCTGGCCACCGTGCTTCGGATCCAGGTTGCCCCGTGGCGAATGAACTCGGATTCGGGCCGGACGCTGGCTTCCTTGGGAAAGACGCCGCCTCCGACCAGCGTCCACAGGGGTTGGTAGTAATGCTTGTCGGACGGTTCGATGATGGCGAGGTCCAGCCTGGCATCCGCCCGCCGCAGCCGTGCCGCCACGGTGATGCCCGCCGTTCCCCCACCGACGATGACGATCTGGTGTTTTTCCCCGGTACTCATCGCCGACCCTCCCTGTGAACGCTGGGCCGATGGGGAGCGCTGAACTGAAGTAGCCTGCGCTTGCCGCTTCGCCCTATACGGTAGGCAGAGCGGCTGCCTTCCAAGCGGTCATGCCGCCGATGACGTTGCTGACGTCCGTGTAACCCTCACGCTTCAAGAACGACGCCGCAATCGAACCACGATAACCGCTGCCGCACACGACCACAACCGGCTTGTCCCGCGGAACTTCCGCGAAGCGTTCCTCCAATTGACCGCCGTGGATGTGGATGGCCCCTTCGATGTGTCCGGCGTTCCACTCAGCCTCGGTGCGCACGTCCAGCACGGTCGGACGCTTGCCGTCTTTCAACTGGCTGGCCAGGTCATGCACCGAGAGAGTGGCGATGCGTTCCAAAGGATACCCGGCCGTCTCCCAGGCTTCAATGCCCCCGTCCAGGTAGCCTTGCACGTCGTCGAGGCCGACGCGGATCAGGTGCGTCACCACCGCGGGCAGATCGTGGGGGTCGTCAAGCACCAGATTGATCGGCGTGTCGTAGGGCAGGACCCAGCCGGCCCAGGTCGGGAGGTTGTGGCCCAGCGGGATGTTGATCGAGCCGGGAATGTGGGCGGCGGCGAAGGCTTCCTTCGGCCGCACGTCCAGAATCAAGCACTTTTCGCAGACCCGGTCCCGGATTTCCCGGGCCGGGATGCGGCGTTGTCCAGGCAGTTCCACGCCGATGATCTTCGGACCCGCGGCGTTGACCTGCTTCATGCGGCGGAAATAGGGCGGAGCGATCGGCATGCCTTCCAGCAGCCGGGCGATCCAGGTGGGTTCGTCGGCGGGTTTGAGGGACGGATTGAAACGCCGTTCGTAGCCCAGCGTCGTCGCACTGCGGGTTCCTAGCGCCTTGCCGCACAGCGAACCGGCCCCGTGTCCGGGATAAATCTCCATGTAATCCGGCAGCGGAGGCAGCACGTTGAACACGCTCTGATACAACTGATGAGCCAGCTTCTTGCGGGCCTCCTCGCCGAGCAGGTCCGGACGGCCGACATCGCCGACAAACAAAAAGTCGCCGGTCAGGGCCAGCCAGGGCGTTTCCTTGCTCCGCGTGTGGTCGAAAACCAGCCAGGTCAGGTGTTCGTAAGTGTGGCCGGGCGTGTGCAGGGCCTTGAGCCGCACGGAACCCATGATGATTTCGTCGCCGTTCTTGAGCACATGATCGGCATACGGCGGCGTCCACTCCTTGCCGCCCAGACCGGACACGTGCACCTGGGCCGTACCGCCGCTGCGCGCCTTCAACTCCGCCGAGCCGCTGACGTAGTCGGCATGCACGTGGGTTTCCAGAATGTGCGTGATCCGTAAACCCTCCGCCTTGGCGATGGCCAGGTACTCATCGACATCCCGGGTCGCGTCAATCACGGCACATTCCTTGGTCCGCTCATCGCCGACCAGGTACGAGTAGATGGCCAACCCAGGAACGAAGCGTTGTCGGAAGAACATTGGTCAACCTCCCGTCGAATACAAGGTTTGGAACAGGATGAACAGGGCGACGGCGACGATGACGGCCGCGAAGATGCGTCTGAGGGCGATTCCCGAGAGTCGTCGCGCCAGCGGAATCGCCAGGGCCAGCCCCCCGGCACCCCCGAGCACGAATGCCGCCGTGACGTCCCACGACAACGGCCGACCTGCGCTGAGGTGCGAAATCACTCCGCCCAGACTGATCAACGCAATGACCAGCAGCGAGGTGGCCGTCGCCCGGTGCATCTCCATGCCGCCGACCAGAACCAGCGCCGGAACGATCAGGAAGCCGCCGCCCACGCCGAACATGCCGGAAAGAATGCCCACGGCCAGTCCTGATCCAGCCAACGTCAGCCAGCGGAGCCAGGACGGATACTCCGACTGAGTCGCGACGGGTGCTCGCCCCGCGGCGCGCGTGACCCAGGCCATGCGGAAGGCGATGACCAGCATCAACGCCGCGAACATCACCAGCAGCAGGGTTTCTGGCAGTTGCCCGTGCAGCCAGACGCCCAGGGGCGTACCAGCCATGCCGACCAGGGCGAAGACGACGCCGGCGACGATCTGAAGCTCTCCCGTCCGCAGCCGTCCCAAGGCTCCAAGCAAAGACGTCGAGCCGACCGCCGCCAGCGATACGCCTACCGCCTCCTTGAACGGCATCCCCAGACCGTACATCAGCAGCGGCACGGCGAAGATGGAACCGCCTCCGCCCGTCAATCCCAGCGAGAATCCGACCACCAGGCCGAATAGCAGGCTCAGGCCGAGGTGCATGGCGCTTCCTTGATCGCCTCGTTCTTCTTGACCGGCTCCGCGGCGGCCGGGGCGGACTCGCTCCTGGCACAACACGCGCCTGCCTGGTTCCACGGCATCCTGGCCAGGATCATCGCCATGCCGCAGGTGTCTGTGATGCCCGCGAACACCAGACCGGCCCCGACGAAGGCAGCGATCGCAGCGAAGTACGGATGCACGAACAAGCCCAACAGTGAACTGACCACCACGATCAACCCAGCTGCGATCCGCACCTGCCGCTCCAGGGACATGACCTTGCGGCCGCGGTTGACAGGAAACCCGGCCTGCTCCCAGGCCAGCGTCCCGCCTTCGACGCAGACCACGTTGTCGAACCCGGCCGCGAGGAACTTCTCATACGCCTTGCGAGCACGGTTACCCGAGCGGCACAGGACGTAGAGCGGCTCCGACGTGCCGTTCCGCCCAGCCATGAAGGTCTTGGGATCGAGTCGATCCAGGGGCACCAGATTGGCTCCCGGAACGTGAAGCTCCTGAAACTCCGCCGGCGTCCGCACGTCGAGCAGTTCGACCTTCTCGCCGCGAAGGATCTTCTCCCGCAATTCCTGAACATTGATCGTTTTCACTGCCATGAAACTCCTCCCGAGGATCCGACTGTGAATCGGCGCATCGAAGGGAAACGATCCAGACTCCAGCCCTTCTCCTTCCGGCCCTGCCGATTCACAGCCTTCGCCAGGAATGATCCGCCAGGACTGAAACGGTTACATCAGGAGGACCCCAAACGGCAGCCGTTACATCGTGAAAGCTTTTTCCCCGCACGGGTTAGACCTCTCACAAATTCATTTGACACCGCATCCGTTCGTCATTAGACTCCAGACGTTTTCCTTTCCCTTGGTTCGATCATGGCCGGATGTTGGGAGCGATTCCTGATCGGCATGTTCCGCTGGCTGGCAGCGTTGCTCGGCGTTCTTGTCGCAGCCCTGCCCGCCGGCGCGGAATGCCATCACTGGCTGCCCGGCAAGTCAGGCCTTTGGACCCACCCGCTCCTCTCGGGTGGGGATGTCTTGGCTGATTTCTCAGGGCTTTCGGACGGGGAAAGAGGGAAGGATTCCGCGCCGTCAGATGCAGGACGGCCCACACTGCCGCTGGCTCCGCGTCCGTGGGGACAGTGCCCCGCGGGTATCCGCTGCGGCGGCCACGACTCCGACGCGCCGCTTCCGAAGGTGGTCACTCCCGAACGGCCTGATGCCTGGGTCTGCTCCGACGCTTTGACCTCGGAGAGCAAACCGCAACTTCTGCCTCTTGATCTGGGCAGCCTGTACTTCCTGCTCCTGTCCCATCGTCTGGAAAGACCTCCGCGCAACGGATGACCTGAAGTCCCCCTCATCGTTGTTCACCGCTGTACGGTCCGGGCCAGAGATGGTCCGTCGGTTCGCATTTTGTAACCCTCTTTTCATCGAGGTCATCCATGACTTGCGCGCGCAAGGCTTTTACGCTTATCGAACTTTTGGTCGTGATGGCGATCCTCGCCGTGCTCATGGGTCTGTTGTTGCCCGCGGTGCAGAAGGTCCGCGTGGCCGCAGATCGGATGAAGTGCGCCAACAACCTCCGCCAAATCGGCATTGCCAGCCACCATTATCACAACGACTACAGCCGCTTTCCCGAGGGCTGGACGATGGGCACTAATTTCGGCCCATTGAGCCGTCTGGCCCCGTATCTGGAGTTGGACAACATCCATCGCACCATCGACTTCAGCGTGCCGGTCGATCACGCCAACAACGCCACCGCCCGTCTGGCGAGCATAAAACTGCTTCGTTGTCCCGCCGATGTGCAGAATCCCTTGCCGGAAACGGGAGGTGCAACGAACTATATGGCGAACTTGGGAAATAACATTCTCTTCGCGCCCGGGGGATTCGCCAATCCATTAAATGCAGGCTTGCCACGGCCGAACGGTATTTTTTTTCCGAACAGCCTCACGACTTTTGCTTCCGTGTATGACGGTACTAGCACGACAGCTTTTTACAGCGAACGCGTTCTGGCTGATGGCAGCAACGGTATTGTCAGTCCGCTGGAGGATGTGTTCTTCGGGAGGACGACACCCAACACGCCCGACGAAGCCTACGCCCAATGCCAGGCTCTCGATATCAACGACTTGTCGAATCAGGCACCGGTGTTCATGGGCGCGCCGTGGTTGCACGGCCAACACCAGTACCAGCACGTCTCGCCGCCCAATAAGCGATCCTGTGGGTTCTTTTTAACCTCGCGGGCGACCATGCCGCCGAGCAGTCGTCATCCGAATGGCGTCAACGTGCTTTTTGGCGACGGTTCGCTGCGCTATGTGACTAATAATATTGATCTCCAGATCTGGCGTGCGCTCGGCTCACGCAACGGGGGTGAGCCGGTCAGTGACGAATTCTGACTTTCGCCAATTGTGCAGGTAGCTGGCGACGGGTTTCCAAGGGGGCCCGCCGCCTTATCTGGCCTTACACGCTTTTAACGCCTTATATGAGGAGGGTTAAGCGACCATGCGCCTTATCCGGGCAAGCCTTATTATCCCCCTAATCTTGATCGGATGTACCAAGGGGCCGCAACGGGCCGACCCCGTCGATCCGGAAACGGCCCGCACGACCCTGCAGGTTGTTCTGGACAGTTGGCGAAAAGGCGACAAACCGGAGGACTTGAAGCAGCGTAATCCTTCCATTGTCGTTCAGGACATGGATTGGGAGAGCGGGTTTCAATTAGTCGAATACGAAGTCATGGGCCAGGGAACTGCTGAGGACGCCAATTTGATGTGCCCGGTGAAGCTGGTGGTACGCACCCCCGGCGGCGAAGTCACCACGAAGGAGGTGACCTATATCGTGGGCACCAGTCCCAGGCTGACGGTATTTCGCAAGCTGTTCTGAGCCGAGCGACGTCGAGCGGTCGTCGGAAACTCAAGGCCCGTGGCGGGACGGAGGTTGCCATCGGCTTGGGGCTCGCCGATAACATCCACAGCCCCCGCGAAGACCATTCCCCCGACCCGTCACGGAGACATCGCCATGTTCGAGTCCTGCGCCGCCTATTTCCGATCGCTTCAGGACCGCATCTGCTCCGCCTTGGAAGAACTGGATGGCTCCGCCCGCTTCCGTGAGGACCTCTGGGACCGGCCCGGCGGCGGAGGAGGACGCACCCGGGTCATCGCTCACGGGGCGGTTCTGGAAAAGGGCGGTGTGAACTTTTCCGATGTCCACGGCGAATTCAGCGAAGAGTTCGCCAGGCAGATGCCGGGGGAGGGTCGCAGCTTCCGGGCCACGGGGATCTCCCTCGTCCTGCATCCCCTCAATCCGCTCGTGCCTACCGTGCATGCCAATTTCCGCTTCCTGACGAAAGGCGACACCTGGTGGTTTGGCGGCGGCGCCGACCTCACCCCGTACTATCCGTTCCGGGAAGACATCATCCACTTCCACAAGGTCTGGAAATCGGTCTGTTCCCGTCACGGGCCGCGGATCGACTACGGCCACCTGAAGCGCTGGTGCGACGAATATTTCTTCCTGCATCACCGACAGGAGCCGCGGGGCGTCGGCGGCATCTTCTTCGACTATCTTCAGGGCGAGTTCGAACCGCTGTTCGCCTTCGTCAGGGATGCCGGGGATGCGTTCCTCGAGGCGTACCTGCCCATCGCGCGGCGGCGGAAGGACGAACCGTTTGGCGAACGGGAGCGGACGTGGCAACAGATTCGCCGAGGGCGGTACGTCGAGTTCAATCTGCTGTACGACCGGGGAACGATGTTCGGCTTGAAAACCGGAGGACGCATCGAGTCGATTCTGATGTCGCTGCCGCCCACGGTGCGTTGGGAGTACGATTACCGCCCTGAACCAGGCTCGCGGGAAGCCGGACTTCTGGAAGCCCTGCGGCCGCGCGACTGGGCCGAGGAGTCGCCCTGAATCCGACCGCGCCGGCCAGGGCCGCTTCAATCGCCGATGACCCAGGCGTGATCGACAGGTTGCCAGGCGACCAGTTCTTCGGGCCGGAACCACAAGGCAATCTCGGCAGCCGCAGTTTTGGGACTGTCGCTGCCGTGAACGAGATTGTTCTGGATGCTGCACCCGAAGTCGCCGCGGATGGTGCCCGGCGGGGCCTTGGCGCCATCGGTCGGTCCCATCATGGCCCGCACCACGGCGACCGCCTCCCGGCCCTCCAGCACGACGGCGACTGTCGGCCCCGCGGTGATGAAGCTGACCAGCGATTCATAAAACGGTTTGCTTTTGTGAACCGCGTAGTGCCTTTCCGCCAAGGCCCGGTCAGCCTGCACAAGTTTCAGGCCGACCAGGCGCAGTCCTTTTTGCTCGAAGCGTTGCAGGACAGTGCCGACGAGTCGGCGATGGACGCCATCCGGCTTGATCAGGACCAGGGTTCGTTGCATGGCCGTGTGCTTCTCCAGAAATAGCAAAGCGACTTGCCATGCTGAATATGACTTGGCAGGCCATCGGCAAGCGTCGGCGTGTTTCCGGATTCGTAAAATGCCCCGGTTGAAGCTAGCACAGGAGAAGCCACGCGATGATGCAACTTTCGACGATGGCGGCCTCGATCAAGCCGTCGGCGACGCTGGCGGCCGGGGCCAAGGCCATGCAAATGCGGGCCGAAGGGGTCCATGTTTTCGACTTCAGCCTGGGCGAGCCGGACTTCCCCACCCCAGAGCATATCTGCCAGGCCGCCGTCCGGGCCATGCAGCAGGGCAAGACGCGGTACACCCCCGCCGGCGGAACCGCGGAACTGCGGTCGGCTATCTGCCGGATGTACCAACGGATCCACGGCGTCACCTTCACGCCGGACCAGGTCCTGATTTCCAACGGAGCCAAGCATTCGATCTTCAACGTGCTGGCCGCGCTGGTCGGGCCGGGAGACGAGGTCATCATTCCGGCTCCGTTCTGGGTCAGCTACAGCGACATGGTGGAAATGACCGGGGCTCGGCCGGTGTTCGTGCCGACGACCGAGGATCAGGAATTCAAGATGACGCCGGAGCAATTGCGGCAAGCGATCACGCCACGCACCCGGCTGTTGATGCTGAACTCGCCGTCCAACCCGACCGGCACCACCTACACTCGGGAAGAACTGCAAGCGTTAGCCGATGTGATTCTCGATTCCCATCTCGCCGTGCTCAGCGACGAGATCTACGAGCATTTGGTGTACGACGGCGTCAAATCCACCTGCTTCGTGGGTCTGCGGCCGGAGTTGAAGGAGCGAACCATCACCGTCAGCGGCGTGAGCAAGACCTATGCCATGACCGGCTGGCGGATCGGCTGGGCGTGTGGCCCGGCTTCGCTCATCAAAGCGATGGCGAACGTGCAAAGTCAGGCGACCGGCTGCCCCAGCAGCATCAGCCAGGCCGCCGCTCTGGCTGCCATCGAAGGCGATCAGACCTGCGTAGAAACGATGCGACGGGCTTTCGAGCAACGACGCGATCTCGTGTACGAACGGTTGTCCCGACTGCCAGGCCTCTCGCTGGTCAAGCCGACCGGGGCGTTCTACGCTTTCTTCCGCATCGCTGACCACTTCGGCCGAAACTTGGGCGGCCGCCGCATCACCGACTCGGTGACGTTCTGCGAAGCGGCCCTGGAAGCAGCCCACGTCAACATCGTGCCGGGAGCACCGTTCGGAGCCGAGGGCTACGCCCGCATGTCCTTCGCCACCAGCCGGGAGGAGATCGAGGGCGGCATCGAGGCCCTCGCCGAGTTTCTGAAATGAAGCGGAAGTTTGGATCGCTCAGCCGCAGCGAAGACGGCCACCAGGGCGGAGCAGACGGCACAGGCGTTCCAAAGTCGGCTGATCGAACGGCGTGATGATGAAATAAGGTTTCGGGCGATTGCGGACGGCGGGGAACAGAACCAGGCCTTGCGAAACCTCGCTTTCGGTCTCAGGCCGGGCCGTTTGCGATGTGCGGGGCGAAGCAGCAGTGGATGTCATGTGCGATCGGAAAGACTCAAGGAGTTCTCGCAGTGCTCGAAGCCGCCGAGCCTCCGGGCGATCTTTCGCCATTGTCGTTGGAGGGTGCGAACTCATGAGCAACAGCCTTCCTGTACCTGATTCAGTTGTCCCAACTGCTGCCAACGTTCGCATATTCCATGCCGCAACAGACACGCCGCCCGATGCCCGTCGCAACTCTCAGCGGGACTTAGTTTTGCGTATGCAGAACTGAATACAAGGGAGCTTTCAGGTCCGAAAGGGATTGAGGCGGGACGATACAACCCGTGAGGATGACTGACCGATTCTGAATCAGCGGACGGGATGTCCGGGGGCCTTGGCACCGCTTCAGCGAAGGCCCAGCGGACCGTTGGGCAACATGATGAGCGGCTTGTTCGGGCCGAGCCATTCGGGATCGTAACGGCGGGCGTAGTACATGAGCAGACCGTGGGCGGCGTGGTAGAGGGAGCCGCCTTCCATCGGCTGATTCTGGATTTCGAGGAACATCAAGGCCACGGCATTGGCAGCCTGTTCGACCCACGGTTCGCGGATCTGCTCGTCGGACAGCGATAAGGCCAGCCATTCGAGGGTATGACCGCTGCTGTTGATCCTGCGCTGCATGTCCTGAGCGTTGCCCGGACCGGAGAAGAAATCGGTGGAAAACGAGCCGTCGGGGTTCTGATACTTTCTGGCCAGTTCCTGGTACTTGCGCTGCTGATCGGCGAGGTCCTTCCAGACGCCTTCGGTCTTTCCGCCGCGCCACAGATGGATGTTGTGGACCCAGCGGAGGCCGAAGAGCCGGTGCGTGCCGCCGCAGGCCGCGGTTTCAATCGGTTGATTGATCTCGTAGCGGACGCATTCTTCCAGGGTGAGCCGTTCGCCGTCCTCGTTAATCCATTCTGCGTCGATCCCGACGTACTGAGCGATGATGATGATCGCCCAGCTAAGTTCCTGAGGCGGATTCTTGGCGGTGGTCTTGGCCCGCATCTTGGCGTGGTTGACGAAGTCGGCAAACGTGTACTCTTTGCCGTTGACGATGAATTTGCGGTCCAGCGGCATGTTCCACTGGGCCATCTCGGCAATGAACTGATCCTGGTGCCCCTGACCGACGAAAGGCGGTCCCATTTGCACGTCAAGCCCCCAGCGGGTGGGCAAAAACCGCAGGCCGCGGAGTTCGCCGCCCGAGCAGATGTAATCCAGGGCGTTGACCTTCTCGCCTGTCTCGGGATGGGTCAGCGTCAGGCTCGGCCCCATCCCTAGAATGCCGTGGAAAATGGTCCAAAAGCCGTTGGTCGTCAGCAGTTCTCGACGGCGAGCCTGTTCGATGGCCGCCTCGATGCGGTCCTTGACCTGATCCAGCTGCGGTTTCGGCGGGGTCGTCAGCGGTTCTCCCGAGGAGCCGGTTCCGACCGGCGCTGGCACGCTCGGCGAATCGGTCGGAGCGCAAGAAAGCCCCACTGCCACAACCGCTGAAAGCACCAGACACGCGGCGAGATCCCCTCGAATCATCGTGGCCTCACCTGGTCGTCACGGTCGGACGGGCCGTTCGGCGCGACCGGGCCTCGGCGCTTGGCTCGGCTCGTTTGCCCAGCAGCCGTTCCAGACCCGGCAGCCTCCGCACCCAACCTGTCAGAAACTGCCATTCTTCCTCAGTCAGATTGCTCAAGGCAGCGATGAAGTACGCCGGTCCGAAGATCGGCAACTTGTACATCAGCGCTGCGCCGATCCAGCCAACGACCGCTCCGCCCAGCAGCACAAATCGCCAGCCCCGCCGCCAGGCGAAAAATGGAAAGGCCAGCTGCCAGATCAGTACCGCATAGGTGGCCAGGCTGAGCACCACGAGGTAGAAATCGCGGCGCGGGGCCAATTCGCGTATCTCGGCCAGCTTTGCCTTGAACGGCGGAAACAGCGGATACCACAGGGCCGTCCCCGACCACCAGTCGCCGGACTGAAGCTTGTGCAAAGCACTGACGACGACGATGATGGCGAAGTGGACCTGAATCAGGCGTACAGCAAGATTGGCCGCAACACTCGGCGGTTTGTCTGCCGGTCCCAATAGCAGGCCATCCCAGCCGCCGATCAGCCGTCCCAGGCTCCAGCCCGGTCGGCTCCGCCAACCCAGAAGGAGATAGCCGACCATCAAGTAGAACGTCAGCATCAGCAGAAGTACGTCGCCGTCGTAGGAGATGGCCGGATTGGCCGTGAACGAGGCCACGGCCAGCCAAGTCATGACTCCGGTGATTCGCGTTGCGATGCCCGCTGTGAACAGCGCGATCACCGCAATCGAGGTCCAGTACAGGACCGTCACCAGCGTTTCGTCCTCCCCGCACAGATAGACCAGCGACCAAGTGATCGGGGCCGGCATACTGCCGGTGTTTTGCAGACGGGAGGCATCCTTGTAGGCTTGCGTGTCGAACCAGCCCCGCAGGCCGAACAGGGCATTTTCCTGTCCGGCGAAGCCCAGCAGCCAGGTCAGGACAAGCAGGCCGGTGAGGATTCGCAGGACGTGCAGTCCGGTCGCATCGGTCGGCGTGAACCAGAAGCGGACCCACGAACCCCACAGCCCCGTCCGCGCCATCGTTTCCATCTGCCTGTTCCTTCTCCAGGGGATTCACTTGCCCGACGCGGAAACCGGGCCGAAGTGCGAAATCAATTCGTCAAAGGCCATCGCCGGGAAATCGCCGATCAGGGCTGCTGGCGGAATCGGCTCTTGGCTGTGACGCACCACCTCGACGCTCTCCGCCTGGTACTTCCGGGCCAAATAGCGAACGTAGGACCGGACCAGCAGTTCGGTCCAGTCCGACGTTTTCATCACTGGCCGGTCGCGCGGCACAAGGTGTTCCGGCACCTCGCGAAGAATCAGTTCCCGCTGTTTCCCTTCCATGAGGTCCCAGATTTTGACCTTGTTGACCTGCTGGTTGGGAGCAGCCACCGACTCACCCATCATCGGCGGCACTGGCTGATCGTCGCCCAGTCCCCGGGCCAGGAGGCTCTGCCGATGGCGGACCCAGCGATTGGCGTTGGCATCCGGCACCTCCAACGTGAGGAAGACCTCGCCGTTGCCGTCCCGCAGCCGGGCCGTGAAGTACACGCCGGTCGTGCTGGTGCGATTGGTGACGAAGTGGTAGTTGTGAGTGAACTTCAAGGGCTTCAGATAGTAAGGGAGAAAGAAGTCGTTGAGCTTGGAGGCGAACCAGGGAGCGAGGGCCATGTCGGCTCCCATCGGCGTGGGCCACGGACCGCTGGGAGCGGCGAGGATCAGGACAAGCAATGCGGTCAGATGAAAGCCGATAGCCAGAGAGCCAACGACAGTCAACCAACCTGGCAGCGGAACGGAAGACGGTGTGTCGCGGTCCATCGGATGCATTTCCTCGGTGCCTGCCCTTCCAATCCTGTGCGTCCTCTCCGGTTTAATCTACCCGAGGATTCTCCGTAGCTTGACTATTTTTTCCCTTTGCTCAAGCAAATTTTTTGCCCCAGTGAATGGAATCACCCAAAAAGCTGACAGGAGAGACAGGTTCGGAACGGCCCACCGATATGGCCTTCTGCATTTGGCCGAATCTGCCTGAATTGCCAAAGCCCGGCTCCAGAACCTATCTTCCGCCTTGTGTTAACTTTCGTTAACTAGGTTAACGTCAGTTCGTTAGCGCGAAGCTACGCCAATTCAAGCAGCGGAAAGGCGGGGTAAGCTCCCTGGATTTTGAAAGCTCGTCCAAAAACTGTCTCTTTTTGACCGAAACCCTTGATTTCTTAGGAAAAATGAGAAACTTTGACATTCTCTGACTAATTTGCACAGTCCGTTGGCACGCGGAATGCACTTCCAATGGGATGAGCGGCGGAAGTGACGCCGCGGTTGACAACATAGGCACTTTGCAAGGACCCGATGGCCTGACCGGAGTTTCGCCCCTTCCTTGGATCGTGCAAAGAATGGAGAAGTTGGCGAAGGGCCTCGTTTGTAGGTTCTTGGCGTGGTGTGTGAGTTGGGGGCGGTCCCTGACTCGATCCTGTCCTTATCGTGTACAGGAGGACTCGGAGATGCGTTCGATGTTGCTGAAATTGTGGCGGGATGACGCTGGTGCGCTCATTGCCACGGAGTGGGTATTCGTCGTCACCATCATCGTGATTGGCCTCGTCGTGGGTCTGAAGACCGTCCAGCAGGCCGTCCTGAACGAGCTGGAAGAGGTCGCTGGAGCGATCGGCGCGATCAGCCAGACCTACAGCTACGGCGGTGCGAGCGGCTGCTGCTCCTTCGTCAATGGTTCGCGTTATGTTGACGAAATCAACGTGTGGCCTGTCGCTACCTGCACCGGGGGTCTCGACGCAGATAGTGCCACGTGCGAAAACTGATCGCTGTCTAGCCTGACTTGGAAGACCTGGGTTCCTGGGTTCCCTCCGGAGCCCAGGTCTTTCTCGAACCAGACAACCCGCTACGAGACTTTTGATTTTTCGCACTCCCTGCTTCCCCTCGGCATGGGATGCATAAGATGACCAGAAGCGGATGATCCGCCGGTTCATCGGAAGTTGCACCATGCCGCACGTCCTGTCCTTCACCCCTGAACTGTCCTTTGCCTGGGCGTTTGTGCTCCTACTGGTCGGGGCGATGATCGCCGCCAGCTGGTACGACCTGCGGTATATGGTCATTCCCAAGCCGCTGTCCCTGGCCACTTTCGGCCTCGGTATCGTCGTCAATGTCATTCGCGGCATCTGGCTGGCAAGCTCGGGAAGGCAGACTTGGCTGTTTGCTGAACCGTCCAGCATTCTGATCGGCGGTCTGGATGGTCTGCTGTTTTCCTTGGCGGGGTTCGCCACGGCGTTTGGTATCTTTCTGCTTCTCTGGATTTTGAACACGGCCGGGGGAGGAGACGTCAAGCAATTCGCGGCGGTGGGGGCCTGGGTCGGTCCGTTGTGGACGATCTATCTCCTGGTCGTCACCGTGATCTTCGTGGCGCTCATCTCCTTCGGCCAGATTTGTGTGAGATTCTTCAAGCGCGGGACGCGGGGCATGTTCCCCCAGCGGGTGTCGGTGGAACGAGGCAGCAAGGGAGAGGCGAAGTTCAAGGTGGCTCAGGGCCGACGGGTCGGTTGGGCCTTGCCGGCCACGCTGGCGGTCTTGCTGGTGATGTTCTGGGTTTTGCGAGTGGAACTCGGTTTGCAGGCACAACCTGGATCGGGTTCCGTCCCCGGGGCGGCCCAAAGCAATCCGAAGAACTAGCGGGCTGGAACAGAGAGAAATTCGGAGTCAGGACCATGCGTTTGCGACTGCCCAGGAGAATGAAGCAAACAGGACGCCGGGGATCACTGACCGTCGAGATGACGCTGTTGTTCCCGATCGTGCTGCTGTTCTTTCTGGGCATGATCGAGTTCAGCATGATGCTGCATGCTCGACAACAACTGCTGGCTGCCAGTCGGGAAGGAGCCAGGGTCGCGGCTCTGGGGGGCGACATCGAGGAGGTTCGGCAGGCGGTGCGGGCTTACCTGGGCGGCGGCCGACTGGGAGACGCCGATGTCCGGCTGACGGCCCTCGACAGCGAACCTCTCCAGGACGCGCGGCAGATTCCCTCCGGCGAGCCGGTGGAGGTCTGGGTCAGCATCCCGGCGGGGTATGTCGTTCCCGACCTGCTTCGGATCGTCGGCTACAGCATCCGGAACGAGGAACTGGTTGCACGAACCGTGATGCGGAAGGAATGAGGACTTTGAGACCGTAGTGATTTCCAGAGGAGAAACCAAGCCCACAACGCGGCGGCGAGGCGCCGGCCGGAGCATCATAGCGAGGAGCAAAGCACCATGAGAGCCAGTACCATTTTCGCCCTGATCGTCGCAGTGATTTTGGGGTTAGGAGCGGTGATCGCCGTCAAGGCATCCGGCATCCTCACCCCCGCAGAGCCGAAGAAGGAGACTCCGCCCTCCATCGTCGTAGCCGCCGCCAACATATTTGAAGGCAACGTCATCTCTGCCCGGGACGTGCGGCTGCGTCCGGTCCGCAACGACCAAGAGTTGCAACTTTACCGCGAGGGCAAGCTGCTGCCGCCGGTGACGGCCGCCGCGGTCAACCGCATCGCCGCGACCGACATCGTGGCTGACACGCCGCTGCGAGAGGAATTGCTTCAGCCGCTCCAGGGCGACGACCTTGGCCGGCAGCTGCTCCCCTGCGAACGGGCGGTCACGATCTGCATTGGAAATCAGTGGGCGGCCGGCGGCTTGATCCGCGTCGGCGACCTGGTGGACGTGCAACTCATCACCACCGTGGAGGGCTGCGAAACCGGCCAAATGGTCAGCCGCACGGCGACCGGGGCAGTTCGACCGGCCGGCACTGGATCGCCCCCTAACGGCCAGCAGGCCGGCGTGACCGGAACGCAGTCGGCCTCAGCGATCATCGTCCGAGGCGCCCGCATCATCGGCCGACGGACCCACCTCAATCCCGTGGACACGCCGCTGGGTCGGATGTGCTGCACCAACTACACCCTGGCCATGAATCCCTACCGGGCGGGTCTGACCGAATATTGCAAGGACAAGGGCATCCTCGCCCTGCTGCCGGTCAGCCGACAGGAACGCAATCAGTTGATGCAGCAAGCGACTCAGAATCTTATGGGACGTGCATCGTCCGGTGATTCCACGTCCGATACCTCGGTCATCCGCAAGCCCGAAGACGGGCAGACCGGCGACCGGGCCGTGACGGCTTCCTATGACCGCAGCGGCGATCCCTACGCCGTCAACCCGATGGGCAGCTGCCGATTCAGCATTCCCGGAAATCCGGAATACGCCGACGAAGATCAGCGTGTCGCCGACTTCGTGGCTGGGTTGTACACCATCGGCGAACATGACCTGATGCGTATCTTCCACCTGACCTGCCTTCAGCGGCCCGAACCGACTCCCCCCGTCTCGGTCGAGCGCGTCAATGGGCTGAGGTATGTTGGCGATCAGGTCTTCGATCCGCGCACGGGTCGTTCGGCAGGCTTCATGCCGGTGAACGACTTCAGCAAGGAAACGGTGGCTGGGACCGCTTATCCCCAGGGTGTCGGTCGGACGCCGATCGAGGGCAATGGCACCGCCCGCTACGCGGCACAAGGCGGTCAGGTTGGCGGCGTCGCCCCGGCGAGCGTCCGCTTCCAGCCTCCAGGTGGCAGGAGCGGCGGTTGCCCGACCTGTCCGAAACGTTGATAACTGCGATTGCCCAGGGGTCGGACTCGGACGTCCGACCCCGAACCTTCCCTCGGTCTGAGCCTCCCCTCAATCTGCTTGGACCGAGTTTTTTGAAGCTCCACCCCTCCCCAGATTCTTACACGAAAACGCTTCTGAGGTGCCTGGGCCATGTTGCTGCCCCGCTTCCAGAACCGAAGGACTTGCGGATGCCGAGGCGGTTGCCGTCGCGGCGGCATGAGCGTGTGGATGGTCCTGGCCCTCGGCGTGCTTCTGGCTGCCCTGGCCCTGGCCGTGGACGGAGCCTACCTCTGGATGGCCAGGGTCGAGATGCGGAACGCCGCCGACGCCGTCGCCCTGGCAACTGCTCAGGCCCTCCTCCGGGACGAAGTGCTCACCAACCGCCCCGAAGCCATGTGGCGAACGACCCAGCAGGCATACAAGGAGGCGGCGCGGTATGGGCAGGTCAATCCGGTCCTGGGCCGTCCCCTCGAACTCGTTTTCGATCCCGGCGATCCGGAATCCAGCGACGTGGTTTTCGGCTACCGGGAAAGCGCGGAGGATCGCAATTTCCAGGCAGCCGTGGATCTCGGCGACGTCAACATCAACGCCGTCCGGGTGATCGCCCGACGCACCCGGCAGCGCGGGAATCCCGCGGGCATGTTCTTCGGACGCCTGCTCGGTCTCCCGATGGCGGATGTGGTGGCTTCGGCGACGGTCTATTTGGATCGCGACGTGATCGGTTTCCGCCCGGTTGGTCAACGGCCGGTTCCGCTCGCACCCCTGGCCCTGCTCTCCGATCCGGCCATGAGCAAGCCGATGGCCTGGGAGACGCAGACCTTGGGACCGATCTACGACGGGCCTCCCGACGCCGCGGACCGCTTCAGTTTCGATCCGGTCCGCCGACGCTTTCTTGAAGTCGATGCCGAGGCAGACCCGTCGGCTCACGCCTTTGGCTCGGTGCCCGGCGACGGGATTTACGAAATGGAAGTGCGATTTCCGGTGGGAGAAGTCCCGACAAAGACCGATTCGGGGGACGAGGAAACCAACGCTTGTCTGGTGCTCCTGCGGCCCAATGACGAATCCAGCGATCCTCCGGGAGTGACAGTCGCCCGTCATCTCCGCCAGGGCGTCACTTCCCACGATTTGAAGGAAATGGGTGGACAACTGGTTTTGGGAGAGGATAATCGGTTAGTTCTGGCTGGGATGCCTTCGATTAATGACGAGGCCGCGGACTCGCTGTATCAGGCCCTGGAGGCGTTGCGGGACTCGGCGGAACCGCGGATCTGGCCCCTCTTCTCCGCGATCCTTGCAGATCAGGAAAGTGCGACGGGATGGAGGGTCACGATTCAGGGGTTCGTGGCGGCCCGCGTGGTTCGCGTGGTCCTGAGCGATGCGACGGGATCGGACCCGTCCTCGCCTGCCGGGGAGCACGGGGTGTCGGCCAGCCGACAACTCCAACTGGTGCTGCAACCGTGTCAGTTGGCCGTCAACGCTGCGGTCACGGATTCGGCCTGCCGTTACGCCAACCCCGGCGTCAGCATTCACAACCGCTACATCGCCAAGGTCCGCCTGGTCAACGAGTGACCGTTCCGGTCGCTGCGGCAGGCCGACGGGCCGGTGTGGGAGAAACAGGTTTATGCGGATCGTAGTCGCTTACGACGATGCCGGCCAGCGCGATTATCTGCGTCAGGTGGCATTGAGTCTGGGGCTGGAATGCACGGCCCAGGACTGCGTCCGCCTTGCCGACCTGGGAGTTCGCCTGGCTCAGGCCCCTTACGATCTGGTGCTGATCGCGGCCGGTCAGCCCACGGGTCAGGTTCTCAATCTTGTCCAGCAGACGGCGGCTTATGTCAAAGTGCCGGTCCTGGTGGCTGGACCGACGGGCGATCTTCAGACCGCTCTTCAGGCCATTCGGGCGGGGGCACGGGAGTATCTGGACGTTGCCCGCCTCCGCGAGGAGTTGAATCAAGCCTTGGAAAAGCTCAGTCAAAGCGGCGCGATCAACTATCGTCATGGGAAGCTGCTGGGAGTGACCGCGGCCCTGCCCGGGACAGGCGTCACCACCGTGGCTGTCAATCTGGCCTTCGCCCTGGCCGAGCGGCTGCCGCGCCGCGTCGCCCTGGCCGAGATCGGCACCGGCGTGCCGGACCTGGCCTTGCAGCTCGATTTGCAGCCGCGGCACACCACGGCCGATTTGCACAAACTGTGGGACCGGCTCGACAGCACCATGATGATGCAGATGCTGGTGGAACACCCCGCGGGGACTTTCCTGCTGGTTCACGCTCCGGGAACGTTGCAGGCCGAACCGTTGTCCTGGAATGCCTTGCAACCGGCGCTGCTGTTGCTGAAGGCGATGCTGGATGTGACCGTACTCGACTGCGGGCACTTCCTTGACCAGGCCCTGGGGCGGGCCTTGACCCTGTGCGACGTGGTCCTGGTTCCGGTGCGGCTCGACGTCGTCTCGCTGCGGCTGACGCGGAAACTGATCCGCACGCTGGCGGAGGAGCACGGCGTCGCTCCGGAACGCATCCATGCCGTCGCCAACCGGACCGGCCAGCGACATCAGATCGCCTGGAAGCAAGCGGAGGAAACGCTCGGCCGTCCGATTCTGGAAGCGATTCCGGACGATCCCGGCACCGTCAACGAAGCCATCAACCACGGGGTGCCGCTGATCCGTGCCGCCCGCCGGGCCACGCTCACGCGGAGCTTCGACAAGCTGATCAGCCGACTCGAAGGCAAACCAGCTTGAACACGGAACACGGATGCGCCGTCATTAGACAGACTTCGGTCCGCCGGCAACAGGGAACCCTGGCGAACCGGCAGATGTGGGGCAATTTCCAGCGCATCTCCTGGGACTGGAGAATCATGCGTGATGCTGTCCGGTCCTCGGAGTCTACCTATTACCAGTTGCGAGAGTGTTCAGATGTTTGATGCTATATTCAGCCGTCGGGGGATGCCGTCCAAGCCGCTCAACTCTCGCCCAGCGGATGATCGGGATGGGGAGAGCTTCGCCCTGCGTTTCCAGAAGCTCAAAGCACAAATCCATAGCCAGCTGGTGGAGATGATCGACATCTCCAAGCTCAGCCACTGGAAGCCGGACCGGCTCAAACGGGAAGTCCGTACTCTGGCTTCGCGGCTGGTCCAGGCCGTTCCCGAGACCCTCAATCAACTGGAACGGGAACGGCTGGTGGAAGAAATCATGCACGAGGTCTTCGGCCTCGGACCGTTGGAAGTGTTGATGAACGACCCGACCATCAGCGACATTCTGGTCAATGGTCCGCGAACCGTGTACATCGAGCGGTTCGGCCGCCTGGAGCCGACCAACATCGTCTTCGCCGACGACGCCCACCTGATGCAGATCATCCAGCGGATCTCGGCCCGGGTCGGGCGGCGGGTGGACGAGATGTCCCCGATGGTGGACGCCCGCCTGCCCGACGGATCGCGCGTCAACGCCATCGTGCCGCCGTTGTCGCTGGAAGGGCCGGTGCTGTCCATCCGCCGCTTCGGCATCCGGCTGACGGCCGAAGATCTGCTCGTCAACGGCACCATGCCCAAGGACGTCTTGCGATTGCTCCAGGCCGCCGTGGAGGCCCGCCTGAGCATGTTGATTTCCGGCGGCACCGGCTCCGGAAAGACGACCCTGCTCAACGTGTTGTCGCGCTTCATTCCCCATGATGAACGCTTGGTGACGATTGAGGATTCGGCCGAATTGCAGTTGCAGCAGCCGCACGTCGTCAAGCTCGAAACCCGGCCGGCCAACTTGGAGGGCGTCGGGGAAGTGCGGCAACGCGACCTGGTCCGCAACAGCCTCCGCATGCGGCCGGACCGCATCATCATCGGCGAGGTGCGCGGTCCGGAAGCGCTCGACATGCTTCAGGCCATGAACACCGGCCACGAAGGATCGCTCACCACCATCCACGCCAACGACACCCGGGACGCCCTCAGCCGCCTGGAAACCATGGTCACCATGGCCGGGTTCGAGATGCCCGTGACAGTCATCCGTCAATACATCGCCTCGGCGATCACGCTGGTGATCCAGCTGGCCCGGCTCAAGGGCGGACCGCGGAAGGTGATGCGGGTCTCGGAGATCCTCGGTCTGAAGGGCAAGAAGTATGTCGTGAAGGACATCTTCCGCTTCGAGCAGCTGGGCGTCCGCGACGGCGTGGCCGTCGGCGAGTTCCGGGCGACCGGCTACGTGCCCCGGTGCCTGACCCGCATCCGCATGGCCGGGATCGATCTCCCCGATGACTTGTTCGCTCAACGAGTTCTGTCCGTCGAGGAAGCACCCAGCACCTTGTCCCTGAGCAGTTGGGACAGCATCGACGAGATGGAGTCTTCCCTGACTCAGGCTTCCTCGGCCGAAAGCTAAGCCGATTCTCAACGAGGCTGACAGCCATGAACGAGACTTTGTTGCTTATCCTGATCCTGGTCGGAGCCGCCGCTTTGACCATGCTGGTGTTCCTGGGCGTTCGAGCGGTGCTGGAGCGGCGTCGTCTGGCGCTGGAGCGTCGGCTGCGTCATAGCGATTCGGCCGAAATCCAGTTGGCCGATGCCATCGAGAAGTCCCTGGCCAGCGGGCAACTGGGCAACGGCCAGAGCAAGGCTCCGATTACGGCCCGGATCGACCAGGGATTCACCAGCATGGTCGAACGGGCCAGTGTCGGCTTGACCGCCGAGCAAGCCCTGGGCTGGATTTGCCTGGCGGGCGTCACCCTGGCTGCTGCTTTGTATCTCTGGAAGGAAGAGCTGTGGACGTTGGCAGCCGGGCTCCTGGTTGGCACGGCCGTGCCGATGGCGATTTTCCTGTACCTCCAGGCTCGCTGGCGGAAGCAGATTCAGCAACAGTTGCCCGACGCCTTTTTCCTCGTGGCTCGGTCGCTGCGTGCAGGCCTGAGCCTGGAACAGGCGTTGGCCCTGCTGGCTTCCGAGGGGCTGCCGCCGCTGTCCCAGGAGATTCGCCGCTGCGTCGAGAAGATCAACCTGGGCATGGCCGTCCCGGCCGCGTTGCAAGCCACCGCGCGCCGCATCAATCTGGTGGATTTCAATGTCTTTGCCTCGATCATCGCCCTGCACCGCAACATCGGCGGCAATCTGCCCTTGCTAATGGATCGTCTGGCTGCCAGCACCCGCGACCGCAACCAGTTCGCCGGCTACTTCCGCTCGGCGACGGCCCTGGGCCGCATCACTGCCATCGCCATCGGCTCGGCCGTGCCGCTGATCTTCCTCGGCTACGCGTTCCTCGAACCGACTTACTTCAGCCGGTTCTTCGAAAGCTGGGCCGGCATCATCGCCCTGTGCATCGCCTTCGGACTGGAAATCGTCGGCGTTATCTGGCTGTTGTATCTGTTGCAGATCGACTACTAGCGAAGCGAGGCCCATCATGTTTCCGCTCACCGAAGAACTTCTCTGGCTGGGGCTGATCTTCCTGCTCGTCTCCGCGCTGGCGTTTACGCTGGTGTACCGCTTCACAGGGGCACGACGGCCTGTGCCGACCGGCTTGGAGCCGGAGTCGAAGCCGGAACTGGCCCTCGGTTCGATGACTGAAGGTCTGGCCGCCCAGCTGCCGGTGGGGACGCAGCCCGGCTCGGACATCCACCGCGAACTGCTCGCTGCCGGGTATTACCGCAAGTCGGCTCCGACCGAGTATGCCGCCATACGCGCCTTGCTCACCATCGGGCCGCTCATCGTCGCCGGCATCGTGGCCGCTGTGGCAGAGACCTCCCAGATCTGGACCATCCTGGCCTTGGGGGTGCTGGGCGCGATGCTCGGCTTCAGCTTGCCCCGACTCTACATCGTGCTGCGGGGCCGGATGCGGGCACGGGCCATCGAACGCGGTCTGCCCGTCGCCATCGACATGCTGACGCTGTGCCTGTCCGCCGGGCAGAACATCCTCGGAGCCATCCAGCGGGTCGCCTCCGAAATCCGCTTCTCGCACCGCGTGCTTGCCGACGAACTGGAAATCGTCTATCGCCATGCGGAACTGCACGGACTGCAATTGGCCTTGCAGAAGTTCGCCGAACGTGTGCAGATTCCCGAGGTCCTCAACCTGGCCATGATCCTGATCCAATTCGAACGGCTGGGCACCAACGCTTCCACGACCCTGCTGGAGTACGCTCAGAACCTGCGCACCGCCTTGCGACAGCGGGCTGACACCAAGGCGAACCAGACCATGTTCTGGATGCTCTTCCCGACCTTGCTGTGCCTGTGGATCCCCGCGGCGATCGTGCTCATCGGCCCGGCCGTGCTGGAGTTCCAGAACTTCCGTCGGGCGGGGACCGAGCAGTTGCGGGATGCCAAGCGGGAACTGGAAGAGTACAACCGGGAGAACGAAAGACGCTTCCTCCCGCAGCAGGAAGAGGAGATGAATCGCTGACCTTTCGCCGCGAACGCTTGTCCAGTTTCCCGGAATGAAAGGATTCTCGCGGCGATGCCCGATATACCGCCCCTCCCCATTTTTTCCTGCCGGAACGGCCCATCATCAGGAAGGACTTTCCGCCCCATTTCTTGCGCTCTCGCCTGGAGGAGCGGAACCCCGGCGACTTAGAATCGAGTCAGGCCCGCAGCAGATTTGCGGCTTCGGCTTGAGAAAAAAGCGGGGTTTTCGTGGAAATCCCGGCCGCAGGATTTGCTCTTTGCCAAAGGTGAGGAATGCTGAAGTAGCATCTCTTCCCGTTCCGGCGTGGGTTTGCGGATGCCGCCCACGAGTGCCCAGGAGCATCGCATCATGATGACCCGCTGGATTCCGCTGGCAGCGAGCGTAGCGTTGATAACGGCCATGTCGGTCGGCTGTCGCTGCCACACCTGCAACCGCTGTCCGCCGTCGTGTCCTGCCACGGTCAATGCTCCGCCCGTCGTCGTACCGCGGGCGCAGTACTATCAGCCCCAGGCTGCACCGTGTCCCGGCTGCGATCGGTCGCTTCCCGGTGCCGCTGTTCCGCCGTCGGCGTTGGGACAACCTCCCGCGCTGCCAGGCGTATCCGCAGCGCCGCCGCCGGTCGTCGCCGAGCGGCCTCCCGCAGGAACCTGGCAACCGGCTCCGCCCTCGGCCACGGAGCGCCGTCCGTCTCCCGGCCCGGACGAATCTAACCGGGCCAAGCTCAATATTCCTGAACCGATGGATCGCCCACCTCCGCCGCCGGAGGATGTGGACGCGACTCGACCCCCTGCCCGGGACGATCTTGCTGTCGAGATTCCGCAGTTCGAGCAGGTTTACGACCGGGTCGCCGCTGGATTGCAACCGTTTCCCGACGGCTTCCAGCTCCTGGCCGCAAAAGGTTATCGTTCCGTGCTGCACATTCGCCGGGAGTCCGAGGATGCTTCTGCTCTCAGGCCCTCGGTCGAATCCAAGGGCATGAAGTACCAGGACCTGGTGGTCTCGCCTGCGACCCTGAACCGGGAAACCGTGGACCGCTTCTCCCGGATGGTCGGGGATACCGCCTTGCAACCGATCTTCGTCTTCGACCGGAAGGGCCAACTGGCCGGGGCACTGTGGTACCTGCATTTCCGGCTCAACGACGGCTTGCCGGAGCAGGAAGCCCGCCGCCGGGCCGTCCGACTGGGTCTGGACGAAGACCCCCGGGGCGAGAACGCGGAACTGTGGCTGGCGATCAACCGCATTCTCCGCGGTGCCTGATGAATCCGGTGCGACGGCATACAATGCCCGCATGAAACCGGACGATCTTGGCGTCAGCAAACCCCTGGTGTTTCCGCTGTATCAGACGGCGGTCTTCACGCTTCCCGATCTGGATGCGCTCGACCGCATCTACGACGAGGGCGCGCCGGGCTACATCTACGGTCGAGACGCCCATCCCAACGCGGAAGTCTTGGCGGCCGAAATCGCCCGGCTGGAGTCGGCTCGCTGGGCGGTGGTGTGCGGCTCGGGCATGTCGGCCGTCACCGCTGCGGTGCTGGCCTGCGTTCAAAGCGGCGACCGTATCCTGGCCTCGAATCGCCTCTATGGCCGGACGTTGACGCTGTTGTTTCAGGAGCTGTCCCGCTTCGGCGTCGAGGCATCGCTGGTGGATGTTTGCGATCAGGACTCGGTAGCCCGCACGCTGGAACGACCGACCCGCCTCCTCATCGTCGAAACCCTCTCCAATCCCCTCCTCCGTGTGGCCGATGTTCCCGCATTGGCACAACTGTGTCACCGCCACGGGTGCCGTCTGCTGGTGGACAACACCTTTGCCACGCCGGAGCTGTTCCGGCCCCTGGAGCACGGAGCCGATCTTGTGGTCGAAAGCCTGACCAAGCTGATGGCCGGCCATTCGGACGTGACCTTGGGCGTCGTCTGCGGCAATGACGATCTCGAGCAGACGCTGCGGCAGACCGTGAGCATCTGGGGGCTGATGGGCGGACCGTTCGAGTGCTGGCTGGCACAACGGGGCCTGGCGACGTTGTCGCTGCGGTGTCGCACCGCCTGTGCGAACGCCGCCGCCTTGGCTGACTGGCTCGCCGAACAGCCCGGCGTGCTCCGGGTCGTCTATCCCGGTCGGTCCGAGCATCCCGACCACGCCTTGACAAAGCGTCTGCTCCACGGCCAATTCGGCAACATGCTCTGCTTCGAGTTGGACGGCGGCCGCGAAGCGGTCAATCGCTTTCTCCGGCGGGCGGTGGGCATCCCCTTCAGTCCGTCGCTGGGCCACACCGGCACCACGGTCAGCCATCCGGCCACGACCTCGCATCGCTACGTCAGCCCGGCAGAACGCCGTCGCCAGGGCATCGGCGACGGGCTGCTTCGGCTGTCCGTAGGCTTTGAACCGCTGGAGCAGATCACGGCGGCTCTGAAAGTGGGGCTAGACCTGGAAACGTCTCGTACCACACCGCAGGAAGCGGAGCCGTCAGCGTGATCGGCTCATAACGGATTGGGTGCAGAAAGGTCAGGCTGCGGGCATGCAATGCGATGATGCGGTCGCGGGGCAGTTCCGCTGGCGGACCGAATGGCAAACGGGAACCGTACAACACGTCGCCGACCACCGGCCAGCCGCGTCGGGCCGCCTGGACGCGGATCTGGTGCATGCGGCCGGTGAGCGGTTCGATTTCCAGTAAGGACACGCTTTCCTCCCTGCAAGCCGCATCCGAAGCGAGAACTGTTTTCTCTTCGCCGGGCGAAATGGGCATTTCCTGCAACTTGCGGTAACGCAGCAACGCTTCCTTGGCTCCCGGCGTTCCCTCGCTGACGCAGAGGGTCCGTGCCTCCTCCGGGACCTTCAGCAGCCAATCCCGCCATTCCCCCTGCTCGGGTTGAACGCGGCCCTCGACGACGGCCCAGTAGATTTTGCGTACTTGCCGATTCTGGAACTGCTCCGCCAGGCGAGCAGCCGCCTTGGAATTGCGGGCAAACACAACCACGCCTGAAACCGGGCGGTCGAGGCGGTGAGGAATGCCCAGATAGACATTGCCCGGTTTGTGGTAGCGTTCCTTGATGTAGGCCTTGACGGCCGCCTCCAGGGTGGGCACCCCCAGAGGAACGCCCTGGGTCAGCAGGCCGGGCGGTTTGACGACGGCCAGGCAATGGTTGTCTTCGTACAGGATGGACAGATCGTCGCGGCTGGTCACGCGGTTCTTCGGGCCGATGGCACTTTGCTCTTGCGAAACCTCTTAAGATTATGAGATACGAACCCAGCGGGTTTCTGCTGCCGAATGTCTGAGGAGGACCACAAAACCTTATGTCCAATGTTTATCCGTGGCTCACGACGGCCCTTCTGCTGACCATCTCCAACATTTTCATGACCTTCGCCTGGTACGGGCATCTGCGTTTCAAGACGGCGGCCTTATGGATCACGGTCCTGGCCAGTTGGGGTATCGCCCTGCTGGAGTACTGTTTCCAGGTACCGGCCAATCGTATCGGCCACGCCGCGGGAATGACCGGCGCACAGCTGAAGATCATGCAGGAAGTCATCACCCTCGCGGTGTTCGCCGTCTTTTCCATCTTTTACCTGAAGGAAGACTTCAAGTGGAACTACGCAGTTGGCTTTCTGCTCATGCTGGCGGCGGTGTTCTTCGTCTTCAAGCGCTGGGATGCCTGAGCCGGTCGGCCTTCACCTGCTCGGAGCATAAATTTGGTCGAACTCGCCGCCCTCAGCGAAAAACTTCTGATGGGCGTCGTCCCAGTTCCGAGCCACGGCCGTGATGTCGAACAGAGGAATCGTCGGGAACTGGTGCGCGAAGCGCTTGTGGACCTCCGGGTGGATCGGTCGGAAAAAGTGCTGGGCGATGATCGTCTGGGCTGGCTCGGTGTAGAGAAACCGGAGATACTCCTCGGCGGCGGCGCGGGTTCCCCGGCGGTCCACGTTGGCATCAACGACGGCAACGTGCGGCTCGGCCCGCATGCTCACCGAAGGATAAACGATCTCGACACTGCCGCGCGATTCGCGGACCTCCAGATAGGCTTCGTTTTCCCAGCTGATCTGCACGTCGCCGATGCCCTTGTGCAGAAACGTCGTGGTCGAACCCCTCGCCCCGGAGTCGAGCACGGGAACCCGGCGGAACAGTTCGGTGACGAATCGGCGGGCATCCGCTTCCGTTCCCCCCCGATGGAGAACCGCTCCCCAGGCGGCCAGGAAACTGAGCTTGCCGTTGCCCGAAGTCTTGGGATTGGGAGTAATGATCGTGACCTCCTTCGTCACCAGGTCTGCCCAGTCGCGGATGCCCTTGGGATTCCCCTGGCGGACCACGAACACCACGGTGGAATAGTAAGGCAGGGAGCGATTCGGAAGTCGTTCCTCCCAGCCCTCGGCGATCAGACCGCGGCGGCGAATGGCATCCGTGTCCGGCCAGAGGGCCAGGGAAACGACATCGGCTTCCAGACCGTCCATGACCGACCTCGCCTGGCTGCTCGATCCGCCATGCGACTGGCGAATCACCAGCGGCACGCCATGCCTCTCCGTGTAGTGCCGGACGAAGTGCTCATTGATGTCCCGCCACAGCTCCCGGGTAGGATCGTACGAGACATTGAGCAGTTCCAGGTCGGCTCCCGGTCCCATGACGTGGGAAGCGATCACGACCCAGACCGTGACGAACGCTGCCAGCGATCCGACTACCAGAAAGACCGGCCGCATCAGGTCAGCCCTTTTCTCATTTGCCGCAGGTTCCGTTAGCACAAATCCAGGTCAGCGTTCAAGCTCAGAACAATCATCACTATGCCGATCATCTTAGTAATTATCGTCTGCTTCGGCTGGCTTGCCCTGCTGGCGTGAAGGCAAGGTGTCCAGCAAAGCGAAGTATCCCCGGGGTGCCTGGCGACAACTCCGCAACAGCCGCTACCAGTGGATCAATCGGCAGAAACCTTCAAGTCTGCTCACATTCTCGCCGATTCACCGTAAGGACGTGAACCTCGGGCCAAAGGGGTGCCGCGCTTTGCCAGCGCTCGCCGGGACATGGGGGAGGTAGCGGAATGGCCAGTTGGTGGAAACGGTGCCTGATCGTGATGATGATGGGGGTGTGGGTGGGCGTCGTCGGCTGCGGCCATTTCCCGTTGGTGATCGGCAGCGCTCCGGTTCCGATTCCCGTGCCTCCGTGGGTTTCCGAACGGATGGAGGAGAAATACGCCCATCGGCTCAAGGAACGCACGCCGATCATGCCGCCGATCCTCCCCGGTACGCAGCCGCCCACCTGCGAAGATCCCCCCTCCGAGGAAGAGATCCTTCGGGCCATCTCCCGGCCCGTTCGCGGAGTGCCTTACATCTACCAGGAGTTCCGCGACAACTACACCTTCGTCGTGGAAAAGATCGTCGATCAGATCGATCCGCCGACCTACATTCCGCTGGTCGGACCGGCTCAGGTGCATCACTGCCATTACAAATGCACGGTCTTCTATACCCAGCGGATCCGCTGCGATTATCCGTTCCCGTTCACCGTCGTGAACGAACGCCGCGAGGAAGTGTACATCGACAAGGACCATGTGCATCTGGTGGCGGGACCGGATGAAAAGTCGCTCAAGTCGATCTCGCAGGATTTCTTCGGCCGGTGGTGATCCTGCGGCGAACCCGGTGAATGAACGGGGGACGGAAAGATGCCTGGCCCTGGGATGAGGGGAAGTTCCATGCGAAGCCGGTTCATACGTGGCAGTGCGGCCTTCGTTCTGGCAGGACTGACGACCTGGCAGGCGGCTTGGGGCCAGGAGTTCGGGTTCGTCCCTGCGGTCCCTCCGGCAGCGGCCCCGGCAGCCGGAATCAGCGACCAGTTTCAGGCCCTTTCGCTGCTCATCGAAATGGAGCTGCTGGCCGATTCCGCGACGTTTCCTTACCACCTCGAGGCCGTGCCCGCCGAGCAGGGCGTGGAACTCCGCGGCTACCTGCCCAGCGCCCTGATTCGCGATCGGGCCTTGGCAGCGGCCCGGCGGGTCTGTCCGGTGCCGGTGCTGGATGGCCTGGTCCTGCAACGCAACATGGCTTTGCCCCTGCCGACCCGCTTGCCTAAAGATGTCGAGACCCAGGTGCGGCAGAAACTGGCGGAAGTCTGCCCCGAAGCGGTCGTGGACGTGAAGGTGAACGAATCCGGGACGGTCCAGCTGACGGGCGTGGCGCCGACCTTGCAGCACAAGGCGAAGTGCAGCCGGGCGCTGCGCAAGGTGCCGGGCGTGACCGCCGTCCGCAATTATCTGGAAATCGGCCAGGGAATCGCTGTTCATCGGAGCAGTCAGGCCGTTCCCTCGGAATTGCCTCGACCGTTTCCTTCCGCGGGAGAACCGGCGGTCGCCCAAGCCAACGGCACTGTCCGTCCGGTGACAGTGACCTCGACCGCTCGCCCCGCGACCACGCAGGTCCGCGGTGAGAGGCCCGTGATGCCGGTCGAGCCTGTGCCCCCGGCAGAACGGCCTGCACCGTTGCCGCCGCTGTCGGAGCCGCCGCGCCGCTCCACCTTGATGCCGCCGCCCCCGGTGACGCCCGCCCCGGGAACCCTCGCTTCCGAAATCGCGGAGCGGACCCGCAGCACTCCTGAAATCCAGCAGGTCGCTGCGACTGAAACCGTCCACGGCGGCGCTGCCAAGGCTTCGGACCGACCCGCGGCCGCCCCGACGAAGCCGACTTCGCTCCCCGGCAGCATGCCGTTCGGCGTCGCTCCCATTCCGGACGCCCGCAGCCAGTCGGTGATGAAGACGAAGATCCATCACGTCGTCGGGCCGCAGCTTCGCACGGTGGACCTGCTGTTCGACGGCCGCGGGGGCGTGACCTTGATCTTGTACATCGACAAGGACGCCAACATCGACCACGCCATCAACCGCATCATCCAGGTACCGGAACTGAGCGGCTACGAACTGCGCATGGACTTCAAAATGGTCCAGTAATTCCCGAAAGGCAACCCAAGCGGCTGAGGGAAACAGAAAACCGCCGCGACCAGTTCAGATCGCGGCGGTGTTTTTTTTGGTGGACCGGACGGAATGCGGGCTTATCCTCGCCTGATCTGGAGTTTGTGGTTGCTGGTCGTGCTCCTGGGGTTCCTCCTGTTGCTGCACGGCACGCAGTGACGTCTCTCTGTCACAGAACCGCGCTTTTACCCGCGAGCGTTGAGCTTCACAGAAGGATCATCGGCAACGTTGATCCAGATGTGGACGTGCGGATAACCGCGGAAGTACCAGACGAAGGCCGGACCTTCCAGCCGCCAGTTGTCCCATTCCTCGTCCTCTCCCAGATCGCCTTCCCTGTAGAAGGTCAGGTGGCACTTGTCGAGTCCGCCCTGCCGCTTCAGGCACTCCATGACCTCTTCCTGGTCCTCCTTGCGGTACGGCTCGATGAGGCTGTGGAGCACCTTCTGCAAGACCTCCTTCTGATCGCTGGTCAACTCGCTGACCGGGATGCCGGTGCGCTTGCTGGCGTCCGCTCCGTGGAAGCCGACGGCCGATTCGTCCGGCGTGTTCTCGACCAGGGCCAGCTTCCGCTGCTTGCCATCCATCATCTGGTAGATCTTGTTGGCCAGCACGGCCTGATGCCAGAAGATGTTGCCCGGATGGCCCGGCTTCTCGTTGAAGCCGCTGGCGGCGTGGCCGTGGAAGATCGGGCCGCCGAAGGCGACGTGGTTCTCGCTGTTGCCGTCGGCCCGGATCGTCATGTGCCGGCCGGTCATCACAAACTCGAATTTGTCTTCGCCCGGTTTGCCGAACAGGGCGATGCTCTGGCTCTCGCCCCAGGGCTTGCCGCCGGAGTCGTCCCGCAACTGCTTGTCGAAGCGGCTGACCCACTCCGGATTGAACAGGCCGGTGAACACTTCCCGAATCAGGCCCTTCTGCCGCGGCGTGAAAAAGTCGCTGGCGATGGTCTGTTTGGTGATCTGCCAGTTGTTGGAAACGTGGGTGCGGAGCAACCCGCGTTCTTTGTCCATGTGGTCCCACGGGAAGCAGATGACCTTGCGCTGCTCCTCGGTGAGGCTGTCATAGAGAGCCTTGACCGCGGTTTCGGCGGGGCAGCTCGGCGTCGGAGCCGCCGTGGCACGCGGCACCGCGTAGAGCGGAAGGCCGGTGCCGACCGCGGCGGTCGCGGCGGTGATGCTCACGGTTCGCAGAAAGTCGCGGCGATCCAGGTCCTCGCAATCGGGACAACGCGGGGGCGCCTTCCTGGGGTTCATGGCTGTCTCCTCGAAAGATCCTTGGGGGGAACCATCGGGCTATCCGTCACTTTAACATAACCGACCTGCTTACTCCACAAGATTGCCGTGGCCAGGAACTCCAGGATCAAGTCTCTCGACGCAAGCACGGCCCTTGCTCAAAGGCCGACGACGGTTCACCGTCGCAGGCTCACCTCGCCGCCTTGCGAGTCCACCACGACGAAGCGGGCGATCCGCCACTGGCCGTCCGCGTCCTTCAGGAAGGTAAACTCGATCCGCCCGAACCAGCCCTCGACGTTGTATCCGCCGTACTGCCCGGAAGCACTCACGTTGCCGTCCACGACCAGGCTCTTGCCGGCCACCGACCGAGTATCCAACTGCCAGAAGGAAGTTCGCCGACTGGCCTGCGGATCGAGGTAGCGCCGGGCTTGATCCATCAGGTTTTGCTTCGAGGTGAACATCGGCGTGTAGAAGCGGGAGGAAATGAGCGATTCGATCTTGGCGAAATCAGCGTGGTTGACGGCCTCGGCCAACTCCTGCACCTTGCGTTCCACCTGCTCCCGGTCGGTTTCGACGAGGTAGTCCACGAGCCAGACCAGCCCGGCCAGCACGAGCACGCCCGGGACGGCGAGCAGGTAGATGACCCGTTGTGTGGAGAAGAAAGCGACGGCGGCAACGATGCCGGCGCCAAGCAGCAAAAGATAAATCCAGGTGGGGTCTTCGGTCAGGATCGTCATGCGTTCGGTCGAGTCACTCCAGGGGAGTGAGCGGCTCCCGTTCCCACCCATTGTACTCGTAGCCGCGCGGCCGGAAGAAGATGATCGCCGTCAGCCACAGTCCGACGGCGCTGATGACGCTGACCTTTCGCAGCAGGTCGTCATGGGCGAACAACCAGGCAGCCCGGTCGAGCCAATCGGGACCGGGAGCGACGCTGCAATGCGGCATGGCCAGGACCAGTCCGCCCAGTCCGGCAGCGCTCAGGATGGTCAGACGATACAGCCAACGGCGCATCCAGCGGCCGACAGGACTGGGCAGAGGTCGGCGGTACATGGCGAACGTCCCGTCCGGCGTGGATCTGGCGTCTGCGGAACCGCCCGACGCGGGACGCCGCCGCGCCGGGGAGGGTCGGGTTGTCAGGCCCTGCTCACAGGGCCAGTCCGAAGCGGGCTGCCGTGCCCAGCTCCTCTTCGATCCGCAGCAATTCGTTGTACTTGGCCGTGCGGTCGCTGCGGCTCGGCGCGCCGGTCTTGATCTGACCGGCATTGGTGGCGACGGCCAAGTGGGCGATGGTCGCGTCTTCCGTCTCGCCGCTGCGGTGGCTGATAATCGTGCGGAAGCTGTTCCGCTTCGCCAGCTCGATGGCGTTGAGCGTTTCGGTCAACGTGCCGATCTGGTTGACTTTCACCAGGATCGCATTGCCGGCTCCTTCGCAGATGCCTCGCCGCAACCGGTCCACGTTGGTGACGAACAGGTCGTCGCCGACCAGCTGCAACCGGTCGCCCAGTTCCCGCGTCAGTTTGTGCCAACCGCTCCAATCGTCCTCGGCCAGACCGTCCTCCAGTAAATAGATCGGATAGCGTTTGGCCAGGTTTTTCCAGTAGTCGATCAGCTCGTCGCTGCTGGCGATGCGGTCGGGCTGGCTCTTGAAGAAGCAGTAGCCTTCCTTGCCGCGATGTTTCGCTTCCTCGTAAAGCTCGGTCGTGGCCGGGTCGAGGGCGAACATCACCTGCTCGCCGAGTTTGTAGCCGGCCTGGGTGACCGCTTGGGCGATCAGTTCCAGGGGTTCCTCGTTGCTGGTGAGGTGCGGAGCGAAGCCGCCTTCGTCGCCGACCGTGGTGCCCAGCCCCTTGCTCTTGAGCACGTCCTTGAGGTGGTGGAAGATTTCCGCACCCATGCGAACCGCTTCGGCGAAGGAGCGGGCGCCCACCGGCATGACCATGAATTCCTGAAAGTCCACGTTGTTGTCGGCGTGCTTGCCGCCGTTGAGGATGTTCATCATGGGCACCGGCAACAAGCGGGCATTGGCGCCGCCCAGGTAGCGGAACAGGGACAGTCGGTGAAACGCCGCCGCCGCCTGGGCTGCCGCCAACGACACCCCCAATAGGGCGTTGGCTCCGAGCTTGCCTTTGTTCGGCGTACCGTCCAAGGCGATCAACCTGGCATCGAGGGCCGCCTGATCGTCCGCATTCAGCCCCCGCAGCGCGGGACCGATGACGTCGTTGACGTTAGCCACCGCCTTGAGCACGCCTTTGCCACGGTACCTGGCTTTGTCGCCATCCCGCAGCTCGAAAGCCTCGAACGCCCCAGTGCTGGCTCCGCTGGGCACGGCCGCCCGGCCCCGCGTCCCGCATTCCAGCACGACCTCCACCTCGACCGTCGGATTGCCCCGACTGTCCAGAATCTCCCGCGCGTGAACCCGTTCGATGCTCGCTTTCATGACGTCGCCTCTCCGGGCCTCGACAATCGACACGCTCTCGGATGTACGGATTGACCCGGCTCAACGTCAACGAAAAAAATCGGCGACGGGAAGCGCCTGGATCGACAGCGAATGGTAAAAGACGGGAACTTTATCGGCCCGAGGGTTCCGACGGAATCTCAGAAACGGATTTCGCAGCCGAGACTGATTCCCTGAATCCAGAAGGAGCTTTCACGCCACTGCACCTGGGGCCGATCCGGACCGTCCATCATGACCGCGGCGAGCGGCACCTGGGCCGGGTTCAATGTCAGATCGATCTGGTCCCCAGCCCGCAAGACCTCCGCCCAATACAGAATCGAGTAGCCGACGTAAAGTGTATAGCGGTGCCACAGCGTGCAGCCGAGTCGGGCCGTCAGTTCCGGAACGACCGCGAATTTCCAGCGGTCCCGTATCCCGGCATTCGACGGCAGGGCCAGCAAGCCGCCGTTGTACGCCTCCGGTGCTTCGGTCGGCGAATCAACGATGGTGTAGCCGCGGATGTCGATCTGCTGTTCCATGCCTCCGAACGACACGCGGCCTGCCAGCGAGGCAAACCACGGCCCTTGCAATACCTTGAACTGCACGCCGGCATGGGCACCGACGAGCCGGTTGCGGGTCACGAATTCGTCTTCCCGATAAACCCGGCTGCCGCCCAGGAACACGGCGGCCCGGTCGATCTTGCTCGATTCGAGGATGCGGAGTTCCTCTTGAAGCTCCAGGAACCGGAAACCGCCCACCAGATCGAGACGCCAGCCCGGACCGTGCCGGTGATTGACCAGGACGCTGAACTCGGCCCCTTGGAACCAAGTCGAATAGGCGGTGTCCACGAACAGGATGCGCAAGTCCGGGAACAGGATCCGGGTACTGCTCGGCAAGCCGGTCTGGGCGTCGTCGAAGGGACGGGCCAGGATCGGCGTCATCGGCCGCACCGCCGCTCCCACCGGCAGATGCACGGTGCGTTCCCCGGCCAACTGATAGCCGCCTTCGATGCCAAGCGTCTGATCGTAGTCGAGCCATAATCCGGCGGCGAACCGACCGCCGGAGCGGTAGTCGTGGTCAATGTCGGTTGCCCCGGCCAGAACGACGGTATCGGGCTGCCCCAGGATCCCCGTCGTGCCGGGCGGACCGCCCGTCACCAGCGGCGGAAGGCGAGCCTCCTTGTTTCGCCACAGGACGTAGTCCGCTTCCAGCCAGATGTTCCGCGGGGCATTACTGGACGCCACATAAGGGTAAATCCACTCCCACTGCAGCGCCACGGGAGACGGAGGTGCAACGGTCGAGACATCGGAGGTCGGAACGACATGGGCGATGGCTCCCGGGCTTTCAACCGGGTTGGAAGGGTACGGTGCGTTCTCCTCCGCCGAAGCGACGAGGACGACCGTCAGCAGCAGCGGACTCGCCCAGAACTGGCCGCGCATACCGCTCCCTCAGAGAAACCTGTCTCCACCACTATCGGCCTGCGCTGGACGATTCCTGAAATGCGAGTTTTGACGGAAGGGCTTGGCAGATAAAGCGGACGATCCGGACAGGTTCGGCAGACCGGGCAAACGGCAGCGATCAGCCCGAAGCAGCAGTTCAGAGCAATCAGAAACGTCTGTCCTCGTCAGGATCGTCGAAGTCCAGATCGTCTTCCAACAGCTTGCTAAAGTCGGGCCGGCTTGGTTTATCGCCCAACGGCTCGCTTTCGACCTCCTCTTCGAGAAACTGCTTCATCAGCAGTTCGCTTTCGATGGCCTCCACAGCCGCGGCCGGAGCGACGTTGCCGTACAATACGCGCATCAGACCGGGCAGGTACTGATCCATCGTCGTCAGATTGCTTTTGAGCAGGTTCTCGATCATGGTCGGGGTCAGTTCGCCGCCCTCGACGTCGATGCTGGTCTTGAACCGCACTTCGCCGTCCCGGTAGTCCATCTCGAAGTTGCCCAGCGGCAGGCCGTAATTGGCGCGGGTCAGAAACTCGCTGACCGCTCCACGAGACTCTTCCGGCACGATCACGGGAGCGATGGAGTAGAAGCGGACGAAGCCCTTGTCCTCGTCCACGATGCACAGACATTGCCACAAGTTGTTCCGGCCCTGGAAACCGAAGTGCAAGGCCACGTCTTCCTGGGCGACGCCGAAATGCCAGCCGTCCTCGGTCAGATAATCCACGACGGCGTTGTAGAGTTGTCCCATGAGCAGGTTCCCCGATGAGTCATCGGTTTGATGCAGCTACCCGCACCCCCTATCCACGATCATACCGTCCCGGGACAGCGCATGGCAGTAGCTGCGCCATTTTCTCTGAATCGGCTTCAGTCTGCGGCTACTCCCATTCGATGGTGGCGGGAGGCTTGCTGCTGATGTCGTACACCACCCGGTTGACGCCGCGGACTTCGTTGATGATCCGCGTGGACACTTGGGCGAGGAAGTCGTGGGGCAGCGGCGCCCAGTCGGCGGTCATGAAGTCCTCGGTCTGGACGGCTCGCAGGGCGATGACGTTTTCATAGGTCCGTCCGTCGCCCATGACGCCGACCGACTGCACCGGCAACAGCACGGCGAAGGCCTGGGCGGTCCGGCGATACCAGTTGCACTTTTTGAGTTCCTCCAGAAAGATCGCGTCCGCTTGCCGCAGGATGTCGAGCCGCTCCCGCGTGACCGGTCCCAGGCACCGGACGGCCAGCCCCGGACCCGGAAACGGATGCCGCCAGACGATCTGTTCCGGCAAGCCGAGCTGTTGACCCAGCCGCCGCACCTCGTCCTTGAACAGGTTCTTGAGCGGCTCGATCAATTCAAAACCCAGTTCCTCGGGCAGCCCGCCGACGTTGTGATGCGTCTTGATGTTGTGGGCCGGTCCATCCGGCGCGCCGCCGCTCTCGATCACGTCGGGATACAGCGTGCCTTGAGCGAGAAATCTGGCACCGGCGATGTGTTCCGCCTCGGCTTTGAAGACCTCGATGAAGACGTGGCCGATGCGGCGGCGTTTCTCCTGCGGATCGCTGACCCCGGCCAGGGCGTGGAGAAAACGGTCCTGAGCGTCCACGACATGCAGATCGGCATGGAAATGGTCTTGAAACGTGCGCCGTACCGCATCGGTTTCGTTCCTCCGCAACAACCCGTTGTCCACGAAGATGCAGGCCACTTGCGGCCCCACGGCCTTCAGCAGCAGCGCTGCCGTCACCGAGGAATCTACACCCCCCGACAGTCCGCAAATCACCCGATGCGGCCCGATCTTATCCCGAAGCTCAGCGACCGTGCTTTCGATGAACGATTCCATCCGCCACAGGCCCTGACAGCCGCACACGTCGTACACGAAGTTGCGGAGCATGACCCAGCCGTGTTCCGTGTGGCTGACTTCAGGATGGAACTGGAGGCCGAACCAGGGTCGGCTGCGATGGCGAATGGCCGCGGCCGGGCAGGTATCCGTGCTGGCCAGGATCTCGAAATCCGGCGGCAGCGTTTCGACTTGGTCCCCGTGGCTCATCCACACCACGGACTCGCGGGGCACGCCGCGGAGGATCACGTCAGGATCGTGAATCCGCAGCGTCTTGCGGCCGAACTCCCGGGCCGAGCCGGGCTGCACACGTCCTCCCCGCAAGTGGCAGAGCAGTTGCAGACCGTAGCACAAACCGAGAATCGGAATGTCCAGATCGAACAGGGCCGGATCGCACTGCGGCGCGCCCGGCTCATAGACGCTGTTGGGTCCGCCGGAGAAGATCAGTCCCTTCGGCTTCAGTTCCGCTACTCGGGAAGCGGGCAGGTCGTGACGGACGATCTGGCAGAACACCTGCGCTTCCCGCACTCGCCGGGCGATCAGCTGGGCGTACTGCGAACCGAAATCGAAAATCAGGATGCTTTCGCTCGGAACGGTCGTCATGACTCGGTTCACCAGGTTCCACGAGCACCCTCCGCGCGGGACGGATTTCCCCCTGCAAGAGGGAACACATTATCCTAGGCGAAAGCGACGGCCTTGGAACAGACTTCGTTTTTCCATTCGCCGGAAAGGCTCCCGAATAGTTCTCGGCGGGAAACGCCGGGCCGAAGTCTCACCGCACCTGGGGCGGATAGATGTTGGTGCTCTCCTCTTCCCGCAGCGGCCCCGCGGACAATTGATCGGCTGTCATCTCGACGCGGAAGCGCACGTCGCCCGCCCTCAAGGCACGGACATAGACGCGGTAGATCGTGTCCTTCATGGGCGGAAGGTTGAGCGGTTCGAAGACGATCTTGCCGTCTTCCTTTGTGTGGTCGGTCGGACCCTGGACGCGGGAGACGGCCAGTTCCGGCGGCACGAAAGCGGTGATGCGGATGTTAGTCGTCGGCGCGCTGCCCTGATTACGGATGATGATGTTGTACTGCGTATCGCCGCCGACCTCGACCGGGTCCTCCAGGTCCACCACCTCCAGCAGCAGACCGGCCTCGCCGACGATCACGGTGGCCGCATCGGCAGTCACCCGAAGGCCGCGATCCGCCCGTGCCTCGGCCAGGATCACGACCCTGCCGGCGGTCGTCGGCCGCAGCTTCAGTTCCAGCGTCTCCTTCGCGCCCGGTTGCAACGTGCCTAGTTGCCATTCGACCTGCGAACCGACCTGCCGGCCGCCGTCGCTGGCGCTGACCAGGCCGGTCCCCGCCGGGATCGGGGCCGTCACGACAACATTCCTCAGCGGCGTGCCTCCGGTGTTGCTCACCGTCAGTTCCGCGGCCAGGGAACGTCCAAAGGACATTTCGCTGGGGGCCGAAATCCGCAGGTCCAGCGTCGGTTCGCTCACGACGACGACCGATTGCACCTCGTCCCGCAGTCCGCCGTCGGCGGTGACGGTGGCCCGATTCACGAACCGCCCCGGTCGCCGGGCGATGACCTCATAGGTGAATTGTCGGCTCTCACCGACGCCAAGCGTGTCGAGGGGAAAGCTCAGCACCCTGCGGCCATCCCGGGTTTCGAGTCCCTCGGGCAATTCGTCCATAATCACGATATTGCCGACGGGTACCGTTCCCGTGTTGGTGACGCTCAGGCGGTAGGTCATGGCTTCCCCTGTCTGGGCTTCGCCCGGCCCCGATTTTTGCAATCGCAGGGCGGAACGGGCCAGTTGCGTCCTGACGCGGACGCCATGTTCAAACTGGACGCGGGCAGCTAGGTCCACCTCGTCGCCGCCGGTCGGAACGAGGATCAGTTGGATGTCATGCCGACTGCCCGGCTGCATGGTGCCCAACTCCCAGGTCAACTCCCGGCCCAGGACCATCGCCGCCGGCACGCTGCGGACATAGCGGACGTTGTCCGGCAATCGGCAACGAACCAGCACATGATGAGCGGCCGCCTCCGAGCGGTTGGCAGCCGTGATGCGGTATGCGAGGTCCTGGCCAACCGCCGACTGGTTCGGGACCTCGACGCGGATACTGACCGCTGGTGTCGGAAGTTCGAGATCGTCCGGCGGTGCCTGCGGCGGGACCGGCGCGGGGGTCGGCGGAGGCATTTCGGGGACCCCGGGCGGACTCGGCTCCGGGAAACACGGCGGCATGACCGGACTGATCGAGAGCGGCGCCGACAACAGAGGCTCGATGCTGTAGGTGGTGTACGGAAACTTCTTTTTGCAGTGACATACCGGCGTCACCGAGACTCCATTCTCTTTTGGCTTGGAGCCGCTCGGCACGTCCTGACCGAAAAGCTGAACCGTCCAGGCGTAGGACATCATCAAAGCCAGGCAGAGTCGGGCAACAGTCATGGGTCAGCCCTTTCGGCTTCGGAAAAACCGGTTTGGTTTCTCCATTTTCCCGAATCTCCCCGGGGCTGTCTGCGGTCCTCGCCCGGCCTGGGGTATGGAGTGCCGGCTACGGACCGTCACCGTCGGTAACGCCGTCATTCCCGGAACTCGGACCTGCCGCGGCCTCGCCCGACCGACCGTTGGACCCCAGAACCCCTCCCGGTTCCGTGGCCAGTTGGTAAAACCGCTTAGGTTTCCGAGGCCGGACGCCAGAGAGAAAAGCAGCCGAGCCATGGGCTAGAGGCCGACAGAGCGATCAGCGAAATCACGGCCCGACGCGATTGGCCGAGGCCTTGGAACGACTATAGATTGAATAAAGACTGTACCGGGCTGGCCGGGGGCGTAGCTCAGCTGGCAGAGCAGCGGACTTTTAATCCGGAGGTCGTGGGTTCGAGTCCCACCGCCCCCAGTGTACCCATGCTCACATTACGGCAGGCAACGGTACCGCCGGGAAAAACTCGGCAGGTGTGCAAGGCTATGGCCGCATAATTCCATATTTTGTCCATATCTTGTGTCTAGAGGCTTCCACCGTAGTTGCGGGTCGCTCTCTGAATCGTGCTGGACACCGTGTCGGCGTGGATGGTGGGCGAGGTGAGCGGGCTATCTCTCCCCGCGCGGGCCTGGGTCGGCGTTCTCTCACTGACCGTGATTCGCCTGCTGGCCGTCTGTCGTGGTATTCGGCACGCAAGTGGTGGAGGCGATAGCAGACCTACAGCCCGAACCCGGCAGGTGGGGCACGGCACCACAGAGCTGTCCCCGCTGCTGAAGGGATTCGTTCCGCACCAAAGTCGGTGAATTGATCTGCGAATGGACATCCCGTAGCAAGAGCAAGCGAAAGGAGGGTCGTCAGATGCCGCGGTTGGAGGGGCTGGGGTTTTTGTGCCTGATCGGCTGTCCGGTGGCAGTCGCCTTGTCGCTGACGCTGCTTACTGGCACCTTGCAGGCTATCGGGTGCGGGGTGGGGGTGATGCTCGGCATTCTTGCCGGCGGATTGTACGCGGCGTCGGTCACGCTGCGGCCGCAACCGGAGGCCGAAGCGGACGCCCCGACTGACCGCGGGACGTGATTATCTTTCTGCGACTTCATGCTCAGCTTGCCCCGCCGGGACGACCTAACTCTGGTTTCTTCCAAATAACTGGGCAAAGAAGTTGGAGCATGCCGAGCACCGTTGGCCTGACTGCGTTTCAGACTGACCGTCCAGAGCCTCTACTCACCCTAAGACAAACAGAACGAAAGTTCAGAAGTTCCGTTCGATTTGTTGCTCGAATGGTATCTGTCGAATACTTTTACGTTTCCGAAAAGAATCGCGGAGTGTCATATCTGTAGCCATAACCGTGTAATCGTGCCGAAACAAGCCGTAGCAAACGTCTTTCCGTGAGGAAACGAGCCGGGAATATCTTAAGTTGCCGGAAGTGACGGACAACCAGGCTTCTACGCGTAACCGCTCAGTAGTCAGGCTTGGTCAGAGATCCGTTCTCTGCTGGTGATGAAACTCATCGGCGCACCGACGAGGTGTTTTGCACAGGATATGCGATCTGGTCCTGAAGGAGGTAAGGCCCGGTTTTGGCCTCGCGCCGTGGTGTTTGTCCGACTGTGGGAACTGCAAGCCGGTCGCAGCATCGACGTCTTTTAACATTATTAACCTGCGACTGCCCTTGCTGATAACTGGGAGGAGCCGATGGTTTCACGCTTTCCCCTGGGGTCGCATACCTTAGTGTTCGCCGGCATTCTGGCATGTCTTCTGAAATCTGCGCCAATTGCGGAAGCTGGGCTTATGTACGGCCTGGGCGCGATACCCGGCCCTAACACTCGGCTTTTTCAGGTCAACAATTACAACACCCCGTCACCAAGTATTACTATAATTGGGTCAACGGGTCGGCGACTTGGCGACATTGCACTGTCATCATCAGGAACGCTTTATGTTGTCGAAAATGTGGTTTCTGGCAATACCAATATTTTTACTGCCAATCCCACGACCGCAGCTCTTTCTGACTCCGTGTTTTCCTTTGGTGCGTCCGGCATGAATTCATTGGCCTAGACACCAGGCGATGTATTGTTTACCTATGGCTTTCTCTCCGGAAACGTATGGAGAATTGATTTAGTGTCCAATACGGCGTCCATCCTGACCACTCTGCCTTCTGTCGGAGGCGACATTATACAAAAGTAATCCTGGGACAGGCGCTTATACTTTGCAAGGAACCATGAACTTAGGGGGACCATTTGCTAGTATTGCCATTGACTACACGGGTCAGATGTATGCGACCACTGCTTTAGATAATTCTGCTGTTCTCCGTTACTACAGTGTTAACAAGAACAATGCTATGGCAACCCTGATTGCCGACTTTACCGGACTGGGCTTGGGCAGTTTTGGCCTGGGAGCCTCCGTGTTGCCTGTTCCAGAGCCGTCTTCTATCGCCCTCTTCGCTGTCGGCGGACTGGCGGCGCTGGTCGGTTTGAGTTGTCGTGTAACCCGCATGCCTCGGCTTTCCTCCTTGGTGGCAATGGAAAGCAATAAATCTTAACCCCACGCAAGGGGGTTAAGCGTTGCGGGTTGTGTGATGATATTCACGGAATCCTCCAATCATTGGCTTGCAGACGCTGAAACAGGTCTGCCGGTGAGTCTTGGAGAATTAGGCGAAGCAGACTAGGAGTACTCCAGTTCGTCGGTAGGCAGATGTGTTCTAAAGGAGCACAGATGAGGCTGGCGCCGTCCCCGGACCCCGGGATGGCTAGATCTGTTGCCGACAAGGCCGTGGCCATCATTCTCTTCAGTCGGCAAGACCGCCTTTCTCTCCCGTGGGAAAGAAGCTACAATGCTTCGATAGATGCCATTCCCATGCGGGAATCCAACTCATGCGGGCCCGATTGGTTTTCCGTGACGTCAGGTCATTCCTTGCGGTCACAAACCAACTTTTTCATGGGGGCCGCAATCGCGGATTAGGGGCTGTCATCGCTGAAGCGTCCTCGGTCCAGAAGGGCTACCCGTGGTCAAGCCGAACAACCCGACCCGGCGAGTCGAGGCTACTGAAGTCCGGGCTGTGCTCGTCCAGGCTGGTGCTGCCCAAGTGCCGCCGTGAACCGCAAGGTTGGAACTTCGCCCGACGCTTCATGCTGTCAGGCTGGGGCGTTCCTTGACGACGGTGGAGAACGACCGATGGCCGACAACTCGTTCTACCGAGATGCCAGCGGGCGACTGACTTTCGAGATCTTCAACATCCCGGGCGAAAGCTATTCCGCAATTTGCAGCGATGTTGCAGGAGCCTTACAGCTTCGACGGACGGGGATGCCGATCACCGACTTTCTGAGCTTTCTGTCTCAGGACTACCGCCCTGGCTCGGAAGTCGTCGCCCTGGAGTGGGACAATTGGTCTGGGTTCATTGTCGTGGCCAAAACACCAGGGGCCAAGCCGCTCGTCGAGGCCATCGCTGAGTGGTTATTGAACAGCAAGTGGGCCAACGTTCCGAAGAATACTTATCACGGCGAGGCTCCGAATGAGGCTCCTGGCGGCGGGTCGGGGGATTCCTAGCTGATCGAAGGGCTGCGGGCGGTTGAGAGGGTTCAGTTTTAGAATCAAAGGACGCTGCGAATGAGTTTTCCCGGCATGAGCCATGCCTGGGTTGGTGGGTGTTTGCTGGCAATCATAGCCTTCCTGCCCACAGCCTCCACCGCTCAAGCAGACAGGCAGACGGGACGGGAGCCTGCTTCCAAGACGACGCCGACTATCGGTTCCCCAAATCGGCATTCGTCATTGACGTGACCGCACCGCCTTACAGTGCTAAAGGCGACGGCGTGACTAACGACACCGCCGCGATCCAACGCGCCCTTTCCGACATGATGGGCCAGCACAAGGTGCTCTATTTCCCAAACGGGACATACCTCGTGTCGGCGACGCTCAACTGGTCGAATAAGAATAGCCGCGAGCAGCCGGCCTGGGGCTTCAACTGGATCCAAGGCCAGAGCCCCCGGAAGACCGTCATCCGCCTGAAAAACGGAACCTTCACCGACCCCCAGAAGCCCGCGTCGATCATGGGGTGCGGCGGCTTTGGTTCAGCCGACTGGTTCCACAATTACGTTGAGGGGTTGACGTTCGACGTGGGCCGCAGCAATGCCGGGGCCATCGGCCTCCAGTTCTACTCGAACAACACCGGGGCTGTGCGGAACGTGGCCATTGTCTCGCAGGACGGTCTGGGGCGCATCGGTCTGGATCTGGGCCACCGCGACATGAACGGCCCGCTGCTCGTCCGCAATGTCGAGGTCCGAGGCTTCCAGGTCGGGATCAGTACCACCCGGGCGGTCACTAGCCAGACCTTCGAGCACATCACGCTTATCGGACAATCCCAGTTCGGGTTCGACAACCACGGACAGGCAGTGAGCATCCGCGGGTTGCGGAGCGAATCAGCCGTGGTTGCGGTCCGCAGCTACGGCAGCCTTGCTCTGCTCGACGCCATGCTGGCGGGCCGGGACGGAGCGGAGCACCTGCCGGCAGTGGTGAACTACAATGGCGGTCGCCTCGGTCTGCGTGACGTGGCCACTTCCGGCTACGCCCGTGCAATTGCCGACGTAACGACGCCCGACTACGCAGCCGCCCTCCGCATCACCGGGGAAGACAAACCCGGCAGCAAGGGACCGAGCGTCGATACCTATTTCTCCCACCCCGCCACCCGTCCGTTCGGCGGACCCGTTGCCACGCTGCGCTTACCGGTCGAGGAGACGCCGGAGGTGGCGTGGGACGATCCGACGACATGGGCTAGCGTGGATGCTTTTGGGGCTGACCCGACCGGCCAGAAGGACTCCGCTGCCGCAATCCAGAAAGCCATCGACTCCGGGGCAACGACCGTGTTCCTCCCAGGCTTTTACACGGTCGAAAAGCCCGTCATCTTACGGGGCAAGGTAAGGCGGCTACTGGGTACTGGGGCGTGGATCGACTACAACCGCCGCTCCAAGCCGGACATCATCATCGACGACGGTGACGAGAAGGTGGTGATCAAGCACTTCGCCCCGATCAATGGCGGGATCGAGATCCGCACGAATCGCACGGTCGTCTTGCGGAGCATCGAGTCGCGCATCAATCACACCGCAAAGGGGCGGTTGTTTCTGGAAGACGTGACAACTCTGGATCTGCGCATGCGGGCCGGACACCAGGTCTGGGCGCGGCAGTTGAACATCGAGAACGAAGGAACGCACCTGACCAACGAGGGTGGACAGTTGTGGGTGTTGGGCTACAAGACGGAGCGGGGCGGGACGCTCCTGGTGTTCGGCACGTTCAGTTACACGACGACGGCTGGTAAGCTGGCCCCCATGTTCGTGACGGAAGACGCCGTGGCGTTCGCCTTCTTCAGCGAAGTCTGCTACACTGGCGATCCGTTCGCCGTGTTGATTCGGGAGACCCGCAACGGCATCACCCGGGAAGTAAAACGCGGCTCAGGTACAATCACCCCCTATGTCGGGACGCCAAGTGGCAGATAATCGCCCGACGAGTGGTGACGCCCCCGGCAGGCTGGTGTGCCGGGTCCTCCTTCGCCCCCGGGAGAAAAGTAGATGACTCCTGATGCCCTGCGTAACTTCCTGCTGTGGTGTGCAGTCATCAACTACGGAATCCTGCTGGTGTGGTTTCTGGTCTTCGCGCTTGCGCGCGAATGGATTCAGGGCTTGCACGGCAGGTGGTTCCGCCTGTCCGGTGAGCAGTTTGACACTCTTCACTACGCCGGCATGTCCGTTTACAAGATAGGAATTTTGCTGTTCAATCTGGTCCCGTATGTCGCACTGTGGATCGTCGGCTGAAGACGCAGTGCAACCATGCGGGCTGCCGCCGCCAGACAGCACTGAATCATGACCGATGACCCGCCCTACGACCAGTAAATCGAACTGGTCTGGTTCACTTGCCGTCCCGGACTCTACTCCCCGTGAAAGAGCGTGTCGGCAAGGCGGATCGCCGAGGAAAACACAAACGCCTTCTCCCGTCGCCAAGCTGGAAGCGAAGGAAGAAGGCGTGCAGAGTTTGTTCCGTCATCCGGCGAGTGCTTCAGGAAGTCTCGCCCGGTTTGGTGGCCACCGCGGAGGTCGGAGCGTCCGGCCCCTTGCCGTGAATCGCCTCGAACACTTCCAGACGGTGAACCGGCACTTCTTTCGGGGCCACGATTCCCAGCCGGACCTTGTCGCCGCGAATCTCGACCACCGTCACCGTGATGTCGTTGTTGATGACGATACTCTCGTTCTTTTTGCGTGACAGTACCAACATCGCCGCCTATCCTTCCCGTCTATGGTGCAGATCCTAGGGTACCGATTCCCACGCGCGGGCGGCGATTGTGTGCAACCTGCGCGCCGGTGAAGATCCCCTCCACCTGAAGGAACCAGCGAGGCGGTTCTCAGAGGCGACGAATCGGCAGGCACCTGGGCTGGGTCAAGGCCAGTGCCCTCGGACGCTGCTGAGACCGTTCCTAACCCAACTGTATCCCCCCTCGGAAACCGCGTCAAGGTCGCAAAGCATGGATTCGGCAAGACTTCGGCTTCAGACTCGGGACTCTTGACACAGCCCGAACGGGCTCCTCAATCCGCTTCGCAGCTGCAATTGGCAAAATGGAAAAGACCCTTCTCCAGCCCAGAAATATCCATCTATATTGCGTAGTTTTTCTATCTTGATGCCACGCCAAAGGATGTGCCTAAATAATACGCCGCGATCTGACGCACCGTCGGGCTTGGATCGGTCTCCGCCATCTCCGCCAACCGTCTGCGCAGCTGCGGCTGACCGATCTCGGCGGCTGCCCGGACGACTGCGGCCCGGACTGCCGGAGACCGATCGCGGCTCAGGCGGTCCAGCCAGATTCCGGAATCGAGGTCTGGAAAGTCTCCGATCTGCGACGGAACTTTGGCTCTGATAAGGTCTTGTAGATCGGTCATCTGTCTGGCCAGGTGAATCTGCGACGAGGTCAGGCCCCGGCTGCGGAGCACGAACTCGCAGGTGGCTCGCACCTCGGCATCGGAATCGTGCAGCAACGGCAACAGCGACTCCGTGTCGGCAATCTCCTCATGGGCTGCGACAGCCAGCAGGGCCAATTCTCTCACCACTGCGTCCTGATCCGCTTTCACTCCTGTAACCAATGACGCAACTCGATCCAGGAGTCCAAGTTCTGGCAAACAAGCCAGCCGCACGGCAGATCGTCGTCGGGAAGCATCCTCAGCCTTCATACTCTCTTCCGCAAGCTGCCGACAGGCGCTGAGGAACCGCTGGCCGAGCAAATCCTGGGCCGGTCGCTCCTGCCGACTCACCACCCACGCCAGCTGCAAGGCCCCGAGCCGCGTCTCGGGTTCGCTGCGGGCCTGGGCCTGTATCACCAGCTGACCGGCCGTCTCGGTCCAGCTGACGGGCAGGGCCGATGGGGAGACACCCTCCGCTGCGGCGGCGATGGCTTCCAGAAGCACGGCTCGGCCCGCCGGAGTTCGGCTGTCGAACGTCTGAGCCGCCAGACGGGTCAAGAAGACCGTCCAGCCCGGCTCATCCTTTGCCGAACAAAGGACCGCCAACCCCGCCGTCGTGTTGGCCCGCACCGGATCGGAAGGGTGATCTGCCAGCCGCAACAACGCAGCGATCGCTTTGGGCCGGTCCACCGTCTCGAGCTTCTGGATCCACTGCTCCCGCTCGCCTTCGTCGGCCTGAGCCAGGCACGCGGCGTAATGCCAGGCCAGAATCGCATGGCGTTCCGTCCACGCCCACACGCCGGCTCCGGCAATCACGATGCCCAGACAGATCCAGGACCAGCGGTTGCGGAACAGCGGCAACATGATTCGCGTCCTCCCTGACTCAGCCGGGCTGAAGAGTACCGGACTGTCGATCCGGTGGCGGCGATTCAAGCCGAAATCGGTTTTGGAGGCAACGCCAGTCCGCCGCCGGGCTTTCCAGACTCCGCAAAATCCTTCAGATCCGTGCTTTCCACAGACGATGAAAGAAGCGCACAAACTGCGGCCTGGACAAACCGTGCTGCTCGACCCGGCCGATTCTTTGACCCAGTTGGCCTGAACCCGCGAGGCTTCCCATGCTCCGCCTTGTGCGTGTCGGCTCGCTTTTGACCCTCGGATTCGTCTTCCCCCTGGTGCTCCCCGAAGCGACGCACGCCGACCTGAACGAATCCCAGGAAGTCGCCGCCCGCCTCACCGCCTCCACCTTTCCTTACGATCAGGTCCCGGAGGCCCTGCGTCCCAAGGTCGAGGCGGTGCTCAAGCAACCGACCACCTATGCCCGCGGGCCGGTCGAGGCTTTTCCGTGCGAACCGAAGGTTTACGGCTGGCTGCTGGACCATCCGCATCACGGCTTCCGAGCCTGGAAGGCCCTGGGCGTCAAATGTGCGACGGTGGAACAGCGGGGCGACGGACTGTTTTACGGCGTCGATCCGGTGGGCAGCGAAATGACCTGTTACGAAATCCTCCGGGAACCGCATCGGCGGGTCTGGTATGCGGAGGGGACGGCCAAGCCGGCTCCGATCGGACCCAGCGTGCCGGTGCGGGCTGTGGTCCTGTTGCGGCATCACGACGTAGTCGGCACGGATGGCCGCGTCGGCGTCCGCCATCGAGCCGAGGTCTTCGCCCAGTACGATGCCGGACGGGCCGCCAAACTTGTCTCCCGCCTCTGGGGCCTGACTAACGAGGCCGTCACCCGCAAGGCCGCCGAGCAGATCGAGATGTTCTTCTCCGGTCTGGCCTGGTACATGTCGGAACATCCCGACTGGCCGCCGACTGCCCTCAAACCGGACAAGAAAACCACGCCGCGCGACCTCGACCAGATCGCCTTGCTCATGCAAATGCTGGCCGGGCTGCCCGTCGGCGAAGCGGGCAAGTCTTCCGCCGCCCCGGCTTCGCCATTCCCCGGTCCCATGCCCTGAACTTCGCCTCGACTCCGCTCCACGACCGCCGTCCGAGCCCGAGCCACAACCGCCGTCCGAGCCGCGACCGCCAGGGAGCGGTGTCTTCCCTCACTCGGCAATCATTGGAGAAATTTTTACTTTTCCCCCTGACACACATACGTTAGACGCTGGGTTGAAGTCAAAGTCGATCCAGGTTCCACTCGGTTTCTGGGCACTTTCGCAGGCATCCCATCGTGGAAGGAGGCGGCCCGTGGTCCGGCAACTCGCCAGGGCCCCCTGGTGGGTATGGTCCGTTCTCAGCGTTGTTGTTATCGCCTTGGTCCTGCTTGCGGTTATGGGATCGAGCCTGTGGCCGCGAGCCGAGGCGCAAGTGCCCAACCCGGACCCCGACAGCGGACTGGTCGTGTACCTCAGCGCGTCGAATTACACGGTCGGCGAAGGCGATGGGCAGGTGGTCCTCACCGTGGTTTTAAGCGCTGCTTCGTCGCAGACGGTGACGGTGGATTACGCCACCCGAGACGGCAGTGCCGTGGCCGTCAGCTGTTTGCGGGATTACGAGCACACGGAGGGTACGTTGGTTTTTGCCCCCGGAGAGACCGCAAAAACTCTTGTCATCAACATTATCGACAACAACTATTGCGAACCGACCGAGAGCTTCACGCTTGAACTGTCGAATGCTCAAGGGGCCAGCGTGGGCAGTCCGTCGGTGTGTACCATCACGATCCTGGACGACGAAGCCTGTCCGTAAGCTAACAAATTACCAATCCAACCACGTATTCTTGTCCGCCCTTTGGGCTTTGAAGGGAACTCCCGATCTCTGAGGCAGGCGACATGGCTGCCGGTTGTCGGCCATCCCTGGTGCGAGGTCGGCTGGCCATCGTGCTGGAGGCAGCCCGGGTTTGGGGAGTGCCCCTTGTCGTCGGCTTGATTCTGATAGTCGCCGCACTATTAAAGACGCATCAACTCGCCACCGAGGAGTTGCGGGAGCAGACGGCTCTCAACTCGCGGACCTTTCTGACCCTGCTAGTGCTGTACGAAACGGCCCTGGCGGTGGGCCTGTTGAGCGGCATCGCTCCCGGCTTGCTGCGCTGGCTTGCGATCATCACGTTCGCTGTGTTCTTCGAGGTGTCTTTATATCAAGGGGTGATGAAGTACGGCGGATGCGGCTGCCTGGGCAAGGTGCATGTCAGTCCCTGGGTCATGCTGGCGGGCGATAGCCTCGTCTTGGTCGCCCTGGTGTTGTGGAAACCGCCAACCCTCACCGGACGTCCGTTATGGGATCCCTTGCGCCTCGGTTTGACAGCTGCTTTTTATGCCTGGCTGGTCTTCCCTCTGCTGATGCACGTGGTTTATTACGCGCCCACGGGCATCATATACAGTCTGCGCAAAGACGAGCGGTTGCGCGTCTTTGTCACCTTTGACTATGACGAGCCGCCGACTTCGGAACATTTGCTGACCACCCTTGAGCAAGCCACGGGATTGCGCCTTGCTCTGCATCCGCGTCTGGAGTTCGATCCGCAACGCCTGGGGCCTCTAAAGGCGAAACGCATCCCCGTCTGGTCGGTGATGGAAAGCCTGGCCTTGAAGCAGAAGACGGCTGCCCGCTGGGATCGTGTTTCCGGAGGTTATGAGGTTCGCCTGGCAGCCCCGCTGGGCCATGCGGCCGTGCCGTGGCTGCTGTCCGCGCTGGGAGCCGCGGGCACGGTGGCGATATACCTTTTCGTTCAGCAAACACGACGCTGCGTTGCTTGAGAAAGTCCCCGGCCCGGAAAGGAGGAAGCGATGCGCATGCTCATGCGGCGGGGGACTGGGGCGGTGGGATTTGCCTTGGCGGCGTTGGGATTGATCCTGACCCCGGCGGTGACGCTGGCCGCGGGCCGGTGCGTTTGGGAAGGTCGATGCACGACCAGAATTGTGCTTGGCGAGAATAGGTGTCACTACTGCAACCCCCAGTCGGGGTTTAATCACAGGGATTGGTGTTGTCCCTGTCCGGTGCAGGATTGCATATGCTTTTACGAGGGTAATCCTGCATGCGTCAATGCCGATTTGATGGTCGGCGTGCGATCGGGTCCTGCTGGAACCTGCGGCTCCTGTACCGCCCCTAACTTTATCCGTGATGGTAAGTGCAACGACATCGTAGATGGCGTGGGTGATTCGTGTGATGATTGCTAATGGGAGGAGGCGATGGCCAAGCTCTCGTGGGGCCTACTGGCAGTGACCCTGATCTGGTCAGGCGATCCAGCCAAGGAGGACCTGGATGGCCTGGCTGTCGCGAAAGAGGCGATCCGGGTTCTTTCACAGTACGAGGATTTCGCTCGTTCCGCCTTTGCAGAGTTCGAATACCGTCTTGTGCCAACGGGAGAGAGGCAGGTTCAACTCCTTGAGCAACTTGCCAGGGAGACTGGGGGCAAGGTCGGCGCCCGTCAATACCTTTACACAGCAGACGACTCCAAGAGCCGTTCCTTTCGAGGTCGTTGGTGGCGAAGCGGTGCCAAGGAGCGCTACGAGCAGGAATGGCATTTGGCCGACAAGCCCTTGAAGCAGATCCAAGTGTTTGATGGCACCACAGTTCGAACACTGATCGTTATAGGCGATGACTTAGAGGGCCATTTGGATAGCGAACAGACCGCTCACTGGCACAGCAGCAACCGACGACATCCTTGGTCCCTGGTGTTTGAGTACTATGGGAAGCCTCGATCTCAGGTTATTCGCGATGGCGTTCTCCGAATTTGCCGCGAGACAGGGAGATGCGGCTTTACGAACGGCACGAGCTGGATGACTACCGCATGTGCAAAGACCATACGGGACAAGTCATCGATTTTCCGCATAAAGCAACGTTTACCCATTATGCAGGCCCTTTAGCCGATGGCACGCTCATAGATTATGTGACTTATGTAATGGAGATTACAAGGCTGGAGTGGAACATTGCAAGTGAACATGAGGTTTTTGTTCTCCATATCCCGCAGGACGTGCGACAATACGACGCGGTGCATACCAAGGGCTGGATCAATCGTCCCGTAGAGGTCGGGCCGACGACGAAGAGCCGGAACAGTATCTTCTTTATTATCAACGGCGTGCTGTTCGCCGTGCTGTTAATCCTGGCCGGGGTGCTGTACTATCGCCACCGCCGCCCGGCGTAGCAGTGCCTTGATTTGGCCGCGAGACGCTTAGCCGATGAGCCAAAGGTCGGCTGCGACGAGGACGAACAAGCCGACGCTGATGACGGCGTTGACGTGGAAGAATGCCGCATGGACCCGACTCAGATCGTCGGGCCGGACCAGCCAGTGTTCGTAGGCCAGAAGCCCGGCCACCAGGGCGATGCCGCCGAAGTACACCCAGCCCAGTCCCGCCGCCGCTCCCGCCGCCACGAGCAGAGCCAGCATCACGAAGTGACATAGCATGGACACGCGCAGGGCGTGGGAAATGCCGATGTGGGCTGGAATGCTGTGCAGGCCCGCCTGGCGGTCGAAGTCCACGTCCTGACAGGCGTAGATGATGTCGAACCCGGCCACCCAGCAGAGTACGGCCAGGCCGAGCAGCACTGGGGTCGCCGCCATTCCGCCGGTGATCGCCAGCCACGTCGCCACCGGAGCCAGCATCAGCGACGCTCCCAGCCAGAAGTGCGACAATGCCGTGAACCGCTTGGTCAGCGAGTAGGCACAGACAAACAGCAGAACCGGGACGCTGAGATAGACCGGCCACCAGTTGTCGTTGTGCAGGACGAAGTGGAAGGTGGAAAGCACGAAGCCGGCGGCACAGATCAGCGTGAAGGCCCAGACCACGGAGCGTGACAGGCGGCCCGTGGGTAAGTGCCGATTAGCCGTGCGCGGATTGGCCGCGTCGTAGCGGTGATCGACGAGGCGGTTGAAGGCCATCGCCGTGCTGCGGGCCAGCACCATGCAGACGACGATCCCCGCCAAGTCGAAGGCCCAGTCGGGCCAGCGCAGCCGTCCCGTCTCCCGCCAGGCCAGCACCAGGGCGGCCAGGGCGAAGGGCAGAGCGAAGAGCGTGTGGCTGAAGCGAATCATGCCGAGGAAGTCGCCGACAATTCCCGCCAACGACTTCCTCGGTTTGGTGGTGGTACTGCTCATTCTGACATGGTAGCGGCCGTCACCAGCGTTCGACCAGCCAGATGCCCAACTGCAAGGCCACGAACCCCGCGGCGACGCTGCCCAGGACGTAAGCCCCGGCCAGAGCGTATTCGCCGTTGTGGATCAGACCGTGGCTCTCGTACTCGAACGTGGAAAAGGTCGTGAACGCTCCGGCGAAACCGACCGCCAGCAGCAGACGCAGGTCCTCCGCTTTGACCCAGCCGTGGTTGTGGTGCAGGAGCGGCCCGGTCAGCCAAGCGGCCACGACGCCGAGCAGAAAGCTGCCCAGCACGTTGATGATGAGCGTTCCGTAGGGGAAGTCCCGGCCCAGGCCATGAGCCGCCAACGTTCCGACTCCCCAGCGCGTCAACCCACCAAGGGCCGAGCCGAGCGCCACTAAACCGATCTGCACCAATATCCGCATCGCCTCTTCCCTGCTCCTCGGGTTATCGCGGTTTTACCTCCTTACTCCATTACTACGGTGAAACGGGGTCGTGAGGCTTAGTAATTCGCCAACGAGCAGGCTTCCTCGGATTTGATCAGCTGATGGGCCACGTCTTTCGGGGCGATCAGAAGGACATCGCGCGTGGTGACGACACTCCCGTTGTTCATCTCCGCCAGCAATCGCAGGGCCGTGAACAGATGCGTGTTGTTGAAATAGACGCGCACGGTGTTCTTCTCGTTGGCCAGCCGGGCGACCGTCGGGTGTATCACGACGGTCACGCCGGTTTCCTCGGCCAGGTGTTCGACGGCGTCGAGCCACGGGACGTTCTCGAATTGGGCGTGCACGGTCAGATAGGGAGCGAAGTCGTCGGAGGATATCGGGCACTGTCTGGGTACCACGAGGATATGATCCTTGCGGACCAGGTAAGTAGCCCTAAGCGGCTTGAGGATTTCTCGCAAAATCGCGTCCGGGGTGCGATTGCGAACTCGCCGGCCAACCCACTCGCCTGCCGGGGCTTCCCCCAGGTTGGCAGCAGCCTGCCAGGCCTCGAACAGGTCCTCGGCGATGCGGAACTCGACGACTGTTTCGGGAGTGCTGAGCACGACTGACAGCATGTCGAGGGCATCGCGGAGCGGCGTGCCGGGATCGACCGAGAACCGGGCCAGCTTTTCGCTGGGCGTTGCGAGCAGTTTCCGCAGGTCCTGGTGCGAGGCCAGCCGGGGCAGGGCCGCATTGTCCGCCGGCTGGGCGGCGGCCTGATCGACCTTGGCCAGTTCGGGCTTGGCGACGCTGGCTTCCTGGCCCCACGCGGCCGAGGCCAATAGCAAGCCGATCACGGTAGCGACGACGTGACGCATGGACATGCTCCTTTCCGCTGGGCTGGGGCACGGCCTCGCGAAGGGAGACCAACGACATACCCCGGCCGACATCCTCCTGAATATAGCGTTTCCAGACCATGCCCAGCAATCGAAATTCGCCTTGTGAAACCGGCCTGGCCCGGCATGGCAATTCACTGCGGCCATCAGAACAGTCGCGTCGGACGACTAAGTGCTCCAATACGGTCAGAAAATCGTTCCCGTGACCCAGCGATCCCCGCGTACAATAAGACCAATGACTCAAGAACCTTACGATCCACGCTATCTGGTCGGCGTCGTGCGGTTCAACCGCGGCGCCTGGTTCGAGGCCCATGAAGCCTGGGAGGACTTATGGCACGAAAGCACTCTGCCGCAGCGGCGTTTCTACCAGGGTCTCATCCAGGCCGCCGTCGCCCTGTGCCACTTCCACAACGGCAACCTCCGCGGAGCAGTTAAGCTCTTCCACTCCAGCCGCGAGTATCTCGATCCCTTCCGCCCGGCCTACCTCGGCCTGGACCTCAACCTCTTCTGGGACGGCATGCAGCACTGCTTCGCCGATCTGCTGGCCGGACGAACCGCCGAACTCGACGAAACCCGCGTCCCCACCATCGCCCTCGATCCGCCGCCCGAGGCCTGGCCAGACGTGGAAGGAGATGATTATGGGCGATGAAGACCTGAACCTGCATGGTTTCGACGGGAAAACCCGGCTCTTCCCGTTGCCTGGCTTCGTCATGTTTCCCTACGTCCTGAAGCCCCTGCACATCTTCGAGCCGCGCTACCGCCAGATGACCGAAGACGCCCTGGCTTCCGACCACCTCATCTCCATCGTGTTGCTCAAGCCGCACACGCCGGAAGAGTATCTCGGCAATCCGCCCATCCACGACACCGCCTGCCTGTGCCGCATCATCAACAGCCAGCGCCTGGAGGACGGCCGGTTCAACATCGTCGTCCGCGGCCTGTGCCGCCTGCGGATCGAGTCGGAAATCCCCTGCGAAAAGCTCTACCGCCTGGCCCACGGCTGGCCGATCCCGGACGGCCCCAGCCCACCCATCACGGAACTGCGACAGAGCCTGCTGGAATACGTCCGGCGCTGGCTGCCCGTGGGCGGCCCGGCCATCCGGCAACTGGAGGAACTGTTCCACCAGGACCTACCGTCTGGCGCGCTGATCGACATCCTCGCCTTTGCTCTGCCGCTCGATCCCGAAGTCAAGCAAGCCCTCCTCGGCGAACCCGACGTGCCCAGCCGCGCCCGCAAACTGCTCCAAGCTCTCAAGGAAGGAGCCGAACCGCTGCCCATGCCCAGGGAACGCCCCAAGTTCCCGCCCGAATTCAGCATCAACTGAACGCCTCGCCGCTTCGCCCTGACCGCCGCCGCAGCACCAGCACCGTATCCACCATTCCGTCGTCGAGCCGCAACGGGGTGTCAATTTCGTACCAGAAATCGAACACGTCCAGAAGCTCCCACGCCGCCACGCTGGCCAGCAGCCGACGCATCTGCCCCGGCGTGTAAAGCCGCAATCGCCATTCGTCGAGCAATCGAAACGACCGTGTCGGCGTCCGCACCCGGACGCTTAGCCGCAGCGTCTCCTGTCGCTTCCCGCGGTCGAAGGCCACGACCCGCAGCGTGGCATGAAGCCGAAGCCGACCCTGCCGGGCCTGCCAGCGTTCCTCGCTCTCTTCGGCCACGTCTTCGGGCAACAGATGCAGACCCAGGATGTAGATCCCTCCGGGCCGAACCGCGTCGGCCGCCAGTTCCAAATGCCGACGAGCCGACGCTTCGTCCAGCAGGTGGCGAAATGTGTTGAACGTGCAGAACGCAGCATCGACCGGCCTGGCCAGCCGAAAATCGGCCAGGTCCGCCTCGAAAACGTGAGCGGTCAGGCGACGCCGAGACAGCTTGGCCCGCAGATACGCCAGGGCTTTCCGATTGCTATCGAAACCGTGGACCCGATAACCTCGCCGAGCCATCTCGACGACCAGCCGACCGCTGCCGCAGCCCGGTTCCAGCAGATGCCGCACCGGAAACGGCACATAACGGCGAAACGCCGCCTCGAAGAACTCCGCCTCGCGACGGGTCTCGTCGCGGAAGAGCAGGTCCCAGTACTGCGGCCAGGAATACAAGCTGTCTTGGGAATGCTCGGTCATAGCCCGACCTGGCGCAGCGGAGCAACCACGGTTGACACAATAGTGTACACATGAATAGACTAGGAATCACAACGCATCAGTTGACCCCTTTTTGAGTCGGAGTCGCCCGTGAAAGGGAAAGTGCGCGCCGTTTGTCAGCATTGTCACAAGTCGCCGGCGGGTCGGCCTCGGGGTCTGTGCTGGGGCTGCTATCGCAACCGGGAAATCCGCGACCTCTACCCTCGGCGGTTCGTTCCGAAGGGTATTCCAGATCGCTTCTGCAATCCGCCTTTGCCGCCCTATCCGACCCGTGCCCTGGCCGGCAGCCGGGAGAAGCTGGCGGTGCTGTGCATCCGGGCGATGCTTGGCTACAACCTCTGGCATCCTGACGACGGCCCGCCGCCCGACCCGTGCGAACTCCCCTGACCAAACATGTTGCGCTGATCTATCCGAGCCGTGGTTCTGCCGCTTTGGCAGACCGTGCCGAGAACCGTTTTCCCGCACCCTTGCCTGCAAGGAGCCGTGAAATGTTGCGCATCGAGACGCTGCCGCTGAATATGTTGCGCCCCGCCCCCTACAATCCCCGTCAGGACCTGGAGCCGGACGATCCGCGTTACCGCAAGCTGCGCCGCAGTTTGCGACGTTTCGGCTTGGTCGAGCCGCTGGTCTGGAACCGCCGCACCGGGCACGTCGTCGGCGGGCATCAGCGGTTGAAAATCTTGCGCGAGCTGGGCTGGGAGCAGGTGCCGGTGGCCGTCGTCGATCTCGATCTCGATCACGAACGCGCCTTGAATCTCATGCTCAACAATCGGGCCGCCCAGTCGGATTGGGATGTTGCGCGGCTTCGCCAAGTGCTGGAGGAACTGGAAGCCTCGCCCCTGGTGAAACTGGCCGACGCCGGCTTCACTCCCGGCGACCTGGATTTGTTGCGCGAACGGCTCCAGCCTCTGGAACCGCCGACCCAGGAGAAGCAGCCGATCGAGGTCATTCTCCGGCCCACTCCCGAGCAATGGAAAATGTTGCGCGACGATCTCGACGGCATCATTCGCCGCTACCGGGTCGAATGCCATGTCCGCGGCGGGCTTTGATCACCACGCCGACAATGCTTATCAGCTTTGTCGGCAAAGGAAGTCTAACGGTGGATCAGTTTCAGGAACTCTTGTTCGGTCAGGATCGGAATGCCGAGGGCCTTGGCCTTGTCGAGCTTGCTGCCCGGTTTGTCGCCGACCAGGACGAAATCGGTGCTTCTGGACACGCTGCCGGACGGCTTGCCGCCTAGCTGGTGGATCAGGTCTTTGATGCCCTTGCGGTCGAAGTTCGCCAGCGTGCCAGTGACGACGACGGTTTTCCCCGCCAAAGGCAGCTCCTCGGCTGCCTTCCGCCTAGCAGCAGCGGCTTCGGTCATCTTCACGCCGGCCTTGCGCAACGCCTCGATCAGCTTCCGGCCGGAGGAACTCTGGAAGAACTGTCGGATACTGGCGGCGACGATCTCTCCGACGCCCTCGACCTGGGCGAGTCGGCTCTCGTCCGCCTCCATCAGCGCCTCGATGGAGCCGAACTCTTCTGCCAGCAGTTGGGCCGTCCGCTCGCCGACGTGCCGAATGGTCAGACCCGTCAGCACCCGAGCCAGGCCCCGGTCCTTGCTTTGCTCGATGGCATCCAGAAGCTTCTGGGCCGATTTCTTGCCCATCCGCTCCAACTCAACCAGGTCTTCGAGCCGGAGGTGGTACAGATCGGCGATCGACTTCACCAGACCCTTGTCCACCAATTGGTCGATCAGGGCCGGTCCCAGGCCGGTGATGTCCATCGCCGTCCGCGAAGCGAAGAACCGCAGCCGCTCCTTCAACTGGGCCGGACAGTCCGGATTGACGCAGCGGATGAACACGCCGCCCTCGTCCTTGACCACCTCGCCGCCGCAGGCCGGACAGTGCTTCGGGAAGTGGAACCGCCGCTCCTTACCCGTCCGCTTTTCGAGGACGACGCGGACCACGTGCGGAATGATCTTGCCCGCTTTCTCCACGACCACGGTATCGCCGATGCGGATGTCCTTGCGGGCGATCTCCTCGGCATTGTGCAGGCTGACCCGGCTGACGGTTGTGCCGGCGATGAGGACCGGCTCCAGCTCACCCACGGGCGTCAGCACTCCGGTTTTGCCGACCTGGACGACGATGTCGTTGAGCACTGTCTCGGCCTGCCACAGTTCGACCTTCAAGGCGATGACCCAGCGCGGGGCCTTGCTGGTGCGGCCCAGTTTCTCTCGCTGGGCGAAGTCGTCCACCTTCACGACCGTGCCGTCGGTTTCGTATTCGAGGGCATGGCGTTCCTCGAACTGCTCGTTGCAGTACGCCAGCACCTCGTCAATGGTCCGCATCCGCCCGCTGTGGGGCACGGCGGGAATGCCCAGCTTGCGGAGAACGTGGAGGAAATCCAGGTGAGTATGCACGTCCAGCCCGTCGAGACGCCCTTCGGTGTGGCCGAAGAAGCGCAGCCGACGCTCGGCACACTGGCGCGGATCGAGCAGCTTGAGCGTGCCGGCGGTGGCATTGCGGGGGTTCATCAGCAGCCGTTCGCCCCGCTCCGCCAGGATTTTGTTGATCCGCGACAGCTCGGCATTGGTCATGTACACCTCGCCGCGGACTTCCAGCATATCCGGGATCTCGCCCGGTTTGCCCCGCAGCCTCAAGGGCACGTCCCGGATGGTGCGGACGTTGGCGGTGATGTCGTCGCCGGTGATGCCGTCGCCGCGGGTCGCTCCCAGGACCAGTCGGCCCTTCTCGTACACCAGCGCCACCGAGACGCCGTCCACCTTCTGCTCGACGACGTAGGTCGGACTCTCGCCTTCCAGCAGCCTGCGGACGCGCTGATCGAACTCACGCAGTTCCGCTTCGCTGTAGGTGTTGTCAATGCTGAGCATGGGGACGACATGGCGAACGGGGCGGAAGCCCTCCAGCGGCTGCCCGCCGACCCGCTGCGTCGGGCTGTCCGGCGTGACCAGTTCGGGGTACTTCGCTTCAAGGTCTTTGAGTTCCTCGACCAGGCGGTCGTATTCGAGGTCGCTGATGACCGGAGCGGCTTCGACGTAGTACAGGTAATCGTGATAGCGGATCTGTTCGCGCAGTTCCTCGACCCGCCGTCGCACCGCTTCCGGGATGCTATCGCCTTTGCCGTCGATCATGGGACGCGTTCTCCGCCGAGTGACGCCCACCACGCCAGAGACTCTAACGACGAAAACCAGGGCCGACAACCGTCCCGGCCAGCCAGCGGGGTTAAAGCTCTTGCCTCGCCGTTCAAATTGACGATCTGCGAGCGGAGCGTGTCAGTTTTCCGGTTCATCGAGCCAAGATCGCCAGCCGGCGAAACGCCGTCCCACGATTGGCACTCCGCCCCGCGATTTCCATTCTGCCCCGCAATTCGCAACTTCGCGCCGCGATTGCCATTCCGAGCCGCGATTGCCATTCCGAGCCGCGACCGCCAGGGAGCGGTGTTTCTTCCCCGCTCCGTTGCCGTCGCGGCTCGGAAGCCAACGAAAGACAGCCACGCCAACCCCGGGTGGGTCGCCTTGTTTGCAACGTAGAAAAAATTTC